>NZ_VCJS01000026.1 GCF_005893125.1 Nonomuraea basaltis | reverse complement strand
GGTGGTGACGGCGGGGTGCGGGCCGCTGAGCGCCCGCCTGGAGCTGGCCTTCACCCCCGGCGGCCTGCTCACCCTCACCACCACCTGGCGCAACGACTCCGAGCACGAGATCACCGACGTGGCGGCCGGCCTCCTGCTGCCCCTCCCCTGCGCCGACGCCCACGTCACCATGCCCGGCGTCCTCTACAACGGCAACCCCTCCTCCGACCCGTGCCGCCGGGTCCCCCGCATCGGCCCCGAGCCCGGCGACGGTTTCGTGTGCGAGGAGCACCGCCTGCCCATTCCGGCCGTCAACGCCGCCTGGAACGACCGCTACGTCAGCCTGTTCTCCCACCCCACAGTCCGCCGCGCCCAGGACGGCACGGTCACCTACGACTCCCTGGGGGTGATGCGGTCACCGGGCCTCACGGTGGCGGCCATGAGCGGCGTGATCATGTTCGACGGGAAGCCCGACGTCTGCTACGTCAGCAAGGCGGAGGTGGCGGACCGGCCGATCGGCTACCGGGACCTCGCCCCCGGAGAGACGATCAACACCCGTCACACCCTCGACTGGGGCCAGGTCGAGCCGCGCGGCCTCGGCTTCAGGACGCTCGTCCGCACGGCCCCGGAGCTCTACCACGACCCCGGCGCCCGCCCCCTGTCCCGCGAGGACATCGTCCGGCTCAAGACGACCGCGATGGACGCGCGCTGGGCGGGCGACGGCTACCTCGCCTACGCGGGCACCCGCCACGGCAGGCCCAGGTCCTACCTTTACGGCTGGACCGGCCAGTGCCTCAAGCTCGCCCGCTGCGATGCCCTGCTGGGCCTCGATGGCGACGAGGCCGAGCGGGTCGAGCGCGCCCGCCGCGCGGCAGGCTTCTACGTCGAGGGCAGCCGCACGCCGATCCCCGGCCTGCGCAACGGCCGCTACCTGCTGGACGACGACGCCTGGCAGCCGTTCCGCAAGGACGGCGCGGAGTTCGTCTCCAGCCGCGCCCACGGCGAGACGATCGCCGACCTGGCCGAGATCGCGCTGCAGTTCAGGGGCGCGGGCCTGCCGGTGCCGCCCGCGTGGGAGGAGGCGGTGGAGGACGCCGCCGCGTTCTTCTGGCGTACCCGGTTGCCGGAGGGCGTCGTCCCGCTCGGCTGGGCCCCGGACGGGACCCCGTTCTCACCGCTGGTCGGTGCCGCGGGGATCGCGTGCGTGCAGGCCATGCTGGGCGCGTACCGGCTGAGCGGGGAGCGGGTGTGGCTGCGCCGCGCCGAGGAGGTCCTGGGCCGCTACCACCGGCTGCACGCGGCCACGTTCGAGCGGCCCTTCGCGCACGCCACGCTGGACGCCTCCGGGGAGGACAAGGAGGCCGGGATGTACTACTTCCTGGCCGCCTTCGAGCTGTACCGCCTCACCGGGCGAGAGCCGTACGCCCGGTGGGCGGAGGCGGCGGCGGACTGGCTGCTGACGTTCGTGTACGTCTGGTCGCCGGAGTTCGACGAGGGCAGCACGTTCCAGCGGCGCGGGTTCGCCGCGTGCGGCTGGCCGGCGGTGAGCGTGCAGAACCACCACCTCGACGTGTTCTTCCCGGCCTCCGAGCTGATGGAGTTCGGCCTGTCCACCGGCCGGCCCCGGTACACGGAGCAGGCCGGCCGGATCCTGCACGCCATGGGCCAGGGCATCTGCCGGGAGCCCGGCGACTGGGGGTTCGAGACGCCCGGTGAGCAGGGCGAGGGCTTCTTCCAGACCAACTGGCAGCGCAAGGGCGAGGCGAACACGTGGAACCCGTCCTGGGTGATCGCGCTGCCCCTCTACCACGCGCTGCGCACGAGGAAGGTGCGATGAAGGAAGCAGAGGCGTGGCAGTACGCGGACGAGATCCGCGCCCGCGTGCGGCCGCCGGAGTTCCCCGACCGGTGGTTCGACGTCACCGACTTCGGTCCCGCCGAGATGTGGACCGGCTCCTTCCACGCCGCCATCAAGACGTGTCACGAGGCGGGCGGCGGGCACGTCCGGGTGCCCGCAGGCACGTACCCCACCGGCGCCATCCACCTGCTCAGCAACGTCGACCTGCACGTGGAGGGGGGCGCGCGGATCCTGTTCAGCACCGACCCGGCGGACTACCTCCCGGCCGTCTTCACCCGCTTCTCCGCCATCGAGTGCTACAACTACTCGCCCTTCATCTACGCCTACGGCCAGGAGAACATCGCGATCACCGGCAGCGGGGTGCTCGACGGCGGGGCGGGCCCCGAGCACTGGTGGCCGTGGGTGGGCACCCCGGAGTTCGGCTGGCGGCCCGGCACGCCGCACGAGGCCGCGGACTGGGCGGAGCTGCAGCGGATGGCCGCGGACGGCGTCCCGGTCGCGGAGCGGATGTTCGGCGCGGGCCACTACCTGCGGCCGAACATGATCCAGCCGTACCTGTGCCGCAACGTGCTCGTCGAGGGCGTCCGGATCGTCCGCTCCCCCATGTGGGAGATCCACCCGGTACGGTGCGAGAACGTCCTGGTCAGGAACGTGTCGATCCACTCGCGCGGCCCCAACAACGACGGCTGCGACCCGGAGTCGTGCCGGTCGGTGGTGATCTCGGGCTGCGTGTTCGACGTCGGCGACGACTGCATCGCGATCAAGGCCGGGCGCGGTCCTGATGGGCGGCGGGTCGGGGTGCCGTGTGAGGACGTGCTGATCGAGGACTGCGACATGCGCTATCGGTACGGCTCCGTCGCGATCGGCACGGACACGACCGGCGGCATCCGCAACGTGTTCGTCCACCGCTGCCGCTGGGGCGGGCCGGGTCTGTATTTCGGGCTCTACATCAAGACGAACTCGGTACGCGGCGGCTTCGTGGAGAACGTCTTCGTGCGGGATGTGGAGATCAGCGAGCTGACCAAGGAGGCGATCTCGATCGACCTCTACCACGGGGACGGGCACGCGGGCGATGACAGCCCGCTGGTGCGCAACATCAACGTGACGGGGATGCGCAGCGACCGGACGCGCAGCGCGTACCTGCTGCGGGGCTATCCGGAGCAGCCGCTGCGGGACATCGCGGTGAGGGACAGCACGTTCGCCCGGGTGGAGCGGGCGGACGTGGCGAGCGACGTGGAGGGACTGTCCGTCACGGGCGTCATGGTGGGCGGGGTCCCGGTCGAGCCGGTGGACGAAGTCTGACGGCCGGGCCGACGCGGACAGGCGGTGACGTGTGACGGCCTGGCCGGCACGGGCGGGCCGGACGCTCCCACGCCGACAGGTCAGCCGCCCAGGATGCGGGCGAGCGCGTGCAGGGTCTCCGGGTCCGTGCCGGGGGGCGGGGAGACGCGGAGCACGGGCTCGCGCAGGTCCAGGGGTGCCCTGGCGACGGGCGCACCGCCCACCAGCAGGCCCGCCCGGGCCGCCCGTGACCTGGCGTCCTCGGCGGACCCTCCCGGCGGCGGCCTGAGGGTGACGATGGCGGAGGGCTCGTCGAGCGGTTCGACCACCCGCCAGTCCCCGGCTCCGTCCAGGATGCGCCGCGCCGCGCCGCCCAGGCTCGCCAGGTGGGCGTATACGGCGGCGGGGCCGAGGGCCTGGTGTTCCAGCGCGGCGACCCCGAGCCCGGCCCGGGCCGCGATCGCCCCCTCGGAGCCCTCGTATCGGATCGCCCCGGCCACCGGCTCCGGGCGGCCGACTGCCCCGAAGCGCCCGCCGAGCTCCAGGCGGCCGTCCGTCCGGACATGCCCGCCGAACTCCGGACCGCCGTCTGTCCAGACGTGTCCGCCGAGCGTCGGAGCGGCGGCATCCATGTCCGCCGTGAGGCCGGGCACGATCAGGAAGCCGGCACCGCGCGGCCCGGCGAGCCACTTGCGGGAGGTCCCCACGTAGGCGGTGGCACCCACGCCGCCGACGTCCACCTGGCCGATGGACTGGCAGACGTCCAGCACCAGCGGGACCCCGGCTGCCCGGCACAGTGCCCCGATCTCCCTGGCGGGCTGCACGACGCCCCGGTGTGAGGCGATATGCACCACGCTGACCAGGTCCAGCCCGGCGGCCAGCCGGGACCGGAGCCCGTCCAGGTCGAGGCGGGAGTCGTCGTCCACGGGCAGTTCGACGAGCGTCCAGTCGCGCTCCTCGGCCAGGCGGCGCAGCAGCATCAGCGTGCTGCCGTACTCGGTGCGGGCGAAGCCGACGCGACTGCCCGGCGGCAGGCGCCAGCCGCCGAGCAGCACCGCCATCGCCGCCGTCCCGCTCTCCATGAACGCCACGTCGGCGGGACCCGCGCCGACCAGCGCGGCCAGCGCCGACCGCGCCGCGGCCAGATCCGGCTCGGCCGCGTAACCGCCGCGCTCGCGCTCCAGCCGCAGATGTGCGACGACGGCGTCGAACACGCGGTCGCTGGGCACGTTGCAGCCGGCGGCGTCCAGGTGACCCGGCGGCACGACGGACCGCGCCGCCCGCCAGGTCTCAGCGACGGCGCACCGACTCCCGGCGATCGCACCTCCGGCAAGGCTGCCCTCAGCGGCCACGGTCTCGCCCGGAGCCGGGCCGAAGTCGCTCAGCGGTCACGCCTCGGCCAGGAGGAGGGCGAAGTCGCCGGACGGGTCGGTGTGCCAGTGGCGCACCGCGAAGCCCGCGGCGGCCAGCTCGCCCCGCAGCCCGTCCGGCCGGAACTTGGCGCTGATCTCGGTACGCATCTCCTCCCCGTCCGCGAACTCCACGGTCAGGCCCAGCCCGCCGACCCGTACCCGCATGGCCCTGGACGCCCGCAGCCGCATCTCGATCCAGTCGTTGCGCTCGTCGTACAGCGCCACGTGCTCGAAGGCGTCCGGCTCGAAGTCGGCGTCCAGCTCCCGGTTGATCACGTGCAGCACGTTGCGGTTGAAGGCCGCCGTCACCCCGGCCGCGTCGTCGTAGGCGGCCACCAGCCGCTCCCGGTCCTTCACCAGGTCGGCCCCGAGCAGGAACGTGTCCCCCGGGCGGAGGGTGTCGCGCAGCTCCTTCATGAACACCGCCCGCGCGTCCGGATCGAGGTTGCCGATGGTGCCGCCCAGGAAGGCCACCATCCGCCTGCCCGTCCGCGGCAGCAGGCCCAGATGCCGCTCGAAGTCGGCGCACACGGCCCGTACGCCCAAGCCCGGATAGAGGCCGGCCACTCGTTGCGCGGCGGCCGCCAGCGTGACCGCGTCCACGTCGACCGGCGTGTAGCCGCGCAGCGTCCCCGCCGCCGTGAGGGCGTCGAGCAACAGTACGGTCTTCTCGCTGGTCCCCGACCCGAGCTCCACCAGTGTGTCGGCGCCGCTGGCCGCGGCGAGCCCGGCGGCCCGCGCCCGCAGGATGGCCAGCTCGCGCCGCGTCGGGTAGTACTCGGGCAACCGGGTGATCTGCGAGAACAGATCGCTGCCCACCTCGTCGTAGAACCACTTCGGCGGCAGCCACTTGGGCGTCGAGCTCAAGCCGGCCCTGACGTCGTGTTCGAGGGCCAGGCGCAGGTAGTCACGGTCAAGATGGTTGATCAGATGCACAGTCGACTGGCTGACGGGCACAGGGGCCTCCTGGGAAGAAAGGGTCACAACGGCTGGACGCGTACGCCATCGGGAGAGGCGAGCAGCAGGCTCCGCTCCGGCACGGCCTGCCAGCCGGGCAGGTCGTCGAGCGGCTCGCTCGCCACGAGCACGCCGTCCTGGGATCGCTGGCAGAAGAGGGTGTCGCCCCAGACGGTCGCGGCGAGCGAGGCGCCGTCGCAGGCGAGCAGGTTCAGGCGGGCGCCGGGGTCCTTGGCCCCGGCGTGGGCGACGACCTCGGCCAGGGCCTCGCCGAGCGCGAGCCCGGCGCGCAGCCGCTGGAACGCGGCGGCGGCGAGCCAGGCGGAGTCGCAGGCGCTCTCGGCGCCGTCGGCGAGGTCCCGGACCGCGTCCCGCGCGACGCGGCCGTTGTGGCTGAGCAGCCACGGCCCGTCGGTGAACGGCGCGGTGGCGGTCTCCTCGACCGGCATGCCGGTGGTGGCGCACCGTACGGCCGCCAGCAGGCAGCCCGAGCGGGCGACCTGCGCGAGCGCGGGCAGGTTGGCGTCGGCCCAGATCGGTACCGAGCGGCGGTAGCGGACGGGATCGGCCAGTGAGGGGTCGTACCAGCCCATGCCGAAGCCGTCGGCGTTGACCGTGCCGTGCCGCTGCCGCCTGGGGGCGTACGACTGCTTGAGCAGGCCGTGCTCGGGGTCGTGGATGAGCGTGGCGAGGGGGCGGGGCGCGCCGAGCCAGGCCGCGTGGCGGCACATCTAGTGCCGCTCCGCGGTACGGGCGCAGCGGAATCCGGTGAAGATCTGCCGGCGGATCGGGTAGTCCCAGTTCCTGAACGTGGTGCGGACCGCGGCGGGGTCGGCCGCCCAGGAGCCGCCGCGCAGCACGCGGTAGTCCTGGCCGAAGAAGACCTCGCTGTACTCCCGGTACGGGAAGCTGCGGAAGCCGGGGTAGCCGTCGAACCAGCTGCCGGTCCACTCCCACACGTCCCCGACCAGCTGCTCGGCCCCGTACGGGCTCGCCCCGGCCGGGTAGGCGCCGAGCGGCGCGGGCCTGGCCGCGCGATGGCCCAGGTTGGCGAGGTCGGGCGTGGGGTCCTGGTCGCCCCAGGGGTACTTGCGTGCCCGGCCTGCCGCGGCGTCCCAGCCGCAGGCCTTCTCCCACTCGGCCTCGGTGGGCAGCCGCTTGCCCGCCCAGCGGGCGTAGGCGTCGGCTTCGTACCAGGACACGTGCTGGACGGGTTCGTCCATCGGCACGGGCTCGGTACGGCCGAAGCGGCTGCGCCACCAGGTTCCCTCATCCTTGGCCCAGAACAGCGGGGCGAAGACGCCGGTCCGTTGCCGCCACTGCCAGCCCTCGGGCGTCCACCAGCGCGGGTCGTGGTAGCCGCCGTCCTCGATGAACGCGGCGTAGGCGGCGTTGCCGACGGGGAGCCGGTCGATCCAGAAGGCGGGCAGGTCGACCCGGTGGGCGGGGCGCTCGTTGTCGTAGGCCCAGGGCAGCGTGTCGGTGCCCATCAGGAAGGGACCCGCGGGAACGTACACCTCCTCGGGGCCCGCCGGACGGCCCGGCGGCAGGGCGCCGTCGCGCACCGTGCCGGGCTGTTTCGACAGCTGGAGCGTGGCGAGCATCGTCTCGTCGTGCTGGTGCTCGTGCTGGATCACCAGGCCGAAGACGAAGCCGTCGCGGTGCAGGGGGGTGGGGTCCTCCAGATCGATGGCGTCCAGGACGTCGAGCACGCGGCCGCGTACGCCGTCGATGTACTGGCGGGCCTCGGCCGGAGGAAGGAACGGCAGGGAGGGACGGTCCTTACGCGGGGTCTTGAAGGCGTCGTAGATGTCGTCGATCTCGGGCCGGAGCGGCGTGATGCCCCCGGCCTCCCGCAGCACCCACAGCTCCTCGTAGTTGCCGACGTGCGCGAGATCCCACACCAGCGGCGACATCAGCGGCGAGTGCTGGCGTACCAGCAGGTCGTCGTCCGCCTCCGTGTAGGCCAGCGACCGGCCGCGCACGGCGAGCAGCTCGGCCGCGATGCGTTCCTTGAAGTCGTTCATATGTGTCCCTCCAGCCAGGCCGACAGGCGCCGCCCCGGTCCTCTCGCCAGATCCATCAGGTCGGCCGCGGGGGAGCGGCCGGGCGTCACGTGCCGGTCGGCGAAGGCGGCCACCTCGCCGACCAGGCCGGGGGTCGCGCCCAGGCGGGGCAGCGCCTCGATCGCGGCGCGGAAGCAGACGTCGGCGGCGCGGGCGAGCCGCGGGTCGGACAGCCCGCACCGGGCGGCCTGCCGCCACAGCTCCCCGTACGGCTCCGCGGCGGCCAGCGCGGCGTCGGCGGCCCGGTCGTCGGTGACGAGGGCGCAGGTCACGGCCACGCACACCGGCCAGCTCGCCGGGTGCTGGGCGTCGAGGTAGCGGATCTCCAGCCAGCCCCGCGGCCGCACCGGGGGGAACACCGTCGTGGCGTGGTACGCCAGGTCCTCCAGGGTGAGCGGACGCTCGCCCGCCACCAGCCGGTCGCGGAAGGTCGATCCGTCGCGAACCGGCCGGCAGCCGTCCTCGCCCTCCCGTACCAGCATGAGACGGGCGTCGAGCAGGTAGTCCGCCCAGTCGGCCGCCGGGTCGCCGGACGCGCGGACGGGAGCCGTCCTGGTGGGGTCGAGGTGCTCCCACACGGCCTGGCGGCCGGACATCCAGCCGCACGGGCGGCCGCCGCTGAGCGGGGAGTTGGCGAAGGCCGCGGTCAGGACGGGGCCCAGCAGGTGCGCCCGGTCCCACCGCTCCTCCGGCCGCTCCCCCAGGTCCAGGTTGACCTGGATCGACGCCGTCGAGCACATCATCAGCGGCCCGTACGGCACGCCCAGGAACTCCGCCATCGCCTCGTACCTCGGCAGGCGGAGCTGCCGCCGGGCGGGCCGCAGCGGATCCAATCCCACGCCCGCCAGCGCCAGGCCGGCGTCCGCGAGGGCGCGGCGGGCGACGGCCACGTCGGCGGCGAGGCCGTCGATCGCGCCGGTCAGCGGGCCCGCGGGGCCGGAGAGCTCCAGCTGACCGCCCGGTTCGAAGGTCACCCGGCTCCCGCCGGGCAGCGCGGGCAGGGCCCGCTCGACCTCGTCAAGCGGTACGTGCCGGGTGGCCTTCGCCCGGTCGTAGACCAGGAATTCCAGCTCGATGCCCACCCGGTTCTCGTCGGTGGCGCGGAAGCACCGGCGGGCGAACTCCGCCACCTCCGAGGCGTCCTTGAGGGGCGTGCCCTCGGCGGTCAGCCCGATCATGGTTTCCCCCTCGCGTGGCGCATGGGTCTATAGACCCGCGAGCCACGAGAGCGTTACAGGGAAATTTCAGGAACGCCGGTGATTTCTGAAGGCGGACATCAGCCGCTCGCGCGTGCCGGACGACAGCTTCTCCGGGGGCTGGTCGCCGAGCGCCCGGACGGTCGTGCGGAACTGGTGGAGGTAGTTTCCGCAGTCGCCGCAGCAGGCCAGATGGGCCTCGACCCCGGCGCGGGAGGGGTCATCGAGGGCGTCGTCGAGGTAGGCGGTGATGAGTTCCGCCAGCTCGTCGCACGTGAACCGCTTCACGACGGTGACCGCCTTACCCTCTGTGACATAAGCCGTTCAGCCTATTCTGACTGCTTGACCGACTGGAAGTAGCCCTCCAGCCGCCCGCGGACCGCCGCCCTGGCGCGGTGCAGCAGGACCCGCTGGTTGGCGGCGGAGATCTCCAGGATCTCGCAGACCTCCTCGGAGGTACATCCCTCCACGTCACGCAGTGTGATCACGATTCGCTGCCGCGGCGGGAGCCCGGCCAGGGCTTCACCGATCAGGCCGCGAACCTCCGCGGCGAGCGCCTGGTTCTCCGGCGTCGGCCAGGCCGCGGGTGACTCCTTCCAGCTTCCCGGCAGGGCGGCGTCCACACCGTGGAACCGCGAGGGGTCGACGGTGGGGCCGGCGTCCTGTTCCAGGGCGCTCCACGGCAGTGTACGGCTCTCGCGCACGCTGCGCTTCTTGGCCGTGTTGACGAGGATGCGGTAGATCCAGGTCTTGACCGACGAGCGGCCCTCGAAGCCGTCGATCGCGCCGATCACCGCCAGCCAGGTGTCCTGCACCACCTCTTCCGCCGAGTCGTCGGTGGAGACGTACGATCTGGCCACCCGCAGCATCCCTCGCGACCAGGTGTCGAGCAACGTCGCGAACATCGCCTCATCGCCCGCCCGCAGGGCCGAGACGACGATGTCATCCGGGGGCAGCACGCTGCCCGCGAGAGACCCCACGATCGTTTCCTCCCGGTCGAGCGTTGGGGACATCATCACATCCGGCCGTCCGCCGCTTGCACCGGGGCCGTCCTTGCTTGCGCTCCTTACATCTTGGGGCTCCACTCCATCATGCGGGCTCCGCCGGCGGTCCGCGCGGTGGGATCCGTGCCCCGTGCCACCGGCCGTGAAACCGGGCGCGCCCGGCGACGGCTGCGGTCGAGCCGGGCGCGCCCGGAGATCAGCGCGGGTGCATGGGCGCCCAGACGGTCATCGGCCCGGCGCCCCGGTTGGCCCACGCGTAGTACGGGACGAAGGTGAGCTCGGCCGGGCCCGCGTGCTCGGGCTCCGGGGGTGCGGCGGCGGTGCGGTAGGGGAAGCCGCCGTCGTACTCGCGGTGCACGTGGACCCGGCCGCGTGCGATGACCGGCACCACGTCGGCGGGCAGCCCGGCCACGGCCGTCCCGTCGGCGAGGCCGGGCCCCGCCACGCACAGGTCGTCGACGATCACGCCGGGGTGGTCGGCCTGCTCCAGGCAGTACACGAGGGGGCCGCGCTCGACGGCGACCTGGCCGCGGGCCACGTCCAGCCTGGGCACGGCGGCCGTCAGCCGGGGGCGGATCCCGAGGTCGATCACGACCCGGTCGCCGGCCCGCCACGTTCTGCGGATGCGGTGGTAGGCGCCCGGCTCGGCGGGACGGCCGTCCACGCCGGCCGGGTCCGCCCAGGCGGGGATCCGGGCCGACAGCGTCCACGGCCGGTCCGGGGCCTGCCTGACCACCACCTCGACGCGGCCGGTCCACGGGTAGCCGGTCTCCACCTCCAGCAGCACGGAGCCCGCCCGGACCGTGCCGGGCGCGTACAGGTGCAGCTGGACGCCGTCGCCGTCCTGGGTGGCCAGGTAGTGGTCGAGGGAGGACAGCAGGCGCATGACGTTGGGCGGGCAGCAGGCGGTGCCGTACCAGTCCTGCCGGCCGCGGGCGGGGGCGCGCAGGTCGTCGCGATCGGCGCCGGCGCGCACGCGTAGCGCGTTGACGTAGAAGAAGCGGTCGCCGCCGAGGGAGATGCCGGACAGCACGGCGTTGTAGAGGGTGCGCTCCATCAGGTCGGCGTACGCGGCCTGGCCGGTGGCCAGCAGCATCCGCCACGACCACTGGACGCTGCCGATGGCCGCGCAGGTCTCGCAGTACGCCGTGTCGGGCGCCAGCTCGTGGTGGCCGCCGAACGCCTCGCCGTACCAGTTGGAGCCCAGGCCGCCGGTGAGGTACGTCTTCGTGGCCACCATGTCGCGCCACTGCCGCTCCAGCGCGGCGAGCAGGTCGAGGTCGGACGTCTCGACGGCGACGTCGGTCGCCCCGGCGGCGAGATACATCGCGCGCACCGCGTGCCCCTCGACCGTCGTGGCCTCCCTGACCGGCACCCGGTCCTGGCGGTAGCCGGGGCCGTGGTGGCCCTTGAGCGGGATGAGCGCGTGCCCGCGGACGGCGACGAAGCGGGCGGCGAGGTCCAGGTACGGGCGGCCGCCGGTCTCCCGGTGCAGCTCGGCCAGGCCCATCTCGACCTCCGGGTGCCCGTCCAGCGCTTCCGGGGGCAGCGCCTTGACGAGGTGGTCGGCGAACCGGGTGGCGACCTCCAGCAGCGTGTGGTCGCCGGTTGCGCGCCGGCCGGCGACCGCGGCCTGCATGAGGTGCCCGGCGCAGTAGAGCTCGTGGCTGGAGGCCAGATCGGAGTAGCGCCGGCGGCCGGTGAGCTGGGTGTGCGTGTGGAGGTAGCCGTCGGCGCACTGGGCGGCCACGACCAGCTCCGCCGCCTCCTTGTACGCCCTGGCGAGGTCGTCGTCCTCGGCCCGGCCGCGCTCCCAGGCCACGGCCTCCAGCCACTTGTAGACGTCGGAGTCGGCGAAGACCTTGCCCCTGTGCTCCTTTCCGGGCTCTTCTCGTCTCGCGCCGCGGGCGGCCAGTCTGAGGTTGCCGAAGGCGCCGGAGTCGCGTACCCGCTCGCCGCCCAGCGGGATCGTCACCTCGCGGTTCACGCGCTGCCGCGCGCCCCAGAAACCGCCGCGCACCCGCCCGCGCGTCACGGGGCGCAGGGCCACCGCGGCGCCGGGGCGCGGCGCCACCACCGAGGAGAACCGCTCGTCGCTCATGCCGCCATCCTCTCTCACCTTTACATATCCAACAAGATATGAATATATATGCCCATGTGTCTTGAAGGGAGAGCCATGTCCGGATGGTCTCTGCCGGCCGCGCCCGCCTCCACGAGGCTGCGCCCGTACGACCTGCGCTGCGAGCACCGCTCCACGCCCAGCGGGATCGGCACGCCCGTGCCCAGGCTGAGCTGGCGCCTGGCCTCGGACCGGCGCGGCGACGCCCAGTCCGGCTACCGGGTCCGCGTCCACGGGCCCGGCGGCGTCCTGGCCTCGGACAGCGGCTGGATCGACGGCCAGGACGTCAGCGCCGACTACGGGGGCGGGCCGCTGGCATCGTTCGCGCGCTACCGCTGGCAGGTCGAGGTACGTCCCGGCGGCGCCGCGGCCGAGTCGTGGTTCGGCACCGGGGTGCTGCACGCCGACGAGTGGCGGGCGGCATGGATCGGCCACGACCCGGAGACCGAGCCGCCGTTCGAGCCGCCCACCGACGACCGCGAGCCGCGCAGCGCCCGCACCGCGCACCTGCCGCCGCCCCGCTATTTCCGGCGCGAGCTGGACCTGCCCCCGGCCACCGCGGTCCGCATCGCGTGCACCGCGCGCGGCCTGTACGAACTGCGCGTCAACGGCGCCCGGGTCGGCGACGGCGAGCTGACCCCGGGCTGGACCGACTACCGGCACCGCGTGCCGTACCAGGTGCACGACGTGACGGACCTCGTCGGCGAGGGGCCGGTCTGCGTGGGGGCGGTGCTCGCGGACGGCTGGTGGTCGGGCAGCCTGGGCTGGGACGGCCGCCGGCAGGCGCAACACTACGGCAGGCACCCGCAGCTCCTGGTCCAGATCGTGGCCGACCACGAGGACGGCTCCCGCACGGTCGCCGGCACCGACGCGCGCTGGCGGGAGACCACGGGCCCGCTCCGCCACGCCGACCTGCTCATGGGCGAGTGGTACGACGCCCGCCTCGAACACGACGGCTGGGACCGGCCCGGCTTCGACGACTCCTCCTGGGCGCCCGCCCGCATCGTGGACACCGGCACCGGCGTCCTCGTCCCCTCCCCCGCCGAGCCCGTACGCGTCACGGAGGACCTCGTACCGGTCGCCGTGCGGCCCGCCGGCGACGGCGCGACCATCGTCGATCTCGGGCAGAACATCGCCGGCCGGGTGCGCCTGACGATCCGCGGCGCCCGGGAGGGCGCCCGTGTCACGCTCCGCCACGGTGAGGCGCTCGACGACGGCCGCCTCTACACGGCCAACCTGCGCTCCGCCGAGGCCACCGACCACTATGTCGCCGCCGGGCGGCCCGTCGAGACGTTCGAGCCGCGCTTCACCGTCCACGGCTTCCGCTACGTCGAGATCACCGGCCACACCGGCGACCTCGACGTCGTCGGGCGGGTGCTGCACTCGGACACGCCGGTGGCGGGCGAGTTCTCCTGCTCCGACGCCATGGTGCGGCAACTGGCGAGCAACATCCGGTGGAGCCAGCGGGGCAACTTCGTCTCCGTGCCGACCGACTGCCCGCAGCGCGACGAGCGGCTGGGCTGGACCGCGGACGCCCAGGTGTTCCTGCCCACCGCCTGCTACAACGCCGACGTGGCGGCGTTCTTCACCGGCTGGCTGGCCGACCTGCGCTGCGCGCAGACCGCGGAGGGGGCGGTGCCGGACGTGGTGCCGCACGTGATGACGGAGCGCCACGGCACGCCCGGCTGGGGCGACGCCGCGACGATCGTGCCGTGGCACCTGTACCGGGTCTACGGGGACGAGCGGGTGCTGCGCGACAGCCTGCCCGGCATGCGGCGGTGGGTGGACCACGTCGAACGCCACAACCCCGGCCTGATCTGGCGCGACCGGGTCGGCAGCCACTACGGCGACTGGCTGCAGGCCGGCGCGCGAACCTCCAGGGACGTGCTGGCCACCGCGTTCTTCGCGCTGAGCGCCGCCCTGACCGCGGAGGCCGCCGCCGTGCTGGGCGACCGGGCCGTCTCCGAACGGTACGCGGGCCTGCGGGCGCGGATCGGGGAGGCGTTCGCCAGGGAGTTCGTGTCACCGGATGGGCGGATCACCGGCGACACGCAGACCGGCTACCTGCTGGCGCTCGCCCACGACCTGGTGCCCGCCGGCCTCGTCCCCGCCGCCGTCGGCCACCTGGTGTCCGACCTGGAACGCCGCGGCCGCCGCCTGACCACCGGCTTCGCCGGGGTGGGGCTGCTCGGCCCCGTGCTGTCCGCGCACGGGCGCCACGACCTGGCCTACGCCCTGCTGCACGACGACCGGTACCCGTCCTGGGGGTACTCGATCAAGCGGGGCGCGACCACGATCTGGGAGCGGTGGGACGGCTGGACGGAGGAGTCCGGCTTCGGGCCGGTCGCGATGAACTCGTTCAACCACTACGCGCTGGGCTCGGTCGGGGCGTGGCTGTACAGCGGGGTGGCCGGGATCGGGCAGGAGGAGGACTCGGCCGGGTTCCGGCGGCCGCTCGTCCGGCCGCTGCCCGGCGGGACGCTGACATGGGCGGCCGCCTCGTACGACACGCCGCTGGGGCGGTTGAGCAGCCGGTGGGAGCTGGACGGCGACGAGCTCAGGTTGGAGGTGCGCATCCCACCCGGCGCCGTCGCCACCGTCCACGTGCCCACGACCGACCCCTCTTCGGTACGCGAGTCCGGCGCCCCGCCGGCCGAGGTCATCGGCATGACCGGCTCGGCCCTGGTCTGCCGGGTGCGGTCGGGTCGCTACGAGTTCACTGCGGCGTGGGCGCGATGACCAGCGGCGGCGACAGCCGCCGCGCCCGCGCCACCAGGTGACGGGGCGGATCAGGAGCCCGGGGCGGGGAGCTGGATGGCCGGTTGCGGCCGGTGGATGCCGCGCGGGCGGTAGCCGAGCGCGTCCGAGACGCCCAGGTAGTCGGCGAGCAGCCAGATGATGGCCAGCCACATCTCGGTGCCCTGCAGCCCCGGCGTGCGCGTCGCGCCGCTCCCCCCGCTCAGGGCGAAGCTGAACCCCGCCCCCTCGCGCCAGCCGCCCAACGCGCGGACGAGCCGCTCCCTGGCCCACGCCGCGCCCTCCGCACGGCGGTACGGCGTCTGCCGGCCCGCCAGCCAGAGCGGGTGGATGACGTCGAGGACGTTGCACGCGTTCCCGGTGTCAGGGCGGAAGTAGCGCGGGTCGCGGGCCTGGGCGAGCACGGTGTCGATGGCCCGCTCGGGGTACGGCAGCGGCATCCCGAACTGCGCGAACGTCCCCCGCGTGAGCCGGTAGAACCCGTTGACCACCTGCATCCACCCCGCGTCCGAATCCGGCTCACCCCACATCCCGTGGGCCGGCGCGCACCTCGTCAGGAGCCACCCGTACAGGGTTTCGAGCTCGCCGTGCAGGCCGAAGTCGGCGAGGTTGCGATAGAGACCGGTGCCGACGGTGTCCACCCATGAGCCGGACGCCCACGCCTGCCGCTTCCAGTCGAGGGCGTCGAGTGCGGCGATGAGATCCTTCGAGCCGAGCTGGGCGACGGCGTGGACAGGGTGCTGGAAGCGGGTTTCGAGCAGGTCGAGGGCGTAGCCGACGCAGAGCACGTGGTACGCCGTGACCCCGTCGAGCGCCGGCGATCCGGTCGCGCCGATCTCCGGGACCAGGCCGGTGGCGGGGTCCTGCCGGTCCCGCAGGAAGGCGACGATCTCCTCCCGCGCCGGGACGGGTGGCGGTCCGCCGAGCAGCAGGTCCGCGATCTCGACGGCGTCGCACCAGGCGCGTACGGTGGGCTCGGCGTCCGGGCGGTCCACGTAACGCTCGCCCGTCCAGCAGCGGCTCAGCACGGCCTCGGCCTGGTCCCTGGCACGGGCGGCGAAGTCAGCCAGCAGCCCCGCCAGGTCGCCGCCCGCCACGTCCTGCCCGCCGTCGCGCGAAGCGGCGGGGGTGCGGGGGGTGCGGCGGTCGCGGATCTGGCGGGCCGGGTTGCCCGCGACCATGGCCCAGGCGGGCACGTCCTTGGTGACCACCGCGCCCGCCCCGACGACGGCGTGATCGCCGATCGTCACCCCGTCCAGCACGACGACGTTCGACCCGATCCACACATCGTCCCCGACGCGGATCCCCTTCGAGGTGATCGCCTGGCGGAAGACCGGGCGGTCCGGCGCGGCGCTGTGGTTGAAGCCGAGCAGGGAGGTGTGTGCCCCGACCCGTACGGCGTCCCCGAGCACCACCCGCCCCCGTGCCACCGAGTACGGGTTGAGCGTGCAGTCATCCCCCATCACCACGTCGTCGGTGACGTACGCGTGAGCCGCGATGTAGCAGTGCTCCCCCATCCGCAGCCGATCCGCGTACACGGCCGCCAGCGGCGAGATGAACACCTTCTCCGGGACCTCGAGATCCATCCTCGCCCGCAGCTCCGCAACGTGGCACGCCTGCGCCAGCCGGTCCTCCTCGGTCGCGTGGTCCCAGAACAGCCACGGGCAGAAGTCGAACTGTGTCATGTGAGCAATATCCTCTCCGTCGTCCCAAGGGGCTCAGTCCGCGACGGCCAGCGTCATCGACCAGGAGTAGCGGCGGACCGCCAGCCGGTACCTCCCGGGCAGCGCCGGCCCGCAGGAGGCGCTGCCGATCCCCTGCTGGCCGTGGTCCAGGTTCAGCCACACCCTGCCCGAGTCGCGCAGGTCGTGCGGGCGGGCGGCGGCCTGCAGGGCCTCGCTCGTCCAGCGGCGCGCGGCGAAGTCCACGTACGGCTCTCCGTCCACGCGCACGGTCGCCAGTCCCGGGCCCGACACCTCCAGCCGGCGGGTCTCGATGTGGTTGCCGTTCTCCTGCGGCACGACGTACGGCGTCTGGAGCGCGTCGATGGGCCGGGCGAACCGGCCGACGCGGGCGGCGGCCCGGCTGTCGGCGTACGACTCGCCGGGGCCGAGGCCGAACCACGTGACGTCGGTGTAGCCGCCGGCCAGGGCGAACCTCGCGCCCATCCGGGGCGGGCTCACGCTGAGGTGACCGAAGGCGGTGTCGTGCCAGTCGCCGACGGGGTCGGCCTCGATCGTCAGGTGCAGCGCGCCGTCGTCCTGCCGGTGCCAGGTGTACGTGGTGCGGAACCCGAGGGTCCGCGTCGCCGGGCCGCTGCGGCCGCGTACCACCAGGGTCCGGTCGTCCGGACGCTCGATGCCGTCGCTGCGGTGGAGGAAGCGGTCGAGCCCGACGGCCTCCCAGTCGGCGGCCAGCGCGTTTCTGGCGCCCTGGCCGCGGTCGTTCTCGATCGGCGCCCGCCACACGTCCAGCACCGGCCCGTCCAGCTCCACATCCTCGAGGCGAACCAACCGCCCGCTCCGCCCATCGAACGCCGCCCCGCCCAGCCACACCACACGCGAGCCACCGATCCGGGCCGTCGTCCTATCCTCCGCGCGACCGGACACGACACCGCCCGACGGGCCGGCCGGCAGGGCGGGCGGAGCGATGTCCGGCGAGTCATGTCCCGGTGTCGGCAGAGGGCTGCGGCAGTGGCTGCCGTGGCCGAGTTCAGCCTGGCCGAAGGCGACCACGTGGCCGGCTGGTGCCCAGCGGGTGGCGGTGGCGAGCACGGCCTCGATCGTGATCCAGGTCTCGCCCTCCGCCGCGATGTCCATGGCGGGCAGCGGCACCCGCACGGTCTCGCGCGCCCCGCAGCGCGGCACAGGCAGCGGCCCCCCGCTCACGAACACCCCGGCGCCGCCCGCGGGCCCACCCTCCACGTCCACGGACCCGCCGACGCCCGCCACGGGCACGCCATCGATCTCCACCCACCACCGAAACGCCAAGTGACCGAGATCGATCATGTCGTGCTTGTTGGTGACGGCCACCTCCCCCGCCACCACATCCACCACGATCCCGACGGGCTCGATCGCCTTGGCCAGCTCCGCCAGCCCAGGCGACGGCGTGCGGTCCGGGAACAGCAGCCCGTCCAGGCAGAACCGGCCCCCGTTCGGCCGGGCGTCGACGTCCCCGCCGTGCATGAAGTACCGGCGACCGAGCTCATCCCACCCGGTCAGACCGTGATCGATCCACTCCCACACGAACCCCCCGCAAAACCGCTCGTACGCCTCCAGGATCGCCTGGTAGTCGGCCGGCGACCCCGGCCCGTTGCCCATGGCGTGGGCGTACTCGCACAGCAGGAACGGCAGCCCGCGCCGCCGAACGTCCTCGGCCGACTCCGGGACGACCCCGTCGGGTGTGCGCTCCTTGCGCTGCCCGATGCGCTCAAGATCGTCCAGCGACGGGTACATCAGGCTGTAGAAGTCGGAGTGGCTGTAGCTCGGATCGCGCTCATAGTGGAGCGGCCGGCCGGGGTCGCGGCGCCGGATCCAGCGCTCGATGTCGCCGAACGCCTGCCCGCTCCCGCTCTCGTTCCCCAGCGACCACACCACCACGCTGGGATGGTTCTTGTCGCGCTCGACCATGCGGCGGGCGCGGTCGAGGAGGGCGTCGCGCCACATCGGCTCGGCGGGCGGGTTGCCCTCCCAGCCCGCGTAGATGAAGCCGTGGGTCTCGATGTCGCATTCGTCGACCACCCACAGCCCGTACTCGTCGCACAGCCGCAGGAACTCCGGGTGCGGCGGGTAGTGGGCGGTGCGGACGGCGTTGACGTTGTGCCGTTTCATCAACTCGATGTCGCGGATCATGGTTTCGCGGTCCAGCGCCCGGCCGCGGTCGGGGTGGTGCTCGTGCCGGTTGACGCCGCGGAACAGCACCGGCACCCCGTTGATCAGCAGCCGCCCGCCGGCGATCTCGACGGTTCTGAAGCCGATCGGGAGAAAGATCGTCTCACCGGCCGCCGAGAGGGTGCCCCGGTAGAGGCGCGGATGCTCGGCGCTCCACGGCTCGACGGCCGGGATCGTGACCTCCTCGCCCGTGGGGACGGCCAGCCCGAGCTCGGGGATCTCGACCAGGCCGGGGGCGTCTGCGGTCACCATGAGGGCACCGGAGCCGGTCGCGGCGTCGTAGGAGGCGCGGACGGTGAAGTCGTCGATGCCGCCCTCCGGCCGGGCCAGCAGCTCCACGTCGCGGAAGATCCCCGGCAGCCACCACATGTCCTGGTCCTCCAGGTAGCTGCCGGACGACCAGCGGTGCACGCGTACGGCGAGCAGGTTGCCGCGCGCCCGGACGAGCCCCGTCACGTCGAACTCGAACGGCAGCCTGCTGCCCTTCGAGTGGCCGAGCAGGTCGCCGTTCAGCCACACGGTGCCGCAGGAGTCCACCCCCTGGAAGCGCAGCACGTTCCGGCCGTCGGGCCAGCCGGCGGGCAGGTCGAAGCGGAGCCGGTAGTCGCCGGTGGGGTTGTCGTCGGGCAGCCGGGGCGGGTCGATGGGGAACGGGTAGGCGGTGTTGGTGTAGAGCGGGCGGTCGTGCCCTTCGAGCACCCAGTGCGACGGTACGCGGATCGTCTCCCATCCGGTGTCGTCGAGGCCCGGGTCCGGCAGGGCGGGTCCGGTGCCCTCGGCCGTACCGGACAGCCGGAAGCGCCATCCGCCGTTGAGCGACAGCCGCGCCGCGTCGGAGACGAAGTCGGCGCGCGGCGCCCGCCGCCCGGAGCCGGGACTGGGGTCCTCGTGGAAATCGTCCATCCGAACATCCCTCCGCTCAGACAAAACGTTTTAACCCTAGCTGGCGTTATCCGCTCACACCATCCCCGAGTTCGCGGCGCGCCCCAGCCGAACACACGACAGGACCGCCATAAACCTCGATGAAGGCATTGACATGTGGCATTGAATAAATATATTATTCGGTAAATCGTTTTAAGATCAGGCCACCCGTACGTCGCGACGCGGGAGGACGAGAATGCCCCCAACCGGAGTGAGCAAGTTCCATCCCGACTGGGCGTCGCTGCGCGCCCATCGCATCCCGGAGTGGTTCGCCGAGGCGAAGTTCGGCATCTGGTCGCACTGGGGGCCGCAGTCCGTGGCCCGCTCCGGCGACTGGTACGCCCGCCACCTCTACGGCATGCAGCCCTGGTCCGAGCCGTGGGAGCGGCGCCGCGCCGGCCGCCAGCAGGCGCACCACCGCGCCTGCTTCGGCCCGGAGGGCGGGGCGAAGGACCTGTTCCCGCGCTGGCGCGCCGAGCGCTTCGACCCGGACGAGCTGATCGACCTCTACGTCTCCAGCGGCGCCCGCTACTTCGTCGCCCTGGCCACTCACTGCGACAACTTCGACCTCTGGGACTCCCGCCGGCACGCCTGGAACGCGACCCGCATCGGCCCGCGCCGCGACATCGTCGGCGCGTGGGAGCGGGCGGCCCGCGCGGCAGGGCTGCCGTTCGGCCTGAGCTTCCACCACAACTGGACGTGGCGCTGGCTCGACGTCGCCCACGGCGCGGACCTGGCGACCGGCCGGCCGCACGACGGCGCCCTGCGCGCGAGCGACGGCGAGGGCACCTGGTGGGAGGGCCTCGACCCGGCCGACCTCTACCCGCCGGAGCACGTCCCCGGTGCCAAGCCGCCACCCCACGTCGCCGAGCTCTTCTACGCCCGCGTCAAGGAGGCGCTGGACCGCTACCGCCCCGACCTCGTCTACCTCGACGACGGCCGGCTGCCGTTCGACACGGGCAGCGTGGTCGAGTCCGAGCCGCCCAGCAGGGCGGGCCTCGCCCTGCTCGCCCACTACTACAACACCTGCCCGACCGGCGGCATCGTCACCGTCAAAGACGTGCCGGACGCCGACCGCACGGCGGTCGTCCTGGACAGCGAGCGCCGTCAGCTCGACGCCGCCCAGGCGCATCCGTGGCAGTTCGACACCAGCGACGGGGAGTGGTTCGACTGTGCCGGCGACGACCCGATGTTCCACCCGCGCAAGACCGCGAACCAGGTCATCCACACGCTGATCGACGTGGTCAGCAAGAACGGCTGCCTGCTGCTCAACATCCCCCAGCACGCCGACGGCACCGTCGACGCCCACGCCCGCGCCCTGCTGGCCGAGGTGGGCGCCTGGCTGCGGGTGTGCGGCGAGGGCGTGTACGCCACCACGCCCTGGCTGCGCGCCGCCGAGGGCGCGACCGGACTGGGCCAGACCAAGGGCTACGAGGGCTACAACGAGGCCGACCGCGCGTACCGGCCGGGCGACATCCGCTTCACCCGGCGCGGCGACGCCTTGTACGCCACGCTGCTCGCCTGGCCCGCCGACCGGACCGCCGCGATCACCAGCATGGGAACCGACGCCGGTCTCCTGGAGCGCCGCCCGGCCGCAGTCGAGCTGCTCGGATACGGCCCTCTCTCCTGGCATCCGGCCCCGGAGGCGCTGTACGCGGACCTGCCGCCCGAACCGCCCACCAAGGCCGCCTACATGATCAAAATCACCTGACTTGGAGTCCCCGCCATGGTGACGAACCTGCGTACGTGCGACTTGACCGACCCCCTCGGCATCGAGATCACCCGCCCGTCGCTGAGCTGGCAGTTGACGGTGCCCGCGCAGTCCGGCTACCACGTGCGGGTCGGCTCGGCGGAGGGCGCGGCCGACCTGTGGGACACCGGCGAGGTGGACGGCGCCGACCAGCGCGTGGTGTACGCAGGACGGCCCCTGACCAGCCGCACGGCCGCGCACTGGCAGGTACGCGTCCGCTCCGGCGGCACCTGGTCGGACTGGAGCCCGAGCGCCCGATTCGAGCTGGGGTTACTGAGCCCGGACGACTGGACGGCCGCCTGGATCACCCACCCCGACTGGTACGACGAGGGCAACCCGCGCGCCGGCGAGGGCCGCCCGCTCCCGCTGCTGGCCGGCGAGTTCACCCTGGCCAAGCCGGTAGCCCGGGCCAGACTCCACGTCGCCGGGCTCGGCGTCTACGCGGCGTCGATCAACGGCACGCCGGTGACCGACACCGTGCTCGAACCCCCGTACACGGACTTCACCCGGCGCGTCGTGTACGCCACCCACGACGTGACGCCGCTGCTGCGCGACGGCCCGAACGCGCTGGGTATCGAGCTGGGCCCGGGGATCGCCCACGTGTTCCCGCACCAGGACCGCTACATGAAGTTCTACGGCTCCAAGGCCGCGCCCCGCGCGATCGCGCAGCTCGAGGTCGGCTACGCCGACGGGTCGGCGGACCGGTTCGTGACCGGCGCGGGCTGGCGGGCCATCGAGGGCCCGACGACCCGCTCGCACTGGTACGGCGGCGAGGACCACGACGCCCGCCTCGCCATCGAGGGCTGGGACCTCCCCGGCACGGACCGCTCGGGCTGGCGCCCCGCCACCGTGCGGCCCGGGACGACGGAGACGCTGAGGTCACGGGCCTGCCCGCCGATCAGGGTCGTGGAGGAGCTCCCGGCCGTCGAAAGACGCCTCGCCACGGACGGCACCGCGGTCTTCGACGTCGGCACGGTCGTCGCCGGCTGGGCCGAGCTGCGCCTCGACCTGCCCGCCGGGCACTACCTGCGGCTGCTGCCGGGCGACCAGCTCGACGCGTACGGCCGCGTGATCCAGTCGAAGCCCACCACGGGCGCCCCGATCTTCAACACCTACGTCACCGAGGACGGGCCGCAGACCTGGCATCCGCGCTTCCGCTACGACGGCTTCCGGTACGTCGAGGCGCAGGGCCTGCCCGAGCACGTCGGCCCCGAGGCCGTGACCGCACTCGTGCTGCGTGCCGGCAACGCCCGCGTCGGCGCGTTCGAGACCTCGAACGCCCTGGTCAACGACGTCCACACGATCATCGACCGCGCGGTGCAGGGGAACATGTACAGCGTCCTCACCGACTGCCCGCACCGGGAGAAGCTGGGCTGGCTGGAGCAGGCCCACCTGCTCTTCGACGTCGTCGCCTACACCTACGACGTGGCCGCCTACTACCGGGAGCTGCTGGCCACCATCGCCGAGGCGCAGACGCCGGACGGGCTGGTGCCCGACATCGCGCCCGAGTACGTGGTGTTCGAGGGCCCCTTCAGGGACGACCCCAACTGGGGCGGCGCACTCGTCCGCATCCCCTGGCAGCTCTACCGCCGGTACGGCGGCACCTCCGCGATGGAGACGCACTACGACGCGATGTGCCGCTACACCGACTACCTGACCGGCCGCGCCGACGACGGCATCCTCGGCCACGGGCTCGGCGACTGGATCGGCCTGGACCCCGCGACGCCCGTCCCGCTGGTCTCGACGTGGGGCTACTGGCGAGCCGCGACCACGATGGCCAGGGTCGCGGGCGTGCTGGGCCGCGACGACGACGCCAAGCGCTACCGCGCCCTGTCCGAGCGGATCGCCGCCGCCTTCACCAGTGCCTTCCCCGGGAAGGAGAGCAGCCAGGCGTCGGAGGTCCTGGCGCTCGACATGGGCGTCGTCCCCGAGGAGCTCGCCCCGGCCATGCTGGCCCGGGTGTCCGAGGCGGTCGCGGGCGGCGGCATCACGGTCGGCGAGGTCGCGCTGCCCGCCCTGTTCCGGGTGCTGGCCCGCGCCGGTCAGCACGACGCGCTGTGGGCGTTCGCCACGTCCACGAGCCACCCGAGCTACGGCTACCAGGTACGGCACGGCGCCACCGCGCTGACCGAGGCGTGGGACGGTCCGACGCGCGGGCTCTCGCAGAACCACTTCATGCTGGGCGCGATCGACGCCTGGTTCTACCGCAACCTCGGCGGCCTCGGCCAGGCACCCGGCTCGACCGGGTTCCGCAGGCTGCTGATCGACCCGGCCGTACCCGGCGACCTGGAGTCGGTACGGGCGAGCACCGGGACGCCGTACGGGCGGGCCGAGGTGTCGTGGGCGCGGGGGGACGGCGAGTTCACGCTGGAGGTGGAGGTGCCGCCCGGCTCGTCGGCGGAGGTGCGCCTGCCGGACCTGGGCCTGGCCCGGCAGTCCGTGCCCGACGCGGCGACTCCGGTCGGGGAGCGCGCGTGGGAGGTGCCGCCCGGGCGCTGGACGTTCAGGGCGGCGGGCCGATGAGCGACGCCGTGCGCGCCACGGCCCCGGACGGCGACGCGTACGATGCGACCCCCGTCAGGACCCCGCACAAAGCCGGCCACCTGCTGGTGGAGCCGTCGTGGGAGCCGGACCGCTTCGACGCGCTCTTCGCCGACTGCCCGTTCGTGTGCTCCGACGGCGGCGAATATCTCATGACCTACGTCGGCTTCGACGGCGTCGGCTACCAGACCGCGCTGAGCCGCTCCGCCGACCTGGTGACCTGGACCCCCGGCGAGGTGATCGTGCCACGCGACCCCGGCCACCCGTACCGCCGCTACAACGCCGCGCTCACCTCGATCGTCCGCGACAACCGGCTCGACTCGGACGGCCAGGTGACCTGGGTGGACGGCCAGGCGATCGGCACGTACCACGCCTATCCCGAGCCCGGCATGGAGATGGGCGCGGCGGTCATCGGGTTCTGCGCCGGCGACGACCTGCGTACCTGGAAGGACGTCGGGTCGGTGCTGCGCCCGCAGGACGGCGGCGCGTGGGAGCGGGGCGGCCTGTACAAGTCGTGGCTGCTCCGCCACGACGGGCTCTACTACTGCTTCTACAACGCCAAGAACCGCACCTACTCCGGCTGGCGCGAGCAGATCGGCTACGCCGTCTCCCCCGACCTCGAACGCTGGGAGCGGCCGAGCCCTCAGCCTGTGGTGCCGCACGGCGGCGAGGGCGACTTCGACGAGCGCTTCGCCTCGGACCCGTGCGTGCTGCGCGACGGCGACTGGTGGGTGATGTTCTACTTCGGGCTCTCGTACGACGGGCACGCCCGCGAGAGCTACGCGGTCTCGCGCGACCTGCGGACCTGGCGCAAGAGCGGCGAGATCCTCATCGACGTGGGCCCGCCGGGCTCGGTCGACGACACCTACGCGCACAAGCCCGCGCTGATCTCCCGCGACGGCCGCCCCCACCACTTCTACACGGCAGTGCGGCGCTGCGAGCCCTACCGCGTCGGAGACCGCACGCTGACCGAGCGGCGCGGCATCTCGATGGCACACGGACCGGGGAGAACATGATGGGCGAGTCACGGACAGGGCAGTCCCGCAGGACCTTCCTCGCCGGGACGGTCGGCGGCCTGCTGCTGACCCAGCCGCCGGGCCGGGCGGAGGCGACCGCGGCCGGCCCGGGCAGGTCGGCCTCGGACCCCGTTGCCACGGACGCGGCGACGCCGGCCCCTGCCGCCGCCTGGGCCAAAGTGCCGCAGATCAGGCGGCGGATCCGCCCGCCGCGCTTCCCCGACCGCACCTTCCCCATCACGGACCACGGCGCGACCGGCGACGGGACCACGATGTGCACCGACGCCTTCAGGCAGGCGATCGCGGCCTGCTCGGCGGCGGGCGGGGGGCGCGTGCTCGTGCCCGCCGGAACGTACCTGACCGGCGCCGTCCACCTGGCCGACAACGTCGAGCTGCACCTGGAGGCGGGCGCGACCATCGCCTTCAGCCGCGACCCGGCCGACTACCTGCCGGCCGTGTACACCCGCTACGAAGGCATCGAGCTGATGAACTACTCCCCGTTCATCTACGCCTACGACCGGACCAACGTCGCCATCTCCGGGCGCGGCACGATCGACGGGCAGGCCGACGCCGAGCACTGGTGGGACTGGTCGGGCGACCCGCCGCCGTCGGAGGGGCCCGACAAGAAGCTGCTCGCGGCCATGGCCGAGGAGGGCGTGCCGGTGGCGGAGCGGGTGTTCGGTGCGGGCCACCACCTGCGGCCGAACCTGATCCAGCTCTACCGGTGCCGCAACGTCCTCATCGAGGGGGTGACGGTCCGCGACTCCCCCATGTGGAACATCCACCCGGTCCTGTGCGCGAACGTCACCATCCGCGAGGTCACCGTGGACAGCCCGCGCGGCCCGAACAACGACGGCTGCGACCCGGAGTCGTGCGTGGACGTGCTCATCGAGCGGTGCGAGTTCAACACGGGCGACGACTGCGTCGCGATCAAGGCGGGCAAGAACGCCGACGGCCGCCGGGTGAACGAGCCGTCCATGAACGTGCTCGTGGACTCGTGCGTCATGCGCGACGGCAACGGCGGCGTGACCATCGGCAGCGAGACCACCGGCGGTGTGCGCTGGGTGTTCGCGTGGAACTGCACGATGAGCAGCGAACGCCTGGAGCGCGCGATCCGCGTCAAGACCAACCCCGAACGCGGCGGCTACGTCAGGGACCTCTATGTCAAGGACATCACCGTGGGCCAGGCCGCCGACGCGGTCATCGAGGTGGCGCTGAATTACGAGAACAAGAACACCGGCCCGCACTACCCCGACGTCGGCGCCATCGACATCCGCGACCTGCGTGCCGGACGGGCGCCCCGGGCGTTCCACCTGATCGGCAACCCGGACAACCCCATCCGCGACGTCCGGGTGACCAACAGCGTGTTCGAGGAGATGGCCGAGGACGACGTCGTGCGCGACGTGACAGGTCTCGTGCTGCGCAACGTGTGGATCAACGGGCGCCGCGTCTGAGCGCGGGTCTTACCGGATGTCCCACGTCAGCGAGCGAGCCAGCCGCCGTCGACGGTCAGCACATGGCCGCACACATAGTCGGATGCGGGAGCGGCGAGGAATACGGCGGCGCCCACCAGATCGGCGGGCGTGCCCCAGCGACCGGCGGGGATGCGGCCGCTGATCTGCGGCTCCCGCACTGGGTCGGCGCGCAGCGCGGCCGTGTTGCCGGTGGCGATGTAGCCGGGCGCGATGGCGTTGACCTGGACGCCGTCGCGGGCCCACTCGTTGGCCAGCGCGCGGGTCATGCCCACGACCGCGTGCTTGCTCGCCGTGTACGCGGCGACGTTGACACCGCCCTGGAAGGACAGCAGCGACGCGATCGAGATGATCTTTCCGGTACGGCGGGCCAGCATGCGTTTCCCCGCGGCCCGCGTGATCGTGAACACGGCGTCGAGGTTGGTGGTCATCACCGCTTCCCAATCCTCGTCTCCCATGTCGACGGCGGGCGATCGGCGGATGATCCCGGCATTGTTCACCAGGATGTCCACACGGGTATCGGCGAGCAGGCCCTCAATGTCGCCGGCGAGTCCAGGAACATGGGCAAGGTCGCGAATCCACCGCCGGGCCGAGCGGTGGTGCGCCTCGACCGCCGCCTGGGTTTCGTCGAGGTCGTCGTGGTGACCGTGGAGCACCAGGTCGGCTCCCGCCTGGGCGAGGCCGATCGCGATCGCCTGGCCGATGCCGGTACGCGAGCCCGTGACGAGCGCCGTACGGCCGGTCAGGTCGAACAGCCGGTTCATCGCAGCTCCGTGATCGGGTACGGCTCGACGTCGGTGTAGTCGATGTTCTCCCCGCCCATGGCCCACACGAAGGCGTAGTCGCCGGTCCCGAAGCCGCAGTGGATCGACCAAGGCGGCGAGATGACGGCCTGCCGGTCGGCGACGATGAGGTTGCGGGTCTGATCGGGACGGCCCATCAAATGGACGACCCGATCGCTCGGCTCGAGGCCGAAGTACAGGTAGACCTCGGTGCGCCGGTCATGGAGGTGTGCGGGCATGGTGTTCCACATGCTGCCGGCGGCGAGCTCCGTGATCCCGAGGACGAGCTGGCAGCTCTGGATGCCATCGGCGTGAATGAACTTGTAGATGGTGCGCTCGTTGGAGCTGCGCTGCTCGCCGAGGCGGACCGGGGTGGCGTCGGCCAGGGTGCCCTTGCGCGTGGGGTGCGTGGCGTGCGCCGGGGTGGACACGAGATAGAAGGCGGCCCCGCCGTCGCCGGCGAAGGTGACCTCGCGGCTGCCCTTGCCGATGTAGAGGACCTCCTTGACCCCTACCTTGTGGTCGGCGCCGTCCACGGTGACCGTGCCCGCGTCCATGCCGACGTTGACCACGCCGAGCTCACGGCGGGCGAGGAAATACTCGGCCCTCAGCGGCTCGGCGCTCTCCAGCCTCACGGGCGCGCCCGACGGGCGCACGCCGCCGATGACGATGCGGTCCTCGTGGCTGTACACCATGCTGATGTCGCTGCCGAAGAGATCCTCGACGAGGAAACGCGAGCGCAGCGCGTCGGTGTCGAATCCCGGGATCTGGTCCGGGTCGGTGGCGTGCCTGATGTTCATGTGTCCTCCCGGAGGGCCGCCGCGTACGCCTGCAGGGCCAGGCCCTGGCCCCATGGCTGGATCAGGTCGTCGCGGATGACCGAGTAGCCGAACGGCAGCAGTTGCAGGATCGTGCCGGCGCTGGTGCGGGTGAGCGTGCCGTCGTCGGCCACGTAGGCGTGGACACCGGCGAGGGCGCGCCATGCGCGACGGCGCAGTGGTTCCGGCTCTATGCCGAGGGCGGCCGCGCGGAACATCGCGGCGGCGATGCCGGCGGCGGCGGAGGTCTCGGGGATGCCGCGGTTCTCCGGCTGCCCGTCGACCAGCACGTCCCATACTCCGTGCGCGGGCTGATGGCCGGCCAGCGCGAGCAGCTGGCGGCGCAGCACCTCGCGGATCCGCTCGGACTGGGCTCCTCCGGCCTCGAGGTATTCGACCGACGCCAGCGCGGTCCAGGCGTTGGCGCGGCCCCAGAAGTTCCAGATCGTCCGGCCCTCGTGGGACCCGTGCGCGTACAGCGCGGTTTCGGGGTGCTGGAGGACCTCGGCGTGGGCGAGGATCTGCTCGCCCGCCTCCTCGATCAGCTCGGGCCGGCCGGCGTGCAGCCCATAGTGGATGAGGAAGGTGCCGCACATGTAGGCGGTGTCGGCCCAGACCCCGCCGGGCCAGTGCTCGATGGCGCCACCGGGCGCGCGGGTCACGGCGTCTTCGCTGCGCAGCCAGTCCAGCATGCGCTCGCACGCGTCGGCGTAGCGGCGCTCGCCGGTCGCCCCGTACAGGTCGGCGCAGACGGCGCCGGGCGCCAGATTGTTGACGTGGCCGAGCTCGATGCCGTCGCGCAGGTGCCCGTCGACGAACTCGGTGACGAACGGATGCGCAGGGGTCAGGCGCATCATGCCCTGGAGGACGACGCCCTCGCCCCAGAACCAGTGCGTGAGGCCCATGGCCGCGGCCCGGTCGGCGATGCGCCCGGCGGTCTTGGCGAGGACCTCTGGGGTGAGATCCGCCAGATCGGCGGGCCGCCGCGGCGGCTCGGACCGGCTCGCCTGGCTGGTGTCGAGGCCACGAGTCTCAATCATGCCCCCTCCTTCGCCGGCCGCATGATCGAGACGATGCTGTGCCTGATTGTCCGCTCGCTCATGTGCTCCTGCCCTTCTGGAGGTCGATCACGTGTGATCCGATGGAGAGCGTGCCGGCGCCGAACTCGAGCCGGGTGTAGGGGTTGTCGAGCTGGAGTACCGGGGCGATGGTGCCGTCGGCGGCGAGGTCGGCCGGGCGTCCGTCCACAGTGAAAGGGCCGCTCCACGTCAAGTTCAGGTCGGCACCTTCGGGAGTGGTGAAGCCGACCCCGTCGCGGGTGAAACGGGGTTCGGTCAGGGACGCGACGAAGTCGGCGTGCCGTCCGACGGTGCAGATCCATGCGGTGCCCGCTCCGCGCGGCCGAAGCTCCTGCCAGGCGTCGGGTCCCGTGGTGATCGGCTCCGCCCCGCCTTCCGTGGCGAGCGCGACGTAGCCGTTGCCCTTGCGCCCGACGGTCCACACGCCCGTCTGGGTCCACTCATCGAACTCGGCGATGGGGAACCAGGCGTGCGTGTAGCCCATCACGTCGTCGCCCGGGATCCGATACAGCGCCAGGACCGTGCCTTCGTGCTGGCGGGCCCTGGGCAGGATTCGGTTGCCGGCCCAGGCGTTGGGCCGGGCCGACGGCGAGGTGGAGGAGTTCGGCGCGTGCGTGACGAACACCTGGGTCTCCGGGCCCAGGGTGGCGCCCCAGATGTGCTCCTGGAGCCCGGGCAGGCCGGGACGGTAGTCGTTGGCGCACGAGAGCATCACGTCCGGGGTCTTGAACACCGTCGCGTCCGACCCGTACGGCCTGCTGAGCAGGTCGTGGGCGAACCGGTACTCCCCGCGGTAGCTCTGCCTGCCCCACCACCGGTCCGGCAGATCGTTCGCGGCCTGGCGGATCACCTCGGGCATGCGGTAGCGGCGCGCGGTGGCGATCACGGCGGCCGGGAGGACGGCGTCGTTGAGCGCGCCGGTGCCGAAGCACAGCCACATGATCGGCGCGGTTTCCTCCAGCCGCGACGACCGCAGCGTGGACACGTAGGAGCGGCCGTGCGCGCATCCGTGGATGCCGCGCCAGGAGTTCGCCGCCAGGCTGAACAGCACCCGGTCCGCGACCCCCGCCGCGAGCGTCCTGATCTCGGCGTCCTCGGCGAACTCCACCAGCGAGACCAGGGCGAGCAGGTCGATCGCGAGATAGGCGTTGGAGTCGAACTCGCTGAACCCGCCGGCGAGCTTGCGGCGCATCCACTCGGCCGCCAGGTCGCACCCGTGCGCGGCGTGCTGGGCGCCGGTCCAGCCGGTATTGGGGAACGTCTCGTCGCTCAGCGCAGTGCCCCACAGCAGCTCCGCCGTGTGCCAGACGAGCTGATGGTTCTCGGTGAAGTAGCACATGGCGTCCAGGCCGGGCTGGTCGATCCAGTACTTGAAGCCGAGCATCGCCTGCCGTACCCGCTCGCGCAGGCCGGGCGCCCAGGTGGAGGCCCGGTGCCAGAGATGCGCCAGCCCGATCGCCTCGAAGTCGGCGCAGTCGGCCCTGTTGTCGATCATCCACAGGGCGCGGGTGAGACCTGTGACGGCATACGACGGGTCCTCGGCGGCGCGTACCAGCTCGGCGGCGGAGGTGCCGTCCGTGCCGGCGGCGTGGCGCAGGAATTCGGCTCGCCAGGTGGCGGGATCGCCCCCCGGCGCCGAGCGGTACTCCCCGGGCAGGACGGCAACCGGGAACTCCCTGTACACCGGTGAATCGCCGACGGAAACCCGCAGCATCGTCTCCCCGGTCGACAACATGGAGGCGTTCCCGGCCCCGCCGTCCCCTTCGATCTTGTCGAGCCGCAGCGTCGCCCGTCCGCCGGTCAGCCGTACGAGACGCTCTTGATCCGCCCAGCGCACGCGCAGCACGGCGCCGTCCGGCCCGACGATCGGCACCGTGCCGTCGGTGGTGCCCCAGCGGGTCACACCCACGGCGTCGAGGATGCGTTCGGCGACGGCGCCGGTGTCCTCGCGAGCGCCGGCGCCGGGCAGGACGACGCGGACGGGCAACCCGTCCACGCGCAGCCGCAGGATCTGCCTGCACTCACGGAAGGCCACCTGCCACGAGGCGACGACCACGGTCGAGGTGCCGGAGGGCAGCCACACCCGCCGGACATGCTCGGCAGGCTCCATGTAGGTGAAGGAGTCCGACTCCTCCAGCAGTTCACCGTTGAGGAACAGCAGCGTCGGCCCGGTCGACGCCAGCCGGAGCGTCCGCCACTCGGCCTGGTCGACCTCCAGGACGGTGGCCGCGAGCGCGACCCGGTACTCAGGGGTGAAGCAGAACTCGCTCCAGTCCACCAAGCCGTCGGCGCCGGTGTGCACCCGACGCCACTCCCCGGTGTGCCCCAGGTAGCCGATCGGGCCGCCTTCGGTGATCGGGCCGGTCACGGGGTCGCGCGGCAATGGCCGATGCCGGTAGAGCTCTTCCTTGAACGGGGTCACATCCGGGCCGTTGGTGAGCCGCCACCGGCCCCGCCCTCCCCACGGGCTCCCATCGGCACTCAGGTGTTTCCCGAGGTCGTCAGCGGGTTCCCGCCAGGCGGGGCTGATCAGCCAGTCCAGTACCGTGCCGCGGCCGTCGAGCGCGTGTACGGTCCGTTCTTCCATGTTCTCGACTCTCTACTTGAATCCGGTGTTGGCGATGCCGCGGACGATGTGGCGCTGGAGGACGAGGAAGATCACCACAACCGGGATCATGCTGACCACCGACATTGCCAGGATGTAGTTGAACGGCACGGACAGCTGGCTGTTGAACTGGGCCAAGGCCACCGGCAGCGTGTATTTCGCCTGGTCCTGGCTGATGATCAGCGGCCACAGGAAGTCGTTCCACCGCCACATCACCGAGAAGATCGTGACCACCGCGAGGGCCGCGCCGCAGAGGGGCACCACGATCCGGGCGAAGATCCGGAACTCGCCCGCGCCGTCGATGCGGGCCGCCTCGATCAGGTCGTCGGGGATGCCCAGCATGTACTGGCGCAGCAGGAACACGCCTGTCGGGGTGGCCGCCGGCGGGATGATCAGCCCCCACAGGGAGTTCACCAGTCCCAGCTGCGCGGCCATCTGGTAGACGGGGATGAAGATGAGCTGCAGCGGGATCATGATGGTGCCGAGCACGATCAGGAAGAGCACGTCACGGCCGCGGAAGTTGTACTTCGCCAGCCCGTAGGCGCACATCGTGTTGACGACCACGGTCAGCAGCGTCGCGCCGACCGTCACGATCACGCTGTTCTGCAGGTAGAGGCCGAAGTCGAAGGAGCCGAGCGCTTCGGTGTAGTTGGCCGGCGACAGCGATGACGGCAGCGGCGCCGGCGGGCGCTGCGCCAGCTCGCTCTGTGTCTTGAACGACGAGAGGATCGCCCAGACCACGGGGGCGAGGGCAACGATGGTCAGCCCGATGAGGACCGCATAGGTGAGGACCTGCCCTGCGGACGGGGCACCGCCACGGCCGATCGAGGTCCACCGGCGTCGGCTCACGTCGCCTCCTTCCGCTTGCCGTACAGGAAGTTGAGCAGGGTCAGCGCGAACACCGTGACGAACAGCACCACGGACGCGGCCGCGGCCAGGCCGTACCGGATCGGGGACTGGAAGGCGTTCTCGTAGATGTACTGGACCATCAGCGTGGTCGCGCCGATGGGCCCTCCGCCGGTGAGCGTCCAGATGTAGTCGAACGCCTGGAAACCGGCGATGAGGCTGAGGATCACCACGACCATCGTGGTCGGCCGCAGCAGCGGCAGCGTGATGCCCCGCAGTTGCTGCCAGTCCGTGGCGCCGTCCATCCGCGCGGCCTCGTAGTACGTCGGATCGATCCCCTGCAGCCCGGCCAGGATGATGAGGATGTAGAAGCCGATGTGCATCCACAACCCCACGAAGATCACGACGATCATCGCCAGGCCGCCGTCGACCAGCCAGCCCGGTTGCCCCAGCCCGATCTGCCCGAGGACGGTGTTGAGCAACCCGTTGCCCCGGTCGAAGATCCAGCCCCAGATCAGGCCCACCACGACCGGCGAGAGGACGACCGGCAGGAAGAACACCGTGCGGAAGAACGCCCGGCCCTTGATACGCCGGTTGAGCAGCAGGGCCAGCGCCACCGACAGGACCGTCGTGAGCACCACGAAGCACACGGCGAACAGGACGGTGGCGCGCGCGGCGCTCCAGAACGCCTCCGAGCTGAACAGCTCCTGGTAGTTCGCGCCGCCCACGTAGGTGAAATCGCGGCCGTTGCGGCTGTCGTAGAGGCTGATGTTGAAGTTGTTGATCGCCGGATACACGACGAACAACCCGAAGATCAGCATGTTGGGCAGGACGAACAGGTACGGCGCGAGCCGCTGGTTCCACGGCTTGGCGCGGCGTGCGGGGGTGGAGCTCACTTGGTGTCCTTGAGCGCCTTCTCCGCCGCGGCGTTGATCGCTTCGACGGCCTGCTCCGGCGACTCGCTCTTGGCGAGCACCTTGCCCAGCTCTCCGACGGCGGCCTTCGCCGTGGCGGCGAACGCCGGGCTGTAGGCGGTGGCGAAGTCCTGCGGCGGGGTCCGGCTCACGTCGGCGAGGAACACTTTCATGTCGGCGTCACGCTGGGGGTAGTCGATACCGGAGGAGATGAGGTCCTTCCTGGTCGGCAGGAAGTTCGCCTCCTTGGCCAGGCGTTCCTGCGACTCCTTGGAGTTCATGTAGGCGATGAAGTCGGCCGCGGCCTGCTGCCGCTTGCTCTGCTTGAACGACACCGTGAACTTCCCGCCGGGGAACCCGCCGCACGTCTCCTGGCACGGGTTCGGCGCGGCGGCCCAGGTGAACTTCGCGTCCTTGGCGAATGCGCTGACCTGCCAGTTCCCGGTGAGGTACACCGGGGTCTGCTGGGCCAGGAAGATCTCGTTCGCGGCCTTGTACTTGGAGCCGGCCTGCAGCCACAGGTCGGCGGGCATCACACCGGAGGTGTTGAGCTCGGCGAAGAGCTTCACCGCCGCCGTCGCCTTCTGCGTGTCCAGCCCCACCGCGGTGCCGTCCGCGCTGAAGAACGCGGTGCCGAACTGGCTCAGCATGGTGGAGAACCGGTGCCCCGAGACGTCCATCGCGATCGCGTACTGGGTCTTGTTGGCCTTCTGCACCTTCTGGGCGGCCGCCACCATCTCATCCCATTTCCAGGGCTTGGTGACGTCCGGCAGCGACACCCCGGCCTTCTTGAACTGATCCACGTTGACCAGCGGCCCGTTCATCGTCAGGTCGCTCGGCACCGCGAGCAGCTCGCCGCCCGGTCCCTTGGTGTAGGCGTCCGCGCCGTCGATGAACTGGTCGTCCAGTGCCGCCTTCTGGAACGTGTTCAGGTCGAGGAGATCGCTGCGGAAGGGGGAGATGTCCGTCAGCCGCGCCACGTCCGGCGCGTTCCCGCCGGACAGCCGGGCCTGGAGTCGCTGCTCCAGATTGTCGAAGGGGACGATCTGAAGATCGACCTTCACGCCGGACTTCTTCTCGTAGTCGGCGATCAGATTGCGGGTCGCCTGTTCGTCAGGTCCGTCGGTGAAGTAGAGGTACGTCAGCGTCTTGTCATCGACCTGTTCGCCCCCGCCTCCGCTGGTCGTGCCCGGCGCGCAGGCGGCGAGCGTCACTGTGGCGATGCAGAAGGCCAGGATCCGTCGCATCTTTGGGCTACCTTCCGAGATTCACAAAGTTGACTGGCCCGACGAACCCGAGCCGGCGGGAGATCGCGAGTGCCACTTCGGACACTCGATGAGGGACCACGTCTTGTTTTCCGAGCATCCGCTCACGCGGGCCCGCCACGCTGATCGCGCAGATGGGCATGCCGCGTTCGTCGCGGATCGCGGCGCCGAAGCACAGCACGTCCGGCTCGTTCTCGCTGTTGTCGATCGAGTATCCGCGGGCGCGGATTTCGTCGAGTTCGACGCGCAGTCTCGCACGGTCGGTGATCGTGGTCGGGGTGTGCGCGGTCAGGTCGAGCCGGTCGATGAGGGCGTCGACCTCGTCGATCGGCAGAGCCGCGAGATACGCCTTGCCGAGTGACGTGCTGTGCATGGGGCGACGGACGCCGAGCAGCCGGCGGACCGCGATGGAGTGGTCGGTGACGTCCTCGTGGGCGACGTACACCATCTGCTCGTCATCGCGCACCGCCATCAGAGCGGCCTCCGACAGCTCCCGCGACAGATCCCGCAGGTGCGCCTGTGCGGCGAGGTAGGGGTCGAAGTTGCTCAGAGCCGCCATGCCAAGGGTGACGGCACGCTGGCCGAGCTGCACCTGCTCGGTCCCGTCCCAGTCCACGTAGCCCCGCTGGCGCAGCGCACCCAAGATCCGGTAGGTGGCGCTTCGCGACAGCCCCAACCGCTCCGCGATCTGCACCGCTGTGATCGATCGCTCCGAGGCGAGCAACTCCAGGATCGCGAACCCGCGCTCCAGAGTCCCAGCCAGACGGTCAAGCTCCGCCATAGCACCCTCTAACGGCCCGATTAATGGGAGGTGAAACCGATAATTGGGAGCGAAGTTACTGATAACGCCGCGATGTGTCAATAGTTGGTAATGCGAGGATTTGCTCCACCCCATCTCCCGTTCCGAACGTGCGCGACGGAGGACCGCGTGACCATCGGCAGCCGGCGGTGTGCGCCGGGTGTTCGCCTGGAACTGCGCGAGGGGCAGCACACGCCTGGAACGAGCGATCGGCGTCAAGACCAACCCCGAACGCGGCGGCCACGTCAGGGATGTCTACGTCAGGGACGTCACCGTGGGGCAGGCCGCCGACGCGGTCATCGAGGTGGCCCTGAACTACGAGAACAAGGACACCGGCCCGCACTTCCCGGACGTGGGCGGGCATCGATATTCGCAGTCTGCGTGCCGGACGGGCGCCTCGGGGCGTTCTACCTGATCGGCAATCCGGGCAACCCCATCCGCGGCGTCCAGGTGACGAACAGCGTGTTCGAAGAGATGGCCGAGGAGAACGTCGTGCGCGACGTGACCGGGCTGGACCTGCGCAACGTGTGGATCATCGGTCGGCGCGTCTAACCAACCTGGGCTCAGGCGAGATCGAACTGACCGTCCTTGACGCCTGCCGTGAAGGCTTCGAAGTCGGGGCGAGTGAAGACCAGTGCTGGTCCGTGGGGGTCCTTGCTGTCTCGCATGACCACCACGCCAGGGAGGTTGGTCGCTACCTCGACGCAGTTGTTGCCGCTTCCGCTGTAGCTGCTCTTGCGAAACTTGGCCTGGGAGAGATCGATCATGGGCCTAGCTTGTCCTTGACAGTCGAGATCAGCCCCAAAGAGTCCTCTGCGGACAGGGCGGCGTCCAAAATGCGTTCATATATGAGCTTACAGCGGTCGACTTGGTCGGAGCTTTCCACGTAGATGTCGCCTGCCGTGCCTTCCACGTAGGCGACATCGGGGTCGATCTCTTCGGAGAAACTGAGGATGGTGAACGCTCCTTCCAATCCAGCGTGCTCACCCGCGCTGAAAGGAAGGACCCTGATCTCGATGTTGGCTCGCCTGGCGGCGATCAAGAGCGCTTCGAGCTGTTCGTGCATGACTTGATCGCCGCCGATCGGGCGACGGATGGCGGCCTCGTCCAGGATGGCGCGGAGCTGTGGCGCGTCGGGTCGGCTGAGCAGTGTGCGCCGAGCCATGCGGGCCATGACGCGGCGCTGCACCTCCGCTTGGGGGCGATGCAGTGAGATCACGGTTCGGGCGTAGTCCTCGGTCTGGAGCAGACCCGGGATGAGCTGCACTTCCCATTGCCGGATCAGGGCCGCTTCGTCTTCGAGCCCGATGTAGGAGCCGGTGAACACATCGGCGTAGGCGGTCCACCATCCACGCTGCCGTACCTCGCTCGCCAGTTGAATCAGTCCGGCGCGATCAGCGGAGTTGATGCCATAGAGGTCGCACACGGCACCTACATCGGAGCGGCTCGCCATGGTCCGGCCGGTTTCGATGCGACTGACCTTGCTTCGGCTCCACCCGAGCTGTGCGGCGGCGGCTTCGGGTGTCAAACCGCTGTCCTCTCGCAGCTTGCGCAGCTCACGCGCCAGGCGCCGCAGTCTCACGGTCGGGCTGTGACTTGAAGACATGGACTAAGTGTGTCAGATCCGTGCGCATTGTGGTCACCGATAGCTCTAATCAACTTGAAGTTGCACAGTGCATTGACACGATGCTCAGAGTAAGCACATCATGACCGAGAGGAACGAGAAGGAGCAGCGACACCTCAGACGTTGCTCAGCGTGATAGCTGCCGTGACCCATAGGCAGAAGCCCCAGCAACCAGGCGTACAGCGAAGGAGTGAACAATGGCCTACAGCTCGGCTCATGGAGGGCCCCACCGCTCGGCGCCTCTGATGTGGAAACTCCAGCGCCTGAGCGCGTCCCCGACGCGCGAGCCGTCACCCCACGACGAACTCCCCGACCCGAGAACCCCCGTGCCGTCGGGACTGACACAGACCGAGACGAGGCTGCGAATGGACCCTCGGGCCCTCACCCGTAGACAGTGGCCCTGGCACCTTACGAACACACTCCGCCCAGACTCGGCGACGCGAGCGTTTCGGGGAGCCGGGCGATGAGCGAGCGGTTTCTCGCCGAGTTGGTGTTCCCAGGAGTGCCGAGCTCGGTGCCGGTGGCTCGTCATTGCGTCAAGTGTGTCCTGACGACAGCGGGGCATCGGAACGTGACCGGTGTGCAGCTCGTGGTCAGCGAACTGGTCGCGAACGCGGTGATGCACTCCGTCTCCGGCCTTGCCGGCGGGCTGATCACCCTGGACGTCCGGGCGATCGGCAACGACCTGGCGCGTATCGACGTAATGGATGACGGTGGGCTGACCGTTCCCTACGTGCGCCAGCCCAGCGAAATGGAGTGCTCGGGCCGGGGCCTGCAGATCGTTGAAGAGACAGCGCTCCGCTGGGGCATCGGCGACAACGCCCTGGGCGGCAGGGTGACATGGGCCGAAGTGCTCACCACGGCCGACCCGCCGATCTCCGCCCTAGACGTGCCGGCCTACGCGACAGAGGTCTACGCGACAGAGGTGTAAGGGCACCGCAGAAGCAAGCCGGACAGACCGGATGGATCAGCCGAAGGAGCTCGGGCGGCGCTTGAGGTTGATCGGCCGGGGTGAGCGGGACGAGTAACCGGTTGTAGATCTTGGTGTAGAAGACGGCGATACGTATGCGCTCGTCGGTGAGCACGTAGCGGTTGGACCGTGGGAGTCGGCGGATCAGCCAGTTGAGGCGGAGCCAGCGCAGGTCGTAGATCATCTGGCTGGTGCTGTAGCTGGTGGTGCCGAGCAGTCCGGTCATCAAGACGCGAAGGTTCTTGTTGGTGAAGCCGGTGGCGGCGAGCAGCGTCTGGCACAGGGCGCCGGCCAGGGCCATGACCCGAGGATCGCCGAAGCGTAGCGCCGGGGTCCTCCGCCCCACCGCGTCCACGGTGGGGTGCGCGATCCGCTCAAAGGCTGGACTCGCCAGGACGCAGCCCTGGCCGGCACGTTCGACTTCCAGGATGCGCCGGTTGGCGGCGCGGGCCTTGGGCTGAAGCTCCTCAAGGTTGGGTAGCCGGACGTTGCAGCCCAGGCCACGGGGGGCGTTGACGACGGTTTCGATCCGCATCGCGCGGCCGTCTTTGAGGTACTGCTTGATCCGGGAGTGCTTGTAGAAGACGTTGACCAGGACGCCGCCGTTATCACGGCGATCGATCGCGGTGCGAAAGGTCCCCAGGGTGTCGCGACGCACCCGCCGACCGAAGATGATCTCGACGTTGTGCAGGCGGCCGATGTCGAGGTTGTCGGCGATGAGGGCTTCGAAGAAGCCGCGGGCGTGCCGGGGAGCGTCGAAGACCAGGGTGCGGGAGATCTCGATCTGCCGCATGAAGGTCTCCCACCAATAGCCCGCATCGTGGTCCTTCTCGGTGAAAGGCAATGGCAGGCGCGCCAGCCAGCGCTGGACGAATACGTTGATCGTCTCGGAGGCGAGCCGGTCGCAGATCTCCTGCAGGGCGGCTGGGTTCGTGCAGGTGGCGAAGCCGTTGGATAGCTCGGTGTAGCCGAGGCCGGCCTTGGCGGCTTGGCGTTTGGCCCATTCGTGGCCGTTGAACCAGATCTTGCCCGGGTAGGGGAAGTAGGCGCACACCTTGATGAAGGCCGGGCCGAAGTCGGCGTCCCACAGGTAGAAGTAGTAGCAGGTCACCCGCCGGTCGGCCTTGACGAAGCTCCAGCGCGGGGTGCCGGTCGAGGTCTTGCCCTCATAAGCCGTCCAGAGTCGCTGGAATTCCTGGGCCGCCCCGATCACCACGACCCCGGATCGTCCCGTCGCGGCCTGACGGGCCAGATATGGGGTCATCGTCTCCAGCTTGGCCTGGTCCTTGCTGAACTTCACCCACGGGATGTGGTTTGGCCTCGGCGAAGGAGACAACCGCGCGCCGGAATCGATCGCCCAGCTGCTTGAACAGCACGGGCGAGGGAAGCGGGAAGCCCAGGTGCCCGGACAGGAACGCCACCACCTGTGAGCTGGTCTGCAGGATCGGTACGTAGGCGTTGAGGTAGATCCGGTCCAGGCATTCGATGTCCAGCTTCACATGCCCGTCGAGAACGCCGCGTGACCGTCAGCCAAAAGAGCGAAAGTCAAGTCCTTGACCCCGAAGGCTGCGTTCTCGCATTAAGGGATTGAGCATATGGCAAAACCTCAGAGATTTACAAACTCAGCTGTGACCTCGAGATACTCGTCGTTCTGGGTCTCGCCGATAACCACCTCGATCACCCGCTCATTCCATCGACCACTGACGCCAGCGATACATTTTACGTTGCATGCAGTCGGCTGCAATTCGATTCGAGTCCAGCCTTGAGCAGTGAATCTGCCGATAATCCCTTCGACATCTGCAGTTCGGTCCACTGTGGCAGATAGCCATCCACCTTCGTCTCCGGAATCGCATCCATCCTGCCCCTCTAGAGCCGCCCCAATCGGTTCAGGCAGATACTGCGAGACAGCCCTCTTGAGGTCAGCAACTTGCTTGCTGGCTTCTTGCCTACAATCTTCCTCCGACCACCACATGTACTTGCAGCCAGACAGAGATGAGGCTATGACGACAACCATTGCGAAAACTATCGAAGATTTCAGCAGACGAGTCAAATAGACTCGCCTTCTCCACCCACGAATCGCTGATCACTCCAATCAACTGTTAACTATAGCTCTTCGAAGGAGACTGAACTATACCGGCTCTTCGAACTTAAGCGGGGAGGGGCTGGGGGCGAACCGCACTCAGGTGACTGTGAGTGACAGCATGAGGTAGCGATCGCCCCAGATGAAAGACGCCCGCGGCTCTCGTAGATCATGGCTTTTCTCGACGCAGCCGATCTTCAATAAACCACGGGCGTGAACATCTTTACAGAGACTGCCTCCGATGCGACGTTGCTGCTGGGGCTGGAAGGGCGTGGCGGTGCTACGCGTGGAACTGGACGGTGAGGGTCACCGGACGGTCCATCTGGTCAACGATGACGAGACCGCGACGGCGTGCCCGACCTGTGGAGTGTTCGCCACCCGGGTCAAAGAGTGCGTGGTCACCGCGCCACGCGACCTGTGCAGGGGTGGCGAGCCGGTGAGTTTGCGCTGGCACAAGCGTCGCTGGGTCTGCCGCGAGCGCCAATACCCACGCGGCTCGTTCACCGAACGGATCGGCCAGGTCGGTGCCAGGATGCGGACAACCGCCCGGTTACGCCGCGCCTGCGGACGAGCGGCGGTAGATGGCGGGCGCACCGTTGCCCAGGCCGCCCGCGATCACCGGGTCTCCTGGCCGGTGGCGATGCATGAACTACGCGCCTACGCCGCCGAGGTCCTGCCCGCCTAGCCCGCACCGACCGCGGCGATCGGGATCGATGAAATCCGCCGGGGCGCCCCCCCGCTGGGAGCAGGACCCCGACACCGGCAAGTACCGGCTGATCACCGACCGCTGACATGTCGGCTTTACCGATCTGGCCGGCGATCAAGGACTGCTCGGCCAGGTCGAGGGCCGGGTCTCGACCGTGGTCGCCGCCTGGCTGACCGCCCAGGGTGCCCGGTGGAGGCGCGCCGTCACCCATGTGGCGATCGACATGTGCCAGGTGTTCCGTTGCGCGGTCCGCGCCGCGCTTCCGCACGCGGTCATCGTCGTCGATCATTTCCACCTGGTCCAGCTGGCCAACACCAAGCTCGCCGAGCTGCGACGACGGCTGAGGCTTCACCAACCGCCTCCTGCGCCACCACCTCGCGCCCCTGCTGGGGCTTACTCCCGAGGCCATGACCAGCGGCCAGATCAGCTACGACCTGCGCAGACTCCGCGCCCACGGCATCATCACCCGCATCCCGCACAGCCGCACCTACCAGGTCACCCCCACCGGGATCGCACACGCGCTCTTCATCACCCACCTGGCCCAGCGATTCCTTACCCAGATCATCGATCCCGACCCACCGGCCGACAGCCGTCTACGCTCCGCCTCACGCGCCTACCAGGCTGCCATCGACGCCCTCGCCCGGGACGCCCACCTGGCCGCCTAACTGCGACTATCACCCAGCGTTACACCGCAGCCGCCACCATCAGCCACACACACCTCAACATGACTCGATCTTCAAAATCCCGGAGGCGAAAGGAAGCTACGATCGATAAAGATCGAGTCTAGGACCGCTTGCAGCATCCGTTCAACTGTAATGAGGGACAAGGGTAGCAAATCGATAAATATCTACAGCAACTAGGAGGATCAAGCCAACAACTACAATCTTTCTCCTCCACAGGAACGCGATAGACGCCGCAGTGAATAGTATGGCAAGCCCGGACGAAACAGCCGTGATTGTCACCATGTTCACATCAGTGTAATCCGGCATACTAGAGTCCCAGTCGTAGTTAGTCGGCATAAAGCTTGCTGCCATCGCAAGCACGCCCAGCATCCCGCTTATTACCCCCATTACGATGCGCGCCACTTCGGCGGTCTTATGGGCAGCCGACAGGCGACGGTGTATTTCCTGCGTATATTGGGTGCCTGCATCAGGTATTCTGTCGGACGATTCCATGCTCTAAAACCTCCCTTCCGGGGCTACCAGCTTATGGGCCCCTGAGTTGGAATCGGCTATCCCGCCGTTTGGAAGCCTAGAGCAACCCCTTCGCTATAGGCAGATAGCCCATGTATCGATCGGCATATTCTTCTGCTTTTGCTCCTGACCCATTATATTCATATGCGACTCTACGCTGAACCGTGGGCGAGGACCACGGGGCCGGCCACCCTGTTTTAATGTAGGCCATATACGCCGCGACCGTAAATATATTAACATTATGGTCCCGAATGGTTGCACGGAGAAAGTTGTATTGAACATCAGTCATTTGACTAGGCGTGTATCCTAGCGCCCTGGCGGCGTTTGCCATGTTGATCGATCCTACACCAAATGTCGTTGTCCAATCCCTCTTTCCCGTAAACCTTCCAATAACGCCATCTCGCCACGCTGTCGCTAAAGTATCGGCAGCAGTAGGCTTACCCCCAGCTTCCGCGTAGAGAATCCCCGCAAGCAAGTAAGGGGGTATCGAGAACATCTTTGCCGCGGCCTTAATAGTGTTCTTATAAGCACTTATGAAAGCCTTCTTAAATTTCTCTACATAGGCTTGCGCCCCCTTCTTGTCCCCTTTGGCTTTCAGATAGGCATAATGAGCCGCCATCTTCGTTGTCCATTCGGGGCCGTTCTTTGTGCCATACTTCATCGCCGCAACTAGAATGTCGTAGTGCCCCTTAGTAATACACCCAGGGACACCTTTCCAGGCGTAACATCCGGACTTTGCCGGCGTAGCTTTACCTGCACTTGAAGGGGCCGCCCAGGCATTTTTCAACCCACTAGAGCCGAGCGTGGACCACAGTTCGGCTAGATCCTTATCAGACATGCCCATCACATAGGCGACCATGTATGCTTCGCGGACCTCGCCTTTTTCCTTCCAGTATCCCCTTGGCGCCGGTCGGCCGTTCTCCATGACACCGATCCGCTTCGCTTCTTCCACCGAGAATCCGGGGTCCCATTCGACGGCCTCGATCCAACTCGGATCTACGATGGCGGCACCGCAGTCGCCGTAGGTGGTGCAGCCGATGGCTCCGCCTCCCGCATCGCCGATGGATTTGCAGCTCCCGATATACAGTCCGCTTCCTCCACATCCTCCAAGCACGATGCCGTACTGGGCGTAGACGTCGCCGGCCGATTGGTGGTCGATGCCTGGCGTGTAGGAGGAACTGCCGATGCTGGCGGTGGCATGGCCGGTGGGGTCGGTGCCGGTCAGGGGTGAGGCGTTGGCGTAGGTGTAGCGGTTGGCCTGGACGGACGGGTTGGGGGTGAGGGTGGCGGTGTCGCGGCTGGTGAAGGTGCCGCTGCCGGGCTGATACCAGCGGGCGTGCATGTTGACCTTGCCGGTGTCCGGGTCGGTGTATTCCCCCTGGTAGCCGAGCTGGGTCTTGGCGCCTGTCTGGGCGGTGACGGTACCGAACGGGTCGTAGGCGGCAGACGTCTGCAAGCTGCTGGTGAAGGTGGCTACCAGGTCGCCGTGCAGGTCGCTCAGTGCCGCCACCGCCGCGCTGGTGCCTTCCTGCAGGCCGAGCAGAGCGCCGGCGGGGTCGCGGGCGTACCGGGCTTGGACGGCGCCGCCGCTGCCGGCGATGGCCGCCAGGTCGTTGCCCAGGCCGGAGTAGGCGAAGCTCTGCTTGGCGGTGCCGCGGATGCGGGAGGTGACCCGGTCGAGGGCGTCGTAGCTGTAGAGGCTGTCGCTATCGGCGATGAGCCGGTCGAAGGCGTCGAACGTGTACTGCGTGGTGGTGCTGTTCTTGGTCTGGCTGGCCAGGGTGCCGCGCGGGGTGTAGCTGTAGTCGGTGCCGTCACCGCTGGTCAGGCGGTTGCGTTCGTCGTAGGTGAAGGTCGCGTTGCCAGCCCTGGTGCGATTGCCCGCGGCATCCCACTCATAGGCGGTGGTGGCGCCGCCGGGGGCGGTCCAGGAGGTGAGCCGTCCGGCGTGGTCGTAGGCGTAGGTGTTGGTGCCCGCTCCGGCGGTGCCGGTGGTGGTCTTGGTGGTGAGGTTGTCGTCTTTGTCCCACCCGTAGATGATCTTGGCGAGCTGGGTGCCGGAGCCATTCTTCAGCGTGTGGCCGGTGAGACGGTACATGGCGTCGTAGTCGAAGCTCTGGGTGCCGGCCTGGCCGCTGGTGGCGCTGACGGTCTTCAGGCGACTGGCCGGGTCGTAACCGTAGGTGAGGGTACGGCCGGTGACCGGGTCCGTGGCGGTCGCGAGACGGTTGGCGGTGTCGTAGGTGAAGGTGGCGGTGCCGGCGGCGTCGATGCGCTGGGTGGGGTTGCCGAGCGCGTCGTAGGCGTAGGCGGTTTCCTGCGTGGTGCCGCGTGAGACCTTCAGCGGCAGGCCGCGGTCGTTGTAGTCGACCGTCAGGTCGCCAGCGGTGGTGGGGCGGCCAGCAGGGTCATAGCCGAGAGTGCGCTCGGCGCTGGCCGCGCCGCCCCCGACGCCGGTCTCCTTGGTGACACGGCCGAGGTGGTTGAAGGCGCGGTCGATGCGCACGCCGCCGGGCTGGACGGTGGCCACCTGGTTGCCGGCCGCGTCATAGAGGTGGGTCCAGGTGCGGTCGGCTGGGTCCGGATGCGCACTCGTGATCGGCTCGGTCACCGTTTCGACCAGGCCGAGGCTGTTGTAGCCGGTCCAAGTGGCGTTGCCGCGGCCATCGGTGAGCCGGGTACGGGCACTGGTGGCGTCGTAGCCAAAGCTCGTCGTGATCCACTCACTTGCGGAGACCGGCTCGATGAGCGAAGTAGGGCGACCCAGCGCGTCGAAGGTCTGCTTCGTCACGTGCCCCTCGGGCGAGGTAGCGCTAATCGGGTTGCCTACGGCGTCGTAGCCGTAGCCGAAGGTGCGAAGCACCGTGCCGGTGGCGTTCAGGTCCTTGGTGGCGATCTTGCGTCCGGCCAGATCGTATTCGGCGACGGTGGCGTTGCCGTTCGCGTCGGTCGTCTTGACGAGACGACCGGCAAGGTCGTAAGCCATGGTGGTCGTACTGGGCGCAGGGTCGGTGGTGGCGGTGACCTCGCTGGCCGCGTTGACCGTGAAGCTGGTGACCTTGTTTCCCGGAGCGGTCTGCTTGACCAGCCGACCGGCGTCGTCGTACTCCATCGCAGTCGTGTAGGCGGCAGTGGCGGGCTTGCGCTCGATCTGCGTGGCGGTGATCTGCCGCCCGAGATCGTCATACGTGGCCTGGCTACGCGCGCCGGTCGGGTCGACGCCGGCCAGCTTCTCCCCGGCCAGGTCGTACTCGGTCACCCAGGTGCCCGCGTTCTGGCCGTCAGGGGCAGGGTCGGTGACACGGACCTGACGGCCGAGCTGGTCATAGTCGAAGGTGGTGACGTAGCCGCGCGGGTCGGTGGTGTTCTTGCGCTGCCCGGCCGCGTCGTAGGCGTGGCGGACGGTCGAGGTGATCGCGCTGCCGCCCGGCGGCGTGTACTGCGGCGCAATGCTGCTGGTCAGCCGTCCCGCCTTGTCGAAGGTGGAGACGACGGTGCGGCCTTCGGCGTCGCTCTGGTGGGTCTGGTTGCCCACGGTGTCATAGCCGACCTTGGCGGCCGGGCGGGCCTGGCCAGTGGTGCCGTTCTTGTCCACCTGCACCTGCGGAGCGATAGTCTCCACCAGTCGGTCGAGGATGTCGTAGCGCAGCGTGGCGGTGTAGTCGACGGCGTTCGCCCCATCGGCGTTGCCGCGCGGGTCGGTGGTGGAGACGATCAGGCCGCGATCGTCGTAGCCGGTGGTGGAGACCAGGTCCTGAGCGCCGTTCTCGATCGTTTCCTTCGTGGTCTGGTTGAGCTTGTTGTAGGCGTAGCTGGTGGTCTCGGTGCGGCTCGTGCCGGCGGCGGTCAGCGTGGACTGGGTGACGTTGCCGTTGGCGTCGTAGGCGAAGGCGGTGGTACGGGCCAGCGCGCCGGGGTCCAGGATCTGGGCGGTGAGCCGGCTGGCGGCGTCGTAGTCGAAGACGGTGGTGGTGAGGCCGCCGCCGGTGGTCTGCTCGACCAGGTTGCCGGCCGGGTCGTACTCCTCGGCCTTCACGACCACGTCCCGGGGCGTGGTGGAGCCGTTGAGCTTGGCGTCGTCGGCGAGTTGCTGCTTGAGCCGGTTGTCCATCCAGTACACGTTGGTGGTCTTGCGGCCCATCACGTCCACGCTGGATGTCAGGCGTCCGGCCGGGTCGTAGCCGCGGGTCTCCAGCACCACGTCCGTGGCCGGCTGCGGGTTGACCGGGCTGCCGGTCCAGCCCTTCAGCGTCTGCGTGGTCAGCTCGCCGCGCTTGCTGTAGCTCTGCTCGATGACCGTGCCGCGCGCGTCCGTGGTGCGGATCGGCCAGCCGCGGTGGTTCCACTCCTGCCGGGCGACGCCACCCTCGGCGTCGGTGACGGAGTTCTGGCGGCCGTGGTCATCGTAGGTGTAGGTGGTGGCGCGCTCGGCTTCGCCACCGGTCAGGTCCGCGATCGTCTGCGTCAGCGGACTGCCGTCCGGATCGTAGGTGATGCGGGTCTGCGCGGTGTGCGTGACGTTGCTGATCTCGTTCTTCACGCCGGGGACGGTGCTGGTCAGCGGGCGGCCGCGCCCGTCATAGGTGAAGGTGGTCTTGGCGCCGTTCGGGAACGCTTGGGAGATGCGGGTGCTGGCGATCAGACGGCCGATCGGGTCGTAGTCGAGCTTGGTGACCAGGGCTTCGGGGTCGGTCTGCTCGGCCAGATCACCGGCCGCGGTGTAGCGGTAGCTCCACTGGCTGCCGCGGGCGTCGGTCTTGGTCTTCACCAAACCGGCCGGGGTGGTGCCGCCGCCGACCGCGGGCTCACTGCCGTCGGTGTAGGCGGTGCTCACCGAGCGGCCGGAGGGGAAGTCCGCGGTGGCCGGAGTGGTCTGGTTGGTCTGCTCCCCGTAGGTGTTGTACTCGGTCTTGGTGGCGTAGGTGTTGTCAGTGTCGCCGGCCGAGCGGCCGTCGCGGTAGGCCGTCACCTGGTCGTTGCGCGGATCGAATGGATCATCCGGGTTGAGGTAGTAGGACCAGAACTCGATCGCGCACTCGCCCGGCGCCCGGCAATACTTGCGGCCCAGCGTGTTGCCGCGCTTGTCCTGATAGATGTCGTGGACGATGTCGTTGCGGTCGATCACCTTGGTCAAGAAGCCCGCCTGGTCGTACTCGTGCCAGGTGGTATGACCGAGCTGGTCGGTCTCGCCCCGAATCCGGTATCCACGCCACGCGTCGTACAGGTAGACGAGCGTGTTGTTGTCCGGGTCGGTCACCGTCACCTGCGCCTCGCCGTACTGCTGCTCGACGCCGATGTTGCCGATCTTCCAGGTGCCGCCGTTGCTGTCGGTGTGGGTGGCGATCCGGTCGGTCTTGGCGTCGTAGGTGTTGACCGCCCACACCCGACCGGACGGCAGCGTGGTCTTGGTGAGTTTGTGCGGCGCCCCGGTGCGGGTGGCGTAGTGGCCCTGCACCTCGGCCGCGGTCAGCGGCTTGCCGTACAGCGCGACCTCATCGAGTTGGCCCTGGAACGGGAACGCCTGCACCGTGGACGGGACGGCCGGGGATTTGGCAGGGTCGGTGACGCCGTTGCCGAGCGTGGCATACGTGCGCCACGCGGTCACCTGGCCGGTCATGGTGCCGACCTGCTGGCCGTCCAGGTACAGCGTCTGGTCCTGCCCGGCCACGGTCAGCGCCACGTGATGCCACTGCCCGTCATTCACCGCCCCGGCCGAGGTGATCGGCGTCATGACGGCGTCCAGCGAGCCGCGCAGCTTGCCGTCGGTGCCCACGTACAGCATCGCCCCGCGCGCCAGGTTGCTGGACTCGGCGGTGCCCGCCGCCATGATCACACCGGATTGGGTGGTCTTGAACCATGTCTCCACCGATAGCTGATCACCCAGATGCGGGACGGTGCTGGAAGGCAGCTTGACCACCGACCCCGCCGCGAAGGTGGCCGCGGTGTCGGTGGTGCCGGCCAGCGCGCCCGGCTGGGCCAGCGTGATGCCCTGATAGGTCAGGTCGCCGGCGCCGGTGCCCAGGTCCTCGCCGCTGGTGGCACCGGCGGCCTCGCCCAGCCGCCAGTAGCCGAACGGGTCGGAGTTGAGCACGCTGCTGCGATACAGCGACCCGTTGCCGTACTCGTAGCTGGTGCAGTTCGGGGCCGCCACCGGCGCGCACACCTGCGTCAACCGGCCCGCGTCGTAGCCGTAGGTCCAGGTCAGCGCCGTGCCGTCGATGGGGTCGCTGGAGATCGATGCCACCCGGTCCGCCTGCCAGGTGAACGTCAGCGATCGGCCGCCGACACTGGTGACCTTGGTCAGCTTCCCGCCCGTGTCGTAGGTCAGTTCCTGAGCCCGGCCGCGCTGGTCGGTGATTGAGGTGAGCCGGCCGGAGGTGTCGAAGCGGTAGTTGGTGGAGGCCTTGTCCATCAGCCGCCAGGTCCCGCCGCTCTGCTCGGCGAGGGTGGCGTGCGTGCCGGGCGGCGGCTGGAAGGTGCCATCCCCGTTGGCCCGGAAGCGCACCTGCCGCCCGTTCGGGTAGGTGACCAGCGCCGACGTCGACGCTCCCCGCACTTCCTTGACGATCTTCATGTCCCAGCGCGTCGACCAGCCCGGCCCGAACATCCCGTCGGTGCGCGGATCCAGGCCGTTGTAGGTGCGCACCACCGACAGCGGCGGCCCCGCCGTGGCCACCTCCAGGTCGGTGAAGGTGCTGGTGTAGTTGCCGTTCTGCTGGTTGAACTCCTGCCCCGCAACCCCGGAGTTGGCCAGGTTCGAGGTGATCGCGGGCTGCCGCACGCCGGTGGTGAACGTCAGCACCGGCGAAGTGGTGGTCGAGGAGTCGTAGGAGTCCCGGACCGTGACCGTCCACCAGTACTGCTTGCCCCAGGCCAGCTTCCCGGCCGGCACCGTCCAGGTGTTCTTGTTACCCGCCACATCGCCCGACGACGTACACCCCGTGCCGGACATCGACTCGACATCACAGATCTTGAACGAGTACGACATGGCGTAGTTGCCGTTGTTGCTCTGCCCCCACGCCCGCAGCGACGGCGTCAGCGAATCGACCAGATATCCCTGCTTCGGGTACACATCCACCAGGCTCGGCACCGCCAGCAGCGCCGCGTCGGCAGCTTCAGCCCGCAGCACCCCTCCCGGCAGCCGCTTCGACTCAGGCGTATCGGCCTGCGTCGTGTCTGGTGTCCGGTCTTCCTGCGGCACCGCACCCTTGGGCGGCTGCACCTCAGCGCGCCAACCGCCCGAAGCATTGGCCACCGCGGGCAACTGCGTGGCCGGCAGCAACGACGGCAGCCCCGCAGCCGAACCGGTCATCTGCTGCGGCAGCACCGGTAAGGCCCCGGAATCCTGCTCCATCGCCGCCGCGGCCGCCGCCAGCACCGGTTGCCCCTGCACCACCAACAGGCCAGGCGCCAGACCAACAAGCGTAAGAACCGTTCCAACCGAACGACGCCATGACAGAACCCGGCGCATGCGCCATCACACTCCGAACCACAACGAAAGACACCGACAAGGGCACCAACCGTCGCTCTCCGCTACAGGGCGACAAGCACTCCCCCGCGCAGCTCGGAGCCGATCAACATCCGACGATCGGCGTAAGAAAATCCGACCAATCCGGCAATAGGCTCGAACATCACGAATCAGAAATATCTGGTAAGAGACGCTCCGTAACCTGGCATAGCGCACATGCCGCAGCCATGACGACTAAAAGTCGCCAATACGGACAAACGCCATGGCATCCAGCCAGGGCTTAGGCCGTCTATTCGGCGATAAGGAGCTCTAGCCCGCGTCCGGCGGCAGGTGCTCCTGTGCCCACTTCGAGATCTGCTCCAGGGCGGGCATGAGCGCCCGGCCGCTCTCGGTCAGCTCGTAGGAGACCGTGACCGGCGGCCCTTCGTCGACGGTGCGGGCGATCAGCCCCGCCTTGGCCAGCTCGGACAGCCTGTCGGACAGCACCGAGTCGCTGACCTTGCCGATCGCGCGCGAGAGCTCCCGGAAACCGGCCGCCCCCGGGCTGAGGCTGCCGAGCACGACGCCGCTCCAGCGCTTCCCGAGGATCGCGAAGGCGCGCGTCAACGCGGCGTCACCGCGCACGCAGCTTTCCACCTCATGGGAAGAGACCGTCGCCATGCCCTTGATACTAGCGGATTCACTGCCACTTTGATTTCAGAAGCGAGTATGCATATCCTAGCTGCACTTCGAAAGCTAGTGAGGAGAGATCCCTATGACCGAGAATGCTGGTGGGCGGACGAGCGTGGTGGTCCTGGGCGGCGGATACGGCGGCAACAGGGTGGCCAAGCTGCTCGACGACGTCGCCGACGTGACGCTCGTCGACCCTTCCGACGCCTTCTTGCACAACGTCGCCGCGCTGCGGGCGCTGGTGGCGCCGGAGTGGCTGGACCAGATCTTCCTGCCGTACCGGCGGCTGCTGTCCAACGGGCGGTTCCTGCGCGATCGCGCCGTGGCCGTCGACGGGCGGCAGGTCACGCTCGCCTCCGGCGCGCGGCTGGAGCCCGACTACCTGGTCCTGGCGACTGGATCCTCGTACCCGTTCCCCGCCAAGATCGATGAGCCGGCCGCCGAGACGGCCAAGGCCAGGATCAGGGAGGCGCACGCGGCCCTGACCGGCGCGCAGCGGGTGCTGCTGGTCGGTGCCGGTCCCGTCGGCCTCGAGCTCGCCGGCGAGATCAAGTCGGCCTATCCCGGCAAGCACGTCACGATCGCCGACGTCGCGCCCGACATCCTGGCCGGACCGTACGACCAGGCGCTGCGCGACGAGCTGCGCGCGCAGCTGGACAAGCTCGGCGTCGAGCTCAAGCTGGGCACCCCGCTGCGCGAGCTCCCCACCGCCGCTCCCGCCACGGCGGCCCCGGTCGCGGTCACCACGGAGGCGGGCGAGGAGCTGACCGCCGACATCTGGTTCCGCTGCTTCGGCGTCACCCTGCAGACCGGCTACCTGCGCGGCTCGCTCGCCGCGGCCCGCGACGCCCAGGGGCACCTCCGAGTCGACGAACACCTGCAGGTCAGAGGGCATGACCGGATCTACGCCATCGGCGACATCGCCGACGCCGACCGCAACATGGCGGGCTTCGCGGGGATGCAGGGCGAGCTGCTCGCCCGGAACCTTCGCACCCACATCACGGGAGAGGGCGAGCTCACCACCTACCAGCGGCACCCGACCGTGATCGTCGTCCCGCTCGGCCCGGAGGGCGGCGCCGGCCAGCTCCCGGGCCAGGACGGCATCGCGGGTCCCGAGGCCACGGCCGAGATCAAGGGCCGCGCCATGATGGTCGAACGGAGCACCGCCCTCTTCGACGTCCCCGACCCGGTCGAGTCAGCCGCCTGACCCTCCCTGGCCCGTCAGGATCCGGTCGCGACGAGGCTCTTGACGTCCAGCGGGCGGTTGACGTATCGGTGCTGCTGCATGAGGTCGGCCACCCGCTGCAGCCGCTGGAGGTCGAGGGCGGTGGGGTAGGCACCCAGTGAGGTCTGCGCGGCCGTCTTCGCGTCGATCTTCATGTATGTCGGCAGCACCGCCTCGACCTCCTTGCGGCTGCCCGCGGCGACCTGCTGGGCCTTCGCGATCGCCCGCTGGAAGGCCGCCAGCGTCTGGGGGTTCTTCTCTCTCCACTCGTCGGCGGCCATCCAGCCTCCCACCGGCAGATCCGTGATCCGTCCCGCCATGGTGTCCGGGACCGGGCGCAGGAGCCCGCGCGACCCACCGTCGGTGAGGAACGGCTCGGCCAGCCACGCCGCGTCCACCTGCCGGTCAATGAGCTTGCGCACCATCTCGGGAAAGGGCACCTCGGCGAACTTGACGTCGCTCGCCTTCATGCCGGCGTCCTCCAGCATGGCGGTGACGGTGAGCGTGGCGAGCCCGTTCAGGATGTTGACCGCGACCTTCTTGCCCTTGAGGTCCTTCAGCGACTCGATCCCCGAGTTCTTCCCGGCCATGAGACCGAAGGTGCCCGGACCCGCCTGAGACATCGCCCCGACGACCTTGAGCGGGAGGCCGTGGGAAACGGCCGTGAACGTGGAGATGTAGTCGGTCTGCCCGATGTCCAGCCGGTCGCTCAGCAGCGACGGCACCGCCTGGGCACCGCCGACTATGAACTGCGGCTCGACGATCAGCCCCTCGTGCGTGAAGTAGCCCTTCCGCAGGGCGATGAACAGCGGCGCGGCGTCGGCGGTCGGCACGACGCCCACCTTGATCGTGTTCTTCTCCAGCACGGGCTTCGGCGGCGGGGTGACGTCCGCGGTGCAGGCCGTGGTCACGACGGCCAGGGCTAAGGCGGCGATGCCACGGGTTACGCGTTCCATCGTGGGTGCTCCTCCACGGTCGGCGGTGTGGAGCGTACCGGATCATGATCGCCTTCGGGGTCAAAACGCTTATGAACGGGAGGGCGAAGTTGGAAAGCCCGAACTGACGTCCAGACCAGAACGGCACCTCAGATAGGCGATTTCACACCTGGATGCTGAAGATCACGACGGCGCGCAGGGCCAGCACGCCGGCCAACACCAGCAGCGGCACCGTCAGCGAATGGCGGAGGGCCGCCGTGCCGTCCGCGGACAGCCGCTCGGTGGCCAGCCCGTAGAGGCCGGGGATCAGCCCCGCGAGGACCACGAGCCACAGCACGAGCCAGGGCAGGCCGAACACCCGGCCCTGCGTGCCCGCCGCGAACAACGTCACCGCGAACACCACGATCAGCGCCAGCTCCAGCAGGGCGTACAGCCGCTCGGAGACCGACAACATCCCGGCGCTGGGCCGCGCCTCCGGGCGGAAGCGGACCAGCAGCAGCATCAGCGCGGCCGAGCCGGCCAGGCCGGAGGCGAGGAAGAGGCCGCCGAGCGCCCACGTGTCGCTCCACACCGGCTGGTTCGACACCGACAGCAGCACGCCCGTGTAGCCCGCGATGAACAGGCCGAACAGCGATCCGAAGACGTTGAACGGGCGGCTGTCGAGCCACGTCACGAGCGGGAGTCGGAGCTTGCCGTCCCGGACGAGCGCCGCGGCGAAGGAGACCGTGGTGATCGCGCCGAAGACGACCAGCGCCCAGGAGCCGATCGACATCGGTGACCAGTACTTGAAGTTCAGCCCGGGCTGGCCGGGGGTGGTGTTCCACATCATGTGCCAGAAGCGCAGCGGCTGGCCGAGGTCGAGGGCCAGCAGGAGCGGGGCGATGAACATCGGCGGGAAGGCGATGTAGTAGCCGATCCTCGCCATCGGCTCGTCGCCGGGGGCGCCGCGCAGCCTGAGCAGGGTGGCGAGCACGTACGAGCCGCCGGACAGACCCGCGAGGAAGAAGTAGGCCAGGATGTACCACAGCCAGTCCGGCGGGCCGGCGAAGTGCTGGACGTCACCCATCCTCGGCCTCCACCTTCTCCTTGCGGCGGCCCAGCGCGATCAGGCCGCCGAGCACGCCCAGCACGGCGGTGACCGCGGCGGTCAGATAGCCGCCTGCGTTGTTGCGGCTGGGCAGGACGGCGTTGCGCTCGTCCGGCAGGCCGTACTTCTCCGGCCGGTCCATGAGCAGGAAGAACGCGTTCAGGCCGCCGTACACCTTCTCGTCGTGGCCGTACAGGTTGGCCTCGGTGACGCCCTGGGCGTGCAGGGTCTCCAGGCGTTTGGCAGCCGTCTCGCGCAGCTCCGAGACCGGGCCGAACTTGATCGACTCGGTGGGGCAGGCCTTGGCGCAGGCGGGCGTCATGTCGTTCTGCAGGCGGTCGTAGCAGAGCGTGCACTTCTGCGCGATGCCGTTCACGTGGCTGGCGCCGATCACGTCGTACGGGCAGGCCGCGATGCAGTTGCGGCAGCCGTTGCAGACGTCGGGCTGGATGAAGACGCTGTCGAACTCGGTACGGATGATCGCGTTCGTCGGGCAGACCTCCATGCAGCTGGCCTCTTTGCAGTGCTTGCAGACGTCCGACATCAGCAGCCACGCCTTGCCGTTGCCCGCGGTGACACTCTCGTCGGGCACGTCGTCGTGGAACTGCACGTGCCGCCAGTTCTCGGCGTCCAGCCTGCCGGTGTTGTCGAAGCCGTCCAGGAACGACGGCTCGTTGCCCTCGAGCTGGTTCCACTGTTTGCAGGCCACCTCGCAGGCCTTGCAGCCGATGCACACGCTGGTGTCGGTGAAGAACCCGTACGCCTGGCCAGGTGTGATGTGCGGCATCTCAGAACCCCATCAGGTTGGGCGTGATCTTGGTGTAGCCCTGGTCGGCCATGTGCAGGTCGATGGGCACCGCGGCCAGCTCGTCGACCTGCGGCACCGCCCTCGGGTCGCGGCCCAGGTCCACGTCGATCAGGTAGCGGTGGCACGTCTGGCAGGCCTCGGCGCGCAGGTGCGGGAACAGGGCGGCGGCGTCGGCGGCGGCGCGGCCCACCTGCGGGCCGGCCCGGGGCTCGGCGTAGAGGGTGCGCCTGCCCGGCTCGCCGCAGCCGGGGCAGGTGGTGGCGGAGAAGTTCCACTGGTTGCCGCATTTGGCGCATTCCAGCATGCGGCGGCCGCTGACCAGGGGGTCGTCGCTGGGCGTGCGGTAGCTGAGCTGCGGCGGGCCGCCGCACGCGGGGCAGCGCCCCGGCGTCGCGCCCGGCGGCCGCTTCTCGGACGTGGTCTCGCGCGGCGGGTCGCGCGTGTCGTGGAGGGGGACGACGCGCATGGTGGCGCGGGCGAGGTAGCGCTCGATGGGCGTGAGCTCCTCGTCCGCGAGCCAGGCGCCCAGCAGGCCCCCACTTGCGGCGGCCGCGTCGAGGAAGCCGTTGCGGGCGGCCGTGTCCACCGCCGCGGCCAGGAGCGGAGGGCCGTGCCGGGCGGTGGCCTCGACCACGCGGGGCAGCACGTGGGCCTGTGCCCATTCGACCGGCCCGCCGGGCGGCACCCGGTCGCCGACCGACTCCCACACCTCCGCCAAGGCCATGTACAGCCGGAGCACCTCGGCCGCGTGCGGATACCGCTCCCGCAGCTCCCCGGCCCGCGCCCGGTTCCTGGCGAACATCAGATCTTCTCGATGTTGACCAGGAACGCCTTGTACTCCGGCGTTCGCGCGCTGGCGTCCCCGACGAACGGGGTGAGGGCGTTGGCCAGCCAGTGCTGCCCGGTGTTGATGCCCACGAACCCCCAGTGGATGGGGATGCCGATCTGGTACACCGTGCGCCCGTCGATGTCGAGCGGCCCGAGGCGTTTGGTCACCACCGCCCGCACCTCGAGCTTGCCGCGCCGGGACGACACGCGTACGCGGTCGCCGGTCTCGATGCCCTTCTCGCGGGCCAGCGCGGCCGGCACCTCGACGAACGCCTCCGGCTGCAGCTGCACCAGGTGCTCGACGTTCTGGGTGACGTAGTGCTCGTGCTCGGTGAGCCGGTACGAGGTCGCGACGTACGGGTAGTCGGCCACGGTGCCGAACCGGTTCGGCCGCCCGGCGCGCTCGTCGTACCGGAAGGCCACCGGCGTCGCGGACACCTGCGGGTGCAGCGGGTTGGCGATCGGCGACTCGATGGGCTCGTAGTGCTCAGGGAACGGCCCGTCCGCCACGGCGTTGCTGAACAGCCGGCCCACGCCCTCGCCGGTCATGATGAACGGCAGAGGCGCGTCCTTCCCCGGGCCGGTCGTCGGCGGGTAGTCGGGCACGTCGCCCACCCACTCGCCGTTCTCCCAGGCGATGCCGGGCCGTTCCGGGTCCCACGGCCGGCCGTTCTCGTCGGCGGAGGCCCTGTTGTAGAGGACCCGGCGGTTGGCCGGCCAGCTCCACGCCCAGTTCGGATAGAACCCCATGCCGGTGGGGTCGTTCTTGGCGGGGTCCTGGACGCCGTCGCGCCGCCTGGTCAGGTTGCCCTCCTCCGGGTAGTGGCCGGTGTAGATCCAGTCGCCGGCGCTGGTGGTGCCGTCGTCGTTGAGGTCGACGAAGGTGGCCAGGCGCTTGCCGGTCCGCAGGTCGCGGCCGTTGATCTCCTGCGCGATCTCGTCCAGCTCGGGCTTGCGCGGGTTCCGGTACGGCAGCGCCAGCTTCAGCACCGGGTCGGGGAACTTCCCGCCCTGGGCCTCGTACAGGTCTCTGACCCGCAGGAACAGCTCGGACAGGATCCAGTGGTCGTGCCTGGCCTCGCCCTCCGGCGGCAGCACCTGGTCCTTCCACTGCGCCCAGCGGCCGCTGTTGGTGAACGAGCCGTCCTTCTCGATCCAGTGGGTGGCCGGGAGCATGAACACCTCGGTCTGGATCTTCGCCGGATCCATGCCGGGCGCCTGCCAGAACTCGGAGCTGGTGGTGGCGAACGGGTCCATCACGCACAGCCACTTGAGGTTCGACAGCGCCTGGAGGACCTGGTTGGAGTCGGGGCCGATGCTGGTCGCGGTCATTCCGGACAGCATGACGCCCTGCATCTTGCCCCTCAGCGCCTGGTCGAAGATCGAGATCCAGGAGGCGTTGGCGGCGGGCTTGGGCAGGTGGTCGAAGGCGAACTCGTTGTCCTTGGTGGCGGCGTCGCCGTACCAGGCCTTGAGCAGGCTGACCAGGTAGCGGCGGTAGTTCTCGCCGAAGAAGTTCACCGCCCTGGGGTGCTGCTTGATGCTGGCGCTCTCGTCCAGGTACGCCTTGATGTCCTTCTGCCCGGGGGCCGGGATGCGCAGGTAGCCGGGCAGGATGTCCCAGGAGATGGCGTGGTCGGTGTTGCCCTGGATGTTGGCGTGGCCGCGCTCGGCGTTCATGCCGCCGCCGGGGCGGCCCATGTTGCCGAGCAGCAGTTGCAGGATGGCGCCCGAGCGGATGAGCTGCACGCCGGTGGTGTGGTGGGTGAGGCCGACGGCGTACACGATGGTCATGACCTTGTCCGGCCGGCCCATCTCGCCGACCTGCCTGGCGACCTGGAGGAACTGGTCGCGCGGTATGCCGGTGATGCGGGCGACCGTGTCGGGGTCGTAGCGCTGGTAGTGGGCGCGCATCAGGTTGAGCACGGAGCGCGGGTGGTCGAGGTCTATCTTGGCGTGGCCCTCGTCGTCGGTCTCGTACGCCCACAGCTTGGTGTTGTAGACGCCCTGCTCCTGGTCGTAGCCGTTGAACATGCCGTCCTTGAAGGCGTACCCGTCCTTGATCACGAAGCCGGCGTTGGTCGCCCACCGGACGTACTCATCGTGATGAAGGCGATTTTGCAGGACGTAGTTGATGAGCCCGCCGAAGTAGGCGACATCCGACCCCGTGCGGATCCGGACGTACGTGTCGGCCACCGCCGAGGTCCGCGTGAACCGCGGATCCGCGTGGATGATCTTCGCGCCCCGGTCGAGCTTGGCCCGCATGAGCCAGCGGAAGCCCACCGGATGGGCCTCGGCCGGGTTGGCGCCGTTGACGAGGATCAGGTCGGCATGCCTGATGTCACGCCAATGGTTGGTCATGGCCCCTCGGCCGAACGTGGCAGCCAAACTGACCACCGTGGGACCGTGTCAAACACGGGCCTGTTGTTCGAGGTGAACCAGGCCCAACCCCCTCATCAGCTTCGTGGCGAGATATCCCTCTTCAGAGCTGAACGCCGCCCCGCCCGCGAAGGCGATGCCCTCGCAGCGGTTGACGACGTTGCCGTCGGCGTCCTGGGTGACGAACGTGGCGTCGCGCGAGGCCTTGATGTTCCTGGCGAGCCGGTCGAGCGCGAACTCCCAGGAGACCTGTTTCCACTCGCTCGCTCCCGGCGCGCGGTAGAGCGGGTGCGGCACCCGCCGGCGCGAGACCGCCAGCTGCAGCGACGTCGCGCCCTTCGGGCAGAGCGTGCCCTCGTTGACCGGGCTGTCCGGGTCGCCCTCGATCTGCAGCAGCTCCGTCTTGCCGTTCGCGGCCTTCTTGGTGTGGGCGATGAGCGAGCACCCGACCGCGCAGTACGGGCACACCGAGTGGGAAAGCGTGGCCCCTTCGATGCGCAGCCGCTGCTTGACCCTGATCGACTCGGTCAGGTCGAACCCCAGAGCCGAGCCTCCGAGCACCCCTGCCGGGCCGATGCTCAGGAACTGCCGTCGGCTGACCTCCATGACCGGACTCCCTTACGGGTTATTTCCGTTCGTTTTTTCACCGTATGACCCGGCCGGATGTCCGTCTAGCCCTGTGCGAGCTGAAGGTCGTGGCGGCCGCCCGGGTCGTCGGGGTTCCGCAGGAGGTCGAGCAGTCTCGGGTCGGCCGGCACGAGGACGCCGTGGTCGCCGTGTTCGGCCGCCAGGCGCAGCGCCTCGCGCCAGGCGGGCCGCCCGAGCGGCACGGCGACCGGCGTCCACCGCCCTGCCCCGGCCTCCTCGTACGTCCCGCCGCCCGCGAGCCGCACCACCGTCCGCACGCCGCCGGGCCGGGGGCCGTCCTCGATGAGGACGAGCCGGCCGCGGCTCAGCTGCTCCACCGTCGCCAGCGCCTGGGGCGCGGGCGTCTGGGGCACGGCCACGGCCAGGAGCGATCGGTACGTCATCGCGGCGAGGGCGGCGGCCAGGGTGAGCGGGTCGAGCGACGGCGCCGCGCCGTGCTCCACCCACAGGGCGTCGGCCCCGGCCGCCTCGAACGCCACCGCGTCCGACAACCACTCCCCGGGGTCCGCCTGCGGCCGGGGCAGAACGACTCCGACCTTCACCCGCTCGATCAGGTCAGTCATGGTGGGCACCCGCCTCTTCTGATCCGTCATGGCCGGGGCCCGTGACGACGACGCGGAGCCGGTCATCGACCCTGCGGGTGAGGCTCAGCCTGTCGAGGTGCTCCAGCAGCGGGATCACGACCCGCCGGTTGGTGCCGAGCGCGACGCGCGCGTCTCCCGCCGTGAACGGCTGGGGCAGCTTCGCCAGGATCCGCGCCGCCTCGGTGTCGGCCCCCGGCAGCAGCACGACGCCGTCGGCGAGCCGCAGCACCATCCCGGCCCGTGCGGCCAGCGCCACCGTCCGCCGGCTGAGGCCGAGCTCGGGCAGCCGGGCCGCCTCGGGCGCCAGGTACGGCGTCTCCGCCAGCTCCGCACGCAGCCGCTCGACGGCGCCGACGACCTCCCCGGGCACGCCGTCGCCGTCGATCCGCCCGTCGGACAGGTGCAGCGGCGGGCAGCTCTTGACCAGCGCCTCGAGCAGGTCGCGCGCCGGCAGGCCGAGGGCGGTCCGCGCGGCGTCCACCGGGATCCCAGGCTGCTCGGCCACGATCGCCCTGAGCCGCTCGGCCAGCGTCGTCCATTGTCCGGGGTCCACCGCCCAATCACCGGCCCCGGGCACGTCGAGGCCGGTGGGATCGCAGCCCATCGCGGCCAGCTCGGACCGCCGCGCCGCCCCGCGCCAGCCGAGCACGGTGGCGGCGTCCGGCATCCGGGTCCCGGCGTCTCCATCGGCGAACGGCGCCAGCTCCGCCGCGCGTCCCGCGGCCGCGCCCCGGCGGCGTAGTGCCGGTGGGCGCACGTCGAGCACCAGCACACTGGTGATCGGCCGTCCCGAGCAGCGCAACAGGGCCCGGTCTCCGATGCGGAGAGGGAGCGGGTGCGCCAGCGTCAACCGCGCCGTGTCCGCACCCACGCCCACGCCCGTGCCCGGGCTCGTGCTGGGGCTCGGGCTTGCGTGCGGGGTCAGGGGGCGGACGCGTGCCGGCACCGAGGCCGAGCCGATGTGCAGGACGGCCTCGCGTGGCACCGGTCCGCCGTCCAGCCGCACGTCCACCACGTCGGTCTCCAGCCAGGCGTCCGGGGTGAGCAGCGTCTTTCCTCGGACCGCCCGGTCGCGCTCGATACCGCGCAGATTGACCGCCACGCGGGCGGTGGCCGTGACCTCGTCGGCCGATTGCTCCGTGACCTGCAGCGCCTTCACCCGTACCCGCTCGCCGTCCAGGACGAGTGTGTCGCCGGCGCGCAGGGTGCCGGCGGCGAGCGTGCCGGTGACCACCGTGCCCGCACCCGTGATCGTGAAAGCGCGGTCGATCCAGAGCCGTACCGGAGCGTGCGGGTCGGGCGGTGGCAGGGAGGAGATCAGCAGGTCGAGCCCGCGGCGGAGGTCGTCGAGCCCTTCCCCCGTGCTGCCGCTCACCGTGACCACGGGCCAGGGGATCCGCTCGCGGGCCTCCTCCACCGCCAGCGCGGGATCCATGAGGTCGCACCGGGTGACCACCAGCAGGCCCCGGTCCACGCCGAGCGCCTCTATCGCCTCCCAGTGCTCCTGGGACTGGGCCTGCCAGCCCTGGTCAGCGGCCAGGACGAACATCACGGCGGGCACCGGGCCGAGCCCGGCCAGCATGTTGGTGACGAACCGCTCGTGCCCGGGCACGTCCACGAAGGCCAGCCGGCGGCCCGACGGCAGCGTGGTCCACGCGAAGCCGAGGTCTATGGTCATGCCGCGGCGGCGCTCCTCGGCCCACCGGTCGGGCTCGATGCCGGTGAGCGCGCGGACCAGCGTGGACTTTCCGTGGTCGACGTGCCCGGCCGTGGCGATCACGTACATGCCAGCACCGCCTCCACCAGCTCGTCGTCCTGATCGGATGGTACGGAACGCAGGTCGAGGAGAAGCCTGCCGCCCGCGACCCGCCCGACCACGGCGGGGTCGCCCAGGCGCAGTGGGAGCGCCAGCCGCGCGGGCAGGGAGAGCGCCACGCTGGGCAGCTCACAGCCGGGCGCTCCCCCACCGCCCACGACGGACACGCTCCCGACGACGCCGCAGTCCAGAGCAGCCTCCTGATGCCAGCCGCGTTTGAGCAGGTCTGCGAGGCGGTGGGCGCGGCGATGCAGGTGTTCGGCGTCGGCGTGGAGGGCGAGCCGTACCGGTGGGTCCGAGCGGAGCGTGGCCTCCAGGGCCGCCAGGGTCAGCTTGTCGACGCGGAGGGCGCGGGCCAGAGGATGGCGCCGTAGCCGGTGTACCAGGTCGGCGCGGCCCAGGATCAGCCCGGCCTGCGGCCCGCCGAGGAGCTTGTCGCCGCTGGCCGTGACCAGAGCGGCGCCCGAGCGCAGCGCCGTACGCACGTCCGGCTCTTCCGGCAGCAGCGGTTCCGGGGAGAGCAGGCCCGAGCCGACGTCGAACACCACGGGCACCGGCAGCGCGCTCAGCTCGGCGATCGAGGCGGCGGCGGTGAAGCCCTCGACGCGGAAGTTGGACGGATGGACCTTGAGGACGAACCCCGTGTCGTCGCCGATCGCGCCGGCGTAGTCGCGGACGTTGGTGCGGTTGGTGGTGCCGACCTCGCGCAGCCGCGCCCCGGTGGACTCGAGCAGGTCGGGGAGGCGGAAGCCGTCGCCGATCTCCACCATCTCGCCGCGGCTGACGACGATCTCCCGCCCGGCCGCCAGCGCGGTGGCCGCCAGCACGAGCGCCGCCGCGTTGTTGTTGACGACGTGGACGTCCTCCGCCTCGGGAACCGCCGCCGCCAGCGCGGCCAGCGCCGCCCGGCCGCGCCGCGCCCGCTCCCCGGTCATCAGGTCGAATTCGACGTCCGTGTACCCGGCGGCGGCCCCCATCGCCTCGACGGCGGCCGGCGAGAGCGGGGCGCGGCCCAGATTGGTGTGGACGAGGACGCCGGAGGCGTTGATCACCCGCCGGGGACCCGCGTTCAGTGCGGACACGGTGGCCGCCACGACCTCCTCCGGGGCGATCCTCCCCTCCCTGGCCTGCTGCTGCGCGGCGACGACCGCGGCCTTGACGACGGCATGACCCGCGCCCCTGGCCGCCTGGGCCACCCGGGGGTCGGCCAGGACGGTGTCGGTACGCGGGATGCGACGGCGCGGATCTTCGGTCATCGGGACCTCGCGGTCATGGGATCGCGCCTCCAGGGACGATACTTCAGGCTATGACGGATATTAGGCTCACGCAGTACGCCCGTGGCGGCGGTTGCAGCTGCAAGATCCCGCCTGGCGAGTTGGAGGCGGTGCTGGCCGCCGTACCGACGCTCGGCGGGAATGCCGGACAGGAGTTGTTGATCGGGCTCGAGCACGGGGACGACGCGGCCGCCGTGCGCATCGACGGCGATCGCGCCCTGATCTCGACCGTCGACTTCTTCGCTCCGGTCGTCGACGATCCATACGACTTCGGGCGGATCGCCGCCGCCAACGCCCTGTCGGACGTCTACGCCGTCGGCGGCGAGCCGCTCGTCGCGCTGAACCTGCTCGGCTGGCCCCGCGACGTCCTCCCCATGGAGCTCGCGCACGAGGTCCTGCGCGGCGGCCTCGACATCGCCGGCCAGGCGGGCTGCGCCGTCGGCGGCGGGCACAGCATCGACGACGCCGAGCCCAAGTACGGCATGGCCGTCACCGGCCTGGCCGACCCCGCGAGCCTGCTGCGGCTCGACGGCGCCCGTCCGGGGCTGCCGCTGAGCCTGAGCAAGCCCCTCGGCGTCGGCGTGCTCAACTCCCGTCACAAGGCCACCGGCGAGGTCTTCCCCGAGGCGATCGCGTCCATGACCACGCTCAACCGGGACGCCGCCCGGGCCGCGATCAAGTCCGGCGCCCGCTGCGCGACCGACGTGACCGGGTTCGGGCTGCTGGGCCACCTGTTCAAGCTGGCCAGGGCCAGCGGCGTCACCGCCGTCGTCGACGCCGCGGCGGTGCCGTACCTGGCGGGGGCCCGCGAGGCGCTACGCGAGGGATACGTCAGCGGCGGCACCCGCCGCAACCTGGCCTGGGTGTCCCCGCATCTGGAGGCCGACGGGATCGCCGAGGAGGAGCTGCTCCTGCTGGCCGACGCGCAGACCTCGGGCGGGCTGCTGGTGGCCGGGGAGGTACCGGGAGCGCCGGTGATCGGCGAGCTGGTGCCCGCCGGGGATCGGGCGCTGATCGTCCGATAGCCCACCCGGTTCATCCAGGGTTACGTTGAAGAGGCCCCACAGGCACACTTGCGAAGGAAGTGGTTCCCCATGCTCTACCTGTTCGGCTTTGAGCGGATCGGCGTGGCCGTGAGCGACATCTACTTCGTCGACCCGGACCCGCTCCGAGGTCAGGAGGGCGCCGAGCGGGGCGTGCGACTGGAGATCCGCAGGCTCGAACCCGGCGAGCTGAAGGGCTCGATCTACTCGGCGCGGCCCATCACCGTCGACCGGCCCCTGTGGCGGGTGGACCTGCTGGAGTCGGTCACCGGGGTGCCCGGGAGCTTCGACCGCACCCACCACCACCCGTCCATCGAGGGGTGGGAGCCGGGGGCGCGGGTGTTCGACCAGCAGTTGTCCGGCGAGCCGCTGAAGTGGCTGGGCGAGCGGCTGGCCGACCTGGAGAGCGTGCTGAAGGAGGTCGGCGCCGGCCGGGACGAGGTCTCCTCCGCCGATGTGGCGGGGCTGCGCGACCGGGCGCCGGAGATCGTCGACACCGTCGGCCGCCTGCTCGACCGCGTCCGTTCCGGCGAGCTCGGCACTCCTGCCGACTCCGACTCCGCCACCAGCGTCCGCGCCAGCTGGCTCTAGTCCGGCGCAGTGCACGGTGCGTCGGCCAGCTGCGGAAGGTCGCAGGGGTCAGGGGTGGTCGGTGGTCGAGGGGCGGCGGTGGAGGAGGGCGAACTTCGACCACATGGCCTCCGCCGCCTCGATGGAGGCGCCCGTGCGGGCCGGGTCCACCGCCGCCAGCTGCGTGACCAGCGCCTGCGCCACCGCGATCCCGGCGGTCAGCGACGGGAAGAACGCCTCCCCCTCGGCCGGCACCATCACCACCTCCTCGGCCGCGTTCGCCAGTGCCGGGCTGGCCGCGTCCGTCAGCGCGAACACCCGCACCCCCCGCGAGCGGGCCTCGTTCGCGGCCAGCACGGTGCTCTCGTACAGCCGCCAGAAGCTGATGGCGATCAGCACGTCGCCGTAGCCGATGGCGGCCACCGTGTTGGCGAGCTCCGCGTCGCCCGCGGTCACCGCCGTGACGTGGTAGCCGGCCAGCCGGGCGTTGTGCGCCAGAGCCAGCCCGACGGCGGCGTAGCTGCCGTCGGCGACGATCACCGTGCGGCGCGCGGCGGCGATCGCCTCGGCGATCGTGAGCAGGACCGTCTCGTCCAGGCGCCGGTTGAGCAGGGCGAGGCTGTCGAGGTCGCGGCGGAGCGACCGGGAGCTGGGTGAGCCGGTGCCGCTGTGCTCGGCGGCGACCTGGCCGGCGCTGAGCGAGGACAGGTAGCGGGCGCGCAGCTCCTGCTGGAGCGCGGGCCATCCGGCGAACCCGAGCGCCTGCGCGGTGCGCGTCACGGTCGCCACGTTGACGCCCGCGATCTGCGCCAGCTCCCCCGCCGACCCGAACGACGCCCGCCGCGGCTGCGACAGCAGGACCTCCAGCACGGCGGCCGACTTGCCGCGCAGCCCGCGCTCGGGCGTCCGGGCGCGCAGCCAGCCCTCGAAGTCATCAGTGGCGCGCTCTGTCACGGATTCCTCTCCCTGGATGACGGCCCCGCGTGCAGGCCGGGAACATGCTACGCGGTTGTAACACCCTCGACTTGCAAAGAGTATTGCAAATCTATGGAATTGCACTATATGTTGCTTCGCAATCGACTTGCAGGGCCATGACCTGGCGAAAGGTGTGTTCGATGACCTTGTTGGCCCGTCTGGACCGGCTCCCTCTGAGCCGGCCGCACTACCTCCTCCTCCTGATAGGCGGCCTCGGCTACACCTTCGACGGCATGGACGGGGCCGTGGTCGCCTTCCTGCTGCCGAGCGCGCAGGAGGCCTGGAGCCTGTCCAACGGCCAGCTCGGCCTGATCGGGTCGGCGACCCCGTTCGGGTTCCTCTTCGGCGCGGCCGCCGCCGGCCTGCTCGGCGACCGCATCGGCCGCAAGAAGGTCATGATGTACGCGCTGGCGATCTACGCCGTCTTCTCCGTGGTCGCCGCGTTCGCGCCGAGCTACGAGGTGTTCCTCGGGGCCCGGGTGCTGGCCGGGGCGGGCGCGGGGGCGGAGAGCGCGATCATCGCGCCGTTCCTGTCGGAGTTCGTGCCGGCCAAGAGGCGCGGCTGGTTCATCGGCGCGCTGGCCGGGTTCTTCTCGTTCGGGTTCGTCATGGCCGCGCTGATCGGGCGGTTCGTGGTGCCGACGATGGACGACGGCTGGCGGGTGGCGCAGGTGATCACCGCGCTGCCGATCGTGATGCTGCTGTGGTGGCGGCGCTCGCTGCCCGAGTCACCGCGTTACCTGCTGCAGCACGGCCGCGTGGACGAGGCCGAGGCGGTGGTCGCCGACCTCGAACGCCGCGTCGAGCTGGCCACCGGCAGACCGCTGCCGCCGGTGCCCGAGTCCGCGACGCCGCCGTCGGCGGAGACGCCGAAGGTGAACCTGCTCAGCGCGCTGCGGTTCCTGTGGAGCCCGGTCATGGCCAAGCGGACGGCCGTGATCTGGCTGATCTGGTTCGTGATCACGTTCTCGTACTACGGGTTCTTCTCCTGGATCCCGACGCTGCTCGTTCAGCGCGGCATCACCGTCACCAAGAGCTTCGAGTTCTCGATCATCATCTATCTGGCGCAGATCCCCGGCTACTTCTCCGCGGCCTGGCTGTCAGAGAGGCTGGACCGCAAGAACACGATCGCCCTCTACCTGTCCGGCTCGGCGGTCAGCGCGTTCTGGCTGTCCCAGATGGACTCGCCGGTCACCATCACGCTCGCGGGCGCGGTGCTGTCGTTCTTCCTCAACGGCACGTACGCGGGCGTCTACTCCTACACCCCCGAGGTGTTCCCCACCTGGATCCGGGCGTCGGGGACCGGTCTGTCGAGCGCGTTCGGGCGGATCGGCAGCATCATGGCCCCGACGATCATCGGCCTGTCGGCCGCTAGCCTGGGCTTCGCCGGCGTGTTCGGGCTGACGACGGCGGTGCTGGTGGCCGGGGTGATCTGCGTGGTCGTGTTCGGCCTGGCCACGGCCGGGCGTTCGCTGGAGGAGCTGACCGAGCCCGCCAAGGAGGCGACCAAGTGACCGTTCTGGAGGAGCTGGAGGCGCGCGTGCGCGGGGAGCTGGGCGTGCGGTTGTTCACCGTGCTCGCCTGGGTGCCCGAGCGGCGCGCGCTGCGCCGGGTCCACAGCAGCCATCCCGGGGAGTACCCCGTGGGCGGGGAGAAGACCGTGGAGGTGGCGCAGGGGTGGCTGGCCACGTGCATCGAGGCGCGGGAGCCGTACCTCGGGCCTGACCGGGCCGCGGTGCGGGAGGTGTTCGCCGACCACGCGCTGATCGAGAGCCTGGGCTGCGGCGCCATCATCAACGTGCCGGTCGTGGACGGGGGCGAGGTGCTCGGCGTGCTCAACATCCTCGACGCCGAGGGAGCCTACGACGAGGGGTCGGTCGCCGTGGCCGAGTCCCTGGCCCCGCTCGCCGTGCCCGCGCTGCGCGGGGGTGAGCGGTGAGCCTGCTGCTGCGCGATGTCCTGGTCCTCGACGTGGCCACGGGCGAGTACGCCGAGGGGGATCTGCGCTGCGCGGACGGCCGCGTCGTCGAGGCGGGTCCGGGGCTGCGGGCCCCGTCGGACACGCGGGTGATCGACGGGGCCGGCGCGTACGTGGTGCCCGGGCTGATCGACGCGCACGTGCACGTCACCGCCTCGACCGCGGACCTCGGCTCGCTCGGCGCCATGTCCCCGTCGTACGTCGCCGCGCACAGCGCCCGCATCATGGGCGAGATGCTCGGCCGCGGCTTCACCACGGTCCGCGACGCCTCCGGCGCCGACTACGGGCTGGCCGACGCGCAGGCGGAGGGGCTGATCCGCGGGCCGCGGCTGCTGTTCTGCGGCAAGGGGCTGAGCCAGACCGGCGGTCACGCCGACTTCCGCGGCCGCGGCGAGCACCTGCGCGACGATCATCCGTGCTGCGCGGGCGTCGGGCGCGTGGCCGACGGGGTCGACGCGGTTCGCGTGGCCGCCCGCGACGAGCTGCGCAAGGGGGCGCACCACATCAAGGTCATGGCGTCCGGCGGCGTGGCGTCGCCGACCGACCGCATCGACTCGACGCAGTACTCGATGGAGGAGCTGCGCGTGGCCGTCGAGGAGGCCGCGGCCGCCAACCGGTACGTGGCCGCGCACGCCTACACCGCCCGCGCCGTCAACCGGGCGCTGGAGGCCGGGGTGCGCTCCATCGAGCACGGCAACCTGATCGACGACGGCAGCGTGGAGCTGTTCCTGCGGCACGACGCGTTCCTGGTGCCGACGCTGGTGACGTACTGGGCGCTCAAGGAGGAGGGCCGGGCGTTCGGGCTGTCCGAGCGGAGCTGGCGCAAGGTCGACGAGGTGCTCGAGGCCGGGCTGGTCGCGCTGGAGCGGGCCGCGCGGGGCGGGGTGCGGCTGGCGTACGGCACGGACCTGCTCGGCGGCATGCACCGGCACCAGAACCACGAGTTCCGGCTGCGGGGCGAGGTGCAGCGGCCGATCGACGTGCTGCGGGCGGCCACGGCGGGGGCGGCCGAGCTGGTCGGCATGGCGGGCGACATCGGCACGCTGGCCGTGGGGGCGCACGCCGACCTGCTGGTGCTCGACGGGGACCCGCTGGAGGACATCGGCGTGCTGGCCGATCCGAAGCACATCCGCCACGTCGTCCAGGCCGGCGCCGTCGTGCCTGGCTAGGGGGTCGTGTCCCGGCGGGCGGTGTTTGCGTACCGTTTGATGGGTGACGTCCCTGACGCGTACCACTCTCGTGATCGTCGCGGTGCTGATCGTGCTGCTCGGGCTGCTGTGGGTGTTCCAGCGGCAGCTGATCTACCTGCCCGACAGGTCGTCGCCGCCGCCGGCCGGCGAGGTCATCCCGGGGGCGCGGGACGTGTCGTTCACCACGGGCGACGGGCTGCGGCTCGGGGCCTGGTTCGTGCCCGGGGACCGCGACGTGACAGTGCTGGTCGCGGGCGGGAACGCGGGCAACAGGTACCATCGCGCGCCGCTGGCCCGGGCGCTGGCGGCGCACGGGCTGCCGGTGCTGCTGATGGACTATCGCGGCTATGGCGGCAACCCGGGCAGCCCGACAGAGGAGGGGCTCTACCGCGACGTCCTCGCGGCCCGCGCGTTCCTCGGGGACGGGCCGGTCGTGTACTTCGGCGAGAGCCTGGGCGCGGCCGTGGTGACCCGGCTGGCGCTGGAGCACCCGCCGGACGGGCTGGTGCTGCGCTCGCCGTTCACCGACCTGGCGGCGGCGGGGCAGGTCAGCTACCCGTTCCTGCCGGTGCGGCTGCTGCTGCGCGACCGGTTCCCGGTCGCCGAGCACCTCGCGACCGTACGGGCGCCCGCCGTGGTCGTATACGGCACCCGCGACACGATCGTGCCCGCGCGGCTGAGCAGGGCGGTCGCCGAGGCCGCCGGAGACCAGGTCACGATCGTCGAGCTGGCCGGGGCGGGGCACAACGACCTGTCCATGCTGGCCGGAGCCGAGCTGATCCGCGCCGTGGTGAACCTGGCCGACCAGGTCGGCGGGCGACCCTAGGGAACCGCCTGCGAATCGCACTAGGCGGGGCGCGCCCGCACATGTACCGTCGGGGCGCCCACGCGTGTACGGTCAGGGCGCTCCCGCCGGAAGGAGATCTCCGTGCGCCTCATTCCCGCCGCAGCGATTCTGCTCCTCACGACCGTCCTGGCGGCTCCCGCCGCGGCCGACTCCGGCTCCGCGGCGCTGGTGCGGACCGACAAGGGCCTGGTCAAAGGCGAGGTCCTCCAGGACCACCGGGCCTTCCGCGGCGTCCCGTTCGCCGAGCCGCCCGTCGGCGAGCTGCGCTGGAAGGCGCCGCGACCGGCCGAACCCTGGCCGGGCATCCGCGACGCGACCGCCCCCGGCAGCCAGTGCGCGCAGCCGACGACCCCCTACGGCGGCCAGACGACGCCTCTCGACCTGGCGATCGACGTCTTCAGCCGCGGTCGGCAACTGGACGCGCCGACCGGCGGAGCCAAGGTCCGTGACGGCACGGGCGACGCCTGGACGGAGGTGGTGGGCGAGGATGTGGCGCCGGTGATGCGACGGGTACTGTCGGAGCCGGCCTCGCTGTAGTTCGACCGCAATCTGAAGCTCGTCCTGGACGACATCGCCACCGGCCTCGCGCCGTAGAATTCGGGGTCCCGATCAAGAATTCCAGGCTTCCCCCTCACATAAGGATCCCTTATATTGAGAGCATGGTCTGGGAGATCACGCGCACGCCGAAGTGAACGCCTGGTTTCTCGACATCTGCAAGAACGACCCCGCCACCGCGGAGAAGATCGAAGAAGCTCTGGACGAGCTATCACTGCAAGGACCAAAACTCGGCCGGCCACTGGTCGATCGGATCCACCACTCCCGCGTTCTGCACAACCTCAAAGAGCTACGGCCCCGCGTGCCGGGTGAGGCGGAGATCCGCCTGCTATTCGTCTTCGATCCCACTCGCGAGGCGATCGTGCTGGTCGCCGGGGACAAGGCGGGAGAATGGAACCGATGGTACCGAACGTCGATCCCCCTGGCGGAGGAGCGCTATGCGGAATACCTCGCCGAGAAGGAGAAGGAGGAACGGCAATGAGCGAGTTCGTGAAGTGGTCCGACACCAAGGCCAAGATCCGAGAGATCGACCCCGACTGGGACTCTCCCGAGCGGGTCGCCGCTCGAGATGCCAGCCGTGAGCAACTGCGTGCGGAACTGCGCGGCACCCAGCTCGCCGAGATGCGCAAGCGGCTGGGTGTCTCTCAGAAGCTCCTCGCCGAACGCATGAGCATCTCCCAGGCACGCGTGTCCCAAATCGAGCATGGGCAGATCGGCGGGCTGGACACCCTGCGCTCCTATGTCGTCGCGCTGGGCGGGACGCTTGACGTGGTGGCAGACTTCGGCGACCACTCCGTGAAGGTCGCCTGACCGTCCTCTCGCGGCAGGGATGCTCATTCCAGAGGCTCCGTATCGCGAGCGGTCTGGCTCGTAGGATTCCGTGCCATGAGTGGTTTACGGGTGGTCGCGAGTGTCGCGGTGGCGGCAGCGCTGGTCGTCGCGGGTTTTCTGCTGCTCCGCGACGGCGGGAATGAACAGCGGCCGGTTCGCGACCATTTGGCCATCGGGCCCACCGTGGCGCGCAAGAGCGTACTGGTCGGTACGACCACGTGGACGGCACGTCGATCCCGGGCCCCATCTGGAAGGACTCGATGAGGGCGGCGCTGAGCGGCCTCCCGGAGACGACGTTCGTGAAACCCGACACGGGACGATTCGGCGGCTGCCGCGACCACTGCGCCGGGTGACCCGAGAGTACGATGAGCGCGTGGATCGTACTCAATACGCTGGGTACACTCCCGCCACCGAGAGCCGCCGGCTCATCGCCCACGGACTGCCCAAAGTGCTGCCAGAGACCCTCGGCGGACGGCACCGTTTCTCGCCGCTCTCCCTCTACGTCGGCGACCGGCTCGCGGCGGCGGCCTTCGCCCGGCTCGACGACGTCGGGTTCTTCTGGCTGGACATCTGGGTGCTGTCGCAGAAGCGCGGCGGGAGCTGGAGCCTGCGCGGTGGCAGCAGCACGGCGGCGGGTCCCGGCGACGACCTGCTGGCCCCCAGCCCCGCGGCAGCCGTGCTCAACGGACACGCGCGAGCGGACGGGACGGCGCGGTCCGACCTCAACGCGGAACGCTGGTTTCCGTGGCCGGCGAAGTGGGTGGCGTACGGCATCGTGCGGCTGTCGGCCGAGGTGGGCACCGTCAGGTTCGAGGGCAGGCACATAGCGATTCCGGAGCACGGCCTGCAGGCGCTCGCCTGGCGGCCGGGCCAGAAGGCGACGACCGTCGAGCTGCTCGACCAGAAGGGCGATCCGATCTCTGCGATCCCCCTGGACTGACCGATCTGCGCATCTCGGCGGTCTGGGCCACCGCGGGCAGGGGCGGCATCGTGGTCGTGAGTCCGGCTTACGAGGCCTGGCCGAGCACTGACTCCAGCTCGGCGACCGCGTGTGCGCGGTGGACGTTGAGCGTGGCCACGGCATCTTCGGCGGCGCGGCGGCGCAGCGCGTCGAGGGTGGCGCGGTGCTCCTTGACGACCCGCTCCCGGTTGCCCGCATCCCCGTAGTACATCGACCGGTAGGCGTCGGTCGTGTCCCACAGCGTCCTGATCAGCCGGGCCAGCCGCGGCATGCCCGCGCAGTCGAACAGCGTCATGTGGAACAGCCGGTTGGCGGTGGCCATCGCGAGCACGTCTCCCGCGGCGGAGGCCTGCTCGACCTCGTCCTGGGCCGCCTCCAGCCGGTCGAGGTCGGCGTCGGTGAGGCGGGCGACTGCGCGCCGCACGGCCTCCTCTTCGAGCAGCTCGCGGATGCGGTAGACCTCGCGCAGGTCGTCGAGGGAGAGCGTGGCGACGCAGTAGCCCTTGTGCGCCTTGTACGTGACCAGGCCCTCGCCCTCGAGCGTCTTGAGCGCCTCGCGCAGGGGGACGCGGCTGACCTGGAGCTCCTCGGCCAGCGCGTCCTGCCGGATCGGGGCGCCGGGGCGCAGGCGGCCGGTCGTGATGGCGCGGCGCAGCTCGGCCAGCACGAACTGCTGGGCCGTCGGGGGCCGACGTCTCACCTCATCCGGACTCACCGGCCCAATATCTCACGAACCCACGCCTCGTCCTGCCCGAGCGCGGGCGGCGGGCGGCGGTAAGAGGGCGGAGTGGCGCTGAGGCGGATCGGGTTGGCGACCTGGCCCACGCCGCCCAGCTCCACGGCGGGCTCCAGGCCGAGGTCCTCGGCGAGCGCGAAGGCGGCGGCCAGGTCGTTGATCGGGCCGCAGGGCACCCCGGCGGCGGTGAGCAGCTCGAACCAGTCGTCCGCCGGGCGTTCTCGGAGTGCGGTGTTCAGCTCGGCGACGAGTTCGACGCGGGCGGCGACGCGGCCGGCGTTGGTGGCATAGCGGGCGTCCTCCGCGAGGTCCGTCCGATCGAGCACCCCGCAGAGGGCCTGGAACTGGCGGTCGTTCCCGGCCGCGATCACCAGCGGGCGGTCGGCGGTCTCGAACACCTCGTACGGCACGATGCTGGGATGCCGGTTGCCCATGGCGCGCGGCACCACCCCTGCGGCGGCGTAGGCGGAGGCGTGGTTGGTCAGCGCGGAGAGGAGCGAGGACAGCAAGGAGACCTCGATGCGCTGGCCCTCTCCGGTCTGGTCACGGTGGTGCAGGGCGGCCAGGATGCCGAGGGCGGCGTGGAGGCCGGTGATCACGTCCACCAGTGCCACGCCCGCCTTCGTCCCGGGCCCGTCCGGCTCGCCGGTGACGCTCATCAGCCCGCCCACCGCCTGCGCGATCAGGTCGTACCCCGGCAGCCCGGCTCCCGCCCCCGACCCGAACCCGGTGATCGAGCAGTAGATCAACCCCGGATTGAGCTCCCGCAGCGCGTCGTACCCGAGCCCGAGCCGGTCCATCGTCCCCGGCCGGAAGTTCTCCACGAGCACGTCCGCGCGGGCCGCCAGGGCCCGCGCGACCTCCACGTCGGCGCGCAGGTCGAGCGCGATCGAGCGCTTGTTGCGGTTGACGCCGAGGAAGTACGTGGCCTCGCCCCCGGGGGCGTACGGCGGCCCCCACTCGCGGGTGTCGTCCCCGGCCCCGGGCCGCTCCACCTTGACCACCTCGGCCCCCAGGTCGGCCAGCAGCATCGTGGCGTAGGGCCCGGCCAGCACCCGGCCGAAGTCGGCCACGAGCAGCCCGGACAGGGCACCGCTGCTGCGTTTGATTGTTCGCTCGCTGCGCTCGCTCACGCCGGCGCCCCGAGGTAGACGGTCACCGTCTGGGTGAAGAACTCGCGGGCGGCCCGCCCCTGTTCCTTGGGCCCGAAACCGCTCTGCTTGGTCCCGCCGAACGGCACGTACGGGAACGTCCCCGCCGACTCGGAGTTGACGTGCAGCACCCCCACCTCCAGCCGTTCCACCGCCTTCAGCGCGACCCCGAGGTCCCGGGTGAAGATGGCCGCGGACAGACCGTGGTCGCTGAGGTTGGCCAGCCCCAGCGCCTCCTCGGGACCCTCCGCCCGCACGGCGCCGACGACCGGCCCGAACAGCTCGGTGTGCCAGAAGTCCACTCCGGTCCCCGGCAGGTCGAGCACGGTCGGCGGCACGAACCAGCCTTCCCGGCCGTCGGAGCCGCCGCCCGCCAGCGGCTTGGCGCCCTCCTCCACGGCCCGTAGCACCCCGGCCGACACCCGGTCGCGGGCGGCCGAGCTGACCAGGGGGCCCATCTCGACGCCCGCCTCCAGCGGGTCGCCGACCACGAGGCGCGAGGCGCGGGCGGCGACCCGGTCGAGCAGCTCGTCGGCCACCTCGGAGGCCACGATGAGCCGCGACGTGGCCGTGCACTTCTGCCCCGTGGACCGGAACGCCCCCAGCACGACCTGCTCGGCCGCGTGGTCGAGGTCGGCGTCGGCGAGCACGATGGAGGCGTTCTTGCCGCCCATCTCGGTCTGCACCGGCTTGCCCAGCTCGCCGCAGCGCGCGATGACGGCCCGGCCGACCGCCGTGGAGCCGGTGAAGGAGACCGCGTTCACGCCGGGGTTGCCGACGATGGCCGTGCCGACGTCGGCCTCGCCGTACACGAGGTTGAGCACCCCGTCCGGCAGGCCCGCCTCGGTCAGCGCCTGCGCCAGCCGGTACGCCAGCAGCGGCACCAGCGACGACGGCTTCCACACCACGGTGTTGCCGTAGCTGAGCGCGGGTCCGATCTTCCAGGCCGGGATGACGATCGGGAAGTTGAACGGCGTGATCATGCCGATCACGCCGATCGGCTTGCGGACGACGAGGACGTTCTCGCCGGCCCGCGGCGAGGCGTAGATCTCGCCGCTCTCCCGGTCGGCCTCGCCCGCGTAGTAGCGCAGGATACGGGCCGCGCCGCGGACCTCGGCGACCGCCTCGGGCAGCGTCTTGCCCTCCTCGCGGGCCAGCTCGGCGCCCCATTCGCCGGCCCTTCCGTCCACGATGTCCGCCGCCGCGACCAGCACGGCCGCGCGGGAGTGGTGCGGGGTGGCCGCCCAGCCGGGCGCGGCCTCGCGGGCCGCGGCGACGGCCCGCTCGACCTCCCGCGCCGTGGCGAACCGGCCGCGGGCCACCACTTCGACCGGCCGGGCCGGGTTGGTGCCGGCGAACTCCTCGCCGTCCCCTTCGGTCCAGCGGCCCCCAATGAGATTCAACACAGGGAGATTCATAACGTCCATGGTCAACGCACTCTAACTGTGTCATATTGGATTTTCAATATTGGATCCAAAATACGGAGGCTCGCAATGATCGCGCCGACCGCGCTGTTCGCCCTGGACACACTGCTGACCGACGAAGAACGCGAGATCAGGGACACGGTCAGGAAGGTGTGCGACCGCGAGATCCGGCCGCACGTCGCCGGCTGGTTCGAGAGCGGGGAGCTGCCGGCCCGCGAGCTGGCCCGCACCCTCGGCGGGATCGGCGTGCTCGGCATGCACCTGGAGGGGTACGGCTGCGCCGGCCTCGGCGCGGTCGCGTACGGGCTGGCCTGCCTGGAGCTGGAGGCCGCCGACTCCGGGCTGCGCAGCCTGGTGTCGGTGCAGGGCTCGCTGGCCATGTACGCGATCTGGAAGTACGGCAGCGAGGAGCAGAAGCAGGAGTGGCTGCCCGCGATGGCGGCCGGCGAGCGCATCGGCTGCTTCGGCCTGACCGAGCCGGACTTCGGCTCCGACCCGGCGGGCATGCGGACCACGGCCAAGCGCGAGGGCGGCGACTGGGTGCTGAACGGCACCAAGATGTGGATCACCAACGGCTCGGTGTCGGACGTGGCGGTGGTGTGGGCCCGCACGGACGACGGGATCAGGGGCTTCCTGGTCCCGGCGGGCACGCCCGGCTTCACCGCCGGCGACATCAAGCACAAGATCTCGCTGCGCGCGAGCGTAACGAGCGAGCTGGTGCTCGACGGGGTGCGGCTGCCGGACGCGGCCATGCTGCCCGGCGCGAGGGGCCTGTCCGGGCCGCTGGGCTGCCTGAACGAGGCGCGGTTCGGGATCGTGTTCGGGGCGATGGGCGCGGCACTGGACTGCCTGGAGACGGCGATCGCGTACGCGGGCGACCGCGAGGTGTTCGCCAGGCCGCTGTCGTCGTACCAGCTCACCCAGGAGAAGCTCGCCGACATGACGCTGGAGCTGGGCAAGGGCCTGCTGCTCGCGGTGCACCTGGGCCGGTTGAAGGAGGCGGGCACGCTCACCTCCGAGCAGGTGAGCGCGGGCAAGCTGAACAACGTGCGCGAGGCCCTGGACATCGCCAGGACGTGCCGCACGCTGCTCGGTGCGAGCGGCATCACCCTCGAATACCCGGTGATCAGGCACTCCGTGAACCTGGAGTCCGTGCTGACCTACGAGGGGACCTCGGAGATCCACACGCTGGTCCTGGGCAGGGCGCTGACCGGGATCGCCGCGTTCCACTGACGGTCAGAACGTCTGCCAGGTCGCCTCGGTGACCTGGCAGGGCCCGCCCTGGTGCACCCGCAGCCGCCCGGCCGGCAGGTCGAGCGCGATCGTCGCCAGGGTCTCCCACCGCTGGTTGATCGGCTGGGAAGGGTCCGGATGGGCGCAGACGGGCGCCGCGCCGGGGCCGTGACTGAGCATGGCCAGCGCCCGCGCGGTGTGGTCGTCGCCGGACAGATCCTCGACGTGGTCGCGCAGGTGCTGGAGGCGGGCGTACGTGCCGGGCCGGGCGGTGGCGTGCCGCTCCCCCTCCGCGAGCGCGGGGTCGAGGAAGTGGTTGCAGTGCTGCAGGACGCCGCCCGGCTCCGGCGGGATGACGGTGACCCCGGCCGGGGAGATCTCGATCGAGCCCGCGTCCGCCGAGGTCACGGCCGTGATGACGGTCGAGGCCGAGACCGTGGCGGAGCGGGCGAGGTCGGCGGCCTCCTCGACGGTGGCGGCCTCGTCCAGGATCCTGCGGGCGATCAGGTGCACGGGCACGCCGAGGTCGGCGGAGTCGGACTCGTGGCGCAGGATGTTGAAGTGGATGCCGAGCCCGGCCGTGTTGACCCCGATCTTGGCCAGCGCCCCGGCCTCGGTGAACGTGCGCACGACGTGCCCGGGGCGGCTCTCGAGCTCCCAGAGCATGGGCGCGTCGCGCAGGTGGTCGTGCCAGTCCCAGGTCTGCACCGTACGCGGCCCGGGCAGCACGACGGACGTGGAGCACTCCCCCTCGCCGACCGCGCCGATGGCGGCCAGGATCTCGGTGCGCGCGTTGATCACGGCCACCTGCCAGGACTCGAGACCGGCGCCCGCCGCGATCCCGGCGATCTCCTCGGCCAGGTGCGGCGCCCACGCGGCACTGCGGTCGAGCGCCCGCTCACCCCACGCGCGGACCTGCGCCGGGGTGGCCCCGGCGACCGTGAACAGGTCGATGTAGCCGGCGAGGTTCGCGGCGATCTCCGAGCGCCGGTGAGTGCCGAGCTCCTTGCCGCGGGCTCGGGGGTCGAGTTGCGTGGACGTGAACGTGGGAAAGGTCACACGGAAAGCGCTACCCCTGGCGGTAGCGCGGCGAACCTGTCCCTGGATGCGGGGGTCGGCTCCCATGCTCACTCCACCGCGCTCAGGATCGCGTCCCACGCGACCTCGGACGCCAGCGTCCCCAGGCCCGTCGGCTTGACGCCCACCAGGTCCACCTCGTCGGTGGTCATCGCGAACAGCACGTCGCCGTCGGTCAGCGTGTGGAACGGCTGGATGCCGCGGTGCATGGAGCTGTGCACCTGGCGGCCGATCTGGAGCAGCTCGACGTCGGTCAGCCGCACGTTCGTCAGCATCACGGTGAGCGTGGTGTTGCCCATGACGGCGGGCGCGGGATTGCCGATGGCCTCGGCGTAGTCGGCGCTCGGGTGGCGGCGTACGCCCTCCTCGGCATGGTAGTTGCCGCGCATGATCCGCCCGTCCCGGCCCATCACCGCCCCCACGGCGTTGACCACGGTCGCCACCAGCACCTTGACCTCGCCGAACGTGCCGGACGCCGCGCCCTGCCCGGCGAACTCGGCCCGGCCGAACTCGACCTTGCCCGCGCTCGCCGTGCGCCCGGCGCCGCACCGGCCCACCGGGAATTCACCCTCGACGGCGTTGCGCAGCGCGGCCCGGCCCAGCTCGCCGTCGGGGTAGACGGCGGTGTCCCGGGCCGGGAAGTCGTAGATCACCGCGCCGGAGACGAGCTGCAGGTCGTCCCAGCGGACCCGGTTCTCCCGGCGGGCCAGCAGTTCATCGCTCACGCCGGCCGCGGCGGAGAGCCCGTACACCGAGCCGCCGGCCAGGCAGATGGCGTGGTTGAATTCGTAGCCGCCGCTCATCCCGACCGCGCCGCCCCGCGCGTCCACCGCCGTCCTGGCGCCCGCCGGGACGTGGATCACCGTGCAGCCCGTGGGGCCCTCGGCGTACTCGGCGGTGCCCACGTACACGCCGGGCAGGTCGAACGCCACCGACCCGCGGCCCGGGCTGGGCTGCGGGGTCAGCGGCAGGTCCGCGTTGCGTGGAACCCCGGACGCGAACGCGGACGGCCGGGCGAGCCGTGGCTCGTTGGTCACAGTGTCTTTCACAGGGCCTCCAATAGCTGCTTCGAGTACTCATGGGCGGGTGCGGCGTAGAACGTGGCGGTGTCGGCGGTCTCGACGATCTCGCCGGCGCGCATGACCGCGATCCGGTCGGCGACGTAGCGGACCGCGCCGAGGTCGTGGGAGATGAACAGGGCGCTGAAGCCGTACTCGGCCTGCAGGTCCTTGATCAGGTTGAGGATCTGCACCTGTACGGAGACGTCGAGCGCGCTGACGGCCTCGTCGAACACGATGAAACCGGGCCTGGTGACCAGGGCGCGGGCGATGGAAACGCGCTGCCGCTGGCCGCCGGACAGCTCGTGCGGGTAGCGGCCGGCGAACGACGCCTCCAGGCCGACGTGTTCGAGCATCTCGGTGACTGTTCCCATGAGCTCGGGAGCTCCGCTCCCCCTGTTGTCGCCGGCCGGGCGGCCGAGCACCGTCAGGGGCTCGGCGACGCTCTGGCCGACGCGCATCCTCGGGTTGAGCGACCAGTGCGGGTGCTGGAGCACGGCCTGCATGCGGCCGGCCAGCTCGCGCCGCCGCCTGGGGAAGGGGCGGCCGTCGAACCGGACCGCGCCGGAGGTCGGCCGGTGCAGGCCGAGGGCGACCCGGCTGGTGGTCGTCTTGCCGGAGCCGGACTCGCCGACCAGGCCGAGGGTCTCGCCCTCGGCGACGGACAGGGAGACGTGCTTCATGGCGTCCAGGTGGATGCGCCGCAGCGGCGGCCCGGCGGTGAAGGTGACGGTGACGTCGTCGAGTTCGAGGATCATGCGGTCGCCTCCGGCTCGGGTCGCGGGATCACACGGGCACCTCGTTCGCGTCGCGGGATCATGCGGTCACCTCCGGCGCGTGGCCTTGGACCAGGTGGTCCTCCAACTCGGCGGCCCGGTGGCAGAGCACCTGCTGCTCGCGGACCCGGACGGGCTCCGGGCGCTCATGATCGCAGCGCTCGACCGCGAACGTGCAGCGGGGCGCGAAGGCGCAGCCGGGCGAGGGGCCGCTGAGCACGGGCGGGCGCCCCGGCACGGGCTCCAGGCGGACGCCGTGGGCCGCGGCGGCGGGTGCCGACCCGGCCAGGGCCGCCGTGTAGGGGTGGGCGGGCTTGCCGAGCACCTCGCGGGCGGGGCCGCGCTCGACGACGCGGCCGCCGTACATGACCGCGACCCGGTCGCACCGGCGGGCGACGGCGGGCAGGTCGTGGCTGAGCCACAGGATGCTCGTCCCGGCGCCGTCGGCCAGCGAGAAGATCATGTTCAGCACCTCCTCGCGCACCTGGCTGTCCAGGGCGGCGGTCGGCTCGTCGGCGACGAGCAGCTCGGGCGAGGTGGCCATGGCCATGGCGATGGCCACGCGCTGCGCCATGCCGCCGGAGAGCTGGTGCGGGTACGAGCGCACCACCCGGGGGTCGTCCAGCTTCACCCGCCCCAGATGGAAGCCCACGTCGGCGCCGCGCCCGAGCACCAGGCGGAGCTGGGCGCCGACGCGCATCGTCGGGTCGAGCGAGGCGATCGGGTCCTGGAAGACGAACCCGAGGCGCTTCCTGCGGAGCTTGCGCAGCGCATGGGGAGCCAGGTCGAACACCGGCTCCCCGGCGACCAGCACCTCCCCCTCGGTACGCCGGGCGCTCCTGGTCAGCAACCGGCCGACCGCGGAGCCGAGCGTGGACTTGCCCGACCCGCTCTCGCCGACCAGGCCGACCGTCTCCCCCTGCCCCACGTCGAGATCGGCGCCGTCGAGCGCCCGCGTCTCCGCGTAGTCGATCACCAGGTTGCGCACGGCGAGCAGGCTCATGTCAGTGACCTCGTCTCCCTGGGCTCGAACCGGTCGCGCAGCCCGTCACCCACCACGTTGATCGCCAGGATCGCCGCCACGAGCACGACCCCGGGGCCGAGGATCAGCCAGGGCGCGGCGATCATGTACGTGCCGCCCTGCTGGATGAGCACCCCGAGCGACGCCTGCGGCGGCTGCACGCCGAAGCCGAGGAAGCTCAGCCCGCCCTCGACCGCGATGCCCACGCTCAATGCGTACGTGCCCTGCACCGCGATCGTGCCGGCCACGTTCGGCAGCACGTGGCGGCCGAGCACGCGCGGCAGCCGGGCACCGCTGATGACGGCGGAGGTGACGTAGTCGCGCTGGGACACGGCGACGGCGGCGGCCCGCACCAGCCGGGTCATCAGCGGGATCGTCACCAGCACGATGCCGGCCAGCGCCGCGAGCTGCCCCGGGCCGAGCACGGCGGCGACCAGGATCGCGAGCACGATGGCAGGGAAGGAGTAGAGCACTTCCACGAGGCGCATCACCAGCTCGTTCAGGTAGCCGCCACGATATCCGGCGACGATGCCGAACGTCGCGCTGATCGCCGCCGTGACCAGCACGGCGACCGACGACAGCAGCAGCGTCGTGCCCACTCCCTCCATGACGCGGGGCAGCACCGAGCGGCCCAGGTTGTCGGTGCCCAGCCACCAGCCGGGCCCCGGCGGCTGCAGGCGGGGGCCGACGATCGCGTCCGGGTCTCCCCCGGCGCCCACCAGCGAGCCCAGCGCGAACACCACCAGGACCAGCAGGCAGGCCAGCCCTCCGATGGACAGGCGATCCAGCCTCTTCACGAGCGCCTCCCCGCCAGCACGCCGAGCCTCGGGTCCAGAACGCCGACGAGCAGGTCGATCAGCACGTTCATCACGATGAACACCGCGGCCGCCAGCAGCACCCCGGCCTGCACGACCGCGTAGTCGCGGCGGCCGACGGCCTGCACGATGTACGACCCGACGCCCGGCAGGTTGAACACGTGCTCCACGATCAGCGCCCCGCCCAGCAGATACGCGATGATCGTGCCGAGCAGCGTCACCACCGGCGTGGCGGCGTTGCGCAGGATGTGGTGCCTGACGATGAACCACGGCGACTCACCGCGCCCGACGGCCGCCGTGACGTACGGCTCCACCAGCACGCCCATGACGGCGTCGCGGGTGGTCCTGGCCGTGACCGAGATGGCGAACACCGACAGCACGGCGGCAGGCAGCACCAGCGTGGCCAGGTTCGCGGCCGGATCCTGGGTGAACGGCACCCAGGCGCCGACCTCCAGGCCGAGCGTGTACCGGGAGAACACGAACACCACCAGGCTGCCCAGCACGAACTCCGGCACGCTGACGCCGAGCCCGCTGAGCAGGCGGCCGGCCGCCCCGCCGCCGCCCGGGTCCCGCCCTCCCCTCGCGCGGACCGCGGTGAGCACCCCCAGCGGCACCCCGGCCAGCGCGCTCACGGCCACAGCCAGGACGGTCAGCTCGGCGGTGATCGGCAGGCGGGCCAGCAGCTCCGTGCCGACCGGCTGGCGGCTGATCATGGAGATGCCGAAGTCGCCGCCCGCGACGGCGGCCAGCCAGTGCCCGTACTGCATGATCAACGGCTGGTCGAGCCCGTAGCGGGCGGCCAGCTCCGACTTCTGCTCGGCCGTGGCGGAGGCCGGGGTGGACATGCTGCTCGCCTCATGCGTGGACGGCGCGGGGACGCGGCTGGCCGACCCGCCGATCACGGCGATCGACCTGCGTCCGAAGGAGGCCGGGGCGAGCTGCGCCGAGCTGCTGTTCGAGCTGCTGTCGGGCGCGGCGCCGGTGGGGACGGAGCGGGTGCACCCCATAGAGCTGGCCGTCCGGGCCTCGACCCGTCCGCGCTCCTCGTAGGGCCCGGCCGCCGGCTATGCGACGGCGGCCGGGTGTAATGCGATCTTCATGTTCCAGCCGGGGTCCGACGGCTAGGAACGCTCCCGCGGGTGACGGTATCTGACGGAATAATTCCGCACAAATGATGATCCATGTCAATGCCTCCCCGTACCCCGTGCGCCCTGGCCGACGTGCCCGATGAGCAGCGGAAACGACGTGCCGCGGCCCGCGCCGGCCGGGTGAAAGTTTCGAAGACGGCGATCGAAAAATCCGAAGTTGTCATCCAATCCGGCCTATCTCGACGAATAGGTCAAACGACATAGAAGTCGACGAAGAACCGACACAGGATGAAATTTCATCGTGCTCTCTAAAGGAGGGAGAGATCATGTCAACCCCGGCTGTCGTTGAGCGCTCCGGCTCCAGCGGCCTGGGTGACGTCGTCGAGCTCATTCTGGACAAGGGGCTCGTGATCGACGCATTCGTTCAGGTTTCACTGATCGGCATAGAGGTGCTCACCATCCAGGCGCGGGTCGTGGTGGCCAGCGTCGAGACCTACCTGCGATACGCGCAGGCCATCGAACGACTCGACATCCGCGGCGAAGAGATCTCCGTCGACGTACGAGAGCCGATCGGCCCGGCGGCGCAGAAGGAGACCCAGGTCGTCGTCAAAGGCGTGACCGTCGAGACGGATGGTGAACAGTCATGACAAACCAGTACATCTACGGCGTCACGTACACCGACACCAGCCTGCCGGCCGACCTGCACGGGATCGGCGGCGCGGCGGTGACGCTGGTGACGCACAACCAGTGCGGCGCCCTGGTCAGCGACCTGCCGGCGGATCGCCCGCTCGGCACCCGCGACGACCTGCTCTCCCACGAGCGGGTGCTGGAGGAGCTGGCGCGCCGGCACATCCCGGTGCTGCCGTTCCGCTTCGGCGCGGCCATGACCGGGCCGCAGGAGATCTCCGACGAGCTGCTCGCCGCCAACCAGGACGCGTTCCTGGCCGACCTGGAGCAGATCCGTGGCCGGGTCGAGCTGGTCGTGAAGGGCCGGTACGAGAACGACTCCGCGTACCTGGAGGTGCTGCGCGAGGAGCCGGCGGTGCTGGAGCTGCGCGAGCGGATCCGCGGGGTGCCCGAGGAGGCGAGCTACGACGAGCGCCTGCGGCTCGGCGAGGTCATCGCCCAGGCCATGGCCCGCAAGCAGAGCGGCGACACCGATCGGCTGGCGGCCGCGCTGTCCCCGTACGCCGAGCAGGTGGCGCCGCGGCCGCCGGCCAGGGAGGACGAGGTGGCGAACCTGGCGTTCCTGGTCGAACAGGGACAGCAGGACGGGTTCGAGGAGGCGATCGAGGAGCTCGGCCGCCAGTGGGCGGGCCGCGTGCGGCTGCGCCTGATCGGCCCGCTGCCCCCGTACGACTTCGTGGGCTCCCTGCAGGGGCGGCAGTCGTGATCACGCGTCTGGTCACGTGGCCGCTCGCGCCCGCGTTCGCGGTCGTGCGGATGGCGGAGTTCCTGCGGGACCGCGCGGAGGAGGAGCTGTACGACCCGGTGCGCATCAGGCGTGCGCTGGAGGACGTGGCAGCCGACCTGGCCGCCGGCGAGATCTCCGAGCAGGAGGCGGCCGCGCGGGAGGAGGAGCTGCTGGACCGGCTGCTGCGGGCGCCGAGGAGGTGAGGTCGTGGCCGACATCTCCTGGGTACGCTCCGGGCCCGCGTCGGAGCCGGCCCGTCGCGAGCCCGCCGACCTGGCCGACATCCTGGAGCGGGTGCTCGACAAGGGCATCGTGGTCGTCGGCGACGTCCGGGTGAACCTGCTGGACATCGAGCTGCTCACCATCAAGATCCGGCTTCTGGTCGCCTCGGTGGACCGGGCGAAGGAACTGGGCATCGACTGGTGGGAGCACGACCCGTCGCTGTCCTCGCGGGCCCGCCGGGACGTCCTGGTGGAGAACCGCGAGCTGCGGGCCAGGATCGCCGAGCTGGAGCGGACGCCGGGGAGGGATCCGCATGACTGACACGGCCGTCTACCTGTACGCCGTCACCGAATCCCGCCACGCGGCCCTGCCGCGCCTGGCCGGGGTGTCCGGCAGCCCGGTTCGCGTCGTCGAGCACGCCGGGCTGGCGGCGGTCGTCAGCACGGTGCCGCTGTCGGAGTACGGCGAGCGGGCGCTGCGCGAGAACCTGGAGAACCTGGCGTGGCTGGAGGCGACCGCGCGTGCGCATCACGCCGTGGTGCGAGCGGTCGCCGCCCTCGCCCCCACCGCCCCGGTACGGCTGGCCACGGTCTTCCACGACGACCGCCGGGTCGGGGAACTGCTGGCGGAACGGCAGCCGGGGATCCGGCAGGCGCTGTCGAGGGTGGCGGGCCGTGCGGAGTGGGGCGTCAAGGTGTACGGCACCGCTCAGGTCGGCCCCCTCTCGCGAACCGGTGACGAGGGGTCGCGTCCTGGCACGGCGTACCTGCGGCGGCGGGGCGCTCAGCGGCGCGGGCGCGAGGACGCCGCACGGTCGCTGGCGGACCGGGCCGAGCAGGCGCACGATCGGCTGGCGTCCCACGCGATCGCCTGCCACCGGCACCGCCTCCAGGACCGGCGGCTGTCGCGGCACGACGGGGTGATGGCGCTCAACGCGGCCTACCTCATCGAGGACTCGCACGCCTTCGCCGAGGCCGCGGCGGAGTTGGCCACCCGATGGGACGACATGCGCGTCGAGGTGACCGGCCCATGGCCCGCCTACTCCTTCACCACGATCGAGGAACGGGAACGCGCCGTGCTCGAGGAAGGGGAACGTACCGCGCTGGAGGAGCGGGAAGGCACCACGCTCGAGGAGCGGAAATGACCGCGGAACTCGCCCAGAGGGAGATCGCGCTGGTCGATCTGCTCGACCGGCTGCTGGCCGGGGGCGTCGTCCTGAGCGGCGACCTGGTGATCTCCATCGCCGAGGTGGACCTGGTCCACGTGTCCCTGCGCGCCCTGATCACCTCCGTCCGCGCGGAGCTGACATGACCCGCCGCCTGGAAACCGACCCCGACCAGGTCGAGCACGACCTCATCTGCCTCGTGCTGACCTTGGTCGAGCTGATCCGCCAGCTCATGGAACGCCAGGCTCTGCGCCGCGTGGACGAGGGCGATCTCACCGAGGCACAGACCGAGGCGCTCGGTCTCGCCCTCATGCGCCTCGACAAGGCCATGACCGATCTCAAGGACCGCTACGACATCGCGGACGACGACCTCAATCTGGATCTCGGCCCCCTGGGCACCCTCCTCCCGAACGAGCCCCGCTCATAGCGCACCCGCCGGGCGCACGAGGCACGCCCGGCGGAGCCATCACGTCAAGCTCAGGAGAAGTTGACGTCGCTGCAGATGTAGTAGGTCTGGTCCATGTGCGAGGCCTTCCAGACGGTGTAGATGACGTGGCGGCCGGTACGCGATCCCTTGCTCAGACCGTTGATCATGTATGTGTCGCTCTGCCCGTACCTGGGGGTCTCGCGGACCAGCTCCAGGTGGTTCCACCCCAAGGGCGTGGTCGTGGCGTCGTAGCCCTGGCGGGTGATGTACACCCTGATGTAGTCGGCGCCGTGCCTGGCCTGGTCGTTCAGGCGGATGTCGAACGTGCTGCCGAGGTTCGTCATCGTCCACGGGCCGGGCGTGTCCATGGAGCGGTAGCGGGCGCCTTCGGCCAGGCCGCCGCTGCACAGCTGGCCGTTGGGGACGGCCGCCTCGTGGTTGCCGCCGACCTCGTTGCGGTAGAGCCCGTTCCAGTTCCACATGGCGTTCGGGTTGTCCTGCCAGGCCTGCCAGCACATCGGGTCCTGCTGCTGCATGGCGGGGTTCTGGAAGTCGTGGCCCCAGCGCAGCCAGCAGCCGTAGTTGCGGGAGGCCGGATCGACGACCGACCCGTGCGCCGACGCGGTGTCCGTCAGCGGGACAGCGAAGATCATCGCCATGGACATCAGCAGGGCCAGGGCGCGCAGCGCCCAGCGGTGTGGTGCTACTTGGGGCATAGTGCGGTCTCCGTGTTCCGGTCGGGGTTCCGGTGGCTAGGAGCGCTCCCGGTGGGCGACGGTATCTGACTGCATAGATCCGTACAAATGACGAACCTTTGTCAACATTCCGGCTTGACGATCCGGCCTGGCCACTGGGCCAGTGAACAGCGGAAAAGGCTTTCCGGAGACGCCCCCGCCCGGTGAAAGTTTCACCTGCTGAGGCCGCTGGTCCTGGCCGTGGTGCGGCCGGCCGCGGCGCGGCGGCGGGGACGCCCGCACCGTGACCCCGCTCCCGCACCGGACCGGATGATGTCGTACCGCGGCACCCGGATCCGCCAAGTCAGGATCGAGTCAGCGCCAAGCGGCCCCCTCCACACTGCGGAACACAGACCAGATCGACATGTCACATCCAGGAGACCTCATGTCCGAAGCGGCGCTCGCCTTCCCCGCTCCGCTCGTCCCCGTCATCGACGGGTACCGTACGTGCGAGTTCGTCACCATCGGCAGGAGCGGCGTCCCCATCGCCTGGCCGACGATTCCGCTGCGCCGGGACGACGGCACGATCCTGATCACCACCTCGATCGCCCTGCCGCAGAAGGCCTACAACATCCGGCGCGATCCCCGGGTCGCGCTGCTGTTCTCGGATCCGACCGGAAGCGGTCAGCACTCCGCGCCGCAGGTGCTCGTCCAGGGCACCGCCACCTGCCCCGACCAGGTGGTGACCGCCGTCGACGGCCTGGAGAGGTTCTGGGCCCTGGTGTACGAACGCCAGCCGGCATCCCAGCAGTACAGCGCGAACGCGCTCACCCGGCACCTTCTCGATTTCTACTACATGCGCCTGCTGATCACCGTGACGCCCACCGCGGTGCTCACCAGGCCGCCGCTGGACGCACCGGTCCCCTTCGCCGAACCGGCGCCCGGCGGACCGAATCGGGACGCGTACGACGAGACGACCGCGCACCTGCCCTCCTACCACAGCGCCGTCCTGGTCGTCGTCGACGATCGGGGCTTTCCCCGGCCGCTGAGGGTACGGCTGCGCGCCGACCCGAGGTCCAAGGTGTTCGTGGTGGACACGCCCGACGCGGCGGAACTGCGGCCGGGGCCCGCGTCGATCCTCTGCCACCGCCACGACGAGAAGCTGTGGGAGCTTCGCAGCTTCGTCACGGCCGGGCGGATCAGCCGAGGTGATCAGGGATGGGTCTTCGCACCTACCCGTTTCATACCCGGCGCCCTGGGCAACGCTCCCGCCGCGGTGATCCGCACGGTGCGGTCCTGGCGGAGGACCGCCGCCGGCTATCTGGCGGCCCGCGGGCTCCCCCGCCCACGGATTCCCTGGGAGGACCATGCGGCGATCAAACGCGAGGTCACCCGCCACGCGCCACTGCCCCAAGTGGACGGGGTCCAGGAGGGACGGCAGGTGGCGCGTACGGCGGCGTCGAAACGTCGGACGACTGGCTGACCTGGACCGAGACATGCACGACGCAATGTGACACGTCGATGACTTCAAGTGATGGTATTTGGGGAACTAGCATGTTGGCGAGGGCGAGACTCCCGATACTGAGTGGGTGACCGCGATGGCAACGATCGAACCAACCCCGAGGGGCATTGTCCTTCCCGGTGACCCACCTCTCACGGTCGACCGCCTGCTTGAGTTTCCGTGCGACGGGAAGCACTACGAGCTCTTCGACGGGAGCCTGCTGGTGAGCCCAGCCCCTACCCGCCTGCACCAGCGCATCATCTACCGGCTGCAGCGCATTCTCGATGATGCGATGCCGCCTGAGCTGGAGCCCTTGTCGACCGTCAATCTGCTGGTGACCGACAAGGACTACTACATCCCCGACCTTGTCGTCGTGCCTGAGGAATCGACGGAGAGCGAGGGGCTCATGTTCTCGCCTCGCGACGTTCTGCTCGCCGCAGAGATCGTCAGCCCGAGCACCAAGATGCGGGATGCTGGTCTCAAGACCCATGCATATGCAAAGGCGGGCATCCCTATCTACTGGCGGATCGAGCCGGATGAAGGGCCGACTCTCTATGTCTACGAGCTAGACGGCGACCGCTACGGTCCGCCGACCGCCTATAAGGGCGGTACTGTCGCGAACCCGACAGCACCATTCCCGATCAGCTTCGACCCTGCCGATCTTCTCATCCGTGGGAAGTCGTGACCTGGGCCCCGGCCCTGCCGGCCCCCTCCTGCCGGTAGGGCCGAGGTCCAGGAGCTTTCATCCCTCGCCGGGCGGTGTCTTGGCGGCCAGGGACGTGTAGACGGTGACCTCGTCGGGCTGGACGAGGCCGTCCTGGATGGCGCAGATCAGGAGCTTCTCCTTCGTAGGGGCGGGGCGGCCCGCCGCCGCGTACTTCACGCGGGCCCGGTCGATGTACTGCCGCACGGTGCGCTCCTTGATCCCCATCCGCGCCGCCACCGACGCCTTGGACATCGACTGGAACCAGAACAGCAGCGCCGCCCGCTCCTTGTCCGACAGCTGCGGCCGGTGCGGCCGTTCGTCCGTCGCGATCGCCTGCGCCATCGGCGGCGTCACGCTGGGCCGGTCGGCGGCCACCTCGAGGATGGTCTCGACGCAGGACTCGCGGGTGGCCCGTCCCTTGCCGATGAAGGCCGAGGCGCCCGCGTCCAGCACGGCGCGCACCGTCTCCGGCTCCTCGTGCTCCGAAAAGACGATGACCCGCTGCCCGCTCCCGCACAGCTCGGCGACCCGGTCGATGACCATGGTGCCGTTGAGGTTGAGGTCGAGCAGCAGCACGTCGGCTTCGGTGCCGAGGACGGATTCGATGGTCGGCCCCTGCGCGACCAGCTCCACCGGGCTCGGCGGGCCGAACCACGACCTGACCCCGTCCACGACGACCTGGTGGTCCTCCACCAGCGCCACCGTCACGGGCCCTGCCAGATGCTGTTGACCCATACCTCCCCTCCCTGCCGCTGATAGGTGACGACGACGCCGCTCGGCTCGTGGATCGGAGTGGCGCTGACGGGCAGGTCGTCGTTGTCGGCCACGACGGCCACGCTCACCATGGTGGACATCGCGGACACGGTGACGCGCGCCCGCGATCTGGCCCCGTCCAGCGCGCGGATGGGCGCTCTGAGCAGATCCTCCCGCACGCCGTCCGGGATGCCGGGCAGGTAGTCGCCGAACGGCGGCGCCGTCACCATGACCTTGCGCCGCTCGGCCGCGTCGATGCGCTCGCGCAGCGCCGACACCAGCTCGTCGGGTACGTCCTCCCGCTCCGTGATGAGCCGGCGCAGACGCAGGGCGCCGGCCGTGCAGTCCTCGCGTACGCGGGGATCGCCGGGGTCTGCGCCGTCGGCGAGCTGGGTCAGCAGCGTCTCGGCCACGTCGCGGATGGCGGCGTACCTGCGGAGCCGGTCGGCGTGGATGCGGTGGGCCGACTCCTGCCAGGCGTCGTCGGCGGCGAGCCGGCGGGCCAGCAGCACGGCGTCCTCGGCACGGGCCCGCAGCACGTGGCAGCCCCACGTGTAGCCGAGCTGCATGGTGATGCCGCCGGCGATGACCACCAGGTATTTGGAGACGGACACGCGGTCGAACGTCCCGGTCAGGGCCATCGCCACCAGCATGATGCCGGCGTTGGCGGAGAGGAACGCGATCAGCTCGGCCCGCCAGCGCGGCCGGCCCCACACCAGCATGACGCCGATCCAGCCCACGGAGCCCCACGCCCAGTCGCTGATGCCGAGCAGCTCTCCCGGGCGGAGGGACACGATCACGGCGACGTCGACGCCCAGCGTGACGAGGGCGAGCTCGCGGATTCTGACCGGCCCGCGCGAGGTGCGCGACAGGGGCAGCAGGGCGACCACGAAGACCGCGGAGTAGACGGCCCAGGCCGCCACGGCCAGCCAGGGCCAGCGGAAAGCGGGCCAGCCGGTGATCGTGACGGTGAGGTCGTATCCGATGTGCCACACGGCCGCGATCACCGCGGCGCCGAGCGCGGTGTAGCGGGCGTACCGCTGCGCGACCTGCTCGATCTCCTCGGTCATGGCCGCCACCAGAGGCGCACGCGGGTGCCCTGGTCGCCGGAGGAGATCTCGGCGCCGCCGTTCGGCAGGGAGCGCATCGTGTCGAGGATCGATCCGCGTACGCCGAACCGGTCGGGCGGCAACCGGTCCTGGTCGAACCCGCGGCCGGTGTCGGCGACCTCCACCCGGACCTCGCCGTCGCGCGTGCTGGAGACCAGCTCGGCCTCGCGTACGCCGGCGTGCAGCGCGACGTTCGCCAGGGCCTCGGTGACGGCGCGAGCGAACCGCTCGGCGACGTTCCCCGGCACGGTCTCCGGTGTCAGGCTCCGGTGGACGTCCAGGCCCCTCGCCCGCCCGGCCACCTCGTCCAGCAGGGCGTCCAGGGCGATCGGGACGGAGTCGGCGCGCGGCCGGTCCCGCAGCTGCTCCAGAGCGGCGAGGTCGGTGGCGACCTGGTCTCGCAGCGTGGGCGTGGGCCGGTCGTAGGTGCCCAGGCCGACCATGGTCAGCGTGTGCAGGGCCGTCTCGTGGATGCTGCCGACCTGCCGCAGCTCGTCCTCGCGGCGCAGCCGTTCGACCATGCGCGCGATCTCGGCGCGCGCGCTCTCCTTCAGGAAGGCGTCGGCGGAGGTGGCCGAGCGGCGCAGCAGCGTCATCAGCATCACGATCGCGAGGAGCTGGACGAGGTGGATCATCAAGGTGCCGGCCACGTCCTGGGTGGGGGACGCGAGCCGTACGCCGGCCGCGAACGCCCCCGCGACGCCCAGCCCGACGGGGACGGCCACCTTCGGCCCCCAGGAGAGCCCGGCGATGACGATGGTCATCGTGACCAGCCCCGCGACCCAGCTCGACCCCGTGACGAGCGCCTCCGTGGCGACGAGGTGGCGCTGCGCGAGGCACAACGCGACGGTGATGGCCACATCACCGGCCACCAGCCAGTTCGGCAGCGGCTCCTTGTGCCACCACACGCGCAAGAACAGCGCCGTCCACACGAGATGGATCGCCAGCATGGGCGCCAGCCACGCGACCGAGACCGGCGCGACGGCGCCGAACGCCGCCGAGACGACCGCCACGGAGCCCACCGCGCTGCGCGCGCCCGCGCCCGTGCGCGCGACGGCCTTTTCGAATTGCCTGGTGGCCGAGTCGTATCTCGTGGAACCGGGGTGAGCCATGGGCCGTCCGCACACTCTGGGAGCACAAGACGGGTCTCACGATAACGCAGGGCAAGGTGGGCAAAAAGAAATGGATTTGGGTTTCTCCGGTAAACCTGGATGGATTTTCTCCGGTCGGGACGGCGGACGGGGTCATGGGTCGCATGGCTGTTTTCCTTGGGCCGGCTTCCTGCGGTCTGCACCGCCCTTCCCCACCCTGGCCCGGCGGCCCTCGTCCGGGCATGACGGCTGATCGGCCGTCATGCCGGGACCTGGGTTGATCAGTCCTCATAGCGCTACGACGGCTGATCGGCCGTCAGCCGCTGCGCCGCGCACGGGCGTCTACTGAGCCCGTGCCGCGGCGGCCGCGGCGGAAGGGGACCTCATGACCGTCTTCGTGATCTCGATACTGATCGGCTGCCTGTCCGTGATGACCGTCCGCGGCAGGCGCGGGCAATGGCTCACCGGCATGCCGGTGGCGCGGGCGCGGCTGGTGGCGGTGGGCGGCACGTACGAGGGGTCGCACGGGCGGGCGTCGGACGCGTACGTCATCCAGGAGCGGCTCATCGCCGCCGCCGACGGCGCGGCCGGAACGGAGCTGGGCCACACGGCGGCCGCCCTGGCGCTCGGCGCCGTGGTCGCGGGCCGCCCCCAGCACGCGGGGACGCGGGAGCAGGACCTGGAGGAGTGCGCCCAGGCGGCGCACCGCGCCGTACGCAACGCCGCCCTGCGCAACCCCGCCATGCCCGCCCTGGTCAGCACCCTGGACCTGATCGTCCTCGACCCCGGCGAGAGCCCGCGCCTGCGCTTCGCCCACGTCGGCAACGGCGCGATCTGGCACTGCGCGAAGGGCGCGCCACCGGTGCCGCTCACCACGCCGCACCGCTCCGACGACGGCCCGCCACCGCGCGGGCTCGGCGTGTCCGCGGCGCTCAATCCCGAGGTCGGCACCGTGCCCATCCGCCCCGGCGACCGGGTGGTCATCGTGACGGACGGCGTCGTCCGGGCGCTCGGCGCGCAGCGCATGACGGAGCTCCTCACCGAGGGCGCCTCCCCGGTCGCGTGCCTGGACCGGTTTTACGACGAGCTCGCCGCCGTCGAACCGAAGGAGGACGCCACGGTCGTCATCGCGGACTTCGTCACCGTCTGAGTACGGGGACCGCTCGCCCGCCGCGGATGACCTAAGATCCTGTACGTGAGCGCACCGCACGGGATCAACCCCAACGTCCCCCACTCGGCCCGCGTCTACGACTACTGGCTCGGCGGCAAGGACAACTTCGAGGCCGATCGCCAGGTGGCCGAGCAGACGATGGCGGCGGTGCCAGGCGTGCGCGAGAGCGCCAGGAACAACCGGGCCTTCCTCGGCCGGGCCGTGCGCCACCTCACGCAGCTCGGCGTCAGGCAGTTCCTCGACCTCGGCACGGGCATCCCCAGCCAGGGCAACACGCACGAGGTCGCGCAGGCGGAGGCGCCCGAGGCGCGGGTGGTCTACGTCGACAACGACCCCATCGTGATGAGCCACGCCCGGGCCCTGCTGACCAGCACGCCCGAGGGCAAGACCACGTACATCGAGGCCGACGCCCGCGACCCGCGCAGCATCCTCGACCACCCCGAGGTGCGGGAGACGCTCGACTTCACCAAGCCGATCGCGCTCGTGATGGTCGCGATCCTCATGCACATCTCCGACGAGGACGACCCACCCGGGCTGGTCAAGGCGTTCACCGACGCCATCCCCTCGGGCAGCTACCTGGTGCTCAGCCATCTGACACTCGACTTCCTGCCCAAGAACGTCGCCGACGACTACCTGGCCACGACCCGTAACCAGGCGATGCATCGCACGCCCAGGACCGGGGAGCAGATCGCCCGCTACTTCGACGGGTTCGACCTGGTCGAGCCGGGCCTCGTCGCGGTCTCCGAGTGGGGCGACACCCCGCTCTTCCCCGACTCGGCGACCTGGATGTACGGCGGAGTGGGCCGCAAGCGCTGACCGAAACGGTCCATCGGACCCGCCCTGAGGGACTTTGGTCCCTGCCGTGACCGCGGCGGGCCCCGGCATGTTGATCCGTCAGCTGTAAACACCCGTACCGGGATGTCCCGGTGACCGATATCGGCGCGAGCCCCGGGTCCCCCGGTGCGGGGTCGCTCGCCGACGGGAGCCGCCCTTCGCCACCCATGCCGCCGCCGTCGCGGCGCCGTCGGTGGACAACACCCAGCCGTGGCGCTTCCGGCGCTTCGACGGCGCGGCCATGGAGCTGTACGCCGACCTCGACCGGCTGCTCACCGTCACCGGCCCCTTGGGGCGCGGCCTCGGTATCAGCTAGTGGGGGCGGCCGACCGGCGGGCCGCGGGTGACGGTGCGCCGGGACGGGATGATGCGGCGCCCTCCTCTCCGGAGGGCGTCACGCACCTGACCGAAACCCAGACAGTGAGGAAGTTTCGGTCAACCTATTCCCCCAGAGGGGCATCCGCGATATATCTACGCAGGGCACTGGAAAGCGGTTTCCCGGCGCCCTGAACCGACATGTCGCCAGAAGTCGGACGATTGGCATCCCGTCCACGGGCTACCCGACCCCCTCACCCCGAAGGACCCCCCATGAC
>NZ_VCJS01000269.1 GCF_005893125.1 Nonomuraea basaltis | reverse complement strand
GGTACATCGCCCGGAGCGGCACCCGGGGCAGCGCCTGCACGGCGAGCCGCCCGGCGGTGAGCGCCGCCATGTAGACCGAGGGCGCGGCGCTCGACACCAGCGGCGTGGCCCCGCGATGCTCCTCCAGCAGCAGCACCGACCACTGCTCGACCGAGTTCTCGATGATGAGCGCGCAGGCGGCCAGCGCCCCGAGCACGACGGCGAGCCCCCAGAGCCCTCGCCTGTCGGTCTGGGAGGAGGGGCTGGGCGCCTCGCGTCCCATGGGCAGCGCGAGCAGCGACAGCGACGTGGCCACCACGATCACCGCGACCGTCACGAGCACCGTGCCGACGCCCAGCCCGAGTGAACGGGCCAGCCCGGTGGCCGGGGCCGCCGCGATGACCGCGACCGGAAAAGCGGCGTGCACCTGTTGGAAGAGCCTGCGGCCCGTCTCGCGTTCGACCCGCCCGGTGGTCAGGTTCAGCGCGATGTCCAGCGCGCCGCTCGCGGCGCCCACCAGCAGCAGCGCCACTGCCAGCTGCCACAGCGCGCCCGCCAGGCCGACGCAGGCGACGCTGAGCGCGAACGCGATCGTGGTCACCATCAGGGCGGGCCGCTCGCGTCCCCGCGCCAGCCGCCCGGTCAGGGCCATCGCGGGAAGCGCCCCCACGGGTACGGCGCTCAGCGCCAGCCCGAGGTCGCCCGCCGAGACGCCCAGGTCCAGCTTGATGGCGGGCAGCAGGGCCGACCAGGACCCCCAGAACACGGCCCAGGCCGCGCACACCGCAATGAGCGGCATTCAACTCCCCTTGCAATTACGGTCAAGCCACAGTAAAGATCGACAATGTCCTTATCCCCTGCCGAAGGGAAAACCGTGCTCACGCGAACGGTAATCGCAGCCGCCCTGGTCGCCGCCGGAATCGCCACCATCCCCTCCTCCGCGTACGCCGCCACGGCCCGTTACACGCCCGAGCGCATCTGCGGCCCCGGCTTCCACCGCGTCAAGGACGGGCACCGGGCGATGAAGACGCGCGACGGAGCCGTGTTCGGGCACGTATACCTGATGTACAGCAAGCGCAGCGGCAAGAACTGCGTGGCCGCGATCAAGACCGCCTACCTGGGCACCCGTTCGGTCACCGGCGCCTACCTGGAGGTACGGGGCGGCGGCCGGTCGGAGGACGTGCAGAAGTACCGCTACTACGCCGAGACCGGCCACCTCGCCGGGGCCTGGAAGTGCGTGCGGTACGCCGGCTGGACCCGCGACCCCGGCAACCGCGTCGAGGCCTGGGGCGGCCGCGAGTCCTGGGGCAACTGCAAGGGCTGACCCGTGCCTGAAGTTTTTCGTCATAGCTGTCACACCGGGACGGCCTGCCCCGTCCTGACTGTGCAAGCACGAAGACGGAGGAGGCTCACATGACGCAGCGGATGAACGTCGCGAAGAACATCCCCGAGGTGTACCACCACTTCCTGGCCGTGGAGAAGATCCTGCACGACAGCGAGCTGCCGGCCAGCACCATCGACCTGGTCAAGCTGCGCGCCAGCCAGATCAACGGCTGCGGTTACTGCGTGGACATGCACAGCCGTGGCATGAAGAAGGCCGGCCAGAGCGACGAGCGCCTGTGGATGGTGGCGGCCTGGCGCGAGGCCACCGTGTTCACCCCGGCAGAGCGGGCCGCGCTGGCGCTGACCGAGGCGGCGACCAGGCTCCCAGGCCGGGAGACCGTGCCGGACGCCGTATGGGAGGAGGCGAGCGAGCACTACAGCGAGAAGCAGCTCGCGCTGCTCATCGCCGCGATCGCGATGATCAACGCCTGGAACCGCATCGCGGTCACCGCCCAGCTGACGCCCGGCACCTGATCCAAGGAGCCTCCAGGCCATATCCGGGAAGACCCAGGTCGTACAAATGCATTGAGCGAGCCGGACGCCCCGGCTAGGTTGGCGCGCATGGCGGGTGGCAAGCGCCCGCCAAGCCGTCGCCAAACGGCGCGGCGCACAGTCTCTGGAAGCGAGAACGACGCGCTTCGGAAGGGAAAACCAATGAAACGCGTCAGAGTCATGAAGTCGACGGCCAAGCGGCGCTCCGGACCGGTCGCGGAGTTGGACCTGCGTTCACCGGCGGGTCGCAGGCTTCCCTACTGACTTGCTCCTTACAGCAACCTTACGGGGGTATCTGTAGATAACATAGATAACAAGAACATCACGGGGGGCTCACGATGAAGAGGCTTGTGGCGGTGCCGCCACAGATCGCCAGGCACAAGGTCCGCGACATTCGCTCGGCAGACCGCCGCAAGCCGCCCGCCGACCCCAAGGTGGTCGATCTGCGGGCCTACACCGGCAGAAACGTGATCCACTTCCCCGGCGGCCCCACCCCCGCCGCCTGACCCGCCGGTGACCCAGGCCAGACGGTGGCCTGGGTCTTCGCATGCCGGGGATCAGCCGTAGAGCTGCTTGGCGTACGTCTTCTCTGCGTAGTAGGTCTCGAGCTCCTCGAGGCTCTCCTGAACCGTCTGCACGTCCTTGACCAGCCTCGCGTGCGCGGGCAGGTTGTCACCCCAGGTGTCCGGCTTCCACAGCCCGGAGCGCATGAACGCCTTGGCGCAGTGGAAGAAGATCTGCTCGATCTCCACCACGAGCGCGAGATGCGGGCGGTGGCCCTTGACGATCATCTCATCGAAGAACGGGGCCTCGCGGACGAGCCGGGCGCGGCCGTTGACGCGGAGGGTCTCGTTGCGGCCGGGGATCAGGAAGATGAGCCCTACATACGGATTTTTCAGGATGTTGAGGAATCCGTCTGCCCTGCGGTTCCCCGGGCGGTCCGGGATGGCGATGGTCGTGTCGTCGATGACGTGGACGAATCCGGCGGGGTCGCCCTTGGGCGAGACGTCGCAGTTGCCGTGGTCGTCGGAGGTGGCGATCAGGCAGAACGGCGAGGCCGCCAGCCACTGCAGGTCACGTTCGTGCAGGCGTACCCGTTCCTTGGTCGCCGCTCTCGGCATGACCTCGCCGAGCAGCTCGCGCAACTCGGCCTCGGACCCGATCTCCGCCCAGCTCATACGATCTCCCTTCGGGGCTTCCCCCCATTTTGTCAGGAAATCCTGTCCAACATCCGGTAGGTCCGCTGGGCGAGACGATCAAGCGTCCTTGACCCGAACGCTGCCGCGCTGATCACCAGCGGCGGGCGTGCGCCATCGCCCCCAGGTACGCGTCACGCTCCATCGCGAACCTGGCCGGGTCCATGCCCTCCCGCTCGGCCCGCAGGTGCAGCATGGTCAGCTCGGTCGCGGCCTGCTGGTAGTCGCTCATCGCCCGGCCGATCCCGGCTCCCCTGGCCCACTTGCGGGCAGCCTTGCGCGCGGGCAGCGTGCTGAGCATCCGGAGGTCGACGTCGGTGACCAACCCGGTGTGCTGGTAACCGGGCAGGTAGACGCCCATCTTGCCGACGAGCTGGCGGCGTTCGGCGGCGGTCACGACGACGAGCAGGATCAGCGCCGCCATGATCACGACGTAGGCCGCGCCCAGCCAGGTCAGCGACCCCGTGGTGGCGGACCCGTTCCAGAGGGCGTGCAGGAAGACGGCGCCGAGGTAACCGAGCGGGATCGCGGCGAACCTGCCGGCCGTGCGGCGGGTGAGCGCGTAGGCCACGCCGATGCCGATCATGGAGGTGTAGATCGGGTGGCCGAGCGGGTCGATCAGGCCTCGCAGCACGAACAGCTGGATCGCGGCGCCGGCGCCGTCCTCGCCGAACGCGATCAGGTAGTAGCCGACGTTCTCCACGGCGGCGAAGCCCAGGCCGGCCATGGAGGCGTACACGATGCCGTCGGTCAGGCCGTCGATCTCGTGCCTCCTGCGCAGGAGCAGCAGCAGCGCCGAGCCCTTGAGCGCCTCCTCGATCACGGGCGCCAGCAGGACGGTGCCGATGTCCTCGACGACCGCGGAGCCGTACCCGGCCCTGGCGAACAGCTCCTGGCCGAGGAACGTGAACGCCACGGCCAGCACGACCGCCACCCCCGCACCCCACGCGAACGCGAACGCCAGGTGCAGCTTCGGCTCGGGCTCGATCCTGTCGAGCGAGAGCACCGCCGCGAGCAGCACCGGCAGCGGCGCCAGGGCCAGCAGGGCGGACAGCCCGAACCCGGTGGCGCCGCCCGACAGCAGTAAGACGGCCAGCACAAGCAGCGCGAGGATCCCCGAGACGACCAGGCCGATCAGCAGTGCCTTGCTGGGACGGCGGGCGACGGAGCTCGGCAAGGGAGCTGTCATGGTGCCGCCTCTCTTTCCGTAGGTCCGCCCACTATGCGCGCCGCGGATCTACAGCAACTTAACGGCTGCTTGATTCCCGGTAGTACGGATCCGCCACGACGGGCTCACCTTGCGTGTACGAATACACCTCCCGGCCGGAGATGAACACCCTCAGCGCCCGGCTCATGACGTCCAGCGGATCCCCGGACCAGATCACCACGTCCCCGTCGAGGCCCGGCCGCAGCGCGCCCACCCGGTCGTCGATGCCCATGATGCGGGCCGGGTTCAGCGTGATCGACCGCAGTGCCGCGGCCGGGTCCATTCCTTCCTTGACCGCCAGCGTGGCCTGGTGGACGAGGAAGTGGATCGGCACGACGGGATGGTCGGTGGTGATCGCCAGCTCGACCCCGGCCCGCGCCAGGATGCCCGGGTTGCGCAGTGAGCGCTGCCGCAGCTCCACCTTCGACCGGGCGGTGAAGAGCGGCCCGATGATCACCGGAACGTTCCTGGCGGCCAGCGTGTCGGCAAGCAGGTGGCCTTCGGTGCCGTGGTTGATCACCACGCGGTAGCCGAACTCGTCGGCCAGCCGCAGCGCGGTGGCGATGTCGTCGGCCCGGTGCGTGTGCTGGCACCACGGCAGTTCGCCGTCCAGGACGCGGACGAGGATCTCGAGGGTGCCGTCGCGGTCGAACGGCTTGCCCTCGTCCGCCGCGGCGGCCCGCCTGGCCCGGTAGTCCTGGGCCTTCATGAACGCGTCGCGGATCACCGCGGCCACGCCCTGGCGGGTGGACGGCAGCTTCTTCTGATCGCCGTAGACGCGCTTGGGGTTCTCGCCGAGGGCGCTCTTGACGCTCACCGGCTCCCTGATCAGCATCTCGTCCACGGACCTGCCCCAGCACTTGATCGCGACCGTCTGGCCGCCGATCGGATTGCCCGAGCCCGGCTTGATCACGGCCGTGGTGACGCCGCCGGAGAGCGCGTCGGCGAAGCCCACGTCGCCGGGGTTGATCGCGTCGATCGCGCGCAGGCGGGCGCCGTTCGGATCGGTCATCTCGTTGACGTCGTTGCCGGCCCACCCCTCGGCCTCCTCGTAGACGCCCAGATGGCCGTGGGCCTCGACGAAGCCGGGCAGCACCCAGCTGCCCCCGGCGTCCACGACCTGGTACCCCTCGGGCACCCGCACGCCCGCGCCGACCTCGGCGATCTTCCCGTCCGTGATGAGCACAGTGCCGCCGTCGACGGGGTCACCGTCGACGGGCACGACATATCCGCTGGTAATAGCAAGATTCACGACTTGTAACCTACAGCCGAGTGGGTACGGGACCCGGATGATCGCGGATCTGTACGAGAGATGGCTGCTGGAGATGTGGAACGGCGACTTCAAGCTCGCCCACGACCTGGTCACGCCCGATTTCGTCGGCCACTGGCCCGGCATGGACGTGCACGGGCCGGACGGCCTGGCAGAGGCGCTCCAGCAGGGACACGAGCCGTTCGACGACGTCACGGTCACGCTGGACGTGGGCCCGATCGTCAACGGGGACCGGGTCGCGGCCCGGTGGACGTTCGGCGGGGCGTACCGGGGCGGCGTGCCCGGCGCGAGCGCGGCCGAGGGGACCAGGGTGGCCTTCAGCGGGCACGACATCCTGCGGACCGCGGGCGGGAGGTTCGCCGAATACTGGGTCATCTCAGACGTCCAGGCGTTCAATCGGCAACTCGGGATAGGGTGATATTTCCGCAATCCAGACGGGGGATGGCAGGTGGCGCAGGAGTACTGGACGGGCGCGTCCCCAGAGCCGAGGCCGGACCACGGTCCGGGCGCGGCCCCATGGCCGTGGCCGGATCACGGGCCGGAAGCCGGTCCGGGGCCGAGGCCGGGCACGGGCCCGAGGTCGCTGACCGACGAGGAGCTCTCGCGGCTGCTGGGCCGGCAGCGCTTCGGCGCCCTGGCGACGAGCAAGAGCGGCGGCCCGCCGCACGTGTCCACCGTCCTGTACACGTGGGACCCCGGACAGCGCGTGGTGCGGATCTCCACCGTCGCCGACCGGCTCAAGGTACGGCAGCTGCACAAGGACCCGCGCTGCGCGCTCTACGCCACCAGCGACGACTTCTGGTCCTACGCGGTGGCCGAGGGCGAGGCGGAGCTGTCGCCGGTGACCACCGAGCCCGGCGACGAGGTGGGCCTGGAACTGCTCGCCATGCAGGCGGGCCTGGCAGATCCCGCCGATGAGATGGCGTTCCTGCGCCGGCTGGTCACCGACCGGCGGCTGGTGATCAGGATCAGGGTGTCACGGCTCTACGGGACGGCTCTGGACGTGCCCTCCGCATAGCGCGGCGCCTGTTGTAGGCCACCGTCGCGATCACGACGAGGACCAGCCCCAGGTCGATGGCCGCCGACGTGCGCATGGCCGCGACGTGGTGCCCGCCCTGCGCGACGGCGAAGAAGACCGCGCCGATCACGGCCACGCCGCCCGCGCCCGCGAACTGCTGCGCCGTGTTCAGCACGCCGGACCCGATGCCGGCCTGGTGCGGCTCCACCTCGACCAGCGCCGCCCCGATGAGCTGCGGCAGGACCAGCCCGTTGCCCGCGCCGACGAGCATGAGCCCGATCATGATGTACGGCAGCCCCATACCGGTCGCGGCGACCAGCAGGCCGAGCCCGAGCGCCGTGACCATGCCGCCGATCATGACGACGATCAGCCCGTACCTCCTGACCAGCCGCGCCCCGAGCAGCGACGTGATCGAGAACAGCACGCCCATCGGCGCGAACGCCAGCCCCGCCTGGAACGCGGTCAGCCCGATCCCGGCCTGCAGCAGCAGCGTCAGCGTGAACATGAACGAGGCGAAGTACGCCATGAACGCCACGATCGACCCGACGCCCGCCAGGTATGAGTAGACCTTGAGCAGCGCCAGGTCGAGCACCGGCTGCCCGCCGCGCGCCCCGAGCACCCGCTGCCAGCGCGCGGTCAGCGCGAGCACCGGGACGCTCACCGCCATGCAGACCCAGGTCCAGGCGGGCCAGCCCAGGCTGTTGCCGAGGCCGAGTGGCACGAGCACCAGCGCCAGGCCGGTGGCCAGGCCGGCCGCGCCCGGCAGGTCCAGCCTCGACCGGCGGGCCGGCTCGACCTCGGGCAGCAGCCACCAGGCCAGCGGCACGACGATCAGGCCGACGGGCAGGTTGATGAGGAAGACGACCCGCCAGCCGAGGCCGAGCACGTCGGCGGTCAGCAGCAGGCCGCCGAGGACCTGACCGGCGATGGAGCCCAGGCCGGCGGCGGCGCCGTACCAGCCGAGGGCGCGGCCCCGCTCCTCCGGCGGGTACACGGCCGAGATCGCGGCCAGCACCTGCGGCACCATCGCCGCGCCGGCCAGGCCCTGTAGCAGGCGGGCGGCGACGAGCTGGGCCGGGTTCACGGCGATCCCGCACAACATCGACGCGACGGTGAACGCGGCCACGCCCCAGATGAACAGGCGCCGGTAGCCGTATCGGTCGCCGAGCCGGCCCCCGGTGATCATGCCGGCCGCGTACGTGAAGGCGTAGCCACCCACGATCAGCTCGAGGGCGGCGGGGCCCGCGTGCAGGTCGCGTTCGATGGAGGGAGCGGCCACGTTGACGACGAAGACGTCGAACTGGGCCATGAACAAGGCTGACAGGAGGACGACCAACGTACCGGCAGATTTCACGACGTTCAGGCTAGATCTTCAAGAGGTCATGATCACTATCGGCCCCTTGGGCTGAACGGCGGCCGCGGGCTCTCCCCATGGAACGCGGCCGGCAGGCGTTCGCCCGCAGCCCTTGCTCAGGCGTGTTCCATGATGATCACGCCGCTGGTGCCCGGTTCGAGGGCCTCGAAGAGGTGCGGCGCGTCGCCCGGGTAGGCCAGGTAGTCGCCGGGCCCCAGCTCGACCGGCTCCTCCGACGGCCCCGCCAGCGCCCGCCCCACGCCGATCACCAGATGCTCGGTGGTCCCCGGCATGTGAGGCTCGGAGATCTTGGACTCGCCCGGCTCCGCCTCCACCCTGTAGAGGTCGCGCCGTGCCCCCGGCGGGCAGGAGGCCAGCAGCGTCGCCGCGTAGCCGGCCCGGCCGGAGCGCGCGACCGGACCCTCCCCCGCGCGGATCAGCCGCACCTCCGGACGCGGCGGGTCGATCAGGCGGCTGACCGGCACCCCGAGCGTGACACCGAGCGCCCACAGGGTCTCCAGGTTGGGGTTGCCGCTGCCGGACTCCAGCTGCGACAGCGTGGACTTCGCCAGCCCTGCCCGCTTGGCCAGCTCCGTCAGCGACAGCCCGGCCCGGTCGCGCTCGCGGCGGATCGCCGCCGCCAACCGATCGAAAGGGGGCTTCCCATCAGCCACGTTCGCTCCACAAGTCTCTTCGTTCGGTTTGACGAACACCCGTCGTCGCGTTCATCATAGAAGCCGATCGTACCGATATACCGAACAGGAGTCGGCATGTGGAGCCACCTGGGGATCCTCGCCCACAGCACCGAAGGGGCGGCGCTGAGCTTCCTGTCCTTCTGCCAGGAGGGCTTCCGCAGGCTCGGCCGGCACGACCATCCCGACATCACCCTCGACTACATCCCCTTCGGGCGGAGCATGCCCGCATGGGACGCCGGCGATCACGACGCCGTACGGAGAACGCTGGCGGTGAGCGCCGAGCGGCTCGCCCGCGCCGGGGCCGGCTTCTTCATCTGCCCCGACAACACCGCCCACCTGGCGCTCGAGCGTCCCGGTGACGACCTCGCCCTGCCCGGCCTGCACATCGCCGAGGTCTTGGCCGATCAGGCCGCACGCGACGGCCGCACCCGCGTCGGCGTGCTCGGCACCTCCTACACCATGGACGGCCCCATCTACCCGCGCGCCCTCGCCGCCCGGGGGCTGGCCGCCGAGCTGCCGGATCCGGAGGACCGCCGGACGATCCACGAGATCATCTTCACCGAACTGGTGAACGGCGTGATCACCGACAGCTCGCGCCGCGCCTACGTCCGGGTCATCGAACGGCTGGCCGAGCGGGGCTGCGACGCCGTCGCCCTGGCGTGCACGGAGATCCCGATCCTGGTGACACCCGCCGACTCCCCGCTTCCCACGCTCGACTCGACCCGCCTGCTGTCGGCCGCCGCCTTCGACGTTGCGACCGGGGACACGCCGTTCCCGACGTGGCGCGGCGGCCCCGTCGGAGCCGAGGCGTCCGCCTGACACCCATCGCGCAGTGTCGTTTGCTCATCAGCCGGGCACCGCGGGTCTACCCTTCTCTCAACTCCCAGTCATGCGATCTTGTCACTGTCGGTTCGTAGGCCTCTCCCGACCGGAGGAGACCCATGTTCCGACGCCTTGTCCTCATCCTCGCCACCGCACTGTCCACCGTCGCGGCCACCGCCGCCACGGCGCCCGTCACCGCGGCCACCGCCGCCTCGGGCTCGGTCATCGCGACCATCTCCGCCCCGGCGATCACCAACGTCGCCCATCGGGGCGCGTCCGCGTACGCCCCCGAGAACACGATCGCCGCCTTTGAGCTGGCCGGCACGCAGCGGGCCGACATGTTCGAGCTCGACGTCCAGGAGACCAAGGACCACGAGCTCGTCCTGATGCACGACACGACGCTTTCCCGCACCACCGACGTCGAGCGCGTCTTCCCCGGCCTGGCGCCGTGGAAGGTCGGCGACCTCACGCTCGCGCAGATCCGCAAGCTGGACGCCGGCTCGTGGTTCAGGGGCAGGTACGCCGATGAGCGGGTGCCCACGCTCGGCGAGGCGCTGCGCGCGATGAGCGGCTCGGGGATGGGCCTCCTGCTGGAGGTCAAGGCACCGGAGCTCTACCCGGGCATCGAGGGCCGCATCGCCGACGAGCTGCGCCGCCACTCCGGCTGGCTCTCGCCGGGGCGGCTGGCGGTGCAATCGTTCAACTGGGAGTCCATGCGGACGTTCCACCGGCTGATGCCGGACGTGCCGATCGGACTGCTCGGCACGCCGTCCACCGCCGAGCTGCCCGGGCTGGCGAAGTTCGCCGACCAGATCAACCCGCCGCACACCACGCTCACGGCCGCGTACGTACGCCGCGTGCACGGGCTCGGCATGCAGGTCCTGACCTGGACGGTCGACAGCCCGGACGTCATGCGCCGGCTGCTGACCTACCGCGTGGACGGCATCATCACCAACAAGCCCGACGTCCTCCACGACCTGCTCGGCACCTGATCCACACCCTTCACCAGAAGAGGCGCAGGCGATCCAGCCCGCGGCGGCGAGCTGACCGCACCCTGCCACGGGGCCGACGGCGCGACGCACCATCGTCAGACCGCATGTGAACGGGGAGCCGGCGCCACGCCGGCTCCCCGTTCACACTCCTATGTTCGGTCAGCTGCAGCCGCTGGTGGAGCCGCAGCCCTCGCAGACGTAGCAGCTACCGGCGGGACGCATCTTGGTGCCGCAGGTCATGCAGAGCGGGGCGTCGGCCGTGAAGCGCTGGTGGCTTTCCAGCGTCAGCTCCTTGACCTCCGACCCCGGCTTGGCCTCCTTCGGCCTCTCCTCGATCGGCGCAGACTGGGCCAGCGCCTCCCTGTCCACCGTCTCCTGCAGCGCCGCCGGGTCCTCCCCGCGCTGCTGCGCGGCGCGCTCCGCCGCCGAGAAGATGCCCAGGGCCGCTCGCTCGTCGTAGGACAGGTGGTCGAGGGCCAGCCGGCGGAAGATGTAGTCCATCACCGACGTCGCCATCCGGATGTCCGGATCGTCCGTCATCCCCGCAGGCTCGAACCGCATGTTCACGAACTTGCTCATGTACGTCTCCAGCGGCACGCCGTACTGGAGCCCTATGGAGATCGCGACGGAGAACGCGTCCATGACGCCCGCCAGGGTCGAGCCCTGCTTGGACATCTTGAGGAACACCTCGCCGAGCCCGTCGTCGGGGTAGGACGAGGCGGTCATGTAGCCCTTGGCGCCGCCCACGGTGAAGCGGGTGGTCATGCTCGGCCGCTGGTTCGGCATGCGCCGCCGGGTCGGCCGGTTGACCTCGATGACCTTGACCTCGGGCTCCTTCGGCTCCTCCTTCTTGGAGCCGTTGCCGGCCGACAGCGGCTGGCCGACCTTGCAGTTGTCGCGGTAGACGGCCAGGGCCTTGAGCCCGAGCTTCCAGCCCTCCAGGTGGACCTGCTCGATGTCGTCGATCGTGGCCGACTCGGGCAGGTTGACCGTCTTGGAGATGGCGCCGGACAGGAACGGCTGGGTGGCCGCCATCATGCGCACGTGCCCCATCGGCGCGATCGAGCGCTCACCCATCGCGCAGTCGAACACCTCGTAGTGCTCCTTGCGCAGGCCGGGCGCGTCGATGACGTGGCTGTGCTCGGCGATGTACTCGACGATGGCCTCGATCGACTCCTGCTGGTAGCCGAGCTGCTTGAGCGCGCGCGGGATCGTCTGGTTGACGATCTGCATCGAGCCGCCGCCGACGAGCTTCTTGAACTTGACCAGCGCCAGGTCCGGCTCGATGCCTGTCGTGTCGCAGTCCATCATGAGGCCTATGGTGCCAGTCGGGGCCAATAGGCTAGCTTGAGCGTTTCTGTACCCATTTTTCTCGCCGAGCTTGAGGCACTCCGACCACTGACGCGACGCCTCGGCGTGGATCTTCGCGTCCATCGAGCCGATGGTGCGCAGGTCGTCGTTCGCCGCGGCGTGCTTGCGCATGACGCGCTTGTGCGGCTCTGCGTTCCTGGCATAGCCGTCGTACGGGCCGACGACCCCGGCCAGCTCGGCACTGCGACGGTAGGACACGCCGGTCATCAGCGACGTGATCGCCCCGGCCACGGCGCGGCCGCCGTCGGAGTCGTAGGCGTGGCCGGTCGCCATCAGCAGCGCACCCAGGTTGGCGTAGCCGATGCCGAGTTGCCGGTACGCGCGCGTGGTCTCGCCGATCTTCTCGGTCGGGAAGTCGGCGAACGTGATCGAGATGTCCATCGCAGTGATGATCAGCTCGGTCAGCTTGACGAAGTCGGCGACGTTGAAGGAGTTGTCGTCCTTCAGGAACTTCAGCAGGTTGATGCTGGCAAGGTTGCAGGAGGAGTTGTCCAGGTGGACGTACTCGCTGCACGGGTTGCTGGCCGTGATCCGCCCCGTCTCGGGGGTGGTGTGCCAGTCGTTGATCGTGTCGTCGTACTGCAGGCCGGGATCGGCGCACTCCCACGCGGCCTTGGCCATCTTGCGGAACAGGTCCTTGGCGTCGACCGTCTCGATCACCTCGCCGGTGAGGCGGGCACGCAGGCCGAACTTGTCGCCCTTCTCGACCGCGCGCATGAACTCGTCGGAGACGCGCACCGAGTTGTTGGCGTTCTGGTACTGGACGGAGACGATGTCCTTGCCGCCCAGGTCCATGTCGAAACCGGCGTCACGCAGCGCGCGGATCTTGTCCTCCTCGCGCGCCTTGGTCTCGATGAACTCCTCGATGTCGGGGTGGTCGACGTCGAGCACGACCATCTTGGCCGCCCGGCGGGTCGCGCCGCCCGACTTGATCGTCCCTGCCGAGGCGTCCGCGCCGCGCATGAAGGAGACGGGCCCGCTGGCCGTGCCGCCACTCGACAGCAGTTCCTTCGACGAGCGGATCCGGGACAGGTTCACGCCCGAGCCGGATCCACCCTTGAAGATCACGCCCTCTTCCTTGTACCACTCCAGGATCGACTCCATCTGGTCGTCCACGGAGAGGATGAAGCAGTTGTGCACTCGGAGATTTCCGGAGAGGTATTCGCCGCTCTCGGTCTGGATGTCGTAGACCTCCATCTCGCCAAGCGACTCGATACGGTCGATCTCCAGCCGCTTGGTGGCTCGCGTCGGCCGACCCGGCTTGGCGAAGCTACGCTCTAGCTTGTCCGCCTTGACCGGGTCGATGAAACCGATCTCGTCGGCGAATGCCCGCCGGTCTCCTGCGGACTGGATCCGCAGCGTCCAGCAGCCCTTGCGGTCTTCCCGCTCATCCTTCTTGAATCCCACGCGTGCGTAGATGCCGAACCGCAGGAGCAGGCGCTGCATGCCGCGAATCAGCTTCTCCGAGATCATGTCGACCTCGACGACGGTCGACGTCTCCCGCTCGCCTACAAAGCCCTCGGCCTGGAAGACGCTGCGGAGATAGGCGGCGACCACGGGGAGGGGCGCAGTGAACAGCCTGGCCGGGACGTCCATCTCGGTGCCGCGTGCCCGCAGGTCCCACTTGTCCACGAAGTTTTTGAGAACGGTGCCATACAGGCGGGTGCGACGGCAGTCCAGCGTGGCGTCCTGCGTCTCCACCCGGCGCTCTTTGCGGTGCACGTCGGGGAAGACGCTGTCCAGCGCCCTGGTCACCCAGGCCAGCTCGGCCGGGGTCACCGTCATCGCCTCGATCGTGAGCGACTTGTTCGTGCCGTTGTACTGTCCGACGAAGCCGTCCGACTGCAGCCACCCGGCGAGAGCGGCCTCCGACAGCTCGGCGAAGTCGATCTCGCCTTCGCCGAACGCGTCCCGCCGGTGCCACTCGAGCTGTTCGCCGGGCTTCAGTGTGCCCGCCTCCACGAATGACCCGGTGCCATCGCCGGTCGCCTTCCACACGAGGTGGTCACCGGTGACGTCGAGCGTGTAACCCGCTTTGGTGTGGATACGCAGGACGTCCTTCACGCCGTTGGCCTTGGTGGCGAGGATGCTCGTGAGACCGTGGGCGTCGTAGACTTTCGCGCCCACCGCGTCGCCCTCGACCAGCTTTCCGATGGGAACGAGCCCCGCCGGAGTGCTCACCAAGGCGTCATAGGGCTGGCAAGCACTCACTTGCTGCGGCGACTGGGTGCCCACGTTGAACCAGACCGGCGAGTTGAACGCGAACACCTGGTGCGCCAGCGCGTGCTTCAGCTCGTGGTCGAAGATCTCGGCGTCCTCGTCACTGGCGAAGTAGCCGTGCTCCATGCCGGTCTTGGTGTAGACGCCGACGACCCGGTCGATCAGCTGCTTCAGGCTCCACTCGCGCTGCGGCGTGCCCACGGCGCCGCGGAAGTATTTAGTCGTCACGATGTTGGCCGCATTCACCGACCAGAACTCGGGGAACTCGACGCCCCGCTGCTCGAAGTTGACCGAGCCGTCGCGCCAGTTCGTCATGACGACATCGCGGCGTTCCCACTGAATCTCGTCATACGGGTGCACGCCGGGCTTGGTGAAGATCCGCTTCATCTTCAGCCCCTTGCGCGGACGCTTGCCTCCGCGCGCGACTGAACCGCTGGCCGTCTCCGTCATGACTCCCCCTTCTCCGCCTTCAACTGTGAGATCTCGGCCTCGAAGTCTGCCAGGCTCTCGAAACCGCGATATACCGATGCGAATCGCAGGTAGGCCACCTCGTCGAGCTCCCGCAGCGGGCCGAGGATGGCCAGGCCCACCTCGTTGGAGGGAAGCTCGGCCGCGCCCTTGGCCCTGATGGCCTCTTCCACCCGCTGCCCGAGCTGCGCCAGCGAATCCTCGCTGACCGGCCTGCCCTGGCACGCCCGCCGTACGCCCGCGACGACCTTGTCCCGCGAGAACGGCTCCGTCACGCCGCTGCGCTTACTCACCATGAGCAGTACGGTCTCCTGCGTGGTGAACCTGCGCCCGCACTCGGGACAGGTGCGGCGGCGCCTGATGGCCCCACCGTCATCCGTCGAGCGGCTGTCGATGACCCTGGTGTCAGGGTGGCGACAGAACGGACAGTGCACGCGTTCGCCTCCTCGGCCTGCGGCCACCACACGGGCGAAACCCCTCATCATGGGACGCTCGCGCACGCTCCACGGCTCTCCATGGAACGGTCGCAGAAACACAAGGTGTGGTGAACTACATCGGTGTAACTACTAGATGTTGTGGTCCAACCGTAGAAGCGCGCGACCATGAACGCAAGTTGACCGGGCCCATCCGGCTGAAGTCGCTGATCAGCCCGCAGTCCTCAGAAACCTCCGGCGTGTCGGCCTCCGCGATGGGAGACCGGGGCCAGGTCGGCACCCTGATGGCGTCACATGACTTACGCTTGGTCACGTCCGTGAACAAACCTCACAACGATACCGAACGACACACTCTGCTCCGCCGTTCGCCAAGATCCCGGGGACGTGTCTCGCCGGCCAACGGAGCCAAGCCCCCGCACCAGCCCCCAGTGCCGTCACGTCCCCCGAAAGATCACCGCACCACGGCGGCGATGTCACGCGGAACGTAGAGACGGACCCCCGGATGGATGATCGAGTCGGGCAGGCCGTTCAGGCGCTTGATCTCCTCCACCACCGCCCCGGGATCCTCGCCCCCGGAAAGCACGTCGGCGATCGCCCACAGCGTGTCCCCCTGGTGAACCTCCACCCAGGGCAGCCCGGCGTGGCTGGGCACCACGACCTTCACCGACGCATGGCCGACGGCGCGCGTCCCGAGCCAGAACCCGCCCAGCGACAGCAACGCCACAGCCACCACCAGCACGACCCGCCCCCGGCGAGTCAGCCGCAGCGGGGGCGAGGACCGACGCTCAAGCCGTGACGCCGCCCGCCGATCCCTCCACCCCATGGCACGACGCCCC
>NZ_VCJS01000268.1 GCF_005893125.1 Nonomuraea basaltis | reverse complement strand
GGGCGGGGGCGGCGGGCTCGGGCATCAGCGGCCCGGCGGCCGACTCGGTGTGCATGAGGTCGCCGAGCACCGAGCTGATCTCCGTCAGCCGCCGCACGACCTCGGTGTGCGTGTTGGTCAGGTATTCGACCCGGCGCCCCGCCTGCTCGTCCAGCGTGGCGGTCCGCTGCCGCGCGTCCGCCAGCATCGACTCCGCCTCGGCGCGCGCTCCCGTGAGCAGCTGCTCGGCCTGCGCGTTGGCGGACTGCAGGAGCTGGTCCGACTCGGCCTGCGCCGCGGACAGCACCCGCTCCGCCTCGGCGTGCGAGTGGCGCAGGGCCTCCTCCGCCTCGGTGCGGGCGGCGTTGAGCTGCTCCTCGGCGTCCGCGCCCGCCTGCGCGAGCATCCGCTCCGCCGCCTGCGTCGCCTCGTTCACCCGGCGCTCCGCCTCGGCCTGCGCGGAGGTGAGGATCTTGTCGGCGGTCTCGCGGGACGACGTCAGCAGCCGGTCGGCCTCCGACTTGGCCGCGTCGCGCACGCCGGCGGCCTCGGACTCGGCGTCCGCCCTCTTCGACGCCGCCTCCTCCTCGCCGAGCTTGAGAATCTGGGCGAGCCTGGGACTGAGGTCGTCGTAGCTCTGCGGCGCCTCGACCATGCGCCGCCTGGCCTCCGCCAGCTCGATGCGGCCTTGTTCGGCCTGGTCGATCGCCCGTGCCAGCCGCTCCTCCAGATCCCGTATCTGGTTACGGGTGCGCATCATGAAGTCGTGGACCTGGCGGCGGTTGTAGCCGCGCATCACGACTTCGAAGGTGTCCTCTTGCATCAGATCGGGGATGCTCTCGTGCTGGTTCATCATGGGGGTTACCTAAGGGTGGTTTGCGTGAGGCGGGGGAAAACTGCGGGTTGTGAGGGTCTGACGACGAGACGTCAGGAAACGACTTTCCTGCCATCTGCCCACGTCCGCAACCGGAACGCCATACCCGAGCCGGGAATTACGATGTGACGAATGTACATAGCAGCGTTGGACAATGGAGCAGTCCCGGACATACACCCCAAAGCGTACGTCGCGCCCGGTGCGACCGTGGTCGGAAGGGTCCGGATCGGCCAGGCGTCCAGCATCTGGTACGGCTCCGTTCTCCGCGGGGACGACGAGCGGATCGAGATCGGCGAGCAGTGCAACGTTCAAGATCTGTGCTGCCTGCACGCCGACCCCGGTGAGCCCGCGATCCTGGAGGACCGGGTCAGCCTGGGCCACAAGGCCATGGTCCACGGCGCCCACGTGGAGTCCGGCGCGCTGATCGGCATCGGCGCGATCGTGCTCGGCGGCGCCCGGGTCGGCGCGGGCACGCTGGTGGCCGCCGGGGCGCTCGTCGGCCCGGGCAAGAAGATCCCGTCCGGCGTGCTGGTCGCCGGCGTGCCCGGGAAGATCGTGCGCGAGCTCACCGACGACGACCGGGCGTCCTTCGCCCGTACGCCGGACAACTACATGGCCAAGGCGCTCAGGCACCGGCAGGCGTCATCGCTTTGATCAGGACCGCGTCCGACACCGAGGCGTCGTTGAGCGGGTCGGCGTATTCCGGCAGCTCCGGCCGCAGGAAGCGGACGAAGTCGACGGTCAGCTTGAGGTCGGGCTGTCCCTTGACCTGCTTGGCGTTGGCCTTGGCCGCGTCCTTCTTGAGCGTGCTGTAGCTGTCCCAGTCGGTGTAGGCGGTGATGCCCCACTGCAGCACGTCGGGAAGGGTCGAGGGCCAGCGATGACCCACCTTCCACTTGCCACCGTCCTCCTTGTACAGCGCGACGAAGACGCGGCCGACCCTGGCCAGGACGAGCTCCACCCAGCCGCTCTTGACGGCCAGTTCCTTCGGCTTGGAGCTGCCGTCCTTGGTGTACTTCACCTCGACCTGGCCGCTTTTCTCGCCGGTGCCGGTGGTGACCGACACCCAGTTGGGGTTGGCGTACGAGCCGGGCTGGCGGGCCATCAGGCCGCCGAGCGAGAACTTCCGCTTGGGCTGGCCGCCGTTCTTGCCCTCGACCTTGACCCGGGCGTGCATGACGATGTCGCCGGCGAGATCCTGGTACACGAAGGGACCGCGGAAGCCGTCGAACCACGCCGAGGTGTTCGGCTCCAGGTACATCGAGCCCTTCACGGTCTTGTTGACGTCGAGCTTGACGATCCGGTCGACGTCCTTCTCGGTCTTGCTCAGCTTGGTCCACATCGACAGGTCGTTCGCGCCGCCGAACTCCGTCGAGGCCTGGCCGACCTCCCCGCCGGGCGCCGGCGGCGTGGCCTTGTCAAGGGTGACCACGCCGGGCCCGCTGGGCGTAGGCTGTGCCGACGTAGTCGTACCGCACCCGGCGAGCACGCTCACGACCGCTAACGACACTGCTACCTTCGCCCTCATAGCGCACATTCTGCCGTGAAATGCCGATGGTTGATCCGACCACTCCCAGTACCATGACGGCCGTGCCACCCTGGGATGCGTTCACCGCCGCCGAGGCCGAGGTCCGCGCGATGGTCGCGGACCCGCGTTGGCAAGGGCTTTCCCTGCCCGATCGCGCCCATGTCCTGGCCGCCAGAATTCTTGTGACCCCAGATGGCGACCGGTGGCTCTTCGGCAGGCACGCGCGCTGGCATCTCCACGACCCCGCGGACGGCCGCTGGCACCTGGCGCCGCCGCCGAGGACCGCGCGGGCGCGCCAGGTGGGGCATCCCGCGGCGGCCCTGCCGGACTCCGTGATCCCGTACGGCCCGGACTTCCACGCGGAGCCGGGCTCCACCCAGGCGTTCATCGGCCCGGACGTGTCGGCGGACCTGACCGAGCGGCTCAGGGTGCTGTTGCGGGCCAGCGGCCGCAAATCGGAACTGGACTACCCGCTGACGGCCTTCGACGAGATCTTCGCCTCCGACGTGCCGAGCACGGTGGCGGCCATCTGGGGCACGATCATGTGGTGCGCGTACGCGCCGGCCTTCGACGGCAACGAGCGGCTGATCACCGTGTTCGGCGAATACCTGCGCCGTCCCCTGCCCGGCGACGAGTGGGTGCGCTGGCTGCCCGCGCCGTCGCTGGCCGATCTCGTCACGCTCGTGACCGAGCGGGCGCGGGCCGGCCGCTCGCGTGCCGCGATCAGGCTGGCCGCCGTGATGGCGGACACGGCGCAGATCCTGATGTCCGACACCCGCTTCAGGCCGCGGGCGCTCGCGCTGCTCACCATGGTGGAGCCCGTGCTGCGGCAGCCTGGGCTCGACGACGCCTGCCCGGACGACGAGGCGGTGCGCCGGGCGTGGCTGGGCCGGTGCCCCGCGCGGCTGGGCCGGGCGCTGCTCGTGGAGACCGGTCCGGAGGCGCACTTCTCCCACTCGGTCTACGACCTGGCCGAGGCGCTGGCGTTCATGCCGGATCCGGCCAGGGCCGCGGCCACGTTCCTGGCCGATCTGTCGGATTCCAGAGGCCTGCTGCCCGCCCGGCTGGATCACCGGCTCAGGATGGCGTACGAGGGCTTGGCGCGGGCCGGGCTCACGGGGACCTCCGCGAGGGAGTCGACCGAGCCGGACGGCTTTCCCGTACGGGCTCGGCCGGGCGGGGTGTCGACCGCGCCGGCGCCGGTGCTGGAGGTGACACCGCCCGGCCGGGCGAGCGCGGCGGCGGTGCTCGGGGCCGCGTACGCCACCGGGCTGGCGTGGGGCAGGCTGACGGGAGCCAAGGTGCCGGAGCGCGGGCTGGCCCGGCAGTCGGAACTGGTGAGCAGGCTCATCCATGAACGCGATGATCACCACGAACACGACAGCGGCCACCTCTAAACCGCTAATACCGCTATTTCACCCTAACCACACCTATATCGTTCTAACACTCTAGTGATCGCAATTTCGCTGAATTGTGATCTCGGATTCGGGAAATGATCCCAGTGGGCCCGGCGACACGGAAAGGAATGACTCCGATGGGCCATGTCGCCGAAGGCGGGCAGCGCCGTAACCTCGTAGAGGGTGTGGGCTGCGGAAGAGGAAGGACGACGCGGTGGGGCACAACGACCTGGACTCTCGGGTCCACGACCGTGTCGCGTTGGACGAGATTGCGCTCTACGCCGAGGTGCTCACGGCCGTGGCTGTCAGCGAGCGGCGGCTGACCTTGGACGAACTCGACGACGCGCTCGGATTGCGGACTTCGGCGAGCCGCTGAAGGACCATCACGATTACTAGCCCCGGGGACCTAGTTCCCGGGGTTTCGCATAACTAGTCACTTGCCTCCGCCAAATAGAGGAGGGCTCACATATTGAGGAGGGCTCATATTAAGACCGGACGAGACGCGCGATCGCGGCCGAGGCTTCCTTTACCTTCGCCTCCGCCTCCGGACCGCCGGTGTTGATCGCGTCGGCCACGCAGTGCGAGATGTGCTCCTCCAACAGCCCGAGCGCCACCGCCTGCAGCGCCCGCGTGGCCGCGGAGACCTGGGTGAGCACGTCGATGCAGTAGGCGTCGTCATCGACCATCCGCTGCAGACCGCGGATCTGACCCTCGATTCGCCTGAGCCGCGTCAGATAGGACTGCTTGTCTCCGCTATACCCATGCATGCTTCTACGGTACCCGTAACAGGTATTGCTCAGCGAAGATCCGTGATCAGCTTCTCCCACTGCTCGGCCACCTCGTCGGCCGAGTGACGCAGCGCGGTGTCCAGCGCCCCCGCCGCCAGGGAGCGCCGCCTGCGCTCGTCGTCGATCAGCGCCAGCAGCGCTGCGGCGAACAGCTGCGGCTCGCTCTCGGCCGCCGGCACCAGCACCCCGTTGTAGCCCGTGGCCACGAACTCCGTCGGCCCCCTGGCCCCCTCGAAGGCCACCACCGGCACTCCGCACCCCATGGCCTCCAGCACCGTCATGGCCTGGTCCTCGCCGCGCGAGGTGTTGGCCACGATCGACGCCTTGGCGAACTCGCCGGCCAGGTCCGGCGTGGTGCCCATGAAATAGACGTGGTTGTGCAGGTTGAGCTCGCGCACCAGCGAGCGCAGCCGCCGCTCCTCCGGGCCGCCGCCGTAGAGCCTCAGCCGCCAGTCCGGCCGCTTGTCGGCCACGATGGCGAACGCCCTGATCAGCCGGTCGTACGCCTTGGCCGGCACCCACCGCCCGCCGGCGGCCACGATCCTGTTGTCCATCCGCGAGCGAGGCCAGGGACCGGCCGGCAGCGCGTCCAGCACGGAGTGCACGACGGGCCCGCCGTCCAGGAGCCTGGTCCACTCCTCCTGCGCCGGCTCCGTGGCCGTCACGACGGCGCTCAGGCGCGGGTAGAAGCGCTTCACGGGCCCGGGCACGACCGGCCGCCCCCACTCCCTGGCGATCTTCAGCAGCTCGCGGGGAGCATGCCTGGCGGCCTGGACGCCGAGCCCCGGCCTGGTCGTGATCAGAACGTCGGTCTTGAGGCCGCGCAGCACCCGCCACAGCGCCACCTCGGTGCGCACCTGACCGCGTGGGAGCAGGTGCTTGACCCCGGGCCTGGCGTCGACCACGCTGCGCATGGTCACGTTGGGGCCGACGGAGAAGAACGGCTTCTCCTTCTGGCGCCGGACGCTGATCACCTCGACCTCGTGCCGCTTCGCCAGCGCGGAGGCGAGGTTGAGCGTGGCGCGCACGTCGCCCCGCATGCCGTAGGCGGAGGGCAGGACCAGGCTGACCTTCATCCGCCCACCTCGATGCGCAGCTCGTCGTCGGCGGTGTAGCAGGGCCTGATGGGCACGCCGTCCACCTCGGCCGAGGGATAGTGCAGCCGGCGCCGCTTGCCGTCCACGTCGTCGAGCCGCGCCCCCAGCCTCAGCGCCGTGGGCACGCCCTCGACCTGCAGCGCGGGTTCCCAGGTGCCGGACTCCTCGGGATCGGCGGCGACCACGTCCACGAGCGACACGGCCGCGTGGAAGCGTACGCCCTGGACGTAGGCCGTGGCCGTCACCCGCGCGCTCGTCTGCCTGCGGTCCAGGGTCAGCGTGGCCTCGTGGCGGTCGTCGTCGTCCTCGAGCCCGGTGTAGGCCAGCAGGCCCATGACCTCGAAGCGGCCCTCCCTGAACCAGATCGCGCGCACCTCGGCCACCGGGTCCGCCTCGGAGATCTTCAGCGCCAGGAAGCCGTTGCGGGTGCGGTAGGAGCGGTAGGCGAGGGTCCGCTTGCACAGGGCGTACGCGTCCAGGTGGTCGAGCGAGAAGCCCGGATCGACGCTGCGCAGCCTGCTGCGCTTGCCGTCCGCCCCCCGCAGGTACGCGTCCCAGCGCCCGGCCGTGAGGTCCAGCGGCGCCAGCGAGACCGCCAGCGTGGCCTCACGCGCCCGCGCGCCTGGCGTCCCGAGCCGCACGTCGCGTTCGACCCCCGTGGTCCGATGCCTGAGTACGAGTTCGGTGCCGGCTTGTAGTGGTTCGTCGATGGCGAGTCTCAGGGAGAGCACGTCCGCCAGGGTGACCTCGGCGTCGGTGACGACGACGCCCATCACGAGCCCCCTCCCCCTCGAATAGAGCCATGCGACGTTGAGGTTACCGTGATTTTCCCGTTATGTGGATGGCAGATTTCGTGCAACCACGCCCGTTGACGTGCGCAACTCCTCCACATGACCTGTGGAGGAGTCCGACTTTCAGCGGTCAGGAAGCGCCTTTGACGGATTTGATCAAGAGCTGGGCCACGTCGACGACTTCGAGCGACTCCTTGGCCTCGCCGGTGTTCTTCTTCTCGTTGATCGCGTCACCCAGCATCACCATGCAGAACGGGCAGGCCGTGGAGACGGTGTCGGGGTTCGTGGTCAGCGCCTCGTCCACGCGCTCGGTGTTGATGCGCTTGCCGATGCGCTCCTCCATCCACATGCGCGCGCCGCCGGCGCCGCAGCAGAAGCCGCGGTCCTTGTGGCGGTGCATCTCCTGGGTCGTGACGCCGGGCACCTTCGACATGATGTCGCGGGGCTGGGAGTAAACCTTGTTGTGGCGTCCGAGGAAGCACGGGTCGTGGTAGGTGATCTTCTCCTCGATCGGCGTGATCGGGGTGAGCAGGCCCTCGTCGACGAGCTTCGACAGCAGCTGCGTGTGGTGCACGACCTCGTACGCGCCGCCGAGCTGCGGATATTCGTTGGCCAGCGTGTTGAAGCAGTGCGGGCAGGTGGCGACGATCTTCTTGACGCCCGCCTCGTTGAGGGTCTCGATGTTCTGCTGGGCGAGCATGTTGAACAGGTACTCCATGCCCAGGCGGCGGGCCGGGTCACCGGTGCACGCCTCCATCGGGCCGAGCACCGCGAACTTCACGCCCGCGATGTGCAGCAGCTCCGCCACGGCCTTGGTGGTCTTCTTGGCCCGGTCTTCGAGCGCGCCCGCGCAGCCCACCCAGAACAGGTATTCGGCGTCCTCGGGCATCTTCTCGTCGACGACGTCGACTTCGAAGTCGAGCTCGGCGACCCAGTCGGCGCGCTTCATCTCGGACATGCCCCACGGGTTGCCCTTGTTCTCCAGGTTCTTGACCATCACGCCCGCCTCGGACGGGAACGACGACTCCACCATCACCTGGTAGCGGCGCATGTCGAGAATGTGGTCGATGTGCTCGATGTCTACCGGGCACTGCTCGACGCAGGCGCCGCAGTTGGTGCACGACCACAGCACGTCCGGGTGGATCACGCCGTCCTCGCCCACCAGCGGCTTCTCCAGCAGCGCCAGCACGTCGGTGTCCTTGTGCTCGACGCCGCCCGCGGCCGCCATCAGGTAGGGGGCCACCTTGAAGGCGTGGTCACGCTGGTCGAGGATGAGCATCTTCGGCGACAGCGGCTTGTCGGTGTTCCACGCCGGGCACTGCGACTGGCAGCGGCCGCACTCCGTACAGGAGTAGAAGTCCAGGAACCCCTTCCACGTGGTGTCGCCGATCTTGCCGCGCCCGAGCCGCTCCGGATCGAGGTCCTCGTCCTCGAAGTCGACCTTCTTGCCGTCCACGCGCATCTCCACCGCGGCGCCCATGCCGTCGGGGCGGCGCGAGAAGAGCACGTTGAGCGGGGCGGTGAAGATGTGCAGGTGCTTGGAGTTCACCACGATGACCAGGAACACCAGCATGAAGCCGATGTGCAGGAGCAGCGCGATGTCCTCCAGCAGCGCGCTCCCGGGCAGCACGTCGCCGAGCGCGAGAGAGACGAACGCGCCCGAGGTGTAGGAAAGGTTGCCGTTGGCGGCGGCCGCGCCGCGGGCGAGGAAGAGCGTCCAGATGATGTTGAAGATCATGAACAGGACGAGCCACGCGCCGCCGAGGTGAGAGCCGGAGAAGCGTGAGGTGCGGCCGAGCGTCTTGGGCGAGTTCTTGATGCGGATGACCGCGAAGGCGACCAGGCCGAGCAGACACGCGACCGCGATGAAGTCCTGCAGGAAGCCGAGCACGCCCCAGGTCCCGATGAGCGGGATGTGGAAGTTCGGCCGGCCGGTGATCGCGCCCTGGATGATCGCGCCGTACGCCTCGATGTAGACGGTCAGCAGGATGAAGAACGCCCACATGACGAAGAAGTGCGCGACGCCCGACGGCGTCCACTTGAGCAGCTTCTTCTGCCCGAACACCTCGACGAGCTGCGCCTTGAGCTCGTCGCCCGCATGCGTCTTGGCGTATTCGATCCGCTCGGGCGCAGGCGGGCCCACAGTGGCGAGCTTGTACAGGAACAGCGCCCTGCGGCCGGCGACGGCCACCGCCAGGACGGTCATGACGAGCCCGATGATGGCTACCCAGAGCACGGGATCCTCCCACAGACGACGTTGGCTGTCAGCGTACGGTCAGCCGCTTCACAGACCACTACCTCGAATCCTACCTGCGGGTAACATTTCCGAGGTACGCGACATACCCTATGGTCATCGGCCTGTTCAGAACAATGCTCTAGCCCGTGAAGTACCTCTGGATAGTGGGCGCGAGCAACTCCACCAGTTCCTCGGTGCCGGCGCTCGCGAGCGGCTCCAGCTTGATCACGTAACGGCCCATGATCACGCCGTACATCTGGCCGAACGCGGCCTCGATCCGCAGATGCGGCACCCCGAGCCGGTCGGCCACCTGGAAGAGCAGCGCGTTGCTGATGAACTCACGGAACATCGCGGCCGCCTGCTCATTGGTCAAGGCGGAGCGGATCAGCGCGATCATCGGCTCGCGCGTCTCCGGCGACGCGGTGACGGTCAAGATCATGCGGACGAGCCGCTCCCCGATTTCTTCGCGGGGGCCGTCGAGCAGCAGCGGGATCACATCGCCGGGGGTGATCGGCAGCTGCATGGCCGCCGCGAACATGCCCTCCTTGGTCGCGAAGTAGTGGTGCACGAGTGCCGGATCGACCTTGGCCTCCCTGGCGATGCCGCGCACGGTCGCCTTGTCGAACCCCTTCTCGGAGAACACCCTCCTGGCCGCCGCGAGAATCTCCCCGCGCGTGTCGGCCGAACCCGGCCTGCGCCCGGGACCCCGCTTCACCGTGCTCACGGCGTCACCGCCCCACCGCCAGGTAGACCCGCATCGGCACGGACAGCACGCCCTCCGGGAACTCCTCGCGCAGCTCCGCCCGCCGTCGCTCCACCAGCGCGTCGGCCGCCTCCGGCGACAACGCCGCCATGTACGAGTGTGAACGCAGGTCCAGCAGGAAGTCCTCGATCCCGATCAGCCTCGTCCACGGGATCCAGCGCTCCTCGATCACCTCGAAGGCCGAGGCGATGGGCGGCACCGACCACTGCTCGACCGCCGGCCCCCAGTAGGCGGGGACCTCGGCGGCCAGCCGGGCCTCGTAGGCGGCCAGCCAGTCGGCCTGCGCGGCGTGGTTGAGGTTCCAGCAGCCCACGATCGCGCCCCGCCGCCGCAGCACCCGCCTGGCCTCGGAGATCGACACCACCGGATCCAGCCAGTGCCACGACTGGGCGTACGTCACCAGATCGGCCACCCCGTCGCCGAGCGGCAACGCGTTGCCGTCCCCCTGCACGGCCGCGACGGCGGGCGTACCGCTCCCCGACCGGGACATGAGGCGGGTCAGCATCCCCGCGCCCGGGTCGACCGCGATGACGTGCGAGCCGCGCGCCCTGAGCGCCCGCGTCAGGATGCCCGTGCCCGCCCCGATGTCCACCGTCGTGGCGCCGTCGAGGTCGACGCCGGACAGCTCGATGACGGCGCGGTACATCTCGTCCGGATAGCTGGGCCGGCCCGCGTCGTAGGCGTCCGCCACGCGGTCGAACACCCTGGCCAGATCCTTCGTAGGTCCTGAGTTCATGTGGACGCCGCCAGGTGCAGCCTGGCGAAGGCCAGCCCCTCCGCCAGATCGTCGATCCGCTCGGTACGGCTGGCCGCCTTACGGGTGTTGACCTCGAGGACGACCAGGCCGGAGTAGCCGGTGCCGGCCAGCCGCTCCAGCATCTGGGCGCACGGCTGGTTGCCCCTGCCGGGGACCAGGTGCTCGTCCTTGTTCGTCACGCCGATGCCGTCCGCCAGATGCAGGTGGGCGAGCCGGTCACCGAGCTTGACGGCCATCTCCATGGCGTCGGAGCCCGACACGGCCGTGTGCGACAGGTCCAGGGTGACCTGCGGGAAGTCGTGGTCGATCGGGTTCCAGTCGGGCGAGTAGGGCACCACGTCGTTGCCCCTGGCGCGGAGCGGGAACATGTTCTCGACCGCGAACGAGACGTCCGTCTCGTCGCGCATCCTGGCCAGCCCCGCCTCGAAGTCGCGCGCGTAGTCGCGTTGCCAGCGGAACGGCGGGTGGACCACGACCGTCGAGGCCCGCAGGCGCTCGGCCGCCTTCTGCGCCTTGACCAGCTTGGCCCAGGGGTCGCGGCCCCAGACGCGCTGCGTCACCAGCAGGCAGGGCGCGTGGATGGCCAGGACCGGGATCTCGTAGTGATCGGAGAGCCGCTCGATCACGTCGATGTCCTGGCTCACCGGGTCGGCGCCGACCATGATCTCGACGCCGTCGTAGCCCAGGCGGGCGGCCAGTTCGAACGCGTCGGGAGTGCGTTCCGGATATACCGAAGCAGTGGACAATGCGATCTTCGCATTGGGCACGCGGATGACATCAGCCACGCTGCCAGCCTAAGCCGGTGGAGCCGTTCTGGCGCGCAGAGCCCCCATGGTGGGCCGCGTTCAGCGGCTCACCACAGGCAGCGGAGCGCCTATCGTGGGCCGCGTTCAGCGGCTCACGACAGGTTGCGGAGCACCTATGGTGGGCCGCGTTCAGCGGCTCACCACAGGCAGCGGAGCGCCTACCGTTGGGGCATGCCACGGATAGCGAAGGGTGCGATCCCGAGCCCGAACATCTGGAACGCGCCCCAGGTCTACGAGCTGGAGAACCGCGCCGTCGATCCCGAGGGAGCGGCCGACGCGGCGATGCGCGCCCTGCGCCCCTGGGACGGCGCCACCGTGCTCGACATCGGCTGCGGCACCGGCTACCACCTGCCGGTCCTGGCCTCGGAGGCGTCTCGGGCGATCGGCGTGGAGCCGCACGGCGACCTCGCCGTGCGGGCCCGCCGCCGCTGCGCCGGGCTGGCCAACGTGACCGTGCACGCCGCCTCAGCCCAGGACCTGCCACTGCCGGACGCGAGCGTGGACGTGGCGATCGCGCGCTGGGCGTACTTCTTCGGCCCCGGCTGCGAGCCGGGGCTGCGCGAGCTGTCCAGGGTGGTACGCCGCGGCGGCGCGGCCTTCGTCATCGACCTGGACGCCGCGCGGGGATCGTTCGGGCGGTGGTTCTCGCGTACCGTGCCCTCCTACTCCGCCCGCGACGTCGAGGCTTTCTGGGACCGTCAGGGGTGGCAGCGGCAGCCGCTCGACCTGCGGATGGCCTTCGAGCGCCGGGCGGACCTGGAGGCGGTGCTGCGCATCGAGTTCGCGCCCGACGTGGCCGAGCAGGCCATCGCCGAGACGCCCGGCCTGGAGCTGCCGTATCCGAACGTGCTGCGCTGGCGCTACTACTGAGTGGCCGTGGCGGCTTGACATTGACGTCGGTGTCAACGTTTACGGTGGTGGCATGCGCATCGGTGAGCTGGCGGAACGCACCGGAGTGAGCACCCGCTCGCTCCGCTACTACGAACAGCACGGGTTGCTGCGCGCCCGGCGTGGATCCAACGGCTACCGGCAGTACACCGAGGAGGACGTCAAGCTGGTCTCCGAGATCCGGGCGCTGCTGGCGGTGGGGTTCACGCTGGAGGACACCCGGCCGTTCGTGGACTGTCTGCGCAGGGGGCACAGCACGGGCGGCTCGTGCGCCGAGTCGGTCGAGGTCTACGAGCGCAAGCTCAACCAGATCGACGACGAGATCCGCGTCCTGCTCGCCCGCCGCGCCGAGGTCGCCGCCCAGCTCGCCCAGTCGTGCCCAGGTTGTTTCGTAAGGGGATAAAAATGATCAAGCTGACCACGGAGAACTTCGAGGAGCAGGTGCTCAAGAGCGAGAAGCCGGTGCTGGTGGACTTCTGGGCCGAGTGGTGCGGCCCCTGCCGGATGGTGGCGCCCGTGCTCGAGCAGATCGAGGCGGAGCACGGCCTGACGATCGGCAAGCTCAACACGGACGAGAACCCGGCGATCATGGCCAAGTACGGCGTGATGGGCATCCCCACGCTGCTGCTGTTCGAGAACGGCGAGCCGGTCAAGCGAGTCGTCGGTGCCAAGCCCAAGCGCCTGCTGGAGTCCGACCTGGGCCTGACGTAGTCGCTCCGGCCCGGAAACGACTGGAAAAGCCCTGCCCCGTACGGCGGAGCGCGTTCGTGGACGGAGAGACGCCGCCGGACTAACTCGAAGATTGTCGGTCGGTGCCGCTAGCCTGCTCCGCATGGCCAAGACAGCCCCGAAGCCCGGATACCGCTGTGCCGAATGCGGTTGGCGCACCACCAAATGGGTGGGCAGGTGCGGCGAGTGCCAGGCGTGGGGCACTGTCGACGAGGAGGGCGCGCGGGCCGGCGTCAACGTCGTCCAGGCAGGCGCCACCACCGCGCCCGCCCTGCCGATCGGCCAGGTCAAGGCCGAGATGGCGACCGCCCGCACGACGGGCGTGAGCGAGCTCGACCGGGTGCTGGGCGGCGGCCTGGTGCCCGGCGCGGTCGTGCTGCTGGCGGGCGAGCCCGGCATCGGTAAGTCCACGCTGCTGCTGGAGGCCGCGGCCCGCATCGCCGAGCGCGAGACGGTCCTCTACGTGACGGGCGAGGAGTCGGCCGCCCAGGTGCGGCTGCGCGGCGACCGCATCGGCGCCATCCAGCCCAATCTCTACCTGGCCGCGGAGACCGAGCTGTCCGCTCTGGTCACCCATGTGGAGAAGGTCCAGCCCACGATGCTCGTGGTGGACTCGGTGCAGACGATCGGCTCCGTCCAGGCCACCGGCGTGCCCGGCGGGGTGACGCAGGTGCGCGAGGTTGCGGCCAACCTCGTGCGCCTGGCCAAGGAGCGCAACATGTCCACCGTGCTCGTCGGCCACGTCACCAAGGAGGGCTCGATCGCCGGCCCCCGCACGCTCGAGCACCTGGTCGACGTCGTGCTCAGCTTCGAAGGCGACCACCACTCCAGGCTCCGCATGGTCCGCGCGATCAAAAACCGCTACGGCCCCACCGACGAGATCGGCTGCTTCGACCTGCACGAGCGCGGCATCGAGGGCATCACCGACCCGAGCGGCCTGTTCGTCTCCCGGCGCAGCGAGCCGGTGGCCGGCACCTGCGTCACGGTCACGGTCGAGGGCACCCGCCCGCTGCCCGCCGAGGTGCAGGCGCTGGTCGCCCGTACCGAGGCGCAGCAGCCCAGGCGCACCTCGTCCGGGCTCGACACCTACCGCGTGCAGATGATCCTCGCGGTCCTCGAGCGTCGGCTCAACGCGCGCCTCGGCGGCTGCGACGTGTTCACCGCGACCGTGGGCGGCATCAAGCTGGCCGACCCGGCCGTGGATCTGTCGGTCATGCTGGCAGTGGCCAGCGCCGCCGGCGACAAGCCGCTGCCCGCCGGGCTGGTGGCGCTCGGCGAGGTGGGCCTGGCCGGCGAATTGCGGCCGGTCAGGGATGTGCGCAGAAGGCTCACGGAGGCCGCCAGGCTGGGCTTCAAGCGGGCACTCGTCCCTGCCGGATCCCTGGAAGAAGGCGGTCGCAGGCGCAACGGTCAGCGCGCTTTGGTGCCGGTCGGGCCGGTGGCATTCGCGCCCGGGTTCGAGGTGGTCCAGGCGGAGAACGTCTGGGACGCCCTCACACACGTCACATAGCACGGCTAAGCTGAGCGGTGACCGATCGACACGGGGGTCAGGTGGATAGGAGTCTGGACGATCGCCGTCGCGAGGCCCTGGCGGCCGTAGCCCCGGGCACACCTCTGCGCGACGGCCTCGAGCGGATCCTGCGCGGGCAGACCGGCGGGCTGATCGTGCTCGGCTGCAACAGGGTCGTCGAAGAGGTCTGCAGCGGCGGTTTCGAGCTCGACGTCGACTTCTCCGCCACCAGGCTGCGCGAGCTGGCCAAGATGGACGGCGCGATCGTGCTGAGCGACGACCACAAGATCGTACGCGCCGCCGTGCACCTCGTGCCCGACCCGTCCATCCCCACCGACGAGTCCGGCACCCGTCACCGCACCGCCCAGCGCGTCGCCAGGCAGACGGGCCTGCCCATCATCGCGATCAGCAAGTCGATGCGGATCATCGCGCTCTACCTCGACGGCATCCGCTACGTCATGGAGGAGTCCGCGGCCATCCTGTCCAAGGCCAACCAGGCCCTGGCCACCCTAGAGCGCTACAAGCACCGCCTGGACGAGGTCTCCGGCACCCTGTCGGCCCTGGAGATCGAGGACCTGGTCACCGTGCGCGACGTGGTCGCCGTCGTTCAGCGCCTCGAAATGGTCCGCCGCATCTCCGACGAGATCAAGGGCTACGTGGTGGAGCTCGGCACAGACGGCCGCCTCCTGTCCCTGCAGCTCGACGAGCTGGTCGCCGGCGTCGACTCGGAGCGCGAGCTGATCATCCGCGACTACCTCCCCGCCCCCGCCCCCCGCCGCCAGAAACGCCTGGTGGAGGCCCTGCACGACCTCGACAAGATGTCCGGCAACGATCTCCTCGATCTCTCGGCCGTCGCCCAGGTCCTGGGCCACAGCGGCGTCGACACGCTCGACAGCCCGGTCAGCCCTCGCGGCTTCCGCCTCCTCGCCAAGGTCCCCCGCCTGCCGGCCACGGTGGTGGACCGCCTGGTCAACCATTTCGGCGGCCTCCAGAAGCTGCTGGCCGCCAGCATCGACGATCTGCAGGCTGTCGGAGGCGTCGGAGAATCCCGAGCGCGCAGCGTCCGCGAGGGCCTCTCCCGCCTCGCCGAATCCTCCATCCTGGAGCGCTACGTCTAACGGCCCCCCGCGACGGTGCGATCAGATGGGTAGGCCAAGAGGCACGCGCCCGGCGGCGCTCAGGGGATCAGCGACTCCTTGAAGTCTCCCCAAGACGGCTAGCGGAGGTGGAAGACGTTCTTGCCGCCGCGTAGCTCGCCCAGGCGAACGGTGGCCACATAAGTGCCCGGCAGAGCGGCCGGTGGGGCCTGGCGGCATTCGTTGCTGGAGCGGGTCCGGTCCCAGGTCAGCGTCCGGACGTACGGAACCCCCCGCTGGAGCTGCTTCATGTCCGTCCCCACGCCACTGACGCAGTCAGCCGAGGACCAGATGCGGTCCGCGCCCGACGTGATGCGGATCTCCATGGCGCGCGGCCCCACGTCGGCCACACACATCACGGGCCCGGCGTTCACCAGCATGACGATGAAGCTGGGCTGGACGTCCCCGGCGTAGACCTGGTCCTTGCCGCCCTGGAGGCTGAGGACGAGGTCCTCCTCGGCGCACGGCTCGCCGGGCCGCTTGGCCCGGCCGGTGGGGGTCGGCGTGGTGGGGCTGGGGG
>NZ_VCJS01000267.1 GCF_005893125.1 Nonomuraea basaltis | reverse complement strand
GCTCTGGGCGCGGGCGGGGAGCGGGACCCGGTAGACCGGGCTCTTCGGGCCCTCCGTGCCCGTGAGGAGGGCCGTGCCGTCGAGGGTGTAGGCGATCGACTCGGCCTGTTTCAGCTCCGGCATCGACACCTTGGCGATCGTCTCGCCGGACGGCTCGTAGAGGGTGGCGGAGAAGTACGTGCGGATGACGTACGAGGAGCCGTCGGGGGCGTAGGCGGCGTCCGTGGCCATGATGGGGGCGCCGGCGACCTTGCGCAGGACGTTGGCCCGGTCCGTGCGCAGCTTCTTGGGGGCCGCGTAGACGGATCCCGCGAACTCCTTGGACACCACGTAGAGCCGGCCGGTCCGCGGGTTGATCATGATGCCTTCGGCGTTGCGGCCGCCGTCCGCGTACCGGAAGCGGTAGCGGGTGGCGGGCAGCGTGGCGTCGGCGAGCGTCTGCGGCTCCAGCACCTTGTAGACGGAGATGTCCGGCCACGCCCCGTCCAGGTTGTCGCCGATGTCGGCGAACCAGAGCGCCCCCCGTCCGGTCGCCGGGTCCTTGGTCGCGGCCATGGCCTCCCAGTCCCTGGCCTCGGCGCCCCGGACCTGGAAGGTGGCCTTCGTCCGCCCGTTCCCGTCGACGGCGTAGAAGGTCGGGGTGGCGGCGCTGTCGTTGTGCGTGTAGTAGACGCCGTCGTGCGTCGGCGACACCGCCAGGCCGCTGGACTCCGTGATCTCCGGGTCCTTGAAGGTGAAGACCTTCTCCATCCCGTCCTCATCCGCCGCATAAGCGGGCACAGCACAAAGACAGCAGGTCGCCGCCACAACGGCGAGCCCCCGTACGATGACATCCCCCACGCCGCCATCATGCCCCACTCACCGCCTTCCAACGCCGCGGCTTCCGGCCACGTTGTCAGCGGGTGGAAGGAGAGGCATGGACCCATATGAGGGCTTCAGGGGGTCCGCACGTGGCCGCCGACATACGCACGTTCTCCGGTATATCCGGTTGGTCCATCACCGGGGGCGACCCTAGGCTCGACGGACATGAGCGAGATCGACTACCTGGCCGTCAATCGTGCCAACTGGGACGACCGCGTGGCCATTCACGTGGCCAGCGACTTCTACGACGTTCCCGGCTTCAAGGCGGGCGCGGACCCGTTGCGGGACTTCGAGATCGAAGAGGTCGGCGATGTCACCGGCAAGTCACTGGCTCATCTGCAATGCCACTTCGGGCTCGACACCCTCGCCTGGGCCAGGCGAGGTGCGCAGGTCAGCGGCCTCGACCTGTCGGAGAAGGCGATCGAGACCGCCACCGCACTGGCGCAGGAGTGCGGGCTGGAGGCGCGCTTCGTCGCCGCGGACGTCTACGACGCGACCACCGCCCTGGGCGGCGCCTACGACATCGTCTACACCGGCATCGGCGCGCTCGTCTGGCTGCCCGACATGCGACGCTGGGCCGAGGTGGTGGCCGCGCTGCTGAAGCCGGGCGGGTTCCTGTACCTGTCGGAGTTCCATCCCTTCGCCGACACGCTGGACGACGCGACCGGATCGACCGTCACGTTCGACTACTTCAGGAGCGATCCGCAGATCTGGGACGAGCCGTACACCTACACCGGCTCCGAAGAGCTGGCGAACACCACCTCCGTCCAATTCCAGCACACGCTGGGCGAGGTGATCTCCGCACTGGCCGCGGCCGGGCTGCGCATCGACTTCCTGCACGAGCACGACCACACGCTCTTCCGGCGCTTCGAAAGCCTGCGAACCCGCGGCGGGAGCTACCGCCTGCCAGAGGGGCGGCCGCGCGTCCCTCTGATGTACTCCCTCAGGGCCGGCCGGTAGCGGCGGATGTGGCCGGTGGTGAAGCCCTGCTCAGGCGACAAGTAAACTGATCATTGGATCGCTTCACCCAAGATCATGGAATTAGTGTATGGCCTGGAGTGCGCTCCAGGTATTTAGGGTTGAGTCCATGGAATACGTCAACCTCGGACGCAGTGGCCTGCAAGTGAGCCCGCTCTGCCTCGGCACCATGAACTTCGGCCCGCAGACCTCGGAGGAAGACTCCTTCGCGATCATGGACAGGGCCCTTGAACTGGGGATCAACTTCTTCGACACCGCCAACGTCTATGGCTGGAAGCTGGGCGAGGGCATCACGGAGCAGATCATCGGCCGGTGGTTCGCCCAGGGCGGCGGGCGCCGGGAGAAGACGGTCATCGCGACCAAGCTGAACGGCCCGATGAGCGACTGGCCCAACGACAAGAAGCTGTCCGCACTCAACATCCGCAAGGCCTGCGACGCCTCGCTGAAGCGGCTGCAGACCGACTACATCGACATCTACCAGGCACACCACGTCGACCGGGACACGCCGTTCGAGGAGTTCTGGGAGGCCATGGAGGTCCTGCGCCAGCAGGGCAAGATCGTATATGTCGGCTCGTCCAACTTCGCCGGCTGGCACATCGCCAAGGCCCAGGAGACGGCGGCCAAGCGCAACTTCACCGGTTTCATCAGCGAGCAGTCCCACTACAACCTGCTCACCCGCACGGTGGAGCTGGAGGTGCTGCCCGCGTGCGAGGACTACGGCCTCGGCGTGATCCCGTGGAGCCCGCTGGCCGGCGGTCTGCTCGGCGGCGTGCTCCGCAAGATCGACAAGGGGCGTTCGGCGGCCGACCACATGGTCAAGCAGCTTGAGAAGCACCGCGACAAGATCGAGCAGTACGAGAAGCTCTGCGACGAGCTGGGCGAGGACCCGGCCTACGTGGCCCTGGCCTGGCTGCTCAAGCAGCGCGCGGTCACCGCCCCGATCATCGGCCCGCGCACCATGGAGCAGCTCGACGGCAGCCTGCGGACCCTGGAGATCGACCTGGACGAGGCCGCCCTGGCCCGGCTGGACGAGATCTTCCCCGGCCACAGCACCGCGCCGGAGGACTACGCCTGGTAATGCTCAGGCCACCAGAGCGCCGATGATGACGATCAGCAGGAGCAGGCCGAGCACGATGGGCAGCAGCCAGGGACGAGGACGATCCACGACCTGGAGCCTAGCCCTGCTCTGCGGGTGCTAGCGCCCATTCGGCGAGTGACTCGTACCGCACCTGGGGTCCTGAGTGGCTGCGGACGAGCCGGACGTGCTCCGCCCGCCACGGGGAGCCGCTGAACCCGGACAGCGACTCCACCAGCGGGCGGAGGTCCGTCTCCGCCTTGGCCCGGGCCAGGGTGAGGTGCGGGTGGAAGCGCTTCGTGTCGGTCTGTACGGCTCCCGCCCGGCGGGCGCCCGCCTTGACCGAGTCGGCCAGCCTGGTCATCGAGTCGCCGGTAACACCGACCCAGAAGACCCTGGCCCGGCGCGCGGAGGAGAACGCGCCGAAACCGTCGAAGGCGAGGTCGAGCACGGAGTGGCGGTGTACGGCGCGGGACAGGCGCACCTCCAGCTCGGGCAGCACCGGCTCGGGCACCTCGCCGAAGAAGGCCAGCGTGATGTGCCAGGTGGCCCGGTCGGGCCAGCGCAGCCCCGGCACCTGGCCGACGTGCGGCGCGATCGCGCGCGAGATCTCGTCCAGCACCTCGTCGGGCGGCACCAGAGCCGCGAATAGCCTCATGCCACTCGATTCTGCCCCGCCCGGTCCGCGGCATCGACCACGCCACGGCGAGCCGCCGGCTTGCCTCCGGGTATCCGATCACGGGAGGGCGAGCGTGGGATGTCCGATCACGGCAGGGCCGAGCGTGGGATGCCCGATCTCGGGACGGCGAGCGCCGGATGCCCGATCACGCCACGGCGAGCGCCGGTCTGCCTCCGACGCGGCGGGTGATCAGCCGCGTCAAGAGCACCGCCAAACCGGTGCCGGCCAGCACCAGCACGCCGGAAAGGATCACGCCCGCGCGCGGCCCGCCCAGCTCGGACAGCCACCCGACCAGCGGCGCGCCCAGCGGAGCGCCTCCGGTGAACACCAGCATGTAGATGCCCATGACCCGCCCCCGCATGTCCGGGGACGTGGCGAGCTGGACGCTGGCGTTCGCTGCCGTGTTGATGGTGATCAGTGCGATCCCGGTCGGGACCAGCAGCAGCAGGTAGACAGGGTAGAAGGGGGCGAGACCGGTGATGATCTGGAACACCCCGAACCCGAGCGCCCCGGCGAACAGCACCTTCCTCGACAGCCGGGCCCGGCGCGCCGCGAGCAGCGCACCGCCCAGCGCGCCCACCGCGAACATGCTGGAGGCCAGCCCGAACGAGGACGCGCCCGCCTTGAACACCTCGCGCGCCATGAGCGCGATCGACATCGAGAACGACTGCGAGAACATCGACACGAACCCGATCAGCAGCACCGGCATGAGCAGCTCCTCGTGCCGGATCACGTACCGCAGGCCCTCTCTGAGCTGGCCCTTGGCCCTCGGCACGGGCCGGGACGGGTTGAGCTCGGCCTTCCTCATGAAGACGAGGCTGGAGATGACCCCGCCGAACGTCAGCGCGTTGATCAGGAAGAGCGGCCCCGTGTCGCCGAACAGGTAGATCAGCACCCCGGCGAGCGCCGGGCCGACCACGCGGGCCAGGTTGAAGATGGAGCTGTTCAGCGCGATCGCGTTGGGCAGGTCCCGGCGGCCGACCATCTCGACCACGAACGCCTGCCGCGTCGGCACCTCGACGCAGGAGATCATGCCGAGGAGGAATGCCATCACGTAGACGTGCCACACCTGGGCGGAGCCGGTCATCGTCAGCACACCGATGGTGAGCGCCAGCGCGGCCATGAGAAGTTGGGCGCCGATGAGAATGGGCCGCTTGGGGTAGCGGTCGGCGAGCACGCCGCCGAACATCCCGAAGAGCAGCATCGGCAGGAACTGCAGCGCGGTCGCGATGCCGAGCGCCGCCGCGCTGCCGTTGGTCAGATCGAGCACCAGCCAGTCCTGGGCGGTGCGCTGCAGCCAGGTGCCGACGTTGGAGACGGTGCCCCCGGCCGCGAACATGCGGTAGTTGCGAATCTTGAGCGACCGGAACATCCCGGTCTTGGGTTCTTCAGGCTCTATATCTTGCTGAGCTTCTCCAGAATCGGGGCGGCTTGCCTGAGGATCGACCGCTCTTCCGGCGACAGCTCCTTCAGCCGCTGCGTCAGCCACGCCTCCTTGCGGCGCCGCTCCTCCTTCAGCAGCTTCTCGGCTGCCTCGGTCACGGTCACGGTCACCTGCCGCCGGTCGGTCAGGTGCGGCGTGCGCGCGACCAGGCCGCGCTCCTCGAGCGTGGCGATCACGCGCGTCATCGAGGGCGGCTGCACCTTCTCTAGCTCGGCCAGCTCGCCGGGGGTTATCCCGGAGTGCCGTTCCACCGCGGCGAGCGTCGCGAACTGGGTGGGCGTCAGCGAGTGCGCCGCCGCCTGTCGTCGTAGGCGCCTGGTCAGCCTTGCCAGTGATACGCGCAGGACTGAAGCCAGGCCTGCGTCGCTCCGCAGGTCCATCTTGGGCTGGGGTTTGGTTAGCATGAGTCATTACCTTTGCTAACTATATTGGAAGGCAAGATATTTCCCTAGTGAGTTCCGTTTCACTCCTTGATACCCCGAAGCCACCCCGCCCGAGCGGGGAGCTTGCTCCCCGCGATGACAGAACGCCTCTTCCTCGCTCTTTTGGGGGGGTCGCGGGGGGCTTGCCCCCCGCGGGGGTGCGTCATCAGACCCCGAACAGCACCCGGATGGGGCCGATCGCGAAGTAGAGCGCGAACAGGATGGTGACGCCCCACAGCAGCGGGTGGATCTCCCGCGCCTTGCCCCGGACGACCTTGATCAGCACGTAGCTGATGAAGCCGGCGCCGATGCCGTTCGAGATCGAGTAGGTGAACGGCATGACCACGATGGTGAGGAACGCCGGGATGGAGATCTCGTAGTCGTTCCAGTCGATGTCGCGGATCGCGGTCATCATGAGGAAGCCGACGACGACCAGCGCGGGCGCCGCGGCCTCGTACGGCACGACGGTGACGAGCGGCGCGAAGAAGATCGCCACCAGGAACAGCAGGCCGGTGACCACGCTGGCGAGGCCAGTGCGAGCGCCCTCGCCGACGCCGGCGGCCGACTCGATGTAGGTGGTGTTCGAGGAGACGGACCCCGCGCCGCCGGCCGCCGCGCCGAGCGAGTCGACGAGCAGGATCTCCTTGGTACGCGGCAGCGTCCCGTCCTCCTGGATCAGGTTCGCCTGGCGGCCGACGCCCACGATGGTGCCCATGGTGTCGAAGAAGTCCGTGATGAGCAGCGTGAAGACGAACAGAACGGCCAGCAGCACCGACACGCGGCTGAAGGCGCCGAACGGGTCGAACTCCGCGAACAGCACGAGGGGGTTATTGAAGCCGAGGATCTGCTCGGGCAGGGCCGGCACGTTCAGTTGCCAGCCGCCGGGGTTCTCGGCCGAGAACGCGCCGGCTTTGGTGAGCGCTTCCACGATGATCGCCAGCACGGTGGTGCCGACGATGCCGATCAGGATGGCGCCCTTGACCTTCCGCGCCACCAGCGCCGCCGTCGCGAGCAGCCCGACGACGAACACGAAGATCGGCCACGAGGTGAGGTTGCCGCCGATGCCCATCTCCAGCGGAGGCCCGGCGGGCACACGGCGCACGAAGCCCGCGTCCACGAACCCGATCAGCGCGATGAACAGCCCGATGCCCACGCTGATGGCGGTCTTGAGCTGGGCCGGGATGGCGTGGAACACGGCCACCCTGAGCCCGGTCAGCACCAGGATGGCGATGATGACGCCTTCGAGGAAGACCAGGCCCATGGCCTCCTCCCAGGTCATCACCGAGGCGATGTTGAAGGTGACGAAGGCGTTCAGGCCCAGTCCCGCCGCCATCGCGAAGGGCACCTTGCCGATGACGCCCATGAGGATCGTCAGCACGCCCGCCACGAAGGCCGTCCCGGCGGCGACGAGCGCCACGTTGGGCGTCGTGCCGTCGCCGATGACCTGCTTGTCCACGTCCGTGCCGTTGGCGATGATGATCGGGTTCAGCACCACGATGTAGGCCATGGTGAAGAACGTGGCCAGGCCGCCTCTGACCTCACGGGAGAGAGTTGAGCCTCGTGCGGAGATTGCGAAGAAACGGTCTATTGCGCTACGTGTGTCGCTCACGAGGCGAAGAGTGACAGTCGTCGTGAGCTGCGAAAAGTGTCGGTGATGAGATCGAGACCCGATTGGAAGCTAGGCTGGACCACGTGAAGCAGCAATGGCATCCCGACCCGGAGCCGATCAAGACCAAAGACGTGGCCACGATCGCCGTGGGCACCGCCCTGTGGGCCGTCGCCCTGGTCGCGCTGCTGATCTTCCGTCCCGCCCCGGAGAACACGTGGTGGATCTGGACGTGCCTGACCGGGGTCGGCTTCGGCTTCTTCGGCATGTGGCTGGTGCGCCGGCCCAGGGACAACTGACGCGCGTCCCCAGTACTGGTTGACATTCGTCATATCCGGCGATTCCCCTAAGTCACCCGCAAGTGGTGTTACCACCCACTACATCGGCATATGCCCGACGCACCATGCTTGACGGTATGAAGAAGCCCATAGTGACATTCCTCCTGGGCGCGGCACTCCTCGCCGGCTGCGGCAGCGCCGGCCAGCCGGCCGCCACCACTAAGCCTACGGCCGACGCCGCCAAGGAGACGGGCGCGGTCGCCTGGAGCCAGTGCGCCGATCTGACCGGCGCCGACGGCAGGCCGACCACCCCCGCCTCCGGGGTCGAGTGCGGCAAGATCCCGGTCCCGCTCGACCACGCCAAGCCCGGCGGCGAGAAGATCGACCTCGCCCTGATCCGGGTCAAGGCCACCGGTGACCGCCTCGGCTCGCTGGTCTTCAACTTCGGCGGTCCGGGCGCGTCGGGCGTGGACACGCTGGCCCTGGCCTCCCGGATGTTCGCCAGCCTGGGCGGCCGCTACGACCTGGTCAGCTTCGACCCGCGCGGCGTCGAGCGCAGCTCCGGCGTCAAGTGCGGCGGCGAGGTCGAGAAGCTGCTCGAGGCGGAGACCGACGCCGACGGCGACCGGCTGGCCAAGGAGTTCGCGACGGCCTGCGAGCAGGACTCCGGCAAGATCCTGCCGTACGTCGGCACCGTCAGCGCCGCCAAGGACCTCGACCTGCTCCGGGCCGCGCTCGGGGACGAGCGGCTCAACTACTTCGGCATGTCGTACGGCACCCACCTCGGCGCCGTCTACGCCACCCACTTCCCCAAGAACGTCGGCCGCTTCGTCCTGGACGGCGCCCTCGACCCCACGGTCACCTGGGAGGAGCGTGCGGTAACCCAGGCGACCGGGTTCGACCGGGCCTTCGAGGCGTTCGCCAAGGACTGCGTGGCGCAGAGCTGCGAACTGGGCGCCGACGCGGCCGCCGTCGAGAAGTCGGTCACGGAGCTCCTCGACGGGCTGAAGGACCAGCCGCTCAAGGTGGGGGACCGCGAGCTCACGTACGGCCTGGGCCAGCTCGGCGTCATCGCGCCGTTGTACGCCAAGGCCACCTGGCCGCTGCTCGAACAGGCCGCCGCGGCGGCGATCAAGGGGAACGGCACCACCCTGCTCACCCTGGCCGACTCCTACACCGGCCGCAAGGCCGACGGGACGTACTCGACGGCGATGACGAGCCTGCAGGCGATCAACTGCGCGGACACCGCCGAGCGCCCGACCGCCGCCGAGACCGCCGAGATCAACGCGCGGATCGAGAAGATCTTCCCGATCCTGTCGGTGGAGGGGTCGAGCGGGGTGTGCGCTCATTGGCCGGTGCCGGGGGACGACACGGCCAAGCGCATCGACGCCACAGGCTCGGCGCCCATCATGGTGATCGGCGGCAAGGGGGATCCCGCCACGCCGTACCAGTGGGCCACGACGCTCACCGAGCAGCTCAAGACGGGCGTCCTGGTCACCTACGAGGGCGAGGGCCATGGCGCTTATCTGAGCGGCAGCGGGTGCGTGCTGAAGGCGGTGGACGCGTACCTGCTGAAGGGCGCGGTGCCCGCCGCCGGCACCAGTTGCCCGGCCTGACGCCGCCCCCTTTGCCCCGGCCGCACCACCAACCCGGCCGGGGTGTTGGCCGGTAGGCGGATGACCGATGTACACCGGCGCCGGCGCCGCACCGCCCCTGCGGGCGGGCGGCGCCGTCTCGCCGTCAGGACAGGTCGGCCTCCGCCAGCAGGAGCGGCACCGCCGACGGGTCGCGGAGCAGGGCCGCCACCGCGAGCCGGTCGTTCCACTGCCCCGTGGCCCAGGCCAGCCCGCGCGCCAGCCCGTCGACCCCCGTGCAGTGGACGGACCCCTCGAAGTAGCGCCACGCGCACTCCACGCCGTCCACCAGCAGCTTCTCGTGCTCCACATATGTCGCAGGGGCCGTGGGCAGCAGGGACCGCACCTCGGCGGGCACCTGCCGCACCTCCCCCTGCGAGGTGACCTCCCCCGAGGTCAGCTCTCCGGCCAGCGGCAGGTCGAGCAGCTCGGACAGCGCCTCGGCCAGATCGTACGGGGCCAGGACCAGCGGCCGGTCCGCGACGAGCTGCAGCAGGTCGGGCGCCTCCACGACCACCACGTCGTCGGCCGGAGTCACCACGATGGACCCGCGCAGCACCGCCCGCACCCGGGACGGCGGCGCCACCCGCGAGGGCTCCACGGCCGCCAGGGCGACCCACAGGGCCCGAAGCTGGGCCCGGTCCACCTCGATCGCGGAGTCGGCCATCAGGTCCAGGAGCTCCTCCGGCCCGCCGTGGGAGGCCAGCAGCTCGGTAAGGGTCGTCCGGACACCCAGCATCGACAGCGCGCCCTCGTCGAGCCCCACGGGCGCGTCGGCGTAGAGGCCCTGGAGGAGCGGGTCGGCCCCCGGGAGCCGCAGCTCCAGAGGCTTGCGCCCGCCGAGCACCGGATGGCGGGACAGCCACCATGCCGTGTACGACGGCACCTCCATGCCCTCCACGCGCAGCGGGTGCAGGGCGGAGCGCAGCGGCGGCCTGGTGAGCAGCTCCAGCGCGGCCGGCCAGTCGGCCACGAGCTCCAGGTCCCGGACCGCCGTGAACTCGGGGATCAGGGGCGGCACGTCCAGCTCGGGCAGCAGGTCGAGCACGTGGTCGAGCCAGTCGTCCTCGCCGTCGAGGTCGTGGTCGCACTCGTCGTGGTCGAGCAGCACGTCGGCGTCGTGCACCATCGCGAACCCGTCGAGCACGCCCGCCGCGGCCAGCACCCGCGCGCCGTAGGTCTCCTCCAGCTCGGGCGCGGCCACTCCGAGGTGCGTGTCAGGCTCCAGCACGCCTGCCAGCACCCCGTCGGCCAGCATGAGCTCACCGGCCGGGTAGAGCTCGCCGTCGGTGCCGCGCAGGGCCAGCTCGGCCAGCCACGGCGCCTCGCCGGGCGCCAGCCCGGCCGCCTGGACCAGGGACAGCACGGCCCGCGCCACGGGCTCGGGGTCGGGGTTGTCGAGCGACTGCGAGACGGCGGCCTTGGTCAGCGGGTCGTCGAGGATGGTGCGAGGCGTGGCCTCGGCGGCGCCCAGCCTGAGCAGCGCAGGATGGGCGGCGTCCGGGTGCACGATGCGCAGCCCGAGCGGTGTCAGGTCCAGCTCGGCGCCGCCGTCGGTGAGGATCAGCGTGCCGCGCGGCCCGCGTACCAGCCGCCCATCGGTCAGCGGCACCGGCAGGGCGCCGAGCGACTCGGGGTCGTCGGCGGGCAGCACGTCGTAGAGCGAGCGCCACCACGACGGCTCCCGCACCTCCACGGCCTCGCCGGACAGCAGGTCCACCACGTCGGACAGCTCGACCCTGCGCACGCCCAGCGAGGTCATGGCGGGATGCCTCGGGGGCCACCCGGCGGGCAGCAGCCCGGGAACGAAGTCGGCGACCGTCGCCAGCAGCTCACCCGATCCGGACGTCAGCACGGCCGCCTCCCGTCCGGCGACCACCCACTCACCGGCCTCGGGCTCCGGTGCGGGGTGCTCGACCTGCCACTCGGCGTCCGGCTCGTAGACCTCGGCGTCGGCGAACGACGGGGTCTGCACGGCGGGCGTGGGCGCGGACAGGGCGGGCAGCAGCGGTGTGCCGGGCAGCCGGTCGAGCACGGCCCGGCGGATCCTGGCGTCGAGCTCGCCCTTGCCCATGAGGGAGGGCACGAGATCGAGCAGCTTGGGGGTGCGCGGCAGCTCTCGCAGCAGCTTGATGTACGCGTCGGCGGCCCGCTCGACGAGGAAGTCGGCCAGCGGTCCCTTGGCGACGTGCCGCCGGTCGGTGGCCATCGGGAAGGACGCGATCAGCAGCGCGGGCAGGTCGAGCGGCTCGTCGCTGGGCGTGGGCGCGTGCACGACGGGCGGCACCGTGCCCGGCAGCGGCCCGGGCTCCCCGGTGCCGGTGACCGGGACGGCCCAGCGCAGCGACCAGTAGGGGCGAGCGCGCTCCTCGGTGGGCCGGTCGGCGAACAGCCTGCCCACCTCGTCGGGGCCGAACTCGCCGGACTCCGAAACCACGTGCCACCCGTCGGCGGCGACCCTGCGGACGTCTCCGTCGATCTCGATCTCGATGATCTCGAGCGCGGGCATGCCGAGCAGCAGCGCGGGGCTGGCCTCGGCGAGCATGCGCCGGACCGCCTCGACCGTGGGCCGGTCGCGTAGCGGGAGGCGGACGAGCGTGTCGAACCCCTCGGGAATGTCGACCATGGGCGGCTCGTCGAACGGCAGCCTGAGCAGCGGTACGTGGCCCGAGCGGTCGGTCAGCTCGCCCGCCAGCGCGGGGATCTCGGCGACCAGGGCCGCGGTCTCCGTACGGGACCAGCGGACCGCGCCGGTCCCGCGCGAGCCGATGGACGGCGAGTCGCAGACCGAGACGACCGCCGCGAATCCGACGCCGAACCGGCCCGCCGCGCCGACCTCGGCCCGCTTGCCGGAGGCCCGCAGCGTGGACAGGCTCTGCACGCCGGTGGCATCGAGCGGGGCGCCGGTGTTGGCGCTGGTGAGCACGTCGCCTCGCAGCGTCAGCCGCAGCACCCCTGGCACGCCCGCGCGCAGCGCCGCGTCGGCGGCATTCTGCGCGAGCTCGACGATCAGCCGGTCGCGGTAGCCGCCGAGTGCGAAGTCCTCCTCGGCGTTGGCGTCCTCGCGGAACCTGGCGGGCGAGGCCGTCCACGCGGCGAGGACTGCGGCTCGCATCCGGTCACAGCCAAAGGTGTCGGTCATCGGTCACGATCCTGATGTTGATGGTAGAGGGCCAGGGTAGGTTAGCGGCCCTGGCCGACAGGAAAACCCCGCTTATGGCCCTACCCCACCTGCCATCAGGAGTGGCCGAGCTCCTCCGAGGCGGATTCGTCGACCGAGCCTGTGCCCTCCTCCTCCATCAGGTCGTAGCCCAGGTCGTCGAGGATCGGGATGGCCTGCTCCACGGGCGGCGGCAGGACCGCGGCCTCGGAGTGGGCGCCGCAGCCGTGGTCGGCCGAGACGACCTTGCCGTCGTCCGGCGCGTATTCGTTGGCGCAGACCCCGAACGACAACCGGAGATCACCTGAGAGCAACCAGTAGAAGCCGCAGGTGGAGCACTGCGCGGGAGCGGCGTGTGCGATCGGAGTGTGTGGCCCGTGCTCGCCCGCGTGCCAACGCCTGGCAGCGCGGTCTCTGCCGATGGCCGAGAGCACACGGGCTCGGCCCAGGCCGTACTCGAAAACCATCTGACGATCGGTGTCGTCATCGACCTCGGTGAAACCGGGCGCGAGCCGGTCGTCGTCTTCCGGGGTGGGCAGCAGATCGCCCACGCCGAGGTCGCCGGGGCGCAGGCGCTCGCTCCACGGCAGCCACTCTGGCGCCAGCAGCGCCCCGGCGCCGGGCAGCAGGACGACCTCGCTGACCGTGACCTTCTTGGCCCGCGAGGCACGCGTGACCGTGACGGCCCAACGCCAGCCGCGGTAGGCCCGGTCGAGGCAGGCGAAGTAGTGGGTGACGATTCGGTCACCCTCGCTCTCGTAGCCCAGATGCTCGCCGGGCTCGCCCGGCCGCGCGAGCTCCTCGGCCGCGGCGCGCGCCAAATCGACCGCGGCGGCGCATGCCTGGTCGGGAGCGGGGACGCGGGCCCTGGTGCGGCTCATCGGGCCGCCTCCGCCGAAAGGTGCTGTTCGCTCACACTTCATTCTCACCCATGCCCGGACCTGGACGGCCCACAACGGGGGATCCTCCTCCGACTCGGCAGATGAATCAGGTAAGACTGGTAGGCGTGGAGGGTGGCTGGGAGCGGGCACGTGAGATCACACGGCGCGTAGGGCGAGGAGTCGCCGACGCGGGCCGTGCCACCGCGCGCGCCGGCAGGGCCACGGCCGGCGGGACGGCGCGGGCGGGCAAGGCCACGGCCAAGGGTGCGCAAAAAGTCGGCAAAGCAACGCGGCGGCTCACGTACGCCAACGGCGCCGACCGCACCGGGCTCGGCCGGCTGATCGAGCTGTCGGCCGGCAACAGCGCGACCGACGCGATGGTGACGGTGGCGCTGGCCAGCACGGTGTTCTTCGGGGTGCCCGTCGGCGAGGCCCGCGGCTCGGTGGCGCTCTACCTGGTCATCACGATGCTGCCGTTCGGGCTGCTGGCGCCGTTCGTCGGGCCGATTCTCGACAGGTTCAGGTCGGGCCGCCGCTACGTGATGGCGGGCACGCTGTTCGGCCGGGGCCTGCTGTGCTTCGCGATGGCCGCCGCGGTCGGTCCTGGCGACCTGCCGACGCTGTTCATCGGGGCGCTGGGCGTGCTGGTGCTGTCGAAGGCGTACAACGTGTCGCGGGCGGCGATCATGCCGAACGTGCTGCCCGCCGACATCACGCTGGTGTCGGCGAACGCGCGGGTGGCGCTGTTCACGCTGATCGCGGCCGGGGTGGCGGTGCCGGTGGGCGCGGGACTGACCGCGTGGCTGGGCAGCGCGGCGGTGCTGCGCATCGCGATGGTGGCGTTCCTGCTGCTCGGGGTCGCCGCGGTACGCCTGCCGCGGCACGTCGACTCCCCCGACATGGATGAGGAGGGCGCCGCGCCCCGCTGGCGCACCCTGCTGAAGGTGGGCCCCGCGGTCGCCGAGGCCGTCTGGGCGAACCTGGCCATCCGCGTCTTCTCCGGCTTCCTGCTCTTCTTCCTGCTGTTCCTGGTGCAGGACAAGGCGGTGCCGTGGCTGGCGGTGAACCAGCCGTGGGCGCAGGATCCGTTCTTCGACATCCCCAAGACGATCGCGCTGCTCGCGCTCGCGGCCGGGCTGGGCGGTCTGGTCGGCGCCGTCGTGGCGAACTGGACGCGCAACCACGCGCCCCAGCTCATCGTGCTGGTCACGCTGGCCGTCACCGCCGTGACGACCGTCGTGACCGCGATCTTCTTCGGGCTGTGGGCCGCGCTGGCGATCTCGCTGGTCACGGCCTTCGCGCAGGAGCTGGGCAAGCTCGCGCTCGACGCGATCGTGCAGCGGGAGATCGGCGAGGAGGTGCGCTCGTCCACGTTCGGCGTGGTCGAGGCGGTGCTCCAGCTCGCCTGGGTGTTCGGCGGCCTGGTGGGGCTGGTGCTCTCGCTGGCGCAGAGCAGCGTCCCCGGGCTGGTCACGCTGGCCGTGGCGCTGACCGGCGCGTTCGGCTGGCTGCTGATCGCCAGGAGGAAGCGGGTGCGCGCCGCCAAGGCCAAGCTGGCCAGGCAGCGCGCCGAGGCGGGCGAGCACGACCGGCGGCGGCCCGAGGCGGGCGAGCATGACCAGCCGCGCGGCGACACGCTCGACGCGACCAAGCCGCTCACCAACCCCAACGGCTGAGTGCCCCGGGTCTATCCCTCGAGGTCGTCGGCGACGGCCCGCAGCACCTGCGCCATCTTCTTGGCGTGCGCCGGGTCCGGGTGCTTGCCCCTCCGGTAGGAGCCCGAGACCTCGTCGAGCAGCTTGATCAGGTCCTCGACGATGACCACCATCTCGTCCGGCTTCTTCCGCTTGGCCTTGGGCTTCGGCTTGGCCAGGGTCGGTGGCTGCTCCAGGATCCTGACGGAGAGCGCCTGCTGGCCGCGGCGGCCCTCGGCCACGCCGAACTCGACCTTCTGGCCGGGCTTGAGCGGGCCTGCGCCGGTGGGCAGCGCGGAGGAATGCACGAAGACCTCACCGCCGTCGTCGCGAGTGAGGAAGCCGAATCCCTTGTCGGCGTCGTACCACTTGACCTTGCCACTCGGCACAGGAGGACCTCGTTCAAACAGTCGAAAAGCTGGATGGATGTAGGTTATGCCCCGAAGGGCGCCAGGGCGACCGGGTAAATGGCGGGGAATTAGCGGAGTTCATCGCGCTCGTGCCAACCGGTGTACCAGGTGGCGAATTCGGTCAGGTCGGTCAGGGCCACGTCCGCTCCGTGATCACGCAGCTCTCCTACCGTGTAGGGGCCGGTCGCGACCGCCACGCTCACGGCGCCGCCCGCGCGTGCCGCCTCGATGTCCGCGACATGGTCACCAACATAGGCCGCCGCGCCGAACCGCGCGAGTGCCGATCCCTTGCCGGCGCCGAAAACCGAGCCGACCACCTCGTCCACGACCAGGCCCAGCACCTCGATCGTGCCGATGGCGTCGCGCCGGTTCTTGCCGGTCACCACGATGACCCGGCCGCCGGCCGCGCGCACGGCCGCGATCGCGTCGTAGGCCCCTGCCATGGCGGTGTGCACCGGCACCCCCATGTCCGGATATATCTCCCGGTACAGATCGGCCGCCGCGGCGACCTCCGAGGCCGGCAGCCAGTTGGCCAGCTCAACCTCCAGCGGCGGCCCCAGCCGCGAGACCACGGCCGCGCTGTCGATCGGCACCCCCAAACGCGCGGACAGCTCGTCGTAAACGGCCGCGATGCCCGTCCGCGTATCCGCCAAAGTCATGTCCAGGTCGAATCCCACCGAAGTCGTCACACGTGCAGGATGCCAAACGCTCCTCTACCCCATGTAACGGCCCTTGTTCTGGGAGCGTTGGAATGGGAAGAAAGGAATTACTTATCGGAGAGGAGCGGTCGTGCCCGATACCCCCAAACCGCCACAGGCGGGAGACCGCCTCGTCGCCTCCTCC
>NZ_VCJS01000266.1 GCF_005893125.1 Nonomuraea basaltis | reverse complement strand
GGGCACGGCACGCGGGTGATCGCGGAGGTGGTGGCCGGGGCCGAGATCGTGGCCGTCGAGCCGTCGCCGGCGTTGCGGTCCGTCCTGCTGGCTCGGGTGAGCGAGAGCCCCGAGCTGTGTAACCGGGTGACCGTGCTGCCGGAGGGCCTACTTGAGGCGGCGCTGCCACACCGGCTGGGCGCCGTCGTCGCGATGAACGTCATCGGCCACTTCGACACGGCCGGGCGACAGGCCATCTGGACCCTGCTCACCGAGCGGCTCCTCCCCGGCGGCCGGGCGGTGCTGAATCTGCAGCCGCCCGCGGAGCCGATGGCGGTGCCGGAATCCAGGTTCTCCGACGTACGCCTTGGGCGGCGCAGGTACGAAGGATGGGGGCGAGCGGAGCCCGTCGGCTCCGACCGGATCGCCTGGCACATGACCTACCGCACCTACCACGACGACCGGCTCGTCGGCGAGCTGGAGACGACCTACGACTGGTGCGTGCTGGACGAGCAGCGGCTTGAGAAGGAACTCAACGAGCACGGCCTCGTGCTTTCCCGCACTGGTCCCGCCGAGCTCGGTATGTATCGCATCGACAGAGGAGACGCGTGATGTACGAGGTGATCGTGGTCGGTGGCGGCCCGGCTGGGCTCAGTGCGGCACTGGTGCTGGGACGGCAGCGGCGCCGCGTCCTGGTGGTGGACGCCGGCCGGCCGCGTAACGCGCCGGCCGCGGAGATGCACATGTTCCTCGGCCGGGATGGCGGCTCTCCCGCGCAACTGCTGGCCGACGGCCGTGCGGAGGTCACCGCCTATCCGACTGTCGAGTTCAGGCACGGGCGCGTGAGCTCGGCGGAGGGCGAGTCCGGCCGCTTCACGCTGACCCTGAAGGACGGCGAGCGCGTGGAGGCGTCCCGGTTGGTGTTGGCGAGCGGGCTGACCGACGAACCCGTTGGTGTTCCGGGGCTCGCCGAGCGGTGGGGCAAGAGCGTGTACCACTGCCCCTTCTGCCACGGCTACGAGACGAACGGAAAGGTGCTCGCCGTCATCGGCAACGGGTTCGACGCGATGCTCGCGGCCTATGTCGCCGACCGCTACAGCGACGACGTGGTGCTGTGCACGAACGGCCCGAGCGCCCTTCCCGAACCGGTGGCCGCCGTCGTCAAGGCCCGCGGCATCCCCGTGATCGAGACGCCGCTGGCCGGCATCGACGGGGAGCTGGACGCGCTGACCTTGAGCTTCGCGGACGGGACGACGTTGGCACGTGAGGCCGTCTACCACCGGGCGCCCACCCGGCCGAACACCGACCTGGCCATCCAGCTCGGCTGCGTGCTGCTGCCCGACGGCTGCGTCGAGGTGGACGAGTACGGCAAGACCAGCGTGCTCGGTGTCTACGCGGCCGGGGACGCGGCCCATCTGAAGGCGGTGCCGGAGCCGGTGACTCTGGTGGGGCCGAGCGCGGCCGACGGGGTGCGGGCGGCGGTCTGGCTGGAGCAGGAGCTGTTCCGCGCCGGGCTACCGGTGGCGCTGGACTGATCCCATCCGGCCGGTACGGCGGGCCCCACGCGCCCGCCGTACCGGCGTGTCAGAGTCTGGCCGCGACGAACAGGTGCTGGGCGGGGGCCGCCAGCGGGGAATCGGCGCCCGGCAGCTCAAGGATCGGGAGCAGACCCGCCTCGGCCAGTTCTGCCGGAAGCTCCCTGCCCGTAAAAAACACCCGGCCCGTTCCGCCGCGGCGATCACCGACGCCGAGATCCGGTTCTCCTTCCCTGGGCGACAGCAGGAACTGCATGGTGGCGAGCACCAGGTAGTGCTCGCGGATCGCCTCGGTCACCACCACCAGCCCACCGGGGGCCAGCAATTCCCGGATCCAGCGCAGGGACTGTCCGGCGTGCCGCGCACAATGCAGGACGTTGGCGGCGATCACCACATCCACGCCACCGCGCAACGCTCCCTGGGCCACGAGGTCGGCGTTGATGTCCAGCAGGGCGTAGCGGAGCCGCTCGCCGAACCGGTCCTCGGCCGCCATCGTGAAGAATCTGGACACGTCGGTGAAGAGGTAGTCCAGCTCCGCGTCGCCGAGCCCGTCCAGCGCGGCGGCGGTGCTGCCCCCGGCGCCTGCTCCGAGCTCCACCACGCGCAAGGGCTTGGCTCGGGTGGCCGCCGCCCGCGCCACGACATGTCCCATGGCGGCGTTCAGGTAGGTGTTGCTGACGTTGTTCTGGTCCTTGCTGAGAGAGGTGAGCAGGTCCCCGTCGGGGAACAGCAGCGCCTGGGCCATGATCTCGTCGCTGAGCAGCTCAGGGAGGCGGGCGAGGGCGGTGCGGAAGAAGATTGCCATCTGTTCGGGGTAGCCGAGCGCGGCGCAGGCGCGCTCCAGGCCCGTCGCGTCGTCCTCGGCCGGAGCTTCGGCGGCGATCTCCAGCCGGCCGCCGGGGTCCCGGCGGACGAGCCCTTCAGTGCTCAGCACGTCCAGCCAGCGCCTGACGATCCATTCGTGGCGGGAGGCCACGCCGAGCGCCTGGATGATCTGCTCGGCCGTCCGCGGCTTGCCGGACGGCGCGACGCCACTGATCAGCCTGGTCAGCGCCCGTAGCGCGATCTCGTCGAAACGCCGGATGGCATGCGGGAGGTGCGCGAGCGCGGAGTCTGGCACCGGTTGCGGCGTCCGCTCCTTCGCGGCGGGAATCATGCGCGCGAGGGCGAAGCGTCCGGCCCGGTCGGCGTCCTCCGCCTCGCGTGCCACGCTGACGGCATCATGGCCAGGACCGCTGGGGATCTGCACCGTCAGTTCCTCGGGGACCGGCAGCTCCGCACGCCTGAGCTCCCGGCGGGCCACCTCGCCCAGCCGCGCACGCGCGAACGCGCCCAGCGGCTCATGCGGCCGACCCACGCCCGCCAGTGCATCGGGGGGCGTGGCGGCGGCCGCGACCGGAACCGCGACTTGCAGCCGCACGGGGTCGTCCGGGTCGAGGAGCACCACGCCTTCCGTTTCCTCCAGCGCGGCACGCAGGCTCGCTCCTGTTGGGGCCGACGTTTCGGGTGTGAGCAGGCCGTTGGGGATGCCGACCACCCGTACGGGTTGACCTTGGCGGGCCAGCGCGGCCAGTGCGGCCAGCGGGTCGGACCCGAGGCCGTCCCACAGGTGGATGGCGGCAGGCGGACTCGCCGGCGGTTCGACGTGCAGCACGGCGTCGAACCGGTACCGGGTCAGCTCGGTGCCGGCCGTGAGGGTCTTGGCGAAGAGGCTGACGGTGACCCGCCGGCTTGCGTTCGCGACCACGGCGGCCAGGGTCGCGGGGTCGAACAGCAACTCGGTGTCGGCGGCGGCACGCTGCGCGGCCCGGTCGCGCGATTCGGGTTCGAGGAGGCGGCAGTGCTCGTCGAGCAGTCCCGAGTGACGTACGTCACCGACGATCACGGTCCCTCCCGGGGCCACGAGGTCGATGGCGTCGCGGAGCACGGCCGCCAGATACTCCACGCTGGGGAAGCACTGGGTGACGGAATTGAGCAACACGCAGTCGGGCCGTTCGCCGAGGTGGCCCAGGGCGGAACGTACGGTGGTGCCGTTGATCTCGTGGGCGGCGGCCCGTACGACCTTGACGCCGGGCAGACCGAGCCCGGCCAGGCGGGCCACGACGTGCTCGGCGATGTCGGTCCCCACGTAGCCCTTGAGGTGCGGGTGGAGGCGGTGCAGCAGCATGCCGGTTCCGCAGCCGAGCTCCAGCACGCGGGAGGGCTGGTGTCGCAGGACCAGTTCGGCGGTGCGGTCGGCCCACTCGGCCATGTGGTCGGCCGGCAGCGGCCGGCCGGTGTCCGTGGCGCGCCAGCCGGACAAGTCGAGGTCGGGCCGGTGCGCGCCCTGGCCGGAGCTGTAGGTCCAGTCGTAGACCTCTCCCCAGTGCTCAAGGTGCTCCGCCACCAGCTCGCCCAGGACGGGCGGCCGTCCCGGCTCATGCCGCACCGCCAGCGCAGCGGGGTCGGCCGTGACGACGAGCCCACCGGTGCCGGTACGGTCCACACGGGCGATCCACGGGTGGGTAAGCAAGGGTTCATAGGACGTCAAGGGAAGGCCTCCGCTCATCGTGGTGTGACAGAAGGGGTTGCAAGCGGCCGCCTTCGACCCGCAGCACGCGGTCCGCGCGAGCGGCCACGGCCGGGTCGTGGGTGACCGCCATGACGGCGAGGCCGGTGTCGCGACGCAGCATGTCGATCAGGTCGAGGACCAGGCCCGCGGTACGGGCGTCCAGAGCGGCGGTGATCTCGTCGGCCAGTAGCACGGCCGGGCCTCCGGCAAGTGCCCTGGCGAGCGCGACCCGCTGGCGCTGGCCGCCGGACAACGCGGCCGGGTAGCGGTACGCGAGCTCGGCCGGCAGCCCGGCGGTGGCCAGCAGTTGGAGGGTCTCCACACGGGCCGCCCTGCGGGAGAGCCCCCGCAGCGTACGCAGGGGTCGGGCGAGTGCCGCTCCTATGGTGCGTGCCGGGTTGAGCGTGTCGAGGGGGTTCTGCCCGACCAGGGCCAGCGCCCGCAGCGCGGCGGGGCTTCGTTCGGTCACGGGCCAGGGCAGCGGTTCGCCGAGCACGGTGGCATGTCCGTGCTCGGCGGGGTGCAGCCCTGCGAGGACGCGCAGCAACGTGCTCTTCCCGGAGCCGGACGGCCCGAGCACGGCCACGGCCTCGCCTGCCGGGATCGCGAGGTTGACGCCCGTCAGCAGCGGTGCCTCACCGGGCGGCTGTGCGATGGTCACCCCGTGCGCCTGCAGCACCGGCCCGCCGCCCCGTCCCGGCTTCCCGGCCGCCTCCGGACGGGCCGGTATCCGGGATGCGATGTCGTTCCTCTCGCGGCTTTGACCTGGGTCGAGCCGTACGACGTGGTCGGCCAGTTCGCTCACCACGCGCATGTCGTGCGAGACGATGAGCGTCATCGAGCGGCCGTCACCGCGACGCCGTCGTACCAGCCGCAGCGCCAGCGCGAGCGCGGCCGGGTCCAGCGCGCTGGTGGGCTCGTCCAGCACGAGGAGCTCGGGGTCGGCCGCCAGGGCTCGGGCGAGCGCCACGCGCTGCGCCTGCCCGCCTGAGAGCTGGTGCGGGCGGCGACGGCCGATGTCGGCGGGGTCCAGGCCCACCCCGGCGAGCGCCCGTTCCGCCGCGCCGCCGTCGCGCACGGATCTGGGGAGCGCCTCGCGCACAGCGGCCCGTGCGTCCAGCAGGGGATGCAGCGCGGAGGCCGGATCCTGGACGAGGAAGCCGACGGTGCGCCGTCGCCAGGGACGCGGGGCTCGTACGGGAGCGCCGTGCCACTCGATCCGGCCAGCGGTGAGCGTCAGGCCGAAGGGCAGTGCACCCAGCACGGCCCGCAGCACGGTCGTCTTGCCGGCCCCGGACGGGCCCACCAGAGCAAGCACCTCGCCGGGGGCGATCCGCAGGTTCAGCCGGTCGACGATCAGGTTCCCCGCCTTGTCGGCAACGGTGAGCCCGCGAACGGTCAGCCCGCGCCGGCTCATGAGAGGCCGTCCCAGGTGGCGATGACATGCGAGAGTGCCGCCACGCTGCCGGCCAGGACCGCCAGGGCGACGGCGGGCGCGATCGTCGCCGCGGGGTTGAGTCCCAGGCCCTGGAGGTTCTCGCGAAGCATGGCGGCCCAGTCCGGCGCGGGCGGCGCCGGTCCGAAGCCGAGGACGTTGAGCGCGGCGGCGAGCTGCACGGCCAGCACCAGCCGCTGGCCGAGGTCCGCGCCGACCAGCCCGGCGTGCGCGGGCAGGACCTCACGCAGCAGTACGGCACCGCCGCGCTCCCCCCGGGACAGCGCCGCCTCGACGTAGCCCGCCTGCTTAGCCGCGGCCGTGGCGTCGGCGACCACGCGCAGGGTGAGCGGCGTGCCGCCGAGCACGGTGCCGACGACCACCGCCGCGGGACCCGGCCACGCCACCACCGCGAGCAGCGCGAGCAGCAGCAAGGGCAGGGCCAGCAGTAGGTCGGCGGCCCCGGCGACGGCGCGCGTGAGGTGACTACGGCTCCATCCCACCCAGAGCCCGCCGGCCACCCCGAGCGCCGAGGCCGTCAGGGTGGCGGCCAGCGAGGTCAAGGTCAAGTCCCGGCCGCCGGCCAGGACCCTGGCGAGCACGTCCCGGCCCAGCCCATCGGCGCCAAGGGGCAGTCCGGGCGCGGGACCGGTCCAGGGGGGCGCGACGATCCCGGCCGGATCGTGCCCCGCCACCGCCTCACCGCCGAGCGCGACCAGGAGTGCACCCCCGGCCACGATCCCGAAGACGAGCACGGCACCGGCACGCCGCCTGCCCAGCGGGTCGCGCGCGGCCACGTCGCGCAGCACGGCACGGTGCCTCACCAACAGGCCGCGCGTGGCCACGCCGCCCTGCGCGGCACGGCCCTTCGGGATCGACCCGTCCGCCGCGCCGCCCGAGCGCTTCGAGACCGAGCCGTTCGCACGCTTCATGGGCGGGCCGCCTTCGGGTGGCGGCGGAGTGTGGCCGCGTCGGCGGCGAGGAGGCCGGCCACCACGACGGCCGCGGCCAGCAGGGCGACGCTCTGCACGACCGGCACGTCCCTCGTCGAGATGGCCGTGACCAGCAGCTCCCCCAGCCCGGCCAGGCCGAACAAGGTCTCTGCCACGGCGGTGCCCGAGACCAGCCCGCCGAGGATGACCGCGAGCAGGCGGGTGGCGGGCGCCGCGAGCATCGGCAGCACGTACCGGAACCCGATCGCGGCCGGTGACAAGCCGCGCAGTTCGGCGTCACGTACGTAGGGCTGGGCCACCACGTCCGCGATCGCCCCGCGAAGCAGGGCGGCGCCGTACGCGGCGATCGGCAGCGCGAGCGTGAGCACGGGAAGCACCAGCAGGTCGGGCCTGTGCCAGGGAGGCTCTCCGGCGGGCAGCATCGAGACCGGGGGGAACAGTCCCCAGGCCGCCGACAACCAGGCGACCAGCGCCGCGGCCACCACGGCCTGCGGAAGGGCCGCACCCGCCACGATCAGCGTGTTCACCACGGGCCGCAGCCACCGGGGCCCGCGCACAGCGGCCCAGGCCAGGGCCGCCGTGAGCGGGACGCTCACCGCCAGCGCGGCCACGGCCAACGTGAGCGTCACGCCGACCCGCTCCGCGACCAACTCGACGACCGGCCGCCCGGTGATGAGCGAGACCCCCGGCTCGCCGGTCAGCACCCCCGACAGCCAGTTCAGATAGCGGACGTGCAGGGGACGATCCAGCCCCTGTTCCGCCCGCAACCGGGCAAGCTCCTCCGCGCCGGCGCGGCCACCGCTCAGGACGTCGGCTGCGTCCCCCGGCAGCGCCGCCGTGCACAGGAAGATCACTGCGGAGGCGGCGGCCAGCAGCAGCACGCTCCTGACCAGCGCACCGGCCGGCCACGGCACCTGGCGCACGTCAGCCGTCCAGGCTCACCTGGTCGATGAACGCCGAGGCGAATCCGATCCCCTCGGGCACGCCGCTCAGCCCGGCCTTGGCCAGGTCGAGCCGGTCGCTGAGCGCCCAGATCGCATATCCACCCTGGTCGCGGAGCCGGGCCTGTAGATCGCCGAGGAGGGGGCGCCGCTTGGCGTCGTCCGGCTCGGCCAGGGCCTTGTCGAGGTCCGCCGACCAGGCGGGGTCCTTCCACGCCGTCTCGTTGGTGGGGGAACCGGGCGTGAGCGTCACCCTGACCACGTCGAGGAACGGGATGCCGCCCAGGTAGCTGAGGTAGAAGGGCTTGCGCGCGTAGACCGCGGAGAAGTAGGTGTCCGGCGGCTCCACTGCCACCTTCACCCGCATCCCGATCTCGGCGAGCTGCTGGGAGATCAGCGTGGCGGCGCTGTCCATGCCCGGGTAGGCGGTGGTGGTGTGCAGCGTGAGGTCGACGCCGCCGGCGAGGCCGACGTCGGACATCAGCTTCTTGGCGCGGGCGAGGTCGCGGGCGCGCTGCGGCAGGTTCGCCGGGCTGGTCGGGTCCTTGGGGGTGATGAGGTCGTTGCCGATCTCGCCGTAGCCGAGGAAGGCGGTGTCCAGGAGTTGCTTGCGGTCGAGGGCGAGCCGTACGGCCTCACGCACCCGGCGGTCGTCGAAGGGCTTGGTGTCCATGCGCATGACCAGCGGGTACAGGGTGGCGCCCGGACGGCGGAGCAGGCGTACCGCGCTGTTGCCCTCTTGCTGCTTCGCCAGCGTGGCGGGCACTCCCCCGGCCAGGTCGACCTGGCCTGACAGCAGTGCTTGGGCGCGGGCCTGCGGGTCGGGTACGGCACGTACCTCGATGACCTTGGCCGGGGGCTCGGGGCCCCACCAGTCGTCGTTGCGGTCGTACACCACGGCTTGCGCTCCGCCCTTGCCGGTCGGGCGGAACGGGCCGGAGCCGGGTACCGGCTTGGTGAAGTCGTCGCTGCCGTCTGGCACGACGAAGGTCGCGCCTTCCAGTGCCTTGCCGACCTCGGCGTACGGCTTCTTGGTCGCCAGCTCGAAGGTGGTGTCGTCGATCACCTTGGAGGCGTCGAGGTCGAACATGCTCATGCGGCCGAAGTTCTCCGCTGCCTTCTTGCCCATCCGGCGCAGCGAGAACAGCGCGTCGGCCGCCTTGACCTGACGGCCGTCGGAGAACTTCGCGTCGCCGCGGATGGTGATCCGCCACTTGGTCAGGGTGGCGTCGGGCCGCCACGCGGTCGCCAAGCGCGGCTTGGTGGAGCCGTCGGCGCCCGGAACGGTGAGAACGTCGTAGGTCAGGGCCATCCTCACCACGTCGCTCTCGCCGGGCAGCAGGCCGTGCGGGTCGGTGACCGCATTAGAGGGCGAGCCGGGCGCGGCGTAGCGTACGGTGCCGGTGCCGACAGGCTGCGAGGCGGTGGTGGCCGGTGCGGCGCTGGGCGCGGTGCCGGAGCAGCCCGCCAGGAGGGCGACCGCGGTGACGACCGCCGCTGACTGGCGGCGGAGCTGGGAATGCATGGCAGCCTTTCTCAAAGTCGCGCCAGCGCCCTGTCGAGCGCGGCGTTGATCAGCCGGGCCACGGCCGGCAGCACCGGAGGGTGCAGCAGGCCGTAGTGGTGGGCGTCGACTCCGGTGGCCTCCACGGGCCCGGCCAGGTAGCGTCCCCAGCCGAGGTCGGGGCGGCCCGGCGGGGTGTCGTCGACGCCCATCCCTATGCCGGAGTTGCGGGGCGACGGCCGGTCTGCCCGGATCAGCAGCGTGGCCGTGTCCGGGTCGGCCAGGTGCCGCGGGGTGTGGGCGGCCAGCGCCCTCAGGTGCCTGGCGAACACGGACAGCCGCCCCGCCAGGTCCTCGCCGCGGCCCAGCAGCCGGTGCTCGCGCAACCGGTCGGCGACCGCGGTCATGCGCCCTTCTTCTGGTACGTCACCGATGGTCAGGTCGATGCCGAGGTACGCCTCCAGGGCGTGCAGGTGCCGTACCGTCACCTCCCATGCGATCTCGGTGGCATCGCCGCCGGGCACCTCGCGGATCAGGGCGGGATCGTTGGAGTCGAGCAGCACCAGCAGCGCGGCGTGGCGGCCGCCTGAGTGGAGCTGCCCGGCCATTTCCTGGGCCACGGTGCCGCCCATCGACCAGCCGCCCAGCAACCAAGGGCCTGCTCCGGCGCCACCGAAGGCGTCGATCGCTCGCACGTATTGCTCGGCGATGCCCTCGACGGTCTCGGGTCCTGGCCCGGAGGCTCCCGCCAGCTCGGGGTCGGCCAGCGCCACGACGTCCACGCGGGGATCCAGCAGCCGGGACAGCTCGGCGTAGCACAGCACGTCACCGCCGGAAGGGTGGGCGAGATACAACGTGGGGCGGGCCGGTCCGCCCGCCTCGGCACGCAGCGGCAACACGATGTCCCGCACCGGACCGGCCTGGATCACCGCTCGCGGACGCGGCGCGGCTTGGCGCGAGGACGTTCCGGCATCGTCTGAAGGCGGTGCCGTCTGTTGCGGGGACGTTCCTCCATCGCCTGGCGGAGGTGCGGCTTCTGGGACGGCCTTCCATGGCTCGGGCCGGATCCAGGCGTCGGACGACCCGGCCAGTTCGTGCACCCGTGCCACGTGCTCGGCGATCGCCGCCTCCAGCTCGTCGCCGGGCAGGACACCCTCCAGCGTGTCCCACTGCAGCCGCAACTCGCCGTCGTGTTCGAGCACCTGGTGGTCGAGCCAGGTCTGCGGCGTCTGCGAGACCGCGTACACCTGCTCGCCGGCCCACTCCAGGCGGCCGCCGCCTTCGACCATGTCGGTGACGCCGAGCGCGCTGGTGAACACCACGGGCACTGGCCGCACCTCGCCCGTCCTGGCGGCTTGCTCGGCGAGCACGTCCAGCGCGGGGAAGCCACGATGGTCCAGGTCGTCGAACATCCGCGCCTGGGTGGCGGCGGCCCGGTCGGCGAAGGTGCCGGCGGGCTCGGCGGGGACCTCGTGCAGCAGCAGGGAGGTGAAGTCGCCGACGACGCGGTTGACGTGCGGGTGGATGGGCGGGCGGTCGAAGAGGGTCAGCGTCACGCAGAATCCCGCCGCCCTCGCCCAGCGGGCCAGCACGTCGGTGTAGACGGTCAGCAGCACCGCCGCCGGCGTGACCCGGTGCCGCGCGGCGGCCGCTCGCAGTGCGGCCCACTCCTCGCGGCCCAGCCGTGCGGCGCGCCGGACGAACGTGGGGGGCGTGCCGTCTGGATCGCGGACCGGCAGGCGGGGCGGGCCCGGAAGCGTGTCGAGCCGTTCGCGCCAGTAGTGCGCGGCGCGGTCGTCGCGCCGCCGCTCCAAGGCGGCCGCGCAAGCCGCCGGGTGCAGGTCCAGCGGCGGCAGCGAGGCGCCGGGGTCCTTGTAGAGGGTGTGCAGCTCGGACTCGATGATCCACCAGCTGGCGGCGTCGCAGATGAGCACGTCGACCCCGATGAACAGCCTGACCACGTCTCCGGGCAGCCGCGCCGCTTGGATCTGCGCCAGCGGCCAGCGGTCGGGCGGGCCGGGTTTGGTGGACAACCGTTCCCGCAGGACCGCCAGACGTTCGGCCCTGCGTTCCTCCGTCGTCGAGGTCAGGTCGTGCGCCCGGATGCGGTAACGCGGCAGGTTGTCCAGGACGCGGAGTCGTCCTTCGGGTGTGGCCACGGCGCGGAGCATGGGATGCCGGGTCACGACCTGGTTCCACGCCTCCTCGAAGCGGTCGAGGTCCAGGCCGTGGCAGTCGTACTCGAGGAAGAAGTGGCAGGGCAGATCCCCCCACCGGTAGCCCCCGTCCCGCCCGATCCAGTAGGCGTGCTGGACCCGTGTCATCGCGAAGGTGCCGTCGCCGTCGACGGCGTCCTCCTCCGGTGTGATCACCGGGACCGGGTACGGCTGCGAGCGCGCCGACTCGATCAGCTTGGCGATGCCCGCCACAGTGGGCGAGGCCAGCAGATCACGCATGCCGAGCTGGACCCCGAACCGCTCGCCGAGTGCCGCCAGCATCCGTACGCCCAGCAGGGAGTGCCCGCCGAGCACGAAGAAGGCGGCGTCGGGATCGGTCACGGGGACGCCGAACAGCTCCGACCACAGCTCGGCCACCGCCTGCTCGGCCGGGGACAGGCGTGCCATGTCGCCGGTGGTCACGACCTGCCTGGGCTTTCCTGCCGCGGCGATCCGCGGATTGAGATCGGTCGCGGCGACCGACACGATCGGCGGCAACGTGCCGGACTCCCGGGCGGCCAGCAGCCGGTCCAGCGCCCTGGTGCCGGTGGCCGAGTCGAGCGCGTCGGCCAGGACGACAGTGGCCTCGGCGCCGTCCTCGGCCACCCGCCAGCCGTCCCAGACCGCGCTGACCCACCGGGTGGGGCCGGGCGCCGCCAAGCCCAGCGCGTCCATCGCGGCGTTGGCCGCCGCGTAGGGGCCCATGCCGACGCCGCCGACCAGTGTGGTCACCGAGGACATGAGGAGGACCGTCCGTGGGCGGCGCTCCTCGGGCAGCGCGGCGATCGCGTCCCTGAGCGCGATCGCTCCCCCGGCCTTGGTCTGCACATGCTCGGCGGCCTGCCCAGGTTCCAGTGAACGCAGCGGGTCCAGCCGGGCCCCCGCGACCACGCCTGCCGCGTGTACGACGAGCTCGATCGGCCCGTCGGCGGAGAGCTCCTCGATCAGGCGCGAGGTGGCGGCGGCATCTGCGGCGTCGCAAACCCGCACGTCCACACCGGCCTCGTCGAGCGCCGTCCTGCGGCGGGCAGCCGAACGCGAGGTGACGACCACCCGATGCCCGCGCCCGGCCAGGTGCCGTGCGAACAACTGCCCCACCGCCCCCAGCCCACCGCTGATCAGCACCGTGCCAGGCGAAGAACCCACCGATACCGCACCTCGAGCTGCGGCCTCACCCTCCCCGCCGCTCCGAACCGTGTCCGTCGGCGTGGCACTCCTTCCTGTGCTGGCCGGGGTCCACGGCGCCAAGCGGCGGCGCCACCTGGTCACACCCCGTAGGGCGGTTTCCGCCGCTGTCTCCTCCCCGCTCACGAGGGCGCCGAACTCACGCAGCACGGCACGCGCCTCAGCGGCGGGGTCGGCCGGCGCGCCCAGGTCGAGCGTGGCCCACCGCAACCCGGGCTGCTCCTGGCCCAGGACGCGGGGAAGCACGCGGACGGCCGCCTGGTCCGGGTCGGGCGGCGGATCACCGCCCACCTGATCGCCATGCCGCGTGACCAGCAGCAGGACCGGCGGCTCGGCCTGCGCGGCCGCCAGGGCCGCGGCCTCACCGAACGCGAGCACTGCGGCGCAGATCGCATCGGCGCCGTCTACGGAGCCCTCGTGCGCCCCGGCGTCCTGCTCGGCAGCCGGGACATCGCCGTTCCCCGCGGCCACCACGATGAGCCCCGCCAAAGGCTCTCCGGAAGTCGGGCGGTCGGTCGTTCCCAGCCGGGAACGCAGCTGGTCCGCCGGTGCACCGGTCCCGATCACCGCCCAGCGGCCGTCCGGAACCGGGGCCGGTTCGTTGGGGAGGACCTGGTTCCAGACGGGAACCTGCAGCGGCTCCTCGGCATCGACCTCCAGCGACGTGCCCGAGGCCGGAGGGTCTATCCAGAGGCGGCGGCGCTGGAAGGCGTACCCGGGGGCATGCACCCGCCGCCTTCCCTGCTCCGGCAGCGCGGCCAGGTCCACGGGCAGGCCGTGGGCCCACAGCGTTCCCGCCGTCTGCCGTACGCTCGCGGACTCCGGCTTGTCCGGCAGGAGCGTGGTCAAGACCGACCGCAGACCGGGCAGGGCGTTCCGGCGGGCCAGGGCGGACAGGGCGGCTCCTGGGCCGACCTCCACGAAGAGGGTGTCACCTTCGGAATCGACCGCCGCGCGCAGCGCCTGCGCGAACCGCACCGGCTGGCGGAGCTGCCGCGTCCAGTGGCCGGGCTCGGTCAGCTCGGCGCCGATCGAGGCGCCGGTGACCGTGCTGTACACGGGCAGGCCCAGGACACCGCCGGTCAGCCCGGCCAATGCCGCGCCCAGGCGAGGCAGCTCCGGCTCCATCAGCCGGGAGTGCATCGCGGCGTCCACCCGCAACCTCGTACCGGGGATGCGACGTTCGCGCAGCTCGTCCGCCAGCCGGTCGATGGCCGCGGCGGGCCCGGACACCACACAGGCGGCTGGGGCGTTGACGGCGGCTACGTCAAGCTCGGGATGGCGCGACAGCAGCTCGCGCACCTCGTCCTCGTCGAGCGGCACGGCGAGCATGGCACCGCCGCCGGCGGCTCTGGCGGCAGCGGCGCACCGGGCGGCGACCAGCTTGACCGCCTCGGGAAGGGGCAGAGCGCCGGCCACCGCTGCGGCCGTGCACTCCCCCAGGCTGTGCCCGACGACGGCGTCGGGCCGGATGCCCCATGACGCCAGCAGCCGCGCGACCCCGTACGACACGGCGAAGATCGCCGGCAACCCGAAGGCGACGTCGCGGACGCGCTCCTCGGCGATCCCCGGGTCCATGGCGTCGCGGACGTCGGCGTCCAGCAGCGGGCGCAGCAGTTCCGCGCACTCGTCGACGGCCTGGGCGAAGACCGGCTCGTCGCGGTAGAGACCGGCGCCCATGCCCGGATAGGCGCTGCCTGCGCCGGGGAAGGCGTACACCACACGCGGACCGGTTGCTTCGACCGGCGTCGCCGCGGCCAGCCCGGCCCTGCCCACGCCGGCCACCCGGTAGGCGAGCGCGGAACGGCCCACCGCCAGTGTGTAGGCCAGATCGGCCTCGTCGGGCTGGGCTCGGGACGCCAGGGCCCGGGCGGTGGCGGCCGCCGCCTCAGCGGTGGCGGCCGAGACGGCCAGCAGCTGGGGCCTGGGGTCGGCGGGGACAGGCGGGCGATGCGGAGGCGGCCCCAGCACGGCGTGACAGTTGGTGCCGCCGATGCCGAACGAGCTGACCCCGGCCAGCGAAGGGGTGTCCCAGTCGCGGGTCTCGGCGATCACCTCGAACGGCGATACCTCCAGCCCGAGCAGCGGGTTGAGCGGATGGGCATGCAGCGACGCGGGCAGCACCCGGTGGTGTACGGCCAGGACGGCCTTGATGAACGAGGCGATGCCGGCGGCCGAGTTCGCGTGGCCGATGTTGCCCTTCACCGAGCCGAGCCCGCACCACGCCGGGCCGGTGTCCCCGAAGACCCGCCGCAACGCGGCCACCTCGATGGGGTCGCCCAGCGCGGTGGCGGTGCCATGCGCCTCGATGAGCCCGATCTCGCGCGGCGACGCACCGGCGACCGCGAGCGCCTCGGCCACAGCCCGAGCCTGGCCGCGCAGGGACGGCGCGGTGAACCCGGCCTTGTCGGCCCCGTCGTTGTTCACCGCCGAGCCGTGCAGCACGGCGAGCACCGGGTCACGATCGGCGAGGGCGTCGTCCAGGCGGCGCAGCACCACCACCCCCACGCCCTGGCTGTAGACGATGCCGGTGCCGTCCGCACTGAACGGCCTGATCGTCCCGTCCGTCGCGTACACGCCACCGGCGACGTGCACGTACCCCTGACCCTGCGGCACGATCAGCGACACCCCACCGGCGAGAGCGGTGTCGCATTCGCCGGACAGCAGCGACTGCGCGGCCAGGTGCACGGCAACCAGCGAGGTCGAGCAGCTGGTCGCCACCGCGACCGCCGGGCCGGTGAGGTTGAGCCGGTAGGCCGTCTGCAGCGGCAGGTAGTCGGGCTGGGTGGAGATCGCGGTCTGCAGGCTGCCGAGCGGGTCGCGCCCCGCGCCGGTCGGGTCCCACCGGCCGGCGAGGTTGCTCGCCAGGTACGCGCTCTGCATGGCGCCGGCGAAGACGCCGACCGCGCCGGCCCCGCGTCCGCCGCCGTGGCCGGCGTGCTCCAGAGCGTGCCAGGCGCATTCGAGGAAGAGACGTTGCTGCGGGTCGAGCAGGGCCGCCTCGGCGTCGCTGAACCCGAACGGCTCCGGGTCGAAGTCCGCCTGGCCCTCGATGAGCCCGCCGACCGGGACGAACCCCGGGTGCGCCCGCAGCCTCCCCGGCACGCCGCGAGCGGCCAGCTCGTCGTCGGTGAACCTGGTCAGCCCTTCGCGGCCGTCCCGCAGCAGCTCCCAGTACGCCTCGGCGTCCGGCGCCTCGGGAAAGCGGCAGGCCAGGCCGACAACGGCGATCGGCCCGGATGCGCCGGGATCGGCGGCGACCGGGGTCGGCACGGCGCTCATCCGGCGAGCTCCGCGGCACGCGCCCGGGCCGCCCTGCGAGCGGCGGCCCGCCGAGAGGCGGGTTCGGCCTCGGCTGCCGGTGGCGGGCCTTCCTCAGGTGTCGGGGTGGCCGGGGCGGTGTTGCCGGACGCCTCCCTGCGGGCGGTGATGAAGGTCGCCAGCTCCCGGACCGTGGGCCGGCCGAACATGTCCACCACCGTCAGCCCTTCGTCCAGCTCGGCACGCAGCGCGCGGTGAGCGAGCACGACGGTCAGGGACGACGCACCCAGCCGGAAGAATGGCGTGGTGACATCGACCGGCGTCTTGAGCAGCTCGCTGAAAACCCTGGCCACCGCCCGCTCCACCTGTGGATCCGGCCCCGCGGCCGGCGTGGCGGGGGCGGGGAGGGGC
>NZ_VCJS01000265.1 GCF_005893125.1 Nonomuraea basaltis | reverse complement strand
AGATGTTTATAAGAGACAGATGTACTGGCGCAGGTAGTGGGTTTCATTGGAGTACTTACTGCCCCAGATCTCGGTCAGCAGGTAGCGCTGGGGGATGAGCTTGCCGGGATTGCGCAGCAGGATTTCCAGGATGTGCCATTCGGTGGGGGTGAGTCGCATGCCGCCCGAGACGGTCTTGCCGACCAGATCCACCGTGCGGTCGCCGATCTCGATGCTGGCCAGTTCGCTCTCCTGAACAGCGGAGCGGCGGGAGACGGCGCGGATGCGGGCGAGGAACTCCTCGATGCTGAAGGGTTTGGTCACGTAGTCGTCGGCGCCGGCGTCCAGGGCTTCGATCTTGTCTTGGTTCCCGGCTCTGCCGGACAGCACAACAATCGGAACCTTGGTCCAGCCGCGCAGGCCGTGGATGACGTCCACGCCGTCGATGTCGGGCAGGCCCAGGTCGAGCACGACCAGGTCGGGATGCCACTCAGCGGCCTGGCGCAGGGCGGAGGCGCCGTCGTCGGCGACCGCGACCTCGTAGTGGCGGGCGGCCAGGTTGATGCGCAGCGCGCGCAGGATCTGGGGCTCGTCGTCGACGATGAGGATCTTGGTCATGGGGTCTCCGCCTTGGACCAGATGGGCGTCTGGATGATCATGGTGAGGCCACCCCCCGGGGTCTCCTCGGGGGTGAGAGTGCCGCCCATGGCCTCGGTCAGCCCACGTGAGAGCGCGAGCCCCAGCCCGACGCCGGTGCCGTTCCCCCGGTCGCCGAGCCGCTGGAACGGCTGAAAGACCCGCTCATGGGCCTCCAATGGGATGCCAGGTCCGCGATCGATGACACGGATCTCCACCACGTCCTCGTGCCAGCTGGCGGTGACCAGCACCTTCTCGTCTGGCGGACTGTAGCGCACGGCGTTGGCCATGAGATTGACCAGCACGCGTTCCAGGAGCGCTGGATCCGCAATGATCTCCGGTAGGTCGAAGGAGATGTCGCCGTCGATGCGGTCGCGCAGTGGGCCGAGGTCGTCGATGGCGCGGGGGACGATCTCCTCCAGGGCGATGGGCTGGAGTGTCAGCCCGAGGACGCCGGCCTGCAGACGGCTCATGTCGAGCAGGTTCTCCACCAGCCTGTCCAGCCGGTCCAGGGACTCGTCGGCGGTGGCCAGCAGCTCCTCGCGGTCTTCGGCGGTCCAGTCGATGTCTCGGCTGCGCAGGCTCTCGACGGCGGCCTTGGCGGCCGACAGCGGGGTCCGCAGGTCGTGGCTGACGGCGGCCAGCAGCGCGGTGCGCATCTTGTCGGCCTCGGCCAGGGGTTTGGCCTGCTCGGCCTCCTCCTGCAGGCGTTCCTGGCGCAGCGCGACCGCAGCCTCGGCGGCGAACGCCTCCAGTACCCGCCGGTCACTGGCGTCCAGCAATCTCCCCCGCGCGGCCAGCACCAGTCGGTCGCTGATTTTCACGTCGGTGTCGGCCACCGCGGGGCTGGTGCACGGCGCCGCTCCCGACGTGGCGACGATGCGCCACGCGGCGGGTTGGGAGGTGTCGTCCGGGGTGGGCTCGCCGACGCGTTCGAGCAGGGTGACCGAGTCCAGGCCGAACGTCTCACGCAGCCGCCCGAGCAACGAAGCCAGCGCGGCCTCGCCGCGCAGGACATGCCCGGCCAGGGTGGACAGCACCTCGGCGTCGGCGCGGGCGCGGGCGGCCTCCCTGGTACGCCGCGCCGCCAGGTCGACGATCGCACTGACCGCGGCGGCGACCAGGACGAACACCACAAGGGCGAGGAAGTTCTCCGGGTCGGCGATGACCCAGGTGTGATAGGGCGGAGTGAAGAACCAGTTGAGCAGCAGGAACCCGCCGACCGCTGCGGTGATCGCCGGCCAGGTGCCGCCGACAAGGGCGACGCCGATGACCAGGCACAGGAAGAGCAGGATCTCGCTGGGCAGCGAGATCACGTTCCGGAACGGGGTGAGCGCGGCGGTCAGCAGCGGCAGGCCCGCCACTGCCAGCCCCCACCCAGCGAGCCTGCGCTTCCCGGTGAGCGCCGCCCGGGAGCGCTCGGGCCGCCTGCGGCCCTTCTTGGCCTCCTCATGGGTGACCAGGTGCACGTCGATGGGGCCGGACAGCGCGGTGGTCTCCACCCCCACGCCCCGGGACAGGATCTGCGCGAAGCGACCGCGCCGGGAGGCGCCGAGCACGAGCTGGGTGGCGTTGACGCCGCGGGCGAAATCGAGCAGCGCTCGCGGGATATCGTTGCCGACGACCTGGTGATAGGTGCCGCCCATACTCTCGACCAGGGCGCGCTGGCGGGCCAGATTGGCCGGGTCGCCGCCCGCCAGCCCGTCGGAGTGGGTGACGTGGACGGCCAGCAGGTCGGCGCCTTTGGTGCGGGCGGCGATGCGGGCCCCCCGGCGCACCAGCGTGTCGCCCTCCGGGCCGCCGGTCAGCGCGACCACCACACGTTCTCGGGCCTCCCACGTGGCGCCGATGCCATGGTCGGCGCGGTAGCGGTCGAGCTGCTCGTCGACCTTGCCCGCGACCCACAGCAGGGCCAGCTCGCGCAGTGCGGTGAGGTTGCCGACGCGGAAGTAGTTCGACAGCGCCGCGTCCACCTTCTCGGGGGCGTAGACGTTGCCGTGCGCCAGCCGCCGGCGCAGCGCCTCCGGGGACATGTCGACCAGCTCGATCTGGTTCGCCCTCCGCACCACCTCGTCCGGTACGGTCTCGCGCTGCGGGATGCCGGTGATCTGGTGGACGACGTCGTTGACGGACTCCAGGTGCTGGATGTTGACGGTGGAGATGACGTCGATGCCGGCGTCGAGGATCTCGTCGATGTCCTGCCAGCGCTTGACGTTCTTCGAGCCGGGCACGTTGGTGTGAGCCAGCTCGTCGATCAGCGCCACCTTCGGCCGGCGGGCGATGACCGCATCCACATCCAGTTCGGTGAACGTGGCCCCGCGGTAGACCAGTGTCTTGCGCGGGATCACCCCCATACCCTCCAGCAGGGCGGCGGTGCGGGCCCGGCCGTGGGTCTCGACGAAGCCTACGACCACGTCCCGGCCCCGTTCCAGGCCGCGCCGGCCCTCGCCGAGCATCGCGTACGTCTTGCCCACCCCGGGGGCCGCCCCGAGGTAGACCCGCAGACGGCCCCTCCTCATGGCCGATCCAGCGCCAGATTGAGCTCGAGCACGTTGACGGTCGGCTCGCCCATGAAGCCCAGCACCCGTCCGGTGGTGTGCTCGCCGATCAATGTCTTCACCTGCTCGACCGAGAGTCTGCGCTCACGGGCCACGCGGGGCGCCTGGAGCTCGGCGTAGGCCACGGAGATGTGCGGGTCCAGGCCGGAGCCGCTGGCGGTGACGGCGTCGGCGGGCACCTGGACCGTGGTCAGGTTCCCGCGCACGGGCACGGTCTTCCCGGCCGCGTAGTCCTCGCCCGGCCTGGCGCACTCCACCTTCAGCCCCTGGTAGGCGGCGATGAAGGGAGTGGCGGGGCAGGCCTGGTTGACGCTGACCGCACGATCGGGGAAGACCTTGAGCACCGCGCCGGCCCCGTCCGGGGTGCAGTACGGGCGGGCACCGCTGACCCCCTCCAACTCCCCGACCGCTTTCGACCGGGCGCAGACCTGGGTGAGCAGCGACTGCTTGCCCTCGTCCGGGTTGCCGTCGGCGTCCTTTGCGCCGGGTACCGGCAGCGTGTCGACCACGTCTTCGGGCCCGAGGTTGCCGGCGCTGGTCGAGGTCGGGTCGTAGCCGTCACCGGCCGCCGAGGGCCGGGACTGGAAGTACTTCCTGACCGGGTTGCCGTCGGCGTCGGTGAAGGACTGGCCGATGAGTGCGCTGCCGACGACCTTGCCGTCCTTCTGGACGAGGGAGCCGTTGGCCTTGTCGTTGAACAGCGCCTGGGCCACGCCGGTGGCCAGGAGCGGGTAGATAACGCCGGTGAACACCGTGAGCACGAGCACCGCGCGCAGCGCGGCCACATGCTGGCGGACCCAGCTGGGCATGCGGTCCATTTTATGACATCCCCGGAAGGAACTGGATCAGCAGATCGATGAGCTTGATGCCGATGAACGGGACGACGATCCCGCCCAGGCCGTAGACGTAGAGGTTGCGTGACAGCAGCTTGGACGCACTGGACGGCCGATACCTGACCCCGCGCAGAGCGAGCGGGATGAGCGCGATGATGACCAGCGCGTTGAAGATCACAGCGGCCAGGATCGCCGACTGCGGGCTGGCCAGGCGCATGATGTTCAGCGCGTCCAGCCCCGGGTAGACCGCCGCGAACATCGCCGGGATGATCGCGAAATACTTGGCGATGTCGTTGGCGATCGAGAACGTCGTCAGCGCGCCTCGGGTGATGAGCAGCTGCTTGCCGATCTCGACGATCTCGATGAGCTTGGTCGGGTTGGAGTCCAGGTCCACCATGTTCCCGGCTTCCTTGGCGGCGGAGGTGCCGGTGTTCATGGCGACGCCGACGTCGGACTGGGCCAGGGCGGGGGCGTCGTTGGTGCCGTCGCCGGTCATCGCGACCAGGCGACCGCCGGCCTGCTCCTTCCTGATCAGCGCGAGCTTGTCCTCCGGCGTCGCCTCGGCCAGGAAGTCGTCCACCCCGGCCTCGTCGGCGATGGCTTTGGCGGTCAGCGGGTTGTCGCCGGTGATCATCACGGTCCTGATGCCCATCCGGCGCATCTCGTCGAACCGCTCCCGCATACCCTCCTTGACCACGTCCTTGAGATGGATGACGCCCAGCACGCGACCCATCTCGGCCACGACCAGCGGGGTGCCGCCGGAGGCCGAGATGCCGTCCACAAGGTGGCCGACCTCGTCGGTCGGGTGACCGCCGGCATCGCGTACCCACTTCATGACGGCGGTGGCGGCGCCCTTGCGGACCTCGCGGCCGTCCAGATTGACGCCGGACATTCGGGTCTGAGCGGTGAAGGGCACCCATTCGGCGTGGGCCAGCTCACCCGGCTGACGTTCGCGCAGCCCGTAGGCCTGCTTGGCGTAGACGACGATCGAGCGGCCCTCCGGAGTCTCGTCGGCCAGGCTGGACAGCTGCGCCGCCGCGGCCAGTTCCTGCTCACTCACGCCGGGCACGGGGACGAACTCCGATGCCTGCCGGTTGCCCAAGGTGATGGTGCCGGTCTTGTCCAGCAGCAGCGTGGAGACGTCCCCGGCGGCTTCGACCGCGCGGCCGCTCATCGCCAGGACGTTGCGCTGGACGAGGCGGTCCATGCCGGCGATGCCGATGGCCGACAGCAGCGCGCCGATCGTGGTCGGGATCAGGCAGACGATCAGCGACACCAGCACGATCCCGGTCACACCGTCACCGGTCAGGGCCAGGGAGTCCGGCACGCCGGGGTTGATCTCCTTGGAGTAGATCGCCAGCGGCTGCATCGTGGCCGTGGCGACCAGGAAGATGATCGTCAGTGCGGCGAGCAGGATGTTGAGCGCGATCTCGTTCGGCGTCTTCTGCCGGTTCGCGCCCTCCACCAGGGCGATCATCCGGTCCACGAAGCTCTCGCCGGGCTTCTGTGTGATCTCGACGATGATCTTGTCGGACAGCACCTTGGTGCCGCCGGTCACCGCGGAGCGGTCGCCGCCGGACTCGCGGATCACGGGTGCGGACTCGCCGGTGATGGCCGACTCGTCCACCGACGCGATGCCCTCGATCACGTCGCCGTCCCCGGGGATGCTCTCCCCGGCCTCGACGATCACGTAGTCGCCCTGCTGGAGCTCGGTCGCACCCACGACGTCCCACCGGGTGTGGTCGTCGGGGCTGGTGAGGCGGCGGGCGGTGGTGTCGCGCTTGGCCGCCCGCAGCGTGGCGGCCTGGGCCTTGCCGCGCCCCTCGGCCACGGCCTCGGCCAGGTTGGCGAAGATCACGGTCAGCCACAGCCACACCACGATCGCCCAGGCGAACCACGACGGGTCGCCGATCGCCAGGACGGTCGTGAAGACTGCGCCGATCTCGACGATGAACATCACCGGGTTGCGCCACATGTTCGCCGGGTTGAGCTTCTTCAGCGCGTCCGGCAACGACTTGATCATTTGCTTGTGGTCGAGCAGGCCGCCGCCCACCTTGCCGCCCTTGGGGGCAGGGGTACGGCCCGGCGCCTGCACTGTCTGCGTGGACATGTCTAGCGGATTCCTTCTGCGAGCGGCCCGAGCGCCAGTGCCGGGAGGAACGTCAGGGCGACCAGGATGATCGTCACGCCGACGACCAGGCCGACGAACTGCGGCCGGTAGGTGGGCAGCGTGCCGGCCGAAGCGGGCACCGGCGCCTGCTGGGCCAGCGATCCGGCCAATGCCAGGGCCAGCACGATCGGCAGGAAGCGGCCGAAGGCCATGCACAGGCCGAGCGTGGTGTTGTGGAAGGTGGTGTTCACGCTGACGCCGGCGAACGCCGAGCCGTTGTTGTTGGACGCGCTGGTGTAGGCGTACAGGATCTCCGACAACCCGTGCGGACCGGAATTGAGCATCGCCGAACGGCCGACCTCGGTGCCCATCGCCACCGCCGTGCCCACCAGCACCAGCACCGGGGTGACCAGGAAGTACAGCGACGCGAGCTTGATCTCGCGGGCACCGATCTTCTTGCCCAGGTACTCGGGGGTGCGGCCGACCATCAGGCCCGCCACGAACACCGTGATCACCGCCAGCACGAGGATGCCGTACAGGCCCGCGCCGACCCCGCCCGGGGCCACCTCACCGAGCAGCATGTTGAAGATCAGCATGCCGCCGCCGAGCGCGGTGTAGGAGTCGTGGAAGGAGTTCACCGAGCCGGTGCTGGTCAGCGTGGTGGCTGAGGCGAACATGGCCGAGTTCGAGGTGCCGAAGCGCGCCTCTCGGCCCTCCAGCGCCGCGCCGATCGCCTGCGGCACCGTGCCGCCCGCGCTCAGCTCGGCCCAGTTCGTCAGGCCGATGCTGATCGCCGCGATGACGCCCATGACGGCGACGATGGCGTAGCCCTGCCGGTTGTCGCCCACCATGCGGCCGAACGTGCGCGGCAGGCTGAACGCGATCACCAGCAGCAGGAAGATCTCCACCCAGTTGGTCCACGACGTCGGGTTCTCGAACGGGTGGGCCGAGTTGACGTTGAAGATGCCGCCACCGTTCGTGCCCAGGTCCTTGATCGCCTCCTGCGACGCGGCCGCGGCCGGGGTGAACGTCTGCTGGCCGCCGGTCAGCGTCGTCCACGTGCTGTGGTCGGCGAACGTCTGGATCGCGCCGCCGGCCACCAGTACCAGCGCGGCGACGAACGAGATCGGCAGCAGGATGCGCAGGGTGCCGCGGACCAGGTCGACCCAGAAGTTGCCCAGTGTGTCGGTCTTGGTGCGAGCGAAGCCGCGGACCAGCGCGATGGCCACCGCCATGCCGACGGCCGCGGAGACGAAGTTCTGCACCGCCAGACCCGCGGTCTGCACCACGTGACCCATGGTCGACTCGCCGGAGTAGGCCTGCCAGTTGGTGTTGGTGACGAAGCTGACCGCGGTGTTCCAGGCCAGCGCGGGCTCGACCGGCTGCATCCCCAGCGAGAGGAAGAGGTGGTCCTGCAGGCGCTGGAGGCCGTACAGGAACAGGATGGAGACAACCGAGAACGCCAGCACGCTGCGCGCGTAGACGCCCCAGCGCTGCTCGCCGTCCGGCTGGACGCCGAGCAGCCGATATATCACCCGCTCGACGGCATTGTGCCTGGTACCGGTGTAGACGCGGTACATGTAGTCGCCCAGAGGCTTGTAGCACAATGCGAGGGCGAGCAGCAGGGACGCGATGAACAGAATCCCCGCCAGGGTCGGGGACATCAGAATCGCTCCGGGAACAGCAAGGCCGCGACCACGAAGATCACCAGGCCGACGACCACGACGAGACCGGCGGCGTTGACGGCACTCACAGCCGCTCCACCGCCTTCACGACCAACCCCAGGACCACGAAGACCGCGATCGTCAGGGCGACGAAGATGACGTCTGTCATCCCCACTCCTCAGATACGGGACATGTTGGTTACGGCCGCGCTACTGCAGGCGGCCGTGCAACCAGCAAATCCCAGGTTTTGTGGGGTTTTGTCGTTCTTGACGGGTTCCATACGGCCCCGTCCCGAATATTGACGCCATTCCTACGTTGGGCCGGGCGACGGCGCGGGCGCGCACTCATCAAGCTCAGGTCGGTATAGACGGTGCCCATGCGCTGCCCGGAGGCGGTCTGGACGGTATCGGCGTCGGCTGGGGATAGCCCCCATCGTGGCAAGGGATATTTCTATTTTTTGCAACGGTTCCAGATGTGGGAAAATGACGTGGTGGACTCCATCGACCTCCTCCTGCATCCGGTCCGATTGCGCATCGTGCACGCCATGTCGGGCGGCCGTACGCAGACCACCTCGGACCTGTGCGTGCGACTGCCGGACGTGCCCAAGACCACCGTCTACCGGCACGTCGGACTGCTGACCGAGGCAGGAGTGCTGGAAGTCGCCGGCGAACGGCGCGTGCACGGTGCCGTAGAGCGCCACTACCGCCTACGTGGAGAGCGCGCGGTGATCGACGCCGACGCGGCCGCGTCCATGTCCCTGGACGACCACCGTGCGGGGTTCGCTGCCGCCATGGCGACCCTGCTCGCGGAGTTCAACACCTACCTCGACCGTGAGGGAGCCGACCCGCCCGCCGACATCGTGGGCTACAAGCAGGGCGTCTTCTGGCTCAGCCGCGAAGAGCTCACCGAGATGATCGAAGCGCTGCTCATGGTGCTCCGGGCACGAGCAGGCAACGAACCAGCGCCGGGCCGCAGTCCTCACCTGTTCAGCGCCATCTTCTTCCCGGCCCAGGAACCACCGCAGCACAGGACCGGCCGGCAGCAGGATCAGCGCTCCACCGAGGAATGAGAAGTCGTCGGCGCCACCACGCCGCTCCAGCCTCCGCGGCACCACCCAGCGCCCCACGCGCTCGACCGCGCCGCTGAAAAAGGTTCAGGGCCGTCAGACCGGTTGGTCTGACGGCCCTGTTCGGCCGGTTCATGGTCAGGCCTTGTTGCAGGGGTTCCTGCCCAGAGGCAGGAGACGGCGGCGATGCCGGTTGCTGCTGGAGCGCTTCGGCCTGGTTGACGCGGCGCGCAAACCGGCCGCCACCTATTCCGGCGGCATGGCTGCTGATCAGAGGCTGCGGGCGGTGATGTCGCCGTTGGAGGTGGTGGCGTGGATGTCGAGTTCGGCGGTGCCGTCGTTCTTGAGGGCGTTGCTGATGCGGCCGTGGCTGGTGCCGGCGTCCAGGGCGGCTGAGACTCCGCCGGCGGCGGTGATCGAGATGTCGCCGGACTGGGTGCGGAGCACGACCGTGCCGCGCACGGCCTCGGCGATCCGGATGTCGCCCCGTGCGGTGCTGATCTCCGCGGGGCCGCCCAGCCGGCCGACCTCGACGTCGCCGTCGACCGCGGTGAGGCGGACGCTAGCGGCCTCGTCGATCGTGATCTGGCTGTACGCGCCTTCGAAGGCGACGTCGCCGAGGCGGCCGACGGTCCGGAGTTCGGCGCTGGCCGCCTTGGCCTCGATGCGGGAGCCGGCGGGCAGCCTGACCGTCACCTCGATGGATCCAGACGGGCCGAGGTACTGGTTCTTCGCCGGGGTCTCGATCCGCAGGACGCCGTCGGCGTATTCGATCGTGGTCTGCTCCGCTGCCTTCACGTCGCGGCTCTTTGAGGCGTTCGCGGGCAGCACCTCGACCACGGTGTCGGCCTGGTCGGCGGCGATGAACTGGACGCGTCCCGCGGGGATGTCCAGGACGGCGGAGATCGGGGCGGGGGTGTCGAACTTCTGCATCATGTGCCTCCTTGTGCTGTGTTGTTTCGATCTTGCGGGACCGCTCTGATACCGGACCGTCGCCGTCCTGACGCCGCCGCTGACATATGGCGGGACGTTGCCAGCCGGGCATGACCCCGTGGCCGCGTAGTGCAGACAGTCGATGAAAGTGGTGCTCGGCTCTTAAGGCCTGGCTTCCCTCGCTGTTGCGAGGGGGACCGGCGCCCAGCGGCACCGAGCCCTTCGAGGGTGGCGTCAGCGACTGTCTTGAGCCGGTCATGCAGCTGATCGCAGAACGTGGTGGCGTCGAAGGCCGGAGCCTGGTCGAGGTCTTCTGCCGGACCGATCTCGACCAGGTAGGCGGGTCAGCCGTCGATTGCCTGGTAGAGGGTGGTCCAGAAGTCGTGGATGGCGTGCGCCGAGTCCGGGGTGGACATCCCGGTCTGGGTGAGCAGGATGCCGACGAGCTGGTTGTGCGGGTCGGCGTAGGTAGTGGTGCCGGCTCCGCCGTCCCAGCCGAACTGGCCGACGGGCGCGTAGTCGCCGCGGTAGGTGCGTACTGCCATGCCGAAGCCCCAGCTGCCGTGCTGCCCCTGGCCGTGTGACAGATGGACGACGCTGCGGGCCCAGGCTTCTCGGGCGGCTGTCTGCTCGGGCGTGAGGCGGTTGGTGGTCATCAGCTCAACGGCGGGCCGGGACAGGATCCGTTCGCTGTCGTGCATCCCGTGGTTGAGCAGCATCCGGAAGTAGGCGTGATAGTCGTCGACGGTCGAGTCGAGCCCGCCGCCGCCTGACTGGAACGCCGGAGGCTTGCTGTGGTGGCCCCCTTCGGCCTCGTCCTCCACGTTGAACTCTCCGGTCTGCGGGTCGGGGGCGTACAGGGGCGGCAGCCGGTCGATCCGGTCGGCGGGCACGTGGAAGGCGGTGTCCTTCATGCCCAGCGGCTCGAAGATGCGCTCACGCAGGAACGCCTCGAACGACTGGCCGGTGACCCTGGCCACCAGCACGCCGAGCACGTCGTCGCTGAGGTTGTATAGCCACCGCTCTCCGGGCTGGTGCATCAGCGGGAGCGTGCCCAGGCGGCGCATCCACTCATCCGGCTCCGGTTCGGGCAACAGCCATCCGTCCTCTTGGCCGTAAACCCCCTGCTCGAAGAACGCGCTCATCATCGGAGCGGTCCGCGCCGTCATGTCCAGCCCGAGCCCGAAGGTGGAGGTCAGCACGTCCCGTACGGTGATCGGCCGCCGCGCCGGGACCGTGTCGTCCAACGGCCCGTCGAAGCGCTTCAGCACCCGGCGGTCGGCGAGCTCGGGCAGCCACGGCTCCACCAGGTCATCCAGCCGCAGCCGGCACTCATCCAGCAACACCATCGCCGCCGCGACCGAGACCGGCTTGGACGTCGAAGCCATCCGGAAGATCGTGTCCCGGCGCATCGGCGCGCCACCGTCATGGCGCATCGTCCCGATCGCTTCGACGTGCGTCTGGCCGCCCCGGCTGACCAGGGCGACGAGTCCGGGAATCTTCCCGGACTCGACATGCCGTGCCAGCACCTCGCGCAGTCTGCGCAGCCCTGCTTCGGAGAAGCCGCTGTTGCCTTGTCCCATCATGAATCTCCTCGCGTACCGTGACAGACGTTCATAGATCACTGAACTTTTGCGACAGTACATTGCATTCATAGTTTGGTCAACATATAAGAAGGCTTGCTAAGCCTGTTCAACCGCAGTAAGTGGCTGATATTGCAATGAATGTGACACTGAATGCAATGGGCGATCAAGATTCGTATTGCAATGAACTCCGAGTGAATGCATACTGTCCGGCGGGGGCGGGCGCCGAGCCCCACGCATGCCGGCAGATGGGAGACGAGCACCGATGCCCGGAGACAGACTCACCAACGAGGACCGTCAGCACATCGCTGCGGGGCTGGCCGAGGGGCTCGGATTCACCGAGATCGGCCGGCGTCTCGGGCGGCCGGCCTCGACCATCATGCGGGAGGTCACCCGCAACGGCGGGCCCGACGATTACGGGGCGCAGCGGGCGCAGGAGGCCACCAAGCAGCGGGCGCGCCGGCGCAGGCAGGCCAAGTCTCCGCCGCCGCCGGTCGGCGACAGCAGCCATGGGCGTGACCCCCAGGCGGTCCACAACCTTACGGAATCCTTCGCCACCCTCCTCGAGCAGCAGGGGATGCCCCGGATGGCGGCCAGAGTGCTGGCCTGCCTGTACGTCACCGACTCCGGCACCCTCACCGCCGCCGACCTGGTCCAGCGGCTTCGCGTCAGCCCCGCGTCGATCTCGCAGACCGTCGCCTTCCTCGAACAGCAGGGACTACTCAACCGGGAACGAGTTCCCGGCGGGCGCCGCGAACGCTATGTCATCGACGACGAGCTCTGGGTCCGGTCCACCCTTGCGGCTCTGCACATGAACGACACCCTGATCGCCGCATCGCAGCGCGCGGCGGAGATCCTCGGGGCCGCGACCCCGGCCGGCGCCCGCTTCGGCTTCTCTGCTGAGTTCCTGCTCCTCGTGAACGCGACCCTCCGACAGGTCATGGAGCAGTGGCAGCAGAACCAGGCCGACCGGAACGCCGGGCGCAAGTCATGACCTCTCGCGGCTTCCGGCGAGCGCCAGGGAACTGGGCGTTATGTCGGCCGCCCTGGGGATTCCTTCCGGCGGCCCGGGGTGCTTGTGGTAGCCAACAGCGCCCCGGGCAGACCCGGACATTGGTCCACTACTCTGTGATACCGTGTACTGGTAGTCGGTACCACAAAGTACCAGGAGAGACCGAAGAGGACCCACGATGGACGACCTGACGGAGATGCTGAAGGGCACGCTTGAGGGCTGCGTGCTTGAAATCATCGGCAGCGAGGAGACCTACGGGTACGCCATCACGCGTCGGCTGAACGAACTCGGCTTCGCCGACGTCGTCGAGGGGACGGTTTACACCATCCTGCTGCGGCTGGAGAAGAACGGGCTCGTCCAGGTGACGAAACGACCGTCCGAGCTGGGCCCGCCGCGCAAGTTCTACGCGCTCAACGACGCGGGGCGCGAACGACTCGCGACGTTCTGGGCGAAATGGCAGTACATCACATCACGGATCGACAAGCTCAAGGAGGGCGGGAGATGAACTTCTGGGAGACCATGACAGGCAGCGATCTCGTTGCTCGGCGGGAATCTGCTCTCAGGGATCGTCGATTTCTTCGAGGAGGGCGTCGCGGCCGGCAAGGGAGTCCTGGAACTCATCGGCAACGACGTCGCTGCCTTCTGCGACGACCTGGTCAAGGACTCGCGCACCTACGCCGACGTCTATCAGGAGTCCATCAGCGGGGAACCCGGCACGGCCGGGAAGTAACACCCGTCGACCCAAGACACCGGCGGGCGCTGGGTTGTGCAGTAGAGCAGCAGTAGGACCGGGTAGCCGCTGAAGTCGGACCTTGGTCCGCGCCGGACGGGGCTGTGAGGCGGCGAGTGATGCGCCGAAGCGGTCAGTCTCTGCTCGCCGCGACTGCTCCGCGACGCGGGAGATCCCTTGCCAGGCGGCCGCTGCCCACGACCGACTGTTCGGCGACATCGCCTCCCTGATCCGCAGGTGAGGGGCCACCAGCACCGTTCGGCTCCTGGCCCCCTCGCTTTCCACCGGCTGTGTCACTCCGCTCTGCGGCACCTGGCCGCTAACGGACGAACCGCCGCCAAGCTCCAGGCCGAATTCCGCCATCAGCGCCTCGGGAGCCTCGGCCGCTACGTCCGGCTCGGGGAGGAGACCTCCGCCCGCATCGCCGCCGAAGCCGATCCTGTGGCCCTTCCAGCCCGCCGCTGAATCCTCACGGACGTTCTCGACCCAGCTGACCAGCCCTCGTGCTCGCCGTCGAGGGCGCGGTGTCGTGTCAGCGGCCGCGTCAGGACGGCAACGGCCCGGTATCAGTGCGGCCGACGATGGTGGATGCCATGGACGGTTCAGCGATTGCGGCCTCAGGGTCGCGAACTGGGCCACGCCGAGCTGACCCCCGGCCCCTTGTGCGTCGCTCATGGAAGCCCTATGGGCGCCACACCGGGACGGGTCTCGCAAGATCGAACACTTTGAGCAAGGAGATTCATGATGGGAACCGGCAACAGCGGCTTCTCCGCGGCGGGGTTGCGCAGGCTGCGTGAGGTGCTGGCGCGGCATGTCGAGTCCGGGAAGATTCCCGGACTTGTCGCCCTGGTCAGCCGGGGCGGCCAGACGCATGTCGAGGCGATCGGGACGATGCGTCATGACGGTGGCGCGCCGATGCGCCGGGACACGATCTTCCGGATGGCTTCGACGTCCAAGCCGGTCTCGGTCGCGGCGGCGATGGTGTTGCTGGATGAGTGCCGGCTGCGGCTGGATGACCTGGTGGAGCCGTGGCTGCCCGAGCTCGCCGACCGCCGGGTGCTGAAGCGCTTCGACGGGCCGTTGGACGACACGGTCCCGGCGCGGCGGCCGATCACCGTACGGGACGTGCTGACCTCCACCTTCGGGCTCGGCATGGACATGACGTCGATCGGCACCCCGATCATGGGCGCGGTCTTCGAGCAGGGGCTCACGCCGAACCTGCCGGTGCCGGTGCCCGAGCCGGATGAGTGGATGCGCCGCCTGGGCGCGCTGCCGCTGATGCACCAGCCCGGCGAGCGCTGGCAGTACCACATCGCCAGCGATCTGCTCGGCGTGCTGGTGGCCCGGGTCACCGGCCAGTCGTTCGAGACGTTCCTGCGTGAGCGCGTCTTCGAGCCGCTGGGCATGAAGGACACCGCCTTCCACGTGCCCGCCGACCAGATCGACCGGCTGCCGCCCCTGTACGCCCCCGACCCGCAGACCGGCGAGTTCCTCATCTGGGACGAGGCCGAGGGGGGACGCCACAGCAAGCCCCCGGCGTTCCAGGGCGGCGGCGGCGGGCTGAACTCCACCGCCGACGACTATCACGCCTACTTCCAGATGCTGCTCAACGGCGGCATGTACCAGGGGCGGCGGATCCTGTCGCGGCCCGCCGTCGAACTGATGACCACCAACCGCCTGTCGGCCGAGCAGAACGCCGCCCGCAACGCCATGGCCGTCGACAACGTGCACATCTCGCACGGCCAGGGGCAGCACGGCGGCTGGGGCTTCGGCATGGCGGTGCGCACCTACCGCGGCGACTACGCGCCCGTCGGCCAGTTCGGCTGGGACGGCGGAAGCGGCACCGCGACCTACGCCGACCCGGCCAATCAGCTCACCGGCATCCTGCTCACCCAGGTCGGGGCGTCCACCCCGGACTCGACCCGGCTCATCCACGACTTCTGGACCACGCTCTACCAGGCGATCGACGACTGACGCCGGTACTCACGTCCGGAAGGCCCGTCCTCGTCCCGGCTTGCACTTCAGCTATTCAGTGTTGCTAGATACCAGTAGTCAGTGCTACTTTGTAGTGGTAGTCATCACGACTAGGTAGCTGAAGGAGGTGCTCCATGGGCAAGCTGGTGACGGAGATGCTCAAGGGAACGCTGGAGGGCATCGTCCTCGCGATCCTGTCCGGCCGGCCCGCATACGGCTACGAGATCACGGCGTGGCTGCGGGATCAGGGCTTCTCCGACATCGCCGAGGGCACCATCTACGCACTGCTCGTCAGGTTCGAGCGGCGCGGTCTCGTCGACGTGGAGAAGGTCCCGTCCGAGAAGGGGCCGCCGCGCAAGGTGTACTCCCTGAACGCTCAGGGACGGGAGTACCTCGAAGAGTTCTGGAGGACCTGGAGCTTCCTCACTGAACGGCTCGAACAGCTCCGCGAAGGAGGTAGATAGCCATGGACACAGGGTCGAACGAGCCGAAGAGCCGCGCCCGGCAGTACCTGGAGGTGATCACGGGGTCGCTGGAGGACAAGAGGCGCTGGCGGCAGTACAAGGCGCGCGTCAAAGCGCTTCCCGAGAACTACCGCACGGCGGTCGAAGCGCTGGAGCGGTACCTGATGCACTTCGGGCCGGGGGACGGCGCCGACGCGGCGTCGATGTTCGAGGACCTCGCCGATCTGTTCGAGCGGAGCGCGGCGGACGGAACCCCGATCCGCGAGATCTTCGGAGAAGACCCCGTGGAGTTCGTCGAGGCGTTCATGCAGAGCTACTCCATGGGGAGCTACATCCGCCGGGAGCGAGAACGCTTCACCAGCGCCATCGAG
>NZ_VCJS01000264.1 GCF_005893125.1 Nonomuraea basaltis | reverse complement strand
GGGTCGGGAAGGAGCCCGGCCACCGCTGCCGGGAGCGCTTCGGCCTGCTCGGCCGTGGCCAGTGCCGCGCTCTCCTCGGCGGGCAGCAGGTCGGCGAGATGATGCGGGGCGTCGGGATCGGCGGTCATCGCCTCGAACGCGGCCGTGTAGTACGCACCCATCCTGGCCACCTGCCAGGGCTCGAACAGGTGGGCGTGGTAGTGCAGGCTCAGCCGTACCTCGTCGGTGACGAAGTGCCTGGAGAACTCGGCACGCAGCACGAACTCCGTCTCCGAGTTCGCCCGTACGTCGAGCAGCGCGAAACCCTCGCGTGCCTCGAGCTGCTTGAGCAGGTAGAAATGGGTGAAGTTGAAAGCGGTCTCGAACAGCGGGTCCTGAATTCCCAGGTCCCGCTTCATCTGCGCCATCGGATAACGCCGCGCCGGCAGCAACTCGACCTCGGATCGGTAGACCCGGCGCACCAGGTCCGCCCATGAGCCTTCCTCGACACGGGCGCGGAAGGGCACCGTGTTGAGGAACAGCCCGATCGCTTCGGTGGCGCCGTGGGTCTCCGGCCGGCCGCTGTGCTCGTAACCGGTCACGACATCGCGCTCGCCGGCGATCAGCGAGAGCACCTTGAGATGCGCGGCCAGCGCGACGTTCTTGACCGGCACGGCCAGCGTGTCAGCCAGCGCCACGATCCGGTCGGACAGCCCGCGCGGGAACTCCACCTCGTGGAACACCACGGGAAAGACGTCCGGCTCGGCCGAGTCCCTGGTCCTCGGCAGCTCGGTGAAGGCGCCTCCGGCCAGCAGCCGGCCCCAGTACGAGCGGTGCTCCTCGGCATCCAGCGAGCGGCGCTCCAGCGCGATGTAGTCGCGCACATGATTGTCCGGCAGGGCGCCGGGCAGCGGGAGGCCTTCCACGAGCCGGTGGTAGATGTCGAACAACGTGGTGTGCACCAGCGTGATGCTCCAGCCGTCGAGCGCCGAGTTGTGCTGGCTGAGCGTGTAGCGGAACAGGTCGTCACCGAGCACGTGCACGTGCAGCCGGACCAGGCCGGGCTCCGCCCAGGCGAAGCGGTGGGACTTCTCCCGCTCGACCCACGCCCGGTACCAGGCGTCCTGCTCCTGTTCGGTCCTACCGCGCAGGTCGGCGACGAAGAGCGGAGCCGGCGCATCCTGGTGGACGAACTGCAGGTACTCGCTGTAGCCCGTGAGGTGGTAGCTGGTGCGGAAGATAGGGTTCCGCGCGACGAGAATCCGCACCGCCTGCTCGAACCGCTCGGCGTCGAACGCGCTCTGAATCGTGTAGCTGATGATGTCGTGATATTCGACGGTGGAGTGCGACAGCTCGCTCTGGAAGACCAGACCGGCCTGGAGCTGGGTCATCGGGTAGGCGTCCACCACCCCGTCCGGGATCTTCGCCCGGTCTTCCGGGCTCAGCAGCTCGAACGGCTCCGGCACGCGGGTCTCCGCGCCACCCGCCGCGTCGGCCGTCACCGCCGCGAGCCGGGCGATCGTCGGATTCTCGAAGAGCTGCTCGAAGGTGAAGTCCAGGCCGTGAGCGCGGCTCTGGGCCAGCACGGCGACGAAACGGATCGAGTCGCCGCCGAGCGCGAAGAAGTTGTCGTGCACGCCTATCCGCTCGCGGCCGAGCACCTCGCCCCAGATGCGGGCCAGGTGCGCCTCCCGCGGCGTCCGCGGGGCGGTGTATTCGGCCACCTCACCGGGCTCGGGCAGCGCTCGCCGATCCAGCTTGCCGTTCGGCGTCAGCGGCCAGCGCTCCAGCGTGACCAGCCGGGCGGGCACCATGTATTCCGGAAGCGCCCGCCTGAGATGGCTTTTGAGCTCGTCCTCCGGGATCGGCTCGGGCGCCAGCACATAGCCGCGGAGCCCGCAGTCCTTCGCGCGAGCCACGACCACGGCGTCCCGCACGCCGGCGTGCTGCCGCAGGCACTCCTCGATCTCGCCCGGCTCGATCCGGTGGCCGCGCACCTTGACTTGGTGATCCATCCGGCCCAGGAACTCGATGGCGCCATCGGGCAGCCGGCGGGCCAGGTCCCCCGTGCGGTAGACGCGCTCCTCGCCGGCGTGCGGGGCGGCGGCGAACCGCTTGGCGGTCAGCTCCGGGCGCCCGAGATACCCCCGGGCCAGTTGGACGCCGGCGATACACAGCTCCCCGGGGACGCCGACCGGTTGGGGGCGCAGGCCGGCGTCGAGCACGTGGACGCGGGTGTTGTCGATCGGCCGCCCGATCGGCACCCGGCTCTCGTCGCCCCGGCACGCGTAGTGGGTGACGTCCACGGTGGCTTCGGTCGGCCCGTACAGGTTCACCAGGCGCGTGGCCGGGACCACCTCGTGGAAGCGCCGGGCATGCTGCGGGGTCAACGCCTCGCCGCTGGCGAACACCTGCCGTAGCGTGGCCGTCCCGTCCTGCCTGCCCGCTCCGGGCAGGAAATCGAGGAATGCGCCGAGCATGGACGGAACGAAGTGCATCGTGGTGACGCCGTGCCGCCGGATGGCGGCGACCAGCGCTTCCGGGTCCCGCTCCGCGCCCGGCTCGGGCAGGCACACCGCCGCGCCCGCCAGCATCCCCCAGAACAGCTCCCACACCGAGACGTCGAAGGACGTGGGTGTCTTCTGCATGATGACGTCGACGGTGGTGATCGGGTACGCCTTCTGCATCCAGCCGATGCGATTGACCGCCGAGCGGTGCTCGATCTGGACGCCCTTGGGCGCGCCGGTCGAACCCGATGTGTAGATGACGTAGGCCAGATCGCGAGCGGTTCCCTCGACGGGCGGGGGGATCGACTGCGGCGCGTACGCGGCCTCCTCCGTCAGGTCGAGGACCGCCGCCTCCGTGCCCGCCAGGCCGGCGAGGTGGGGCTGGGTGAGGACCAGCCGCGCGGCGCTGTCGCGCAGCACGTATGCGATGCGATCGCGGGGGTTCCCCGGGTCGATCGGCAGGTACGCGGCGCCCGCCCGCAGCACGGCGTAGATGGCCACGAACATCTCCGGCGACCGCTCCGCCAGCACCGCCACGAGGTCGTCGCGGCCCACGCCGCGACCGCGCAACGTGTGCGCCAGGCGGTTGACCCTGGCGTTCAGCTCGGCGTACGTGAGGCGGAAGCCGTCGCCCACCACGGCGACGGCGTCCGGGGTCGCGGCGGCCCGCCGGCCGAGCAACTCGTCGAGCCGCACCGTGTCGTCGAAAGCGACGTCCGTGGCGTTCACCGCGGCGCTCAGCGCACGGTCCGCGTCGGAGCACAGGTCGAGCGCGCTCAGCGCCGTGTCGAGATGGACGGTGGCCTGATCGAGCAGCGACGCGCAGTGGGCGAGGAGCCGCCGGGCGGTGTCCGTCGTGTGACTCTCGATCTGGTGCAGCAGCCGCAGGGCCAGGCCGTTCGCCTCGCGGACGAAGGTGAAGACGAGCGGGTAATCCGGCCGGTCAGCGCTGTCGTCCACAGGACCGACGAGCACGTCGGCGAGCGGGCCGTCGCCGGCGAGCAGCTCGATCGGGTAGTCCTGATGCTCGACCGCGGCCCGCAACCGGGTCGCGACCTCGCCGAGCAGGTCGCGCAGCGTGCTGTCGCGGCTGATCGGCAGCCGGAGCGGCAGCGTGGACGCCAGCGGCGGGAGCCCAGCGGCGACCGGGATGGCGGGAGTGGCCAGCACGACTTCCTCGCCGCCCGTGTAGCGCTGGAGCAGCGCGCCGACCGCGGCGATCAGCAAGGAGCGCAGGGCGGTGTCCTGACCTCGGGCCAGCTTCAGCAGCCGATCCGTCAGGGCGGGATCGAGGTCGAGCGCGGCGGCGGCGTGCGGGCCGCGGCAGGGCGCGCTGTGGTCGGTGGGGAAGCCGGCGCGGTCGGGCAGCGCCGCCAGCTCCGCGCGCCAGTACGCGCCCTCGCGGGGACGCTGCGCGGCCGCGACCTTGAGCCCGCCCAGGGTCTCGATGGATTGCATGGTGCTCTCCCAGCCGGATCAGAGGTCGAAGTCGAGCGCGAGTTCGGACAGGTCGTACGGAGTCGCGGCCACCCGCCCGAGTTCACCCAGCGGCGTGCCGGGTTCGGCGAGCACGGCGTCCAGCAGGGCCAGCAGCTCATCGCGGAACAGCTCCACCGTGGGCCGCAGGAAAAGGCTCGTGGCATAGGCCCACCGGGCGGCATAGCCGCCGGGCCGAGCTCCGGCGACCTCGATCTGCAGGTCGAGGTCGAAGATCGTGCGCCGGGTGGCGTCCGGCCGCCAGCGAGGCCGGCCCCCCAGGAAGTCCACGTGGTGGAGTCCGGTGTCCTGCACCGCGAAGAAAGTGTCGAAGAGGGGATTCCTGCTGAGGTCATGCTGCTCGTGCTGCGCCACGAGGGCGTCGAAAGCGTGGTCCTGGTGGTCGAGGGCGGCGGTGGCATGCTCGGCCGCCGCCCGCAGGTACGCGCGGAACGGCAGCTCGGCCTCCGGCCGTGTGCGCAGGCAGAGCGTGTTCACGAACATCCCCTGCGCCCGGTCCACGCCTGGCAGGTGCCGTCCCGACGCCGCTGTTCCGACCGTCACGTCGTCGCTGCCGCTCACCTGCCCGAGGAAGGCGGTGTAGGCGGCCAGCAGCACGTGGAAGGGCGTCACCCCCTCGGCACTGGCCAGCTCCGCGATCGCGTCACTGCGTCGCGCGCCGAACTCGAAGTGCAGGTGAGCGCCCTCGGTCCGGCGCACCGCCGGCCTCGGCAGGTCGGTGGGCAGGTCGAGGGGCCGGACCGGCCGGGCGAACGTCTCGGCCCAGTAGGGCCGCTGGGCCTCGGACAGCTTCTGCTTCTCCGGTCCGTTCGCCCACTGCGCGAAGTCCCGGTAACGCAGCTCCACCTCGGGCAGCCGATCGCCCCTGATCAGTGCGGCCCATTCGGACATCAGCAGGGTCAGGGCGTGACCGTCGGTGAGGAGGTGGTGGATGTCCAGGACCAGCCGCGTTCCCGTGTCATGCCGTACCAGGGCCACCCGCCACAGGGGCGCCAGGGCGAGGTCGAACGGGCGGATCCAGCGCTCCGCCCACGCGTCGGGGTCCGCGCCGCGCGGCAGGTCCACCTCATCGAGCGTGACGGCAAGCCGTTCGTGGACGCGCAGGTGCGGCCGGCCGTCGCCGTCAACGGCGATGTCGGTACGGAGGATCTCGTGCCGGTCGGCGAGCGCGGCCGACGCGGCGCGTAGCGGACCAGGGTCCACCGGCGCGGGGAGATCGACGAAGATCGGCACGTTGTATTGGGTGCCGGCAGGATCCTTGAGCTGCTCGACGTAGATCCCCCTCTGCTGGGGCGACAGCGGGGTTCGCTCGGCGGCCTTGCCGGGACGCGGCCCGGCAAGGCGGCGACCCGTACGATCGGCCATGCGGATGGTCCGGGCCAGTGCGGAGATCGTCCGGGCGGACAGCACGGCCGACACCGGGCAGTCGATGCCGAAGCGGCGCCGGACCAGGGCGGCCAGCCGGGTCGCGGTCAGCGAGCTGCCGCCGAGCTGGTCGAGCGCGTCGTCGACGCCGATCCCGCGCACACCGAGCACGTTCTCCCACAGCTCGACCAGGACGCGCTCCACCTCGTCCCGCGCCGCCCGCCCGCCGCCGCGTCGTGCCGTGTCGGGAAGGGCGGTCCGGTCCACCTTGCCGTTGGCGGTCAGCGGCAGCGCGGGCAGCACCACGATGTGCGCCGGCACCATGTGCGGCGGCAGCACGCGCTCGATCTCCGCACGTACGCGCTCCGCTTGGAGGCCCTCTTTGCCGGTGACGTAGGCGCACAGGTGGCTGTCGAAGGTGTCACTCCGTTCCACGACCACCGCGCCGCTTACTCCGGTCGCGTTCAGCAGCGCCGTCTCGACCTCGCCCGGCTCGACACGGAAACCGCGCACTTTGACCTGGTGGTCCGTCCGGCCGAGAAAGTCGATCGATCCGTCGGGCAGACGGCGGGCCCGGTCGCCCGTCCGGTAGAGCAGCCGTCCCGGCCATAGGGGGTGGGGGACGAAGGCGCGCCTGGTCAGCTCGGGGCGCCCGTGGTAGCCGGGGGCCATCCCGTCGCCGCCCACGTACAGGTCACCCGGGACGCCGATCGGCAGCGGGCGGCGGTCCTGGTTGAGCACATAGGCGCTGGCATTGGGCACGGGGCGGCCGATGGGCACCCGTGCGCCGATCGGCTCGGCGACGACGTGGACGGTGGAGATGACCGCGTTCTCGGTCGGTCCGTAGGCGTTCACCAGCCGCAGGCCCGGGTTGGCGCGCAGCACGGACCTCGCGTGCTTGGGCGAGACCACGTCACCTCCGACGAGCAGGTCGCGCAGCGGCCTGAACAAGGTCGGGTCCTGGTCGGCGAGCCGGCCGAACAGCGCGGAGGTGAACAGCGCCGTGGTGATGCGCCGGTCGGTCAGGGCCTTCCTCAACTCCTCGGCGTCGAGGAAGGTTTCCCGGTCGAGCAGGTGCAGGGTGCCGCCGTTGAGCAGCGCGCCCCACATCTCCCAGACGGAGGCGTCGAAACCGGTCGCCCCGATCTGCGCCATCCTGGTGCTGGGGTCCAGGCGTGCGTAGTCCACACCGCGCACCAGGCGGACGATGCCGCGGTGCGGGATCGCGACGCCCTTGGGCCGCCCGGTGGTTCCCGAGGTGTACATCAGGTACGCGGGCGCGGACGTGTCACTGAGAGCCGGGTCTTCGGGCTCCGGCTCGGCCGACCAGTCCAGGGCGTCCATCGCGATGATCCGTGCCCGGGCCCCAGACCGCTTCGGGGCGATCAGCAGGCTCGCGCCGCTGTCCGCGAGGAGGAGGGAGACGCGCCCCGGCGGGGTAGAGGGATCGATCGGCAGGTAGCAGCCGCCCGCCTTGAGCACGGCCAGCGCCGCGACGACCAGGTCGGGGACGCGCGGCAGGAGCAGCGCGACGGGGTCGCCGGAGGCCAGGCCGGCGTGCCGTACCGACTGGGCCAGCAACGTGCTGCGGCGGTGCAGGTCCGCGTAGGTGAGAGTGGTGTCACCGTGCACCACGGCCGGATGGCCGGGCGCTTGCTCTGCCTGTTCGGCGAAGAGCCGCTCGACCCTGATGTCTCCCGGGTAGTCGCCGGCGGTGTCGTTCCAGCGGTCGAGCTCGGCACGCTCCGCGGGCGACAGCGGGTCCAGGTCGCGGATCGCGGTGTCCGCGGGCGTGGCCAGCGCGGCGGCCAGGTGGTCCGCGTGGCGGGCGGCCAGGTCCGCGTTCCTGCCGGGGCCGGGCCGCAGCCGGACTCCGTTCCCGTCCAGGACGAGAGCGAGCGCTCCCGGCGGGACCGGATCCCCGTGGACCAGGACGGGCATGGGGCCGAGACCAGGGTCGTACGGGCCGGCGGCGCCGAGCGCCCGCGTCACCGAGGTCACCAGCTCGGCGAGCGTCGCGCCGGGGTCGATCGCGAACCGAACCAACTCATCCGCGCCCCCACGCACGACACGGAAGGCGAGATCCCGCCGGCCGGTGTGGTGGTAGAGGAGCGCACCCCACGCCGCCAGGACTTCCGGCGCCCGCACGCCAGGCGGGCCCGCGACGGGGAACGGCCCCGGGTCGTCAGGGCCGGAAAGCCACTCGAGCGGTCCCCCGGTCTCACTCATGGCCGAGCACCCGCGCGAGACCGCTCACCGTCGGATGGAGATACAGCTCGCGCATCGGCGGCGTGGGCAGGCCCCGTTCCCGGATGGCCGCCGCCAGCCGCATCGCGAGCAGCGAGTTGCCGCCCAGCTCGAAGAAGTTGTCGTCGGCGCCGACCGGCACGCCGAGCACCGACTCCCAGACCGCGGCCAGCGTTTCCGCGACATCACCTGAGGGGGCCCGCACGGACGCCGGAGGCGCGGGCGCGGGCTCGGGCAATGCGCTGACGTCCAGCTTGCCGTTCGCGGTGAGCGGCAACGCGGGCAGCGGCGTGATCGTGGCGGGCAGCATGTGCTCGGGCAGCACCCTGGCGGCCCGCCGCCGCACCGCAGTGGCGTCGCCGTAGGCCAGCACCACGTACGCGTCGATGCGCGTTCCCTCCAGGTCGCCGGCCCGCGGCAGCACGGCGGCCGCCGCGACCGAGGCGTCCTCAAGCAGGACGCGGCGGATCTCGTCCAGCTCGACGCGGAAGCCGCGAACCTTGACCTGGGTGTCGAGCCGTCCCAGGTGCTCCAGCCGGCCGTCGGGCCGCAGGCGTCCCCGGTCGCCGGAGCGGTACATGCGACCTCCGCCGAACGGGTCCGGGAGGAAGCGCTGCGCCGTCAGCTCGGGGCGGCCGAGGTATTCCAGGGCGACTCCCGCGCCGCCGACATAGATCTCGCCGGGAACGCCACAGGGCACCGGCCGGCCCCGCTCGTCCAGGACGTACACGTGCCAACCGGGCAGCGGGCACCCCACCGACCTGGACCCCGCCATGGCCTCCCGGCGCGTCACGGTCTGCGCGGTCACGTGGACGGTGGTCTCGGTGATGCCGTACATGTTGACGACGCGACAGCGATCCTCCGGGTATCGGTCGAGCCAGTCCCGCAGCGGGCGGGCATCGAGCGGCTCGCCGCCGAGCACGACCAGCCGGACCGCGAGCCGCTCGGGCCTGCGCCGATCGGCCTCCATGAGCTGGGTGAACGCCGACGGAGTCTGGTTGAGCACGGTGACCTGCTCGCGCGCCAGCAACTCGAGAAACTCGTCCGGCGACCGGGAGACCCAGTAGGGGACCATCACCAGCCGGGCGCCGGTGAGCAGCGCTCCCCAGATCTCCCAGACCGAGAAGTCGAAAGCGCTGGAGTGGAAGATCGTCCAGGTGTCGCCGGGGCCGAGCCCGAAGTCGTCCCTGGTGGCGGAGAGCAAGGCGACGACGTTGCGATGCGGCACCAGCACGCCCTTCGGGCGCCCGGTCGAGCCGGAGGTATAGATGACGTACGCGGCGTCGTCCGGGCCGGGTGATCCGCCGGCCTCGCCGTCGGAGGCCGCCGTGCCTGCTTCGCCGTCGTAGGCCGCGAGTCGCTCGGGCGTGACGATGCTCAGCTGATCGTCGGCGGGGAAGCCCTCGCCGGCGACGGCGACGACGAGCCCGGCATCCTGCGCCATGAACGCCAGCCGGTCGGCCGGGTAGCCGGGATCCATCGGCACGTACACCGCACCGGCTTTGAGCACGGCGAGCATGGTGACCACCAGGTCGAGCGAGCGCTCCAGGCAGAGGCCCACCCGTTGGCCCGTCCGCACCCCCAGCCCGCGCAGGGCCGCTGCCATGCGCTGGGCGCGCTCGTCCAGTTCGGCGTAGGTCAGCGAGCGGTCCTCGCAGGTGAGCGCGACGTCCCCGGGCTGCTCCGCGACCCGGGCGGCGAACACCTCGTCGATCCGCTCCGGCCGCCGCTCCAGCGACCGGCTGGGGCTGCCGAGGTCGATCGTCCAGCGGCGCTCGGGTTCGTCCAGCAGATCCAAGTCTGCGGGGACCAGATCGTCGGCCGCGTCGATCAACTGCTCGTACACGCGGGCGACGTGCCGGGCGAATCGCCGCGCGGAGTCCTCGTCCACGTCTTCGAACCGGTGGTGTACGTCGAGCCGGAGACCGCCGCCGGCGGCGCGCGCGGGCACGATGGTGAGGGGGAACGGGGCGGCCTGGCACGGGAGGTAGGTCCCGCCTTCGCCGCCGAGATGGTCCAGCTCATCGGTGAGAAGTCCGGCCAGCACCCGGCCGCCGGGCTCGGCCAGGTCATGTTGCCGGCCGCCGCACCGTCCGACCTCGCCGCAAAGGGTCCTGGCGCTCTCGGCCACCAGCTCGCCCATGGTCCTCTGACCGGACAGGTCCAGCGCCAGCAGCATCCCGGCGTCGAAGGCTCCCAGTGCTTCCGCCGGCCGTTCCGGGACGACGGCCAGCGCGCCGAGCACCGGATCACGCCGGTCCTCGTACCGTCCCACGACCAGCCCGGCCGCCACCGCCGCCTTGGCGGGCGCCTGCGCCGATGCACGTATCGCCACGGTCACCACGCCCGTACGGTCACCCGCGGTGGCGTCACCGGTGCCCCACTCGACGGATTCCGAACAGCTCGCCTCACGCCGCCTCGCGATCATCCCGGCATCGCGGCCCGCCTCCTCGGAGCGGAACCTGTCGTACGGGGATCGACCCGTGAGAACCTGGGCGACCGAACGCAACGACACCGCGTCGAGCCTTCCCCGGTGCGCGACGAGCACGAGATCGGCCGGCCCGTCCGCGTATTCCAGCAGTACGGCTCGCAGCCGAGCTCCCCTTCCGGACATGGGGCGGAACAGCTCGGACTCGAGCCGCCGACGCGCCGCCGGGGAGTCGCTCGCAGTGGGAACGCGCTCTGTCCACAACCGGGTGGACTCGCCCCACCAGGCACGAGACGCCTCATCGAAAAGCCGGGCCGTCCGCGCGGCGTCGGCCCCGCCGGGAAGCCGTACCCGCCAGGCGTGGCAGTGCGCGGACGGTGAGCAGGTGGCAGCGAACAGCCGCGAGACGTTGGCAGCTTGATGCACGGAGCGATCTCCAGGGATGTGAGGGGCGGCAGGTCAGGTAGCGGCCGTCACCGGGTTGTGAAGCCTCCGTCGACCGTGAGCACGCTGCCCGTGACCTGCCGGGACTCGTCCGAGGCCAGCCACACGCCAGCGGAGGCGACGGCGTCCGGCTCGATGAGCGCGTTCATCGGCTGGGACAGGAGGAATGCCTCCTCATGCGCGCCGACCGGCACGTCGAGCGAGCGCGCGATCTCCGCCAGCATGCGGCCCTCGACCTGCGCGTCATCGCGAACCGAGCCAGGGCAAAGCGCGTTGACTCTGACCTGGCGCGGGGCGTAGTCCAGCGCCGCCGCCTTGGTCAAGCCGATGAGACCGTGTTTGGCGGCGACGTATCCTGCGAAATGCCGGTACCCCACCAGTCCTGCGGTGGACGCGATGTTGACGATACTGCCCGAGCGCTGCTCGACCATGAGCTTGCCCACCGCCCGAATGGCACGCCAGGCGCCGGAGAGATCGACGTCGAGCATCAGCTGCCATTCGTTCTCGTCGATCTCGTGCGCCATCTTGCCGGACGGCGCGGCGATGCCCGCGTTGTTGACGAGGACGTCGACGCGTCCGAAACGCTCGACCGCCATGGACACCGCGTCCTCCACCTCGAGCAGGTCCCGTACATCCGCCTCTTGGACCAGCGCGGAGACGCCGGAATCGCGGCAGAGCTCCGCGGTGTGTTCGAGCTGGCTGCGAGAACCCAGCGGATAGGGCACCCCCGGCAGATCCCGCGCGACGTCGATCAGCACCAGGTCGGCTCCTTCACGCGCGAACGCCTGAGCGCTGGCGCGTCCCAGACCGCGGGCCGCACCGGTGATGATCGCCGTCTTCCCGGCCAGGCGCGCCGTCACCGTCCTTCCCGCCGGGCGAACTCGGTCCCGATCAGCCTCAGCAGGGTCGCGGGATCGTCGGCGAGGTACATGTGACCGCCGTCGAGTTCGGCGGTGGCGAATCCGGCGGTGGTGGCCCGCTCCCACTGAGCGATGTGCGATCTGTCCACCAGTTCGTCCCCGCGTCCCCTGAGCGCGGTGACCGGTATGGACAGCGGCTTGTCGGCGGCCGGCTGGTAATTCTCATGCATTTCGACATCCGCCCGGATCGCGGGCAGCAACAACGACCGCATTTCCGGGTCTTCGAGAGCCGGATGCGAGTAACCGGAGAAATCGCGGACCCGAGCCAGGAACTCCTCGTCATTCAGGCCGCTGGCCCGGCTCTCCCGCCCGTTCCACGGCCCGGGGGAACCGCTCACGAACAGCCGGGCCAACCGTACCCCGGTCACGCCACCAAGGCGGTGCGCCAGCTCGTACGCGAGCACCGCGCCGAGGCTGTGCCCGAAAAGAGCCACCCGGGGACCGCTGCCGATCCGCGCCAGCGCCTGGGCGCATGCCTCTTCCGCGGCGCGTGCGGCGTCGGTGTGCGGGGGGTCGGCAAAGCGTTCCTCGCGGCCGGGTAACTGCACTGGCAGGATGCTCAGTTCCTCGGGGGCGTATCGCTGCCACCCTTTGAAGAAGGACGCGCCGGAACCGGCGAAAGGCAGGCAAACAAGGTACGTGCGTTCCATGGAGCGGGATTTCTCCGTTCGATCGTCCAGAGGCGGAATCCCGGCCAGGGGAATGTCACCGGTTGGGTGAGTCTCTCCCCGAGCCGATTACCGTACTGACCCCAGCCGGGCACTGAGGGTAACAATCCCGGCCGGATCGCTAGCCTCTATCCCCTCCTCGTTCATCCATGGTCGACAGGCTGGGCCGGGCCCGGGCAGTGCGGCGGGCACTGCCCGTGCGGCAGCGTCACGCGCCGCATACGCCGCGAACAACGGCCAAAGCTATGTAGTTTCGGACATGGGGTCAAGATCTGTTGAGAGATTGGTGGAGATCTCCGGCAACGGTCTGGTGCCGTCCGCATTGTGCGGCGAGACTGCCCTGCGGCGCGGCCGATGAGCCACAGCATCCGTTTGAGCAGCCATGATGCGATGCGATCGCGCCTCGACCGATTCCCGCCCCAAGTCGTCCGATCGGCTCCGTCGCGCTCCCGGTGAGGGCGCACGCCTGGCTCGTATGACCCTAATCCGGCGTTACGGGTAGCCGTTCGTCAATTCATTGTGTCAGAATCTGAGACAGCCGTTGATCATCTCACACACTCGCAGGGTCTCTCAGGGCTGCCAATGCTGAGCGGGAGCAGCCTGGGTGCCGGCGCTCGGTCTCCAGTGCTCCGCCTGTCAACGTTCGATCGAGCCTTGGTGTCCAACCCCGGGCGGGGAGCCTGCGACGTCACATGTTTGAGGGGGGACATGCCTGGTCCAGCACCCGTGCCCAACAATGGGGTCATCGACCTGCCGAATCCGCTCGGATTGGTCCCTGACCAGCTTGTGGACCTCTTCAGGACGGTCAAGAACGCCTTTCTGGCCTTGGGCAGCGACGAGGACGAGCGCCAGCTGCACATAATGAGCCTGGCGAACAAGCAGTTGGCCGCTGACCTGCAAACTGTGGGCACGGATCACATCGACCCAGCCGTCAAGCGAGGCAGAAACCAGTGGACCGGCCGGGCCGCGGAGACCTACGACTTCAAGGTCGAAAAGTACCTCTCCCCAGCGCAACGCGCCGACCTCATCGCGAACCTGGGTAATGTCGCCAATGGGCTGGTCATAGCGCAGCAGGTGAGTCACCAGACCAAGAACGCGTTCAGGGAGTTGCTGATATCCCTTGCCCAAGGGGCGGCGATCTGCGTGGGTCTCTCCATGATGACAGCCGCCGTGGGCCGGCTCAGCGCCTTGCAACTGGCACAGCGACTCACCCTCCAGGGCGCGTCCACGGCGGCGATGATCTGGAATCGACTGCTCCTCGTGATGGTGCGACTGGCAAGCCTCATGGCGAAAGCCATGAACCAGATCACGAAGATCAAGGGCCTGCGGTGGCTCAAGCGGGAGAATTTCGCCCTCGTGGCCGGGAAGGACCTGTCGTTCGGGAAGGCGACCCTGCAGGGCATGCGGAGCTTCGGCAAGATGTTCGCCATCAACTACGCCGGCCAATACACGTCCGTCGGCCTGGGGAACGTGTTGATCAAAGGGGAGAACTTCTTCTCGCCGTTCGGTCTCAAGGACGCGCAGATTGTCAAAACCTCGGCGTTTTCCGCGGGCTTCCCCTGGGGCTCCGTCGGTTGGGCCAACCTGAAAAACAGCCTCGGCTGGAAGGCGTACTTCGTCCCAGGATTCCTCGCCGGAGGGGGCTCCACCGCGTACAACGACATCATCGAAGGCAAGTCGCTGGGGCAGACGGCATTCGACGTCGCAAAGATGGGAACCATCAACGGAGCCTGGGGTGCCTTTTCGGGTTGGGGCGCCGGCGCGATGAATCTGCAGAGTAACGCCGCCCAGCAGGCGGTCAGTTCTTTTGGCGCCCTCATCCCCGCCACCCCGGTCCGTGCCGCCCCGCAGCCCTGGGGGGTGCCGTACGCCCCGAGCCCTGAGATGCCGCAGGTCAACGGGACCGCGGGCGTGCTGCCAGGTCTGAACTCCCCGCTGGACTCCGGCCTGGATCAAGACAAGTAATAGCACCGCTACGACGTTTATCGATGCACGGGAGGATGCGATGGGAAGAGAGATGGATGGGTTCTCCTACAGCTCGGGAAAGCTGCGATCCGGCGGGCAGGAGGTCGCCGGATCGTCGGACCTGTTGCAGAAGCCACGGACAGAGTTCGAGGCGAACGCCGCGCAGACGGATTCCTGCTTCGGCCTGGTGCCAAAGGATTCGGACGAACTGGCCCGGAATTATCGGGAGTTCTACGACAGCGTCTGTGAATGGGTCCATGCGTATGCGGGCAACGTGCTGAACGCGGGACTGAAGCTGGAGCAGACCAGGATCAATTACGACGCCGTCGACCGGCCGGGCAAATGAGAACGCACCCCACCGGACCCGAGTACAACCCTCTGGACGACCTGATGCGGATCATTGAACAGGCGGAGCAGGACCACCGCCGCCTCCAGGTCGCGCAGAGGGAGATCGAGACGATCAGCGGTGTAGGCGCAGGAGCAGCCGGCAAGATCCAGGTCCGCGCCGATGCCGACGGACGGATCACCCAGATCAAGCTCGACCCGCGCGTCATGAAGCTGAGCAGCCGGGATCTGGCTGAGGAGGTCATGCTCGCGATGCAGCGCGCGCAGGAGGACAGCGCCATGCGACGCGAACGCGTGCTCCGCGACACCGCCGGCGAGCTGCCGGACACCCCGGCGCAGTCGCTGGAGCAGTTCGACAGGACCATGCATACCTTCAACCGCGCCATGGACGAACACGAGTCCCGCCTCGACCAGATCTTCCGCGAGATGGACGGCCGTTAAGCGATGACCGTCCGGGTAGCTCATCGCTGCGCTGATCGTGGCGGGGCTTTCGCTGCTCAACCCCTACTTGAGGAGCTGCCTGGCCATCACCATGCGCTGGATCTGGTTGGTGCCCTCGTAGATCTGGGTGATCTCCGACCCACAATGCGATCACCTGCGATGACCACTCGATCACGCGGCTGAGCAGCGGCTACGCCTGCGGATGTCTCGCATCACTTCTCACTGGTTCCGGCGCTCCGACGGAACAGCCACGGAACAAGCAGAGCATGGATGTGGTCTTCGTCATTCTTGGCGAGCGCCTGATTGCAAACGGGAGCCAGGTACCACCTGAAGCCCGCGTTACCCAGTTCAGAGAGCAGTCCCCGAGTGGCAGGGTGTGATCGTGTAAGACCTCGTTGCTGTGCTTCTCTGCTGCACAGCGCTGAGCACACGGCAGGACCCGGCAACTGATCCGTAACATGGTCAGCGGGGTGGCGCATTGCCTGCTGCGCTCCCATGTGAATCGTGATCAATGCGTGTGCATCGCGAGACCGTCGGATCAGACGCTTGCGGTGTGGATATGGGCAACGCGAGTGTCTCACCCGCCGCCGAAGGGCGGCTTGCCGAGCGGGTGGTCGCCGCCGGGCTCGCCGGCATCATCCTGCCCTTCGTTCAGTTCGGTTGGCTGCTGCTCGTAGCCGCCCTGTCCGACGACTCGCGCTGCGGCCACTTCGGCTGTCTCGGTCAGCTGGCCGACGCGTGGACGGTGGGGAACTGGGCGGCGGTCGTGCTCGCCTGGCCACTGCTGCACCTCCTCCGGGTGCGCCCGGCGTGGCCCGTCGCCGTTCTGGCGCCCTTCTTCCTGGTGCCAATCTGGGAGCTCACCGACGTGCCGGTCGGCGTGGTCGCCGGATTGTTCGGCTACCCACTGGCCGCCCTGGTGAGCGCTCCCCGCCTGTCGTGGCGGGTGCGCAGCCTGGTTCTGGCCCTCTTCCTTCTGGTCTGCGCCTTCCTCGCGCTTTCTTCCGGATAATCTGGCCCGGGCAGCCCCCGGGTCGGCCTTACCCGTAGGCCAGGATCAGGAGAGTCCGGCCTCTGATCCGTAGCCAGGTCAAAAGCGTCCATGCTTGTACATCAGCAGCCGAAGGCCCTGCTTGCGGCGCGATCCTGTAAACGGAAAGCCCACAGTCGTCCAGGGCAGTCCAAGGTCGTTGTTAGCAGATGCGTTAGCAAGTTCGCGGCATGAGACGTTAGTGCCAGAACGTGATAGCGCAGGACGGCGGCGCGTGCGCGTGATCCACTAGTACGGCAGTCACCATTCGTGAGCTGAGCTGTGGGTTTATGTCGTAGTCAGGCGGGTGCGTTTGTGGAACCAGCGGGCCCGAGCCTGATGTCGGCGTCGCCAGATTGACCAGTGGGCGGTGTGC
>NZ_VCJS01000263.1 GCF_005893125.1 Nonomuraea basaltis | reverse complement strand
GGCACGAGCCCGGCGCGCAACAGGGACGACTTGCCGCTGCCCGAAGGGCCGAACACCGCGGCGAAGCGATGCCGGCCAAGCAGCTCGTGCAATTCCTCGACGAGCCGCTCCCGTCCGAAGAAACGACCGGAATCGTGCGTGTCGTAGGGGGCCAGACCCAGGTACGGCCCGGCGGCACCGTCCTCGTCGGCCCTCTCGCGCGCCAGTTCCTGAGCGACCTGCTGCCAGCGGTGCTCCCATGCGGAGACGTCTGCGCCGCATGTTTCCACGAAGGCCAGGACGACGGGCAGTGAAGCCAGCCGCTCACCTGCCGCCGCCTGCGACAGCGTGGTGACCGAATAGCCGGCGCGCTTGGCCATGGCCCGATAGGTCAGGCCGCCCGCTTCCTGGCGCAGCTTGCGTAACTCAGAGGCAAAACGTTGAACCGGTCCCGCTGCCGGGTCCACTGGACTTTCACGACGGCCTGCCACCGTTACGAGATTCCCTTCGCTAGAGGAGAGGAGCCATTCGCCGAGAAAAGCATTGTTTGCCTGGCTGATCAGGGGTGCCGAACAATCGTGCCGCCACGATCCTGGTGCCACCGGCCCCGGCGGGCAAGCGGTCATGGAACCACTAGCCGCCTCGAGCCGGCACACGGACGTGTGACCTGAGAGAGGTGAAGGCGGCCAAGCCGGTGATCCAGTGGCCCACTTGACCGGTGACGAGCAAGGGAAGAAGCAGATGATCAATAGCTCACATGGGGAACTCGAAACAGGCAGCCGCACAGCCTCACAGGTCTTGGTGGACTACTTGGCGGAATGGTCGCTGCAGACCGGGATCACGGTGGAGATATGGGCCCTGCCGAAACAGCCGCTTCCCGCCCTCATCACCGAGATCGTCCATGGCGCGATCCGTGATGTTCTGCAGGAGGTGGAACGGCAGGCACGGGCCCGTACCGTCTCCATCGCCCTCACCGTGGCTCCCAGCGGGCTGCGCTTGACCGTCAGCGACGATGGCCTCGGAATGTCGGCCGAGGTGTATGAGGCCCAGCTGAGTGGCAGACGGGCCGAGCTTGCAGGAATGGGCGGCGGCCTCACCGTCAATGGCGTACCAGGAGAAGGCACCACGGTGAGCGCCACCGTACCCCGAAGGGCCCTCGGCTAGGCGGGGCACGGCTATGCGGCAGCAACTGAGGCACGGGGGCTGAGGCGGCGGCTCAACGCCGTCTCACCAAATCCTCGACATCCCCACGTCCAGCATTCGTCCAGGAGGTACACGATGAAGACATTGGGAGCGCTCGCCGCAGCCGGCGCCATCACCGTTCTGCCCCTCGCGGGCGCGCCTGCCGCGACCGCCGAATCCGCCGCGGCGCTCGGATGCCCGCGCCCGATGGTGGCCAACCTCGACCCTGGCTCCGGCGTCATGAAAGGCGCTTTCAACCTCAAGGTGGGGCCCTACGCGGGGACCAAGTGCCCCATCGTCAGGAAGGTCGCCAAGGGTGCGGTGCTCTATTTCCACTGCTGGGTGGAGAACAGCCGCGGCACGCTCTGGGTCTACGCCAGGGTGAAGGGCACGGCGCAGTACGGATGGATGTCGATCGACAACCTGACCGGCTTCAAGAACGCCACCTTCCAGGCCTGCCCACCCAGACGCAGATAGGAACGGCGTCGGTCGCGACCTTGTCCGGCGGCCAATGAGGACCGCCGTGTGAGCCCGCGTAAGGCTTCCTGAAGAGAAGCGTAAGCGGCACCGGGCAGAGTTCTGATTGCTGAACGGAGTGCCGTACAACCAGGAGGAACCCAAGATGCGTAAGATCATCAACTCGACCTACATCAGCCTCGACGGCGTCATCGACGACCCTGCGTGGACCATGCCGTACTTCGACGACGAGGCCGCCGCCTTCGCCGGTGAGCAGACGGCCGCGGCCGACGCGCTGCTGATGGGCCGGCGCACCTACGAGGGCTTCGCGGCCGCCTGGCCGACCCGGGACGAGAGTGACCCGACCACCGGCGCGGCCTACTTCAACAACGTCAAGAAGTACGTCGCCTCGACCACCCTCACCGACCCGGAGTGGAACAACAGCGAAGTGCTGCAGGGTGACCTGATCGAGGCGGTCACCAGCCTGAAGGGCCAGGAGGGCAAGGACATCCTGATGTACGGCTACGGCGTGGTCACCCACGCCCTGGTCAAGGCGGGCCTGGTGGACGAGGTCCGATTCTGGATCACCCCGGTGTTCGTGGGCGGCCCGTCGATCTCCGCACCGCTGAGCGACGTGGAGACGACGCTGACCCTGGCCGGCACCAAGGTCATGAAGAGCGGCGTGATCATCGCCACCTACACGCCGGCCGCCCGGTAGGCGGACCGCGCAGGCCGGGACCAGCGTGTGCCTCCTGATCAACCAGACGGAACGCCGGTGCCAAGTGCGGCGTTTTCTGGAGCCGCTGCTGGGCAGGATCCGCGACGGCGACCTCGATCCCGAGCTGTGTCATCTCGCACCGGCTGCCGCCGAGCGCGGCGCCGCGGGGGTTCGAGTCGTTCGAGAGCTGGCAGGACGGCAGGCGAAAAGGGGCATGCCGGAGGGGCCGGGGGGCCGCGATGATTATGCAAGTGGTGGACGGCGTCAGCGCCGCCGATCTCGGCGCGGCCCGGATGCAGATGGCCCTGTCGCTCGGCTGGCACATCGTCATCGCCTGCCTGGGCGTGGGGATGCCGGCCATCACGCTGCTCGCGGAGTGGCGAGGGCACCGCACCGGCGATGTCCATTACCGGCTGCTGGCCCGGCGGTGGGCCAGGGCGCTGGGCGTGCTGTTCGCGGTCGGCGCGGTGTCGGGGACGATCCTGTCGTTCGAGATGGGGCTGCTGTGGCCGGGGCTCATGGGCACGTACGGCGAGGTCATCGGACTGCCGTTCTCGCTGGAAGGCATCGCGTTCTTCATCGAGGCCATCTTCCTCGGCATCTACCTGTACGCCTGGGACCGCCTGCCACCGAAGGCGCACCTGCTGTCCGGCATCCCGATCGTCCTGGCGGGGGTGGCCAGCGCGTTCTTCGTCGTCACCGCCAACGCCTGGATGCAGCAGCCGACGGGCTTCCAAGCCCGGAACGGCCGCATCGTGGCGGTGGATCCGTGGGCGGCGATGTTCAACCCGGCCACGCCGCCCCAGACCGTTCACATGATCCTGGCCGCGTTCATGGTGGCCGGGTTCAGCATGGCGAGCGTTTACGCCGTCGCCATGCTGCGCGGCCGGCGTGACCGCTACCACCGGCTCGGCCTGCTGCTCCCGCTGACGGTGGCGGCAGCCGTCACCCCGGTGCAGATCGGCGTGGGCGACTGGGCGGCCCACTTCGTCGCGAGCAACCAGCCGGTCAAGCTCGCCGCCATGGAGGGGGTGTTCGAGACCTCGCGCGGGGTTCCGCTCCACGTGGGCGGTATCGCGGTCGACGGCGAGATGCGGTACGCGCTGGAGATCCCCAACGGGCTGTCGCTGCTGGCCCACTGGGATCCGAACGCCGAGATCCGGGGGCTGAACGAGGTGCCGGCCGCCGACCGGCCGCCGGTCAACGTCGTGCACTGGGCGTTCCAGATCATGGTCGGGTCGGGCTTCGCCCTCCTGGCCCTCGCCGCCTGGCTGGCGCTGGCCTGGAAACGACGACGTGACCTGCCGCGCTCGCCGTGGTTCCTGCGCGCGACGGCGCTGTCGGGCGTGGCCGCGGTGCTGGCGCTGGAGGCGGGCTGGGTCGTCACCGAAGTGGGCCGGCAGCCGTGGATCGTGTTCGGCGTGCTGCGTACGTCACAGGCGGTCAACCCGGCGCCCGGCCTGGTGTACGGGTTCGCGCTGGTGATCGCGGTCTACGCGGCGCTGACCGTGGCCACTGTCTACGTGTTGCGCCGTCTGGCCCGCGACGTTCCCGTGCCGATCGCGCCGCAGGAGCGCGACGTCACCGACTACAAGATCGTGTGACCATGCCGCTGCCGGAGATCATGCTCGCCGTCCTGTGGCTGGGGCTGACCGCGTACGTCCTGTTCGGCGGCGCGGACTTCGGCGGCGGCATCTGGGACCTGCTGGCCGGTGGCGACGTGTCCGGCCGGCGGCAGCGGGCCCTGGTGGAGCACTCCATCGGCCCCGTCTGGGAGGCCAACCACGTCTGGCTGATCTTCGTCATCGTGCTGATGTGGACCGGCATCCCCTCGGTGTTCGCCGCGATCGCCTCAACGCTCTACATCCCGCTCACCCTGGCGGCTCTGGGCATCATCGGCCGCGGCGCCGCGTTCGCCTTCCGCAAGGTCTCCACCGAGCTGTGGCAGCGCCGCCTCTTCGGCGCCACCTTCGCCTTCTCCTCCCTCGCCACCCCGTTCTTCCTCGGTACGGTCGCCGGGGCGATCGCCTCGGGCCGGGTGCCGCCCGGCATCGCCGCGGGCGACCTGGTCACCAGCTGGGTGAACCCCACGTCCCTGACGGCGGGGGCCCTGGCCGTCGGCACCGCCGCCTATCTGGCCGCCGTCTACCTGACCCGCGACGCCCAGCGTGCCGGGGACGCCGGTCTGGTCGAGGCCTTCCGGCGGCGTGCCCTGGGGTGCGGCGCCGTCGTCGGAGTGCTGTCCGGCACCGGTCTTCTCGTCCTGCGGGCCGACGCGCCCGGCCTGTTCACCGAGCTCACGTCCGGGCGCGCCCTGCCGCTGCTGGCGCTGTCGATCGTGGCGGGCCTGGCCTCGCTGGTGCTGTTGTGGCGGCGCGCCTACCTCGCCGTACGGCTCACCGCCGCGCTGGCCGTGACGGGCCTGCTGTGGGGATGGGGGGTCGGGCAGTACCCGTCCCTGCTGCCCGGCGTCTCCCTCGCCGAGGCGGCGGCCACCGACGCGGTCCTGGCGGCGAGCCTGGGCTCGCTGGCCGTGGGCGCGCTCTTGCTGCTGCCATCGTTGTGGTGGCTCTATGCCACCTTCCAACGCGACCGCGCGGGCTCCTGATCACAGATCTGCCGCGTCCAGGGGTGGCCCGCTTTCGACCATGTCGGTGGGAGATGCGACGATCGGAGCCGATTGACCACTGAGCGATGGGCGAATGTATGAGTGGCGAACACGGCCGAAGGGCACTGGTGGTGCGGGGTGGCTGGGAGGGGCACGTCCCGGTGGCGGCCACCGACCTCTTCGTTCCCTTCCTCGAAAAGCACGGGTACGAGGTGCATCGGGCGGACTCTCCGGCGCCGTACGCGGATCCGGAGTTCATGTCCGGTGTGGACCTCATCGTGCAGTGCTACACGATGGGCACGATCGAGCCGGCGGAGCTGCGCGGGCTGGAGGCCGCGATCAGCGCGGGCACGGGGATGGCGGGCTGGCACGGTGGCATCGCCGACTCCTTCCGCAACTCCTCCGACTACCTGCATCTCATCGGCGGGCAGTTCGCCTGCCACCCGGGCAAGGACCCGGCCGAGCGGGAGGGCACGCAGGCCGACAACTTCGTGCCGTACACCGTGAACATGCTGCCCGAGGCGAGCGCCCACCCCGTCACCGAGGGCATCGCCGACTTCGACCTCGTCACCGAGCAGTACTGGGTGCTGACGGACGACTACATCGACGTGCTGGCGACGACGACGCAGCAGGTCCGCCCGTGGGACCCGTGGCACCGGGAGGTCACCTCACCGGCGATCTGGACCCGGCGGTGGGGGAGCGGGCGGATCTTCGTCACGACGCCGGGGCACAGCCTCGACGTCCTGCAGAACGACAGTGTGCGCACCATCATCGAGAGGGGCATGTTGTGGGCCAGCCGGTGAACGTCGGCGTTGTCGGGTGCGGTGCCATTTCGGCCCAGTATTTCCGTACCATCGACCGGCTCCCGCAGTTGCGGTTGGCGGCGGTGGCCGATCTCGACCTTGACCGGGCGCGGGAGGCGGTGCGGCCCTATGCGGGGGTCGAGGTGCTGAGCGTGGCGGAGCTGATGGCCGATCCGCGCGTGGACGTCGTGCTCAACCTCACCATCCCCGCCGCCCACGCCGAGATCGCGCTGCAGGCCATCGCGGCCGGCAAGGACGTCTATTGCGAGAAGCCGCTCGCCGCGACCGCGGAGGACGCGGGGCGGATGTTGCGGGCCGCCGACGCCGCGCAGGTGCGGGTGGCGTGCGCGCCGGACACGGTGTTGGGCACGGGCACGCAGACCGCGCGCAAGGCGATCGACGACGGCCTGATCGGCAGGCCGGTCGCGGCGACCGCCATGATGGTGACGCCCGGCCACGAGCGCTGGCACCCGAACCCCGACTTCTACTACCTTCCCGGTGGTGGCCCGCTCCTGGACATGGGCCCCTACTACATCACCAGCCTGGTGACGTTGCTCGGGCCGGTGTCGACGGTCATCGGCGCCGCCGGCCGCACGCGGGCCAAGCGCACGATCGGCTCGGGTCCCCGCCGCGGCGAGGAGATCCCGGTCACCGTCGACACCCACGTGACAGGCGTGCTCGTCCACACCTCGGGAGCGCTGTCCACGCTGGTGATGAGCTTCGACGCGGCGGCGACCAAGGCGCCCCACATCGAGGTGCACGGCGAGCAGGGCTCGCTCGTCGTCCCCAATCCGAACCACTTCGACGGGCCCGTCCTCGCGTCGGGGGTCGGGGAGGAGGGCTGGCGCGATCTTCCCGTGAGCGCCGGCTACGTCGACGCCGGGCGCGGCGTGGGCCTGGCCGACTTCGCATCGACCCCGCCGGGGGAGGAGCCCCGTACGGGCGGTTCGCTGGCCTTCCACGTGCTCGACATCATGGAGTCGTTGCTGGCCTCGGCGCACTCCGGCAGGGCGGTGAACATCACGAGCACCTGCGAACGTCCCCGCCCCGTGGTCCTGATTCCCTCCGAAGGCACGAGCGATCGGTCAGGCGGCACGCCGTGACGCGGCCCGGCTCCCGTCGAATCGCGATCTTGCCAGACCCTCTTTAGGCCGGGGCCTGGTTGGAGCGGGCGACTGCCGCGGTGAGGTCCTCGACGTGGGCGGCGAGCGCCGCGGCGAGGGCCGGCGGCGTTCTGACGGTGAACGGCCAGGGCAGGCCGGTCAGCAGCCGTGCCATCGCCGGGAGGTCTTCTGCCCCGCTGACCAGCAGCACCCCGCCCTCCTGACAGGGGCGCAGCTCGCCGAAGGTGGCGGGGAGCCGGGCGCGGGCGGTGGCCAGGTCGGTGTCGAGCCACACCTCCGTACGATGCGTCCACGCGCCCAGCGTCAGGGTCCGCAGGACGTGCGCCACCGGGTCGAACCCGGTGGGCGGGGTGAATCGGCGTGGCAGCTCGGCGGCGCCGGTGATCCGGTCGAGGCGGAACATGCGCAGGTCGTCGCGCAGGTGGTCGTGGCCGACCAGGTACCAGTGGCGCGCGTGCACGACGAGCCCGTACGGGTCCACGTCGCGGACGTGGCCGCTGTGCTCGATCCGGACCGCGCGGCGCGCCTGGACGGACGCGCCCAGCGTCAGCGCCAGGTCGGGCTCCGGCGTCAGCGGCTCCGAGCCGGTCACCGAGGTGGCCGCGCCGAGGGCCTTGACGCGTTCCCGCAGCGCTGTGGGAAGCAGACGCCCGAGCTTGACGAGCGCGCGGTCGGCGGGCGAGGGTGCGCCGGCCGTCTCACGCTCGCCCGCGGCGGCCAGCGCGACCGCCACGGCGACGGCCTCCTCGTCGGCGAGCATGAGCGGGGGCAACCGGTAGCCGCGGGCGAGCCGGTAACCGCCGTAGCGCCCGCGTACGGATTCGATGGGGATGTCCATATCGCGCAGGGCGGTGACGTAGCGGCGCACGGCTCGGGCGTCGATCTCAAGCCGCCTGGCGGCTTCGTCGGCGGACACCAGCCCGCGATCCTGCAGGAGCTCGAGCAACGCCAGGACGCGTGCGGCGGGACGGGACACGGCCGCATCCTAAATCAGGGCAGAAAACGTCCACAATCCCTTCTAGCCTGGCTCCCGTCGCAACATGATCCACGACAATCGAAGGGAGCTGGCCATGTCGGCCATCGTTCTCGTTGGCGGCTCGTTCCTCGGCGCCTGGGCGTGGGAGCGCGTCACGCCCGTGCTCACCGCGTCCGGTCACGACGTCCACCCGCTGACGCTCACGGGCTTCGGTGACCGGGCGCACCTCGGCTCGGAGGCGACCACGCTCGCCACCCACGCTCTGGACATCACGGCCGCGATCGAGGTCGCCGGGCTGCGTGACGTCGTGCTCGTCGCGCACTCCTACGGAGGCGCCCCGGCGACGATCGCCGCCGCCGCGATCCCCGGGCGCATCGCCCGCCTGGTCTACGTCGCCGCCGTCCTTCCGCAGGCGGGCAGGACGCTTTTCGACATCGCGCCGCCGGGTGTCGAGGAGGCGATCATGAGCACCGTGGTGGACGGGAGGATCCCCGTGATGAGCGATGCGATCATTGACGCCAACTTCGGCGAGCACGGGCTCACGCCGCAGGACCGGGCCTGGTTCCGTGACCGGGCGGTCGGCCAGCCCGTCAACACCTACCGCGATCCGGCGCCGGCCGAGCTCGGGGCGGTGGAAGGGCTGTCGCGCACCTTCATCGCGTGCACCGGCGATCCCGGCGAACCGGCCTTTCTGCCCGGCCACGAGCCGGTCACCCTCGACGCCGGACACTGGCCTATGATCACCAAGCCGGTCGAGCTGGCGCATCTGATCGACAAGGCGGCGCGGGGCTGATGCGGCCGTACCGCGTGGAGGTCCCGCAGTCCTGTCTCGATGACCTGGCCGAGCGCCTGGCGCGGACCCGCTTCACCCGTTCGCTTCCCGGCAGGGGGCACGGCGTGCCGACCGAACGGGTCAGGAGGCTGGTGGAGCGCTGGCGCGAGGAGTTCGACTGGCGGGCGCAGGAGGCCGCCGTCAACGCCCATCCGCAGTTCGTCACCGAGATCGACGGGGTGGACGTGCACTTCCTGCACGTCCGCTCGCCCCGGCCGGGTGCCTTCCCGTTGATCCTCACGCATGGCTGGCCGATGTCCGTCGTGGAGTACCTGCCCCTCATAGGGCTGCTCGGCGACGAGTTCGACCTGGTCATCCCCTCGATCCCCGGGTTCGGGTTCTCCGCGGTTCCCGGGGAGGCCGGCTGGAACCGCCGTCGTACGGCCGGGGCCTGGGCCGAGCTGATGCGCCGGCTCGGCTACGAGCGGTACGGCGTCCACGGCAACGACGTCGGCGCCCTCATCTCGGTGGAGCTCGGCCGCCTCGACCCCCGGCACGTGACCGGAGTGCACGTCACCCAGATCTTCTCCGTGCCCTCGGGAGATCCCGCCGAACTGGCCGCGCTGGGGCCCGGCGACCTGGTGAAGGTGCGTACGATGCAACGCTTCATGGACGAAAGGGGCGCCTACCTCAAGCTGCAGTCCACCCAGCCGCAGACGCTCGCCCACGCGCTGGCCGACTCACCGGCCGGCCAGCTCGCCTGGAGCCTGCAGCTGTTCGGCGAGTCGGCCGACGACGACTACGTCCTGGCCAACGCCACGATTCACTGGGTGACCGACAGTGGGGGCAGCGCGGCCCTGTCCGGTTACCACGGCAACGAGCAGCCGCCCGGGCCGTCGTCGTTCCCGCTCGGCGTGGCCTGTTTCGCCGGCGACTTCTTCCCGACGGTACGAGCCCTCGCCGAGCGCGACCACACGGCCATCGTGCACTGGAGCGAGTTCGACCGCGGCGGCCACCATGCCGCGCAGGAGGCGCCGGAGCTCCTCGCCGGGGACATCCGCGCCTTCTTCGCGGCCCGGCGCTGAAGGCTCTGCTCCGCGCCGCCGGGCCGGATCTCAGCGCCACTCGAAATAGCAGTTGGCGTTGAAACGCCCTGTCGAGATGCTGACCGCCCGGCTGGGGGCTGCCATGTTGACCCGGCCGCCGGGGCCCCGCTCGTACGGCCGCCACCGCACGCATGCCTGGGCCCCGTTGGTGTGCCGCTCGGGGAAGCTGTACCGGCATTCGCGCTTGGAGGAGGTCTCGCACGCTCTCGTCAGGCCGTGGCTCGTCTGGATGAGCGCGCCCACCCTCCCGGCCTGAGGGGACCGTTTCCGTACCCAGAAGTCGTCGCCTCGCCACTCGAAGCAGGTGTCGGCGTTCCGGAAGTAGTAGTGGTGGCATCCTGCCGCGCCTTGTTCAACCGATTGCGCGGACGCGGCGGAAAGCGGTGTGAGAGCTATGGCAACGCTCCCTGCCAGCATTAAGGCTCTGCGCACGGTTTTCATCGACTGCTCCTTCGCTGGAGACCTCGGGCTTCAGCCCTGGGGAGGAAAGCGAACCTGCCGCGTAGCGGCACATGGGCATCAGTCCCGCTGGCAAGGCGGAATGACGTTAAGCAGAATCGATACCTCCTGCTAAGATCTTGGCTGTGCGGACGGCGTACAAGTGTCGGGCCTACCCGAGCCCCGAACAGGCTGCGGTATTGAACCGCACGTTCGGGTGCGTGCGCGTGGTGTGGAATCAGACGCTCGCCTGGCGGCACCAGCGCTGGCATCAAGAGCGCGTCTCCACCAACGTGCCGCAGGCCAACGCCTTTCTCACCCAGCTCAAGCGGAGCGAGGAGTTCGCCTGGCTGAACGAGGTGTCCTCGGTCCCGTTGCAGCAGGTGCTGCGCACTCAGCAGCGGGCGTACGCCAACTTCTTCGCCGGGCGCGCCCGCTACCCGAGGTTCAAGTCCCGGAACGGCCGCCAGAGCGCGGAGTACACCCGGTCGGGGTTCCGCTGGCGAGACGGTCGCCTGTTCCTGGCCAAGACCGACGCGCCGCTTGAGTTCGTGTGGTCGTGGCCCGAGGTTGATCCTGCCTCGATCGACCCGTCCACGGTGACCGTCTCGCGTGACCCGTGCGGACGCTGGCATGTGTCGTTCGCCGTCGAAGTCGGCGATCCGGATCAGGCTCCGGCTACCGGCGCCGTTGTCGGCGTGGACCTGGGCGTCAAGGACTTCGCGGTCACCTCCGGGGGCGATAAGATCGCCAATCCTCGGAAGCTGGCGAAGCGGGAATGCAACCTCGCCCGCTACCAGCGGCGTATGGCCCGCAAACAACGCGGATCGAACAACCGCAAGAAGGCGAAGGCGAAGGTCGCCCGAGCGCACCGGAAGGTCCGTGCCTCCCGGGCAGATTTCCTGCACAAGACCAGCACGCGTCTGGTCCGCGACCACGATGTGATCGTGATCGAAGACCTGAACATCAACGGCATGGTCCGTAACCGGTCTCTCGCCAAGGCGATCTCCGACTCCGGGTGGGGCGCCTTCCGCCGCATGCTGGAGTACAAGACGGCCAAGTACGGCCGCCACCTGATCGTGATCGACCGCTGGTACCCGAGCTCGAAAACCTGCTCGGCGTGCGGGCACCTGCTTGCCGAACTCTCGCTCAGCACCCGGCACTGGACGTGTCCGGGCTGCGGCACCCGGCACGACCGGGATGTCAACGCCGCGAAGAACATCCTGGCGGCAGGTCTTGCCGTGTCGGCCTGTGGAGGTGACGTCAGACACTCCGAGTCCTCTCGGGTGCAGTCGCCTGTGAAGCAGGAACCCCAGCCTGTGAAGGTTGGAATCCCCCGTCTTTAGGCGTGGGGAGGAAGTCAACATGTCGGCCTATCCCGGTCTGGAGATTGATGATCTTGGTTTCTCCGGCCTTGGGCCGTCGCAGACCATCAGTCTTGCCGACCGGCGCGCAGCAGGTCATTGCCGCAGCGTGCAGTCCCCTTGCCGGTTCCTGCACCATCCGCTCGGATGATCGCTCATTGGCCGGTCTCCGCGTACTGCGCCACACCGTCGCCGAAGGACCAGTCGATCGGCTCGTTCTCGCTGACCGTGACGAAGACGTTCCGCGGTTCGGTGCCCGCGTACTCCTGGGCGAGCTCGGCGATCCTGCGGTAAAGGGCCTGCTTCTGATCCGCGGTGCGGCCGGAGCGCATGGTGATGGCGACGAACACGAGGTCGTCGTCCCGGTGTACGCCGAGGTAGCCGGGGTCGTAGCGGAACATGCGCCGCGTGCCGTCGTGGCTCGTGAGCACCTGGAACAGGTCGTCTTGCGGGATGCCGATGGCGTCGACCAGGGCATCGTGCACGGCCCGGCCCACGGCCTCCAGCCGCTTCTCGTCTGCACGGAGCGCGTCAATGCGGACAAAAGGCATTATTTCGTCCCTTCAAAGTGATTCGATCAGTGGCTGGTCGCCGGTGAGCAGGTAGCAGGCGACGAACGTGGCCGGCTCGGTGACGGAGAGATTGTCGAAGCGGTGGACCGTTGCGCCCGCAGGCTCGAAGAAGGCACTCCCGGCGTGGAGTTCTTGAGCGGGGTGCCCATCGAGCTCGAACACGATCCGGCCGCTGGTGACGTAGCCGGTGACGCCGCCGGGGTGAGTATGCAGGCCGCTCGCCGCCCCCGGCGGCATGGTGACCCGGTGCGTCTCCACCCGGTCGATGCGTTCAGGCCGGCTGGTCAGGTCGCCGGTCAGCAGGTGCTCGCGGCGAACGGTGCTCATCATGTGTCCCTTCGGGATGTGGTCCTGCGGCGGTGTGCATGTCTCCGTGCCGGGCGAGGGGCAGGGCGGTATGCCGTTGCCCGCCCTGGACTCTCCTGGCTCAGCGGACGTGTCCGGCAAGCAGGCCGAGCGCGCCGTCAACGGCCTGGGCGTACGCCACCGCGTCGTCGGCGGCCCGGGCCAGCACATATCCGCCCTGCAGCACCGCGACGAGCGCGGTGGCGGTGGCTGCCGGATCGAGGGCGGTGTCAAGCTCGCCGTTTGCCCGCGCTTCCGCGAGGACCTCGGCAAGCCGGGCTCGGAGCCAGGCGAAGGTCTCCTCGACCGGACGGCGCAACGCGGGATCGGCCATCACGTCCGGGTCCTGGGTCAGCCGGCCGACCGGGCAGCCGCGGAGAGAGTCCCGTTCCCGGCGTAGGTAGGCGGTGATCCGCTGGACCGGAGTCCCGGCGTCGGAGAGCTCGGCTTCCGCGCGAGCGCGCATTTCCTCGGCAGTGCGGGTGATCGCGGCCAGTGCCAGGTCGGGTTTGCCGCGGAAGTGGTGGTACATGCTGCCCTGGCCCGCCCCGGCTCGCTGCTGGATCGCCTTCGGCGAGGCGCCCACGTATCCGCGCTCCCACAGCAGCTCCCGGGTGCTCTCGATCAGTCGTTCCCTCGCGTCCACAACCATGATCGTACATACTAGTAGGTACAATCTCAATCCAACCGGGTCGGTACGCCTTCTCGGTCCCGGGCCTGCCGGCGGTCGCGGATCTGTGGGGAAGCGCGGGCGAAGGTCGACTGGCAGATCGCGAACGAGGAAGATCGTCAGGACCAGCGCCCGCGTAACCGCATCAGACAGCAGGGATCGGGAGAGATGAGCCAGTACTTCCAGATCGAAGACAATGTCCTGTGGAACCCTGCGACGGGTGTTTCTCGGGTTTTCGTGCGGACCGCCGAGTCCTTGTCCCTACTTGTTGATCTCCCGTCCGGGCTCGGCCCCATGTGCGCAGACGAATGTGAAATCGACATCGAGGCGTTCGCCCTCTTCATTGACACGTTGGCCAGCCGGTATGCCCGGTCGAACCACGTGATCCTGCGCTCGCTCATGGAGGGTTTCATCGCCACCGGGATGGCTCTCGTGGAACGCGGCGGTGGCGAGCTACCAGGCGTGAAAGTAGCCCGCGATGACCCGAGCATCAGCGCCCTGCAGGAGCTCAGCCGCCGTCACAGCAGGGCGATGCCTCGTTGAGAGCTCAGCCGGTGAGCCATTCGCCTCCGTGAACTCTTGGTGCCGTATCGGGCTAGTAGCCGGTGTAAACCTTGAGGACGGCGATAAGGACATCGATGGGCTCAGCTGATGTGCTCGATGACGAGACGGATGACGCGCTGCTGGTCGCGCGGTCCCTGGAAGATCCCCGATGTTTCGGCGAGCTGTTTCGCCGGCACGCTCCGCCGCTGCACCGCTATGCCGCTCGCCGCCTCGGGAGCGACCTCGCCGACGACATCGTGGCGGAGACGTTCCACACGGCCTTCAGGAGCCGGGCCGGCTACGACCCCGCCCGGGGCGATGTGCGGCCGTGGCTGTGGCGGATCACCACCAACCTGATCCGTCGTCACTACCGTTCCGAGCTGCGCATGTTCCGCGCGCTTGCGCGGACCGGCGTGGACCCGGTGCTGGAGGGCCATGCCGACAGGGTGGCCGAGCAGGTCACCGCCGCCGCGGAGACCCCGCGCCTGGCCGCCGCGCTGGCTGGTCTGCGCAAGGGTGATCGCGATGTGCTGCTGCTGACCGCGTGGGGCGAGCTGAGCTACCAGGAAGTCGCCGACGCGCTGGACATCCCCGTGGGCACGGTGCGCTCACGGCTGAACAGAGCCCGTACGAAGGTGCGCGACGCGCTGGGAGGAACCGCTGATGAATGAGACCGAGCTGCTCAAGCGCATGAGGTCGCAGATCCCGCTGCGCGACCCGGACGAACTGGCCCTGGCCATCGGCTGGCGGCCGGAGGAGTCCGGCGGGAGGCCCCGGCCCCGGGTGCTCCTGCGGCGCCTGCTGGTGGGCGCGCCGGTGACGGCGGGGCTCGTGGCCATCGCCTTGACCGTGTCGGCGCTGCCGTCGGGGAACGCCACGTCGTACGCCAACGCGGCCATCGACGTCAGGCAGGAGGGCGACGCGTGGGTGGCCAGGATCAAGGACCCGCTCGCCGAGTACGAGAAGTACCGCGAGGCGTTCGGCGCCGTCGGGTTGGATGTCGAGCTCCAGCTCGTGCCGGCCTCGCCGGCGAGGGTCGGCGACCTGGTCATGGCAGGTGGCGTCGGGCCGTCTGGCCACTTCAGCGGCGGTCTCGAACCTGAAGGCTGCCGGATCGGCCAGACCGGTTGCCACCTGACGTTCCGGGTCCCCGCCGGATTCGAGGGCCGGGTGCGGGCTCAGCTCGGCAGGCCCGCGGCGGACGGCGAGACCTACCAGGCGGCGGCCCGCGCCACCGACGCCGGTGAGATGCTCGAGGGCGTTCAGGTGGAGGGCCGTTCCGTGAGCCAGGTGCTCAGCGAGATCCGCAAGCGCGGCCTGGAGGTTGTTTACCAGCGGGTCCGGGATGATCCCAGCAATCCGGACAGCAACTTCATCGACGGGGAGAAAGGGCTCTTCCATTTGTCGTACGAGCCTGTCCGCCCATCCGACGTCGGCCAGGACTGGCTCGTGTGGCAGGCCTGGTCGCAGCGCGAGGGCGTGGTCAGGCTGCAGGTCACGCCGGAGCCGTTGCGGCCGATCAGTCCGAGTGCTGGTGTTACACCCTCACCGCAAGAGTGATGAGCGTGGTAGGGATCAGCGTGCGGTACGACCAGGTCACGGCGCCGGCGCAGTTGAAGCGGAGGCAGCGTCGGCGGACACGAAGCAGAACTCGTTGCCTTCGGGGTCGGCCATGACCTGGAAGGCGCCCTGATCGTCGGTCACCGTCTCGCCGATCCGCGTGGCGCCCAGCCGCAGCGCGTGGGTGATGGCCGGCTCGATGGCGTCGACTTCGATGTCGAGATGCAGCCGGTTCTTGACGGTCTTGTCCTCGGCGACCGGTTGGAAGGCCAGCCGTACGATCCCCGGCGGTTCGACATGCGACCAGCCTCGGGCGCGATCCACCGGGTCGCCGCCGAGCAGGGCGGCCCAGAAGCGAACCAGGCTCTGTGGATCCCGGCAGTCCACCACGACCTGACTTACGCGCGCGTGCATGATGGCCAGGGTAGCCATCCGGCACGCACCGCGATCGCGACGACGGGCCAGGGATTGCTGGGTTACCTGCACGGCCAGGCGGTGGCGGAGGCCAACGGCATCTCGGCCGAACAGTTCCTTCCGCATGCCGTGAAGACCATGGACTTCCGGTACTTCCTGGAGTTCTACGCCCCGCGCATCGCCGCCGGCAACCACGAGGGCGACGTGGACCGGCTGGCCATGGGCGTCGCGAGCTTGGAGCACGTCATCCACACCGCGAAGGCGTCCGGTGTGGACGGCTCCCTGTCCGCGTCCGTCCTGGAGGTGTTCCGCCGCGGCGTAAGGACAGCCTCACGAGCGTCTGCGATTCTCTATGTTTGCCTGGGGATTTCCGGCATTCCGGGCGGGCGTGGCGCGTGGCGGGCCGCCTCCGTACGCTCCGAGGGGGAGTACGGGGGTGGCTGTGACACGGTGGAAGCCGGTCCGGTGGTGAGGATCGCGTACAGGCCCTGTACGCCCCGCCGGTGGGCGGGGCGCCTGGGGTGCCTGGCCCGCCGGACGCTGTCCCGTCCCGGGTGTGCCGGGGGCGGGGGCGGGCACCGTGCGCC
>NZ_VCJS01000262.1 GCF_005893125.1 Nonomuraea basaltis | reverse complement strand
GGCCTGACCCGACCGGCGCCTGGCTGCGGAGGGCGTAGGCACACGACCCTCTACGGCCCTGCACGCGTTCCCCCAGGTCAACCCTCAATTCCGGGCTCACGTGTGACTACCAACTGCGGAACCCGGGCGAAAGCGACGATCGTCAACTACTACACCTCGACCGAGGCGGCCCCGGCGCAGACCGTGATGATCGTGGACCCAGAGCGGCCCGCGTCGGTGGGACGGCCCTCGTCGGGCGGCGATCTCAAGATCGTCCGTGGGGACGGGCGGGCGGCGGGCATCGGGGAGCAGGGCGAGGTATGGCTGCGCTCGCCCGCCGGGACCCGTGCGTACTACCGGGACCGGAGGCTGACCGACGACATCTTCCGCGACGGCTGGGTGCGCATGGGCGACGTCGGCTACCTCGACCGGGACGGCTACCTCTACCTCGTCGACCGCGAGAGCGACGTCATCAAGTCCGGCGCGCACAAGGTGTCCACGCTCCAGGTGGAGGCACGTCGCCAGGGCAGGTAGATGTTCAGACAGGCTGGCAGGCGGTGGGCGATGCGATGGCGGCCGGAGGCTTCAGCTAGGCCAATGGCGGTGACCAGGTTGGCGCGTTGGCATCGAACCAGGCCATGGCGTCATCTCGTCCGGCGAAGCGGTCCGGGACAGCCTGGCCGGGCAGGGCGCGCAGGCCGTCGACTTCTACTCCTACGGCCGGGCCGCCCCGTGCTCGACCGCATCCCGCACGCGCTCAGCTGATCTCCTCCGTCATGCGAGGGCCGGCCGCGGAGGCGGAGGGCGCCGGGCAACCTCACCCTGATCGAGCTGGCGGCCTGGGAATGGATCCGCCGTCCGCCTCCGCCTGGGCACGCAACTGGCGGGCGTGCCCGGCCATCAGGTCCGCGCCGAGGTTCTCTAGGGCCGATGCCGCTGCTTCCAGGAGTGAGGCGGCCTCATTGGGGCGGCCGAGCGCGATAAGAGCCTCCCCTTCCGCGATCTTTGCGAGATTCTCGCCGCGCTGATCACTCAACTCCATAAAGCAGGAGCCGGCCCGGGTAGCGAGCCGGAGAGCCTCATCCGGGCTGCCCTCCGCCACAGTGATCCGCGCTTCCCAGTAGAGCAGCCAGGCGGTGCCGTAAGGGTCGTCGCTGCCGAGCGCCTTGATGGCCTCGTCAACGGCAGACCGCGCGGTGGACTGGTCACCGTGCTGCAACGCCACGCCGACCAGGCGGCCCAGGATGTTGGCGATCGAGGTTCCTCTGCCATGCCGCTTGACGAGTGCCATCGCGCGGTTGAGGTGATCGATCGCCTCGGCGTACCTGCCCAAAGTGCCCAGCCCGGTGCCGAGGTCGCGGAGCGCGGCGGCCATGAGCAGGTCGTCCTGGAGGCGTTCCGCGGCGTCCACCGCGCGGCGGCACGTCGCCACGGCCTCTTCCAGCTCGCCCGCGTGATAGAGGCAAAACCCGAGCATGCCCAGACCGTGCGCCAGCTCATAAGGCATCTCGAGCCGGTCGAACACCTCCACGCACTGCCTAACGCCGGCAGTGGCCTCCGCGAGCAATCCTTGGCTGAATATTTGGTGGTTGCGATGGTACTCGGCCCGCCACCCCACGCCCTCATCGCCTGCGGCGAGCGCCGCGTCCCTGATCAGTGCGAGAAGCCGGATCACCTTCCCCCGGCCCACGTAGACGTCGAGGTAGTCAATGATGAGGCCGAGCAGGGCGGCGGCCTCCGTGTGCCAGCCGCGAGCGCAGGCCCGCTCGATGGCGTCGAGCAACTGCCTGTGCTCGGCGAGGAGCCACTCCTGCGGCACGCGTGACAACTCGCGCAGTTGGCTCTCCGAAAGCGTGTGCCGCGCCTCATACGGGACCGGGCGCAGCCCGTCTAAGGCTGCGGTCGCGTCGCCGGTGTGATAGCAGACGCGAGCGAGCGCCAGGAGCGCCTCCAGAAGGCGGCGTTCGGCGGCGCGGACGAAGGCGGGGTCGTCGCCCGCGAGCAGCTCCCGCGCGTACACGGTCAGCAGGTCGTGCAGACGGTAGCGCGGCTCGCCGGTGATGTCGGTCCCGGCGGCCTCCAGCAAGTTCGCCCTCAGCAGTTGATCGATCAATGGCTCCGCGTCCGGGACGCCCGCCACCACGCCGAGTGACCATGCGGCGAAGTCACCTCCGTTGAACAGTCCGGCGTGGCGGAACGCCGTCGCGACTTCCTCGGGGAGGGCGGCATAGCTGATGTCGAGGCTGGGACGCACGGAGAGGTCACCGCTCGCCAGCTCGTCCAGCCGCCGTGTCTCGTCCCGAAGCCGGGCGGCGAGCCGTGCCAGCGCCCAGTTGGGCCGCACGGCCAGCCGCGCGCCGGCGATGCGCAGCGCGAGGGGAAGCTGCCCGCAGGCGGCGCCGATGCTGTCGGCGGCCTGTGGCTCCCGTGCGATGCGGGCGTGGCCGGCCAGCCGTCCCAGCAGCTCCCGAGTCTCGTCCCTGGTGAGGGCGCCCACTTGCATCACATCCGCGCCCGGCAGCCCCGCCAGCTGCTGCCGGCTCGTGAGGAGGACTGCGCATCCGGCCTCGCCTGGCAGCAGGGGGAGGATCTGGGCGATGTTTGCCACGTCGTCGAGCAGCAGCAGGATCCGGCGTCCGGCGAGGCGGGCACGCATGGCCGAGGTCCGCTGGTCCAGGGCTTCGGGAATCGCGGCGGGCTTGACGCCCGTCATCTGCAGCAGCTCGGCCAGCACCTCGGCGGGCTTGCGCGGGCGCGAGGGCGATGCGCCGTCGAGGCGCACGTACAGTCGGCCATCGGGAAACCGATCAGTGAGCCGGTGGGCGAGCTGCAGTGCAAGCGCGGACTTGCCGACGCCGGGCGGGCCGCAGACCGCCAGGATCCGCGGGCCGCTGACGCTCTGCTGGGCCAGCAGGTCCAGCCCGGCCGCCATCGCCTCCGCGCGGCCGACGAAGTCGGCCACGCCGGGTGGGAGCTGGTTCAGCGCCTGCCACTCCGCCGACCGCTGGGCGTCCTCGCTCGTAACCTCGCCGGAGGGTCCGTGAGCCAAGATCTCCGCGGTCGCTCTGTCACCCGGCAACGGAGGCGTGAGCTGGCCGGACGGGGTCTGAAGGTCGGGATCACCGGAGAGCATGCGCTCGTGCAGCCAGCGCAACTCCTCCGCTGGATCAAGGCCCAGCTCTTCGCGGAGCAATCCGGCGATGGTCCGGTAGCTCTCTAAAGCCTCCGCTTGGCGGCCGGAACGGTAGAGGGTCAGCATGAGCTGGGCCCAGAGCCGTTCGCGCAGCGGATGGGCGTTCGTCGCCGCGGTCAGCTCTGTGATGATCTCGCTGTGCAGACCGAGCAGGAGGCAGAGATCGAACCAGCGCTCCAGGGCTCCGATGTGCTTTTCGGTGAGCGAGGGGACGTGGTCGCGGTGGATCGTTTCCGATGGCACGTTGGCGAGGACGGGGCCCCGCCACAGCGACAACGCCTGCCGTAGGAGATCGGCCTCCCGAGCGGCGGCACCGTCGCGGGCCGCCTGCGCGGCACGGTCGAGGAGATCAAAGAACCGCAGGACATCAAGGCTCTCCTGATCGGCCCTCATGAGGTAGCCCTGATCTCGTGTCTCAATGAGGTGTGAGCCCTCGGCGCCGAGGCTGCGCCGCAGCCGTGTGATGTGCGTTTGAACCGATGATCGCGCGTTGACGGGGCTCTTCCCGTCCCACATGGTGGCGGCGAGTTGACCGAGTGACACGTACGTGTTCGCGTGCAGGAGCAGGGTCGCCAGGGCGATGCGCTGCTTGGGAGCGGAAATCGAGACCGGCCTCTCCGCGCTGGCCACGTCAAGCGCACCCAGAACACCGAATCGCAACCCTGCTCCGCTCTTCATGGCCACGATTGTGTCAAGACTCGGGGTGACGACGATCAGCGTTTCCGGTGACCAAAGCTCAAGACATCTTGCGAAGTCGCGTTTTCGGGGTCGGCCAACGAGGTCCTGCGTATCATCAAGGCGCTGATTCGCACGCTCCGTGCGAACACCATTGCCGAACGTGGATGGGTACGTCCGGCGCGGATGCACCGATCGGCTACTGATCTACGGTGAAATTCACCTCCTTCACCCGCTGACGGATCATCAGCTGCACTACAACGGTAGTTTCGCACCACCAGCACCAGAGTCACCGCGTTTCACGGAACAAGGCGGACGAGGACCTGTGTGCCGCGCCCCGTCTGGTACCAGAACATGACGTTCTGCGCGTGGAGGGTCCTTGTCGCCACGGCGTGTCGGGGTCCGGAACAGCATGGCGAGCCTGACGAAGTGCCCAGAAGCGTCCAGTGATAGGCAACCGCTCGACGCGATCCCGCCTCGCATGGACAATCGCGACGGAAGATTCGCCGCGTGACCCTGGCCGAGGAGTTGCATTTCGGCCGCACCGCCGAGCGCCTGCGCGTGTCCACTGCCCGGATCAGCTAAACGATCGCCAAGCTGGAGCGCCGAACTGGAATGCCGTTGTTCACCCGCACCAGCCGCCGGGTGGAGTTGACCGCAGTGGGCCGGCAGCTGTACGAGGAGGTTCGGCCCGCCTGGGACCAGATCGCCGCGGCGTTCGCGCGGGCGATCGACACCGGGCGCGGCCTGACCGGCACCCTGCGGGTGGCCTTCGTCGGCGCGGCGGGCGGGCAGCTGCTCGTCGGGGCCGCCGAGTTGTTCCGCCGTCGCCTGCCGGAGTGCGATGTTCGGCTCCGCGAAGCGCAGATGGTCGATCTGATGCCCTGGCTGCGCGATGGCCAGGTCGATCTTGCGCTCGGCACGTTCCCCATCGACGAGCCGGACATCGTCACCGGTCCGGTGCTGATGTCCGAAATGCGCATGCTCGCCGTGCCGTCCCAGCATCCCTTCGCCCGCCGTACGTCGGTCGCGCTCGACGATCTGGCCAGGGTGAAGCTCCTCCAGCTACCGGACACCCTGCCCGTCTCGCTGCGAGAAGACCGAACTCCCCGTGCCACTCCCGCGGGACGGCCGATCGAGCCCTGCCCCTCGGCCTCGACGTTCAACGAGATGCTCACCCTCATCGGCGCCGGCCACGGCGCCTTCCCCGTCGGCGCCCAGGCCACGCGCTACTACGCACGCCCCGACGTCGCCTACATCCCCATCAGCGACGCCCCGCCACTGCGATGGGGCCTGCTGTGGCGGACCGACGGCGCCACCGTTCGGGTCCGCGCCTTCGCCGAGGCCGCTCACGACTTGGTCACCTCCTCCTGAACGGCGGTATCCGCCGTTCGGTGGACTCTTCGGTGCGAGGACTGACTCGCTGATCATCTCTGCACGTTCACGTCGTCGAGCGGGTGGCGAACGTGATCACGCTACGCGCTCGAGTTCGAGCAGAGGCGGGGAACTGCCCGTGCTGTGGGCACGCCTCGGCTCGGGTGCACGACCGTTACGTCCGGCGGTTGGCCGACATCGCACTCGCTGGCAGTCCAGACGGTGCTCGCCTTGACTACCCGCGTCCGAGTGGTGGATCAGTCCCGGCTCGACCGGCCGGCCGATGCGCTCGCGCCGCCACAGGGCCATGTCCAGGGCGTCCAGCACCAGGCCGGCGCGCTTGGACACCGAGGCCGCCCAGCCGGCGATCGCCCAGGAGTACACGTCGACGACGAAGGCGTAGACGATGCCGCACCAGGCGTGCACGTAGGTGAAGTCGGCGACCCAGACCGTGTTCGGCCGCGGTGCGGAAAAGTCCCGCTTTACCAGGTCTGCCGCCATCGAGCAGGCTGGTCAGCGGCTCGGCGACGGTGATGTGTCCCAGTCGGCGGTCGAGCACGTCGGTTGGGGATGATGGCACGCCAACGCGTTCCTGTTCTTGGTCGACTGGCGTGGAAACGAAGTGATCATGAGGGGTCGCCGTTTGTCATCTGCAGCCCTGATTGCGCGGCGAGGCAAGGCGTGAAGCCTCACGTGACCCGTTCAGGGTGCTCGAGGGCGATCGGCCATATGTCTCCCTGTAGAGGCTGGCGAAGCGGCCCAGATGCGTGAAACCCCAACGCATGGCCACTTCCGTGACAGTGGTCTGACCACCTGTCTGGGCGATGCGTACCAGGTCGGCATGGGCATGCGCCAGTCGTACCTGGCGCAGGTAGGCGAGAGGCGTAGTTTGCAGGTGATTGCGAAAATCGTGTTGCAGGGTGCGGACGCTGACCCTGGCCGCTGCGGCGATGTCTCGCAGGGAGACGCATTCATCCGCGTGTTCCTCACAGTAGATCTGCGCTCGCCGCAACGCAGCTGGACTGGACGCGGCGTCAGGCTCGCCAAGGATGGATGAGTAGTCGTGCGGCTGCGAGTCCAGAAGGGTGTGCAGCAGAAATTGCTCGAAGTGATGCCCGGCGAAGGGCGAGGCCATGAACGGTAGCCTGTCGAACACGCTCATCAGCGACAACATGGTGAGGACCCCGCTGAAAGCGCTGTCACAGGTAATAGCCGGCCGGAAACGGGGGGCTTGCTTCGGAGGATCGCCCAGATAGTCGGCGAGTGTCCGCTCGACCAGCGCCGAGGGAACCTGGATGATCAATAACGTGTGGTCGACGCTCCACCACATGTCGGACCTCTCTTGGGGCCCCACGATGACCGACGGCGCGTCGATATACTCGCCTTCGACTTTCACCTCTACCGCGCCTCTCAGCGGAAAATAGATATTGTAGAAGTCCGGGGCCTCCGGGACGGCGACACGGATCTCGGCTCCGTACGAGAGGATACGCACGCCGATGTTGCCTTCGTACAGCTCCTTGTAGCAGCCCCCTGCCGGATATTCCTTGATGACCTCGACGGTGTGCGGCCATGAGGTGCGGGACACGAAGTCTCGTATTTTTTGGAAATCGCCCGTAAAATGACCTTTGGGCGTCATGAAACTGATCCTCCTGACGTTACATCGAATGCTTCCAGGCAGTCCTCCGGCCGGGCGTTGGAGGGGCATCTTCGCCCCAGCCGACGAGGACGTACGGGACGATCAGCAGGATTGCGACGAGCTACGGTCGATGTGTTGGCACCGCCCCTTCACCCAGTCCGGATGTCGAGGAATCTGCACAGCATCTCGGCCCGGGGCTCCACGGCGTCGAGCTCAGCCGACGACGGCGGCGTAAACAGCTCGACGTGGATCTCGTCGGCACGCAGGCTGGGCGAGGTGTTTTGTCGGGTTCCCATGCGCCTGATGCGGCGATGCGCTCGATGCACCGGGAGAACATATGGCCGCCGCTGTTCCACTATGAGTACCTCAATATTAGAACTCTTGTTCGCATCCAAGGGGACTTAGGTGAGGCTGATCGCTTCAAGGCCCCTCCGGGTTACTCATATTTCTGCCACTCGTTGTCGTTCTGGCGTTGTTTCGCTGTCGTCTGGTTGACTTGCAGCCCCAGGCATCCTTCATCAGCGGGTCCTCTCGCGGGACGCGGCCACCATGACGTCCGCGAGCGGTGAGGGCGCAGACCAAGGCAGGCTCTGGCCGACCCCCTTAACAGGCGACCTTCAAGTACCTCGAACTCCGCGTCCCCGTCGCGGAAATATGAAATCGTTTCGGCATGGGGACACGGTTTGGTGTTCTGGGCGCGCTTGAGGTGATGCGCGACGGGGTTCCGGTGGCCGTGCCGGCGCTCAAACAGCGAATTGCCCTGGCAACCTTGCTCCTGCAGGCGAACCAGCATGTATCGCTCGATCAGCTCGCCGAACGGATGTGGGACGGCCGGGAGGCTCCGGACGATGCGCGCGGGGCCGTTCAGACACACATCGGCAGATTGCGGCGTACTCTGCTCCAGGGCCGGAGCGTTCTCGCCCCGTGAGACAAGAGCAGGCCTGGACGAGTGCAGACACGGCAGCTGTAGATCGTTGATTGGGTCGGCGGGGTAACGTGATGGAAGCTGCTGTCACCTCATTCCATCACTTTATGGCGGACCGCTGCCCGATATTGATGACGTCGCCGCCATCAGGACCAGCGCAGGATGTGGTCGGGGTCGATGTCTTGCCGAGGGCGCGGAAGGACACGGCAGCACAGGGAGGTTTCACCAGTTCACGGCATTTTTGTCTGATAGAGGGTTCCGATCGGGAGGGCCACATGGCATTCAGAGACTTCGAGAGTGGTGAGGGTTGGCTCCCGCCAACCGCACGCCTCGTCCGGGATTCGGGCATGGTGCTGTTCATCGAGTCACATCGCTTCGAAACCAAGAGCGAAGTGAGGGCCTATGCCTGGGGATGGTTTGAACGGGCTTTCTCACCCTCCCAGTGCGTCCTCCACGTTGGCCAACGCACTGATCTGGACCCCGCCCAGGACGCAGACCTTCTTGCACAGCTGGAGGAATACCCCGAAGACACATGGATCGCCTATGGTGTCGCCTACAGGTTCGGCTTCCCTCCTCGCCCTGAGTGTGATGACTTCAACAACGGCGAGGCCTACCGGCGCCGTCTCCAGGCTGCATCAAATCTTGACTGACACAGCAGGTGTAGATCAAAATCTTGAGGCCGACCTGTGCCAGGATGCCGGTAGGCATGCGAACGGCCATCGGCATCATGATCGTTCGTGACAACAAATCCAGATGCGGTGGCCGCAGGGCGCACCCAGGGCCAATGCGTTCTCATGTTGTGAAACCGAGTAGCTGAAGGCCGTCGACGGGGTGGCTGCGGTAGTGGTCGGTGGCGGCGGCAATGTTGGTCCAGCCGATCAGGCGGGCCAGGCCGATGGCCAGGTTGCGGAGGCCGGCCATGATCCGGGGTGCGGTGCCGGTCCGGACGCGGGAGGCGTCTTCGCGGTAGGTGACGTCGCGGATGTGGTGCAGGGCTTCGATGCTCCAGTGACCGCGGATCAGCGCGGCGAGCTGGGCGTGGGTGATCCGGCCTGGTGGGAGGCTGGTGACGGCGTAGATCGTGACGATGGTGGTCTTGCCGGTGCGGTGGTCGGTGCGGCGGCGTTTGACCTGGATCGCCTGGGCGGCGTGCGGGAAGGGCAGCCCGGGGCGGACGGTGCAGATCTTCATGCGGCGGATCTCGCGGCGGCCGTGTCCTTGCTCGTCGGTGCGGTCGTTGAGGATCGCCTCGCGCCAGGGCAGGGCCTTGAGCCGGTTCAGGAGCGTGGGTTGGTTGCCCTTGACGATGAACAGGTAGTGACCTCTCGCCTCGACGATCTGCCGGGCGTGGGCGTGCTGAGTGTGCAGAGCGTCGGCGGTGATCACCACGCTCGACAGATCCAGCCCGGACAGCAGAGGTGTGAACAAGGGAATCTCGTTACTCTTGGCCTCGACCTGCCGCTGGGCCACGACGATCTGGGTGTCGTGGCGGGTGGCGGCCAGCAGGTGGACCGTGCCGTCTGGGGTGCGGCTGCCGCGCAGGGTCTTGCCGTCCACGGCCAGGCCGGCGAGTTCGATCCGGGCTGAGGGTCGGCTGCTCGTGGCGGCGGCTGGGGCACAAGCAGCCAGCGAGGCCAGATAGGTGCAGGTGGCGGTATCGAAGGCGTCGCCGTCCAGGCGGGCGAGCAGCCGTCCCAGGGTGCTGGCGGCCAGCCGTGGCGTGCCGGGTAAGCCGGCTCGGGCGCGCAAGTCTGGGTCGTATCCGGCGATGAACCGGGTGATCTTCGTGAGAGATGTTGCTCCGCCGAGTACGGCGAGCAGGGATAACGCCAGCAGCGGGCCGAGCCGGTAACGGCGCCCCCGGCGGCTGCGCGGGTCGGGGACGGCGTTCAGAACTTCGGCCAGGGTCGGCAGATCGAGCGGATCGGTCAGCGGGTCGGCGACGGTGACGTGCTCCAGGTGGCGGGCGAGCACGTCGATCGGGGATGATGGCACGCGAACGCGGCCCCTGTTCTTGATCGACTGGCGTAGACACCCAACGATCATGAGGGGTCGCGTTTGTCATCTACGGCCCGGGGTGCCCTCAACCACCCGCCGTCTCAGGCCCTTGTGCGTCCCACCAACCGAGAACGCTTCAGCCCTGTACTCTGCTCGACCGCAGCGACGACCAGCAGCTGATCCACACCCGGGAGGAGGGATATGTCCTCAAGCTCGCGGTGGAGGACCTTGACGTCGCCGTCTTTCTTGATCTCGTCGGCCGTGCCAGGCGAGCAGGTCAGGCCGGAGACGACAGGGGTGAGGCCGATCTGCTCCAGCGGTCGCTGGCATTGTGGCGAGGTCCTGCCCTGGTCGACGTGCCGTCGGCGTCGTTGCATCGTGATCACGTTCTCGTGCTCAACGAGCAGCGGGTGCAAGCGCTGGAGCGCTGGTTCGACCTCGGGCTTCGGACAGGCCGTTATGACGAGATGATCGTGGAGCTCAAAGCGGCCACGGCGGCGCACCCGTTGCGCGAGCGCTTGTGGGCTCAGCTCATGCTCGCACTGCATAGGTCCGGCCATCAGGCCGAAGCGCTCCAGGTCTACCACACGGTCGGCAACCTGCTCCGTCAGGAGCTGGGCGTCGATCCCGGTGGGGAGTTACGGAAACTGCATCACGACATCCTCACCGGCGATCCCGCCCTGCTGGTTCCGCCCGCCTTGAGCAGTGTGGCCACCGCCCCGGAACGGCTGAAGATCGTAACCGCACAACCGTCACGAGCAGCCGTGTCCGTCTCTCCCCTCTCGACCGCGCCTCCTCGACAGCTGCCCGCCGACATCGTGCACTTCACGGGTCGACGCGCCCAGTTGGAGAAGCTGCGCGAGCTGCTGGCCGCCTCCGACGGTCACGCGTTGCGGCCGGTGTTGATCGGCGGCACTGGCGGAATGGGAAAGACTGCGCTGGCAGTTCATTGGGCGCACATGATCCAAGGCCGGTTCCCGGACGGCCAGCTGTACCTCGATCTACGCGGTTTCGGGCCCGGTGCGCCGGTCGAGCCCGCCGCCGCTCTGGAGATGCTGCTACGTGCGTTGGATGTCGCGCCCGAGCGGCTCTCGACAGAGCTGGACGCGCGCTCGGCATTGCTGCGGACGTTGCTGGCCGACCGGCGAATGCTGATCCTCCTCGACAACGCCCGCGACGAGGCGCAGGTCCGCCCTCTGCTGCCCGGCGCACAGTCGCTGGTGCTGATCACCAGCCGCAATCAGCTGCGCGGACTGGCCGCACGAGAAGGCGCTTTCCGCATCACCCTCGATGCCTTCTCGCCAGATGAAACCCATTCCCTCCTCCTCGCACTCCTGAACGAAGAGTGTCTCCGCGCCGCTCCGCAGGCGGAGACGGAACTCGGCGAACTATGCTCCCGTCTCCCACTGGCACTGAGCATCGCGGCGGCCAACCTCGGTGCCAACCCACACCTGAGCTTGACCGACTACGTGAGCGAGCTACGCGAGGGCAACCGGCTGGCCGCCCTGGAAACCGGCAGTGATCAAGCAGCCGCCGTGCGTGCGACCTTCGACCTGTCCTACACCGCCCTGCCCGATTCACAGCGCAGGTTGTTTCGTCTGCTCGGCCTGCTGCCCGGCACGGACTTCACCGCAGCCGCCACGGCCGCGGTGGCCGGCTGCTCCACAGCCGAGGCAAGACGAGAGTTGGACAGGCTCGCCACCTACCACTTGATCCGCCCGCATAGCCCCGGCCGCTACACCTTCCATGACCTCCTACGCCTCTACGCCGCCGAGCACGCCCACTCCGACGAACCCCCCAGCGAGCTGCTGGAGGCCCAGCGGCGCTTGTACGACTGGTATCTGCACAGCGTGCTCGCCGCCGCTCAATTGCTCCACCCCCATTGGGTACGGCTGCCGCCGCCACCGCTCACCAGTACCGTCCGGCCCGCGGCCTTCGACAGTCAGGAATCCGCTGCTGCCTGGCTGGAGGCTGAACACGCCAACCTCGTCGCAATGATCCGCCACGCGCATCAGCACGGTCCCGCCGAGATGGTGTGGCGGCTGACGGACGCGCTGCGCGGCCACTTCTGGGTGAGTAGGCACCTTGACGATTGGCTCGCCTGCGCCCAAGCCGCCCTTACCGTCGCCGAGGCCGAAGGCACGCGCACGGCCCAAGCAGTGATCCAGCTGAGCCTGGCCGACGCCTACACGCATCAGGACCGGCCCGGGGAGGCGATGGAGGGGTACGCCCGTGCACTGTCTCTCACCGAGGAGATCGGATGGCTGGACTGCCAGGCTTCCGCCCTCGGCGGGCTTTCCAACGCGTACCTGCGCCTGGGACATCTTCTTGAAGCGGTCGAACACCTCGACAGAGCTCTCGAGCTGTCCCGGCAGACCGGTCGCAAGCGCGGTCAAGAGGCCTACCTGAATAACTTGGCGAACGCCCACCACCTGCTCGGACGGCTGGAGCTGGCCCTTGACCACCTCAATCAGGCCCTAGAGCTCACCACCAACCATTCCACCGCCTTGATCTGCACCGTGGGTGCGGTCCACCACAGCCTGGGACGGCTCGACGAGGCGGTCCAGTATCTCAACGAAGGTGTTCTTCTCAGCCGCCAGCGCGGTGACCACGGCGTCGAGCTGGAAGGCCTGGTCGTGCTGGCAGCCGCGCGCCGGGATCTCGGGCACCACGCCGAGGCGTTCGAGCTCGGCGGCAAGGCCCTTGTGATGAGTCATGACTTGGGCGATCATCTCCTGCGAGCGGGTGCCTTGAATGTCGTCGGCACGCTTCATCACGATCTCGGCCGCTACCGCGAGGCACTCGAACTCCACCAGCAGGCACTCGACGCGGCGATGCAGGGAGGCAACCGCCATTCCGAGGTCATGAGCCTGATCGGTCTGGCCAACGCCGCCAGAGGCCTTGGCCGCTATCTCGACGCCGCCACATACGCCGAACGTGCCTACGCGATCGCCCGCGACCGCTCATTCCGCATGCTCCAAGGGCTCGCGCTGACCGCGCTCGCAGAGACCAGCACCGCCCGCGCAGCACCGTCCGAAGCCGCAACTCAGGCCAAGCGGGCTCTCGAACTACACCGCGCGACCGGCCACCGCCTCGGTGAAGCAAGGGCTCTGCGGGTGCTCGGCGATGCCCTGTACGAAGAGGAGAGCGCCGATGCCGCGGTGCCGTGCTGGCGGGAAGCGGTCACCCTCTTCTCCGCGGTTGGCAGCCCCGAAGCTGCCGAAGTCAGCTCCCTCATCAACGGGGTGGCTCTCGGCACTCGGCACAGTGCGCGCGGATGAGACGAGCCAGACCGATGGGAGTGGCGGGCATATCGATGGCCATCATCGCACGGAGCGGATCAAGTCCACGTCCAGGTTCAGTAGGTTGGCCACCGCGAAGAACACGCTGTGGGAGGCCTCGCCGCGGGCGTCGGCGCTCACCAGCAGATCCATCGCCCGATAGGCCTGGTCGGTATCCATTGTCGGCAGGCCAGGAACGGCCACCGTGTGGCTCCCCAGTCCGTGGCCGCCAGCTTGGAGGACGGGGCGATGGCCCGGTTGGCCACCAGGGCGAAGATGATCCGTTCGATGTCGGTGCGGAACCGGCGTGGCCTCATGTGCCCACGAACTGCGGAACTCGGGCGAGAAGGCGCCTGACTTTGTCGAGTGGGTGGACTGCCGGCCCTCGCCGCGGCCGGTAATTGAGACGCCATCTCCGACCTCCGTTGGAACTGCGTCAACACGGCGGAACGCGTGGAAGCTCCGCCACGGTGGCGAGTGACCTCACAGACGGTCGTGAGATCACCGGTCGGACGACAAATTGCACGCCCGCGACGCGCGGCCTGTTCCGGAAACGATCGCCCAGTATCCGGATCGCGCCGCAGGCCGCTCACTTACCGGATAGTCCGGCATCCCAGCTCTCCGTACGATCCACCGCAGGAGACCGAGAGACACGAGCATTAGGAGAAAAAGTGCGCAAGACCGTTCTCGCCCTGGCCGCGACTTTAGCGTTCACCGGGGCTGGACTCGCGTTCGCCGCCGCTCCGGCGAGCGCCGAGAACCGCGACTTCTCAGCCGACAACCGCGACTTCTCGGTAGAGAACCGCGATTATTCGATTCCCGCCGCCCCTGACTCCCGCCATTGGGTCAACGGCACCAACGCCTCTGACTCCCGCCATTGGGCGAACGGCGGAGGCGTGTCCACGGCATCCATGAAGTTCGGATAAGCCGCAGAAACTGAGGTTCTGCCGTGCTCTGCCTCGTAGCCGGGCTGATTCTGGGTGGCGCTTGACGGCGTCGTCGTCCGGACCGAGGTGTCGCCGGCGAAGCCGGGCTTCCCAAGTCGTCCGCTCTGAACAAAGGCGGACGACGCGGGCGCGCCGGAGACCGGTCCGCTCCTGCTCGCTTGCTCGCGCCGCCAGGCCGGCCTGCTCGCACTCCCGCACAAGGTCGGCAACGTGCCGACGGCCTGGCAGACCCTCATCGGGCCTGGCGGGCCATCCGGGGCACGATGAACGGGGTCTTCGTCGCGGCGAGCGATCTCGGCGAGCCAGGCACTGGGCCGCCTATGCCAGCAAGGCGCTGTCGGCGAAACCGCCACGCAAACCGCTGCTTCTGGCTCACCAGTTCGCCACGTCGAATGCGCTCGCGCTCGTCCCTTCCCGGCTGCACCCACACGATCGTCATGGGTGAGGTGATCTCGAAGAAGCGCGGCGGAATACGCGCTGGACACCTTCGAGACGCGCTGGCACCCGCTGCTTCGTATGACGCTGGCACGCTGCGGTTAGTCCACGGCCCCGGCATGTTGTGGATTTGACGGGGTTGGGCGCGCGATGCACGGTCGAACGCGGTTGTCGCCACGGGTAAAAACTGGCCCATTCCAGGCGTGAGAAGGGGCACGATTCCTCAAGATCGAGGTTTCCACACCGAAGATCTGCGGGAGGAACCGTGCCCACTGCTGCCCTATCATTGCCGCACCGCCCTGCCGAGGAGGGCATGTTCGCCGAGGTGGCACAGTCGGACGGTGTCGGCGGTGGACTTATGGCCCGGTTTCGGGCGGTGCATGACTCCCGGGCGGCGTACAACACGCTGCACTCGCTGGAATCGATTTTGGCGGTGGCTACGTACGGCACGGCGACGGTGGGTGGGAACACCGTGACGGGCATCAGCCACTGGGCCGACGACGCCCCGCAGGAACTGCTGGCGGTGCTGGGGTGCCGACGTGATCCGTGGACCGGGTTGCACCGAGCACCCAGCGAGCGGACCCTGCGCCGGGTACTGGCCGGGGTCGATGGTGACGAGCTGGACCGGCAAACCTGCCGCTATCTGGGCGGGCAGGCCGCGATCGGCGAGTTCGGCGAGTTCGGCGAGGGCCAGGCATCCGAGCGGTGTGTGGAGACAGCAGAGATCGAGGACGTTGCAGCGCATCTGCGGGTGGGCATGGGCGTGGAACGCGAGACGCGCCGGGCTCGGCAGCGGGCACGGCAGCGGCCGGATCCAGCGGGGGTGCTGGCTGGCGGGGCCGCCGACGGCAAGGCGCTTCGGGGAGCCCGCCACGGCGAGGAGCACGGGCCGCAGTTGCTGTCGCTGCTGCATCACACCCGTGGGGTGGTCTTGGGCCAGCGGCGGATCGCCGACAAGACCAGCGAGGTCCCTGAGTTGGCGCCGCTGCTGCTCGACGCTCTGGCCTGCGGCGATATCGCGGTCGTCACCGTCGATGCGCTCCATACCGTCCGTGAGACAGCTCGGCATCTCAGCGAGGACCTCGGCCTCTACTACGTCATGATCTTGAAGGAGAATCAGCCGAAAGCGCTGGCGGCGGCGATGCTGGCCCTGGCCGGCGGCACTGATGCCGCACACGAGCGGGCCGCGACCGGACACACCGACCTCGACAAGGGGCACGGCCGCCGCGAACGCCGCACCATCCGCACCGCTGCGGCCGACGGGATCGACTTCCCCCATGCCGCCCAGGTCTTCCGGATCGTGCGGCAAGTCGCCGAAACCGGCGGGCCAGGGGTCAGCAAGGAGGTGGCCTACGGGATCACCAACGCACCCCCCGACGTCGCCGGACCCGCCCACCTGGGCATCTACGTCCGTCGGCACTGGACAGTGGAAAATCGCGAGCATTACGTCCGAGATCGCACCTACCGCGAAGACGAATGCCAGGCCAGAACCGGCCAGTTGCCCCACGTCCTCGCCTGCCTGCGCAACCTCGTCCTCGGCGCATTCCGCCAGAAAGACCACGCCAACATCGCTCACGCACGCAGGCACTACACCCACGTCCCCCAGCGACTCCTCGCCCTGTTCAATCTGTGACCAGACCGCTCAAACGGTCAACATGCCGGGGCCGTGGCGGTTAGTCATCATCTGCGCGAACGCGGTGAGGTGTCCTGTCAACGGACAGCGCGACCAGGCGCGGGCTGGGCTTAAGGATCTTCTTGATCGTTCAGCCTTCTCGCAGCGTCCCGTCACCCTTGATGATCAGCTCGACATTGGGGCCACCCTCGCCGCATTGACCCGGGTTCCGCAGTTGGTAGTCACACGTGAGCCCGGAATTGAGGGTTGACCTGGGGGAACGCGTGCAGGGCCGTAGAGGGTCGTGTGCCTACGCCCTCCGCAGCCAGGCGCCGGTCGGGTCAGGCC
>NZ_VCJS01000261.1 GCF_005893125.1 Nonomuraea basaltis | reverse complement strand
GCTGATCCAGGGCGGGATGGGGGTGGGCGTGTCGGGCTGGCGGCTGGCCCGGGCTGTCGCCGAGACCGGGCAACTCGGCGTGGTGTCGGGCACGGCCCTGGACGTCACCCTGGCCCGGCGGCTGCAGCGGGGCGACCCCGGCGGTCACCTGCGCCGCGCGCTGGCCTGCTTCCCTGTGCCCGAGGTCGCCGAGCGCGTGCTCGGCCGATTTTTCGTGCCCGGCGGAACGGAGCCGGATGCGCCGTACCGGCCCGTGCCCCGCCTGGGGCTGCGGGCGAACCGCGCCCGCGACGAGCTGGCCGTGGTCGCCAACTTCGCCGAGGTCTTCCTGGCCAAGGAAGATCACGACGGGCCCGTCGGGGTGAACTACCTGGAGAAGATCCAGCTTGCCACTCCTGCCGCCGTCTATGGCGCGCTGCTGGCGGGGGCCGACTACGTGCTGATGGGCGCCGGCATCCCGGCCGAGATCCCGCGCCTGCTCGACGACCTGGCCGAGCACCGCCCCGCCCAGGTCTCGGTCGCCGTGGCGGGCGCGGACGGGCACACGATCGGCATCGACCCGGTGGAGCTGCTCGGCCGCCGGCTGACGCCGCTGGCCCGGCCCAGGCTGCTGGCGATCGTGTCGTCGCACGTGCTGGCCGCGTACCTGGCCCGCTCACCGCTCACCCGGCCGGACGGATTCGTGATAGAGACGCCGGTGGCGGGCGGGCACAGCGCACCGCCCCGGGGCCGGATGACGCTTGATGCAGCCGGAGAGCCGGTGTATGGGCCGCGCGACGAGGCCGACCTGGGCAAGGTGGCCGCGCTGGGGCTGCCGTTCTGGCTGGCCGGCGGATACGGCACGCCCGGCGGGCTCGAGCGGGCCTGGGCGGCGGGTGCGGAGGGGATCCAGGTGGGGTCGGCGTTCGCGCTGTGCCGGGAGTCCGGGCTCGACCCGGGCCTGCGCGGGCGGCTGCGCGAGCAGGCCGCGAACGGTGCCCTCCAGGTCCGTAACGACCCGCGGGCCTCGCCCACCGGGTTCCCGTTCAAGGTCGCCGACGTCGCCGGGACGTTGTCAGAGCAGGAGGTGTACCAGGCGCGGCCAAGGCTTTGCGACCTGGGTTACCTGCGCACGCCGTACGCGAAGGCGGACGGCGCGATCGGCTACCGCTGCCCGGCCGAGCCGGTGGACGTCTACGTCCGCAAGGGCCGCCCGGCCGAGGAGGCCGAAGGGCGGCGCTGCCTGTGCAACGGCCTGATGGCCGCGATCGGCCTCGGCCAGCACCGCGCCGACGGCTACGACGAGCCGCCGCTGCTCACACTCGGGCAGGACGTCGCCTTCCTCGACAGCCTGCCCGACGACCATGCGGCCGCCGACGTGGTGGCCCACATCCTGCTGGGAGCCCGCGTATGAGTCTGCGGCGGGTCCGAAGGGATGTCGTGCACAGCCCGTTCATCGTGATCTGGGAGGCCACGCGGGCCTATCTGCCGGCGTGCCTGCACTGCCGCGTCGAGGGGCGGTGCCCGACCGGCATCCGGAGGAGCTGACCACAGGCGAGGCCACCGAGCTGATGCGGCAGGTGGCGGACTTCGGCCGGCCCACGCCGTTATTCGTGAACTTGTTCGCCGAGCTGCGCGACTCCGACCGGCTGGGCGGGCGGTGCGGGGCATGCGAGTTCCGGACCATCTGCGGCGGCTCCCGGTCTCGCGCCTACGCGTGCACCGGCGACGTGCTCGCCGAGGAGCCCTGGTGCGGCCATCAGCCGGACAGCTTCCCCTACCAGAGCGACCTCGCACAGCACCTCCACACGCCCTAAGTCCCCGAAGGTCGGGACCTTGGTCCATACCCGCCCCACGACCTGTGAGCTGGAATGAGTCGAGGACACCTTCGCGGCACGCAGCCGCGTCACCCCCTGAATCCACGATTGCGTGAGGAAGACATGACGAACGCACCGGCCGCCACGACCGGCCGCAGGCCCGCGTTGATGCTCGCTTTGGCGACCTTGGGCTTTGCGGTGAACTTCTGGGCCTGGGCGCTGCTCAGCCCGCTGGGACCGCGTTTCAAGGAACTGCTCGGCCTGTCGGCCGGTCAGCAGGCGCTGCTGGTCGCCGTGCCGGTGATCGTCGGCTCGCTGGGCCGCATCCCGGTCGGCGCGCTCACCGACCGCTTCGGCGGGCGGGTGATGTTCCCTCTCATCTCCGCCGCCACCATCGTGCCCGTCCTGTTCATCGGCGTGGCCGGGCAGACCTCGCTCTCCGCGCTGCTCGTCGGCGGGTTCTTTCTCGGCATCGGCGGCACCGTCTTCGCCGTCGGTGTGCCGTTCGTCAACGCCTGGTTCCCGCCGCACCGGCGCGGCCTCGCGGTCGGGATCTTCGGCGCCGGTATGGGGGGCACCGCCATCAGTGCCCTGACCACCGTCCCCCTCGTCCGCACCGGCGGCGCCGCCACCCCCTTCCTCATCACCGCCATCGTGCTCGCCGCCTACGCCGTCATCGCCTGGCTGGTGCTGCGTGACGCGCCCGGCCGCACCGTCGCCACCCAGCCCCTGCTCACCCGCATGTCCGCCACTGCCAAGCTGTCCATCACCTGGCAGGCGTGCGTGCTGTACGCGGTCGCGTTCGGCGGCTACGTCGCCTTCTCCGTCTACCTGCCCGCCTACCTGCAAACCGGCTACGGCCTCGAGCTCGCCGACGCCGCCAACCGCATGGCCGGATTCGTCGTCCTGGCCGTCTTGGCCCGGCCACTGGGCGGCTGGCTGTCCGACCGCATCGGCCCAGTGCCCGTCCTTGCCGGCGTGTTCGTCCTCATCGCCGTCATGGCCGCCATCCAGGCCCTCACCCCCGGCCTCGTGCCGATCGGCACCATCGCCTTCCTGACCATGGCCGCCGCGCTCGGCGCCGGCAGCGGCGCCACCTTCGCCCTCGTCGCCCAGGCCGCACCACCGGACAAGGTCGGCACGGTCACCGGCCTGGTCGGCGCAGCCGGCGGCCTCGGCGGCTTCGTACCACCTCTCGTGATGGGCTTCCTCTACGGCCAGCTCGGCTCCTATGGCCTCGGCCTGGCTCTGCTGGCCGTCACCGCCGTCGCGACCGTGGTGCTGACCGTGACGGCGGTACGCGCGCTCACCACAAGGCTGGCACACGCCCGGTGATCTCACGGTCGACGACGTTGGCCGGTGGCCTTGGTCAGTAACCAGTGATCAGCGGGAGGGCTCCTAGCCGCCTCGGGCGGCGGGACGGCGCCGATCCATGACCCAGCGCCTCTGACCCCTGACCGAACATGCGATCAGGAAGAGGTGCCCCCAAACACCAGCAGAGTTACATGACCAGGCGTGCGAGGCATGCCAGTTCGGTCGTGCCCGGTGTGGATGTTCACCAGCCCATCATTCCGCCGGGCATCCAGGGCGACCCCGGTTCCAGTGATGGCGTCGAGCCGCCCGGCCATCGCCCGGGGCCGCCCATCGGGCCGCACGGCATCCGCCAGCCGGTGCCGAACCAGTCGGCCAGATAGCGCTGCATCTGGAACATCTCGGCATGCTGGCTGTCGCGCACCATGATCCGGTGCATCGAGCCCATCGGCCGGCCGGGCTGCTGCCATTCGACGGCGGTGGGTTCCGGCTGGCGGTCGGCGGTGGCCAGGGCGGCCCCGCCGGCGGCGGTGGCGGTCAGCACCGCCGCGGTGGCGATCGCCGCCGTTATCGAACGTTTCATCTCGACCTCCGCTCCTTCAGCAGGTGGTCTCAACCTTCAGCCCAGGGTCTGGCCCTGTGGCCAGGACCAGGGCCGTTGGTCCTCATGCCCGGGACGAACGGCATCCGGCCGGGACGGCCTCGTCCGGTGCATCACGGGAGAAGCCGGCCGCAGAGATCGCTTGCCGGGAGGCGCCCTTGCCCGCGCCTATGTGGCCTCATCTTCGTCTCGCCCGTCGGGGTGGGCAGGAGCAGGCGGGTCATTTCCGAGCTGTCCTGCGGGTGGATCATCAAACGGCGAGTCGGCGTTCGCTTACGCACCTACTACGGTCAATAGCACTATGTCATGTGACTTTTGACCCTGATCAGAAGGACGTTCTGCCATGGCGGCTGGAGAGATACCCGGCTCATGCTGGTGAGAGCGTAGTAGAGGGACGGAGGGAGTCCGACATGCCTGGTATTCCGTTGCCGATCCCCGTCCTGGTCGTTCTCGGCGTCCTGGTGCTCATCGTGTTCGTGACGGCGGTCACAGGGTTGATCCGCGAACGGCATGCGCGCGGCAATGCACGCGACACCCCTCGGAGGTCATCATGATGAAGCAACACCTGGTCCTGGCGGCGATCGCCGCCGCGGCGGCGATCGTGGCCGTCTGGGCCGGCGCCCCGCCGAGCACGGTCCTGCTCGTGGTCTTCCTGCTGGGCTGCCCGCTCATGATGCTGCTGATGATGCGGTCCATGGGCGGCAACGGCGACCACCCGCAGCCTGACCGCACGGAGCATGACCAGCAGGGCGAGGAGCGCAAGAGGGCGGGGCAGCCGTGACCGCCGCGGATGGGGTCGTGCTCGGCGTCGCCGTGATCTTGCTGGGGTTCCTCGGCTGGTACTTCTTCGGGCCGCGCAAGAGCAGTCGGGCCGGGCTGCGTGACGGCGTACAGGAGATCGAGATCGTCGTGCAGGGCGGCTACTCGCCGGACGTTGTCCGGGTACGGCAGGGTATCCCCCTGCGGGTTGTCTTCGACCGCCGGGAGAGCGGGGACTGCACCTCCCGGGTGGTGTTCGCCGACTTCGCCGTCAGCCGGGCGTTGCCTGCCTCCGCCAAGACCACGGTGGAGCTACTGCCGGCCGATGCGGGGGAGTACGGCTTCGCCTGCGGGATGAACATGGTGCACGGCCGCTTGATTGTCGAACCGGACTCCGGCGGCGGTCACGAACTGGCCGCGGTCACCGCACCGTCGCCGGCGGAGCAGCCCTCGCCGCATGTGGAGGCCAGGGAGCGGCGTGCCGAGATCGCCGATCTGTCGCGCCGGGTTCTGGCCGGGGCGGTGCTGACCCTGCCGGTGGCGTTGGTCGTCATGGCGCACGAGTTCTTCGGCGCCGGATGGGTCCCGGAGTTCCTGCTCAACCACTGGGCGCAGCTCGCGCTGATCGCTCCGGTGATGTTCTATACGGGCTGGCCGATCCACCGCGTGGGCTGGCTTGCGCTGCGGCACCGCTCGGCGGACATGAACAGCCTGATCACGCTGGGGACGAGCGCCGCCTTCGGCTACAGCCTGCTGGTCACGGTGACGCCCGGCCTGCTGCCGGCGGGCGTCCGTGACGTCTACTTCGAGGCCGTCGGGGTCATCTTGACGCTGATCCTGCTCGGCCGGCTGCTGGAGGTGCGGGCCAAGGCGGGCACGGGCGAGGCGATCCGCAAGCTGATCGGCCTGCAGGCCAGAACCGCCCGCGTGCAGCGCGACGGCGAGGAGATCGAGATCCCGGTCGCGGATGTGGTGCCGGGCGATGTGGTGCTCGTGCGGCCGGGTGAGAAGGTTCCGGTCGACGGGGTCATTGTGAAGGGCCGCTCGACGTTGGATGAGTCGATGGTGACCGGTGAGTCGATCCCGGTGGACAAGGGCCCGGGCGATGAGGTGGTGGGCGCGACGGTCAACCAGACGGGATCGTTCACCTTCAGAGCCGTGAAGGTCGGCGCGGAAACGGCTCTGGCGCAGATCATCCGTCTCGTCCAGGCCGCCCAGGCCTCCCGTGCGCCGATCCAGCGGTTGGCCGACCTGGTGTCCGGCTATTTCGTCCCGGTCGTGATCGCCATCGCGATCGTGACCTTCGCCGTGTGGTTCGTCGCGGGACCGGCGCCTGCGTTGACGCTGGCGCTGGTGGCGGCGGTAGCCGTATTGATCATCGCCTGCCCGTGCGCGCTCGGGCTGGCCACCCCGCTGTCGATCATGGTGGGCACCGGGAAGGGCGCCCAGTCCGGCATCCTGATCCGCGACGCCGAAGCCCTGGAGACCGCGTGCAGGCTGGACACGATCGTCCTGGACAAGACCGGCACCATCACCCGGGGCAAGCCGGCGCTCACCGACGTTGTGCCGCACGGTGACTGGCCGGCCGATGAGGTGCTGCGCCTGGCCGCCTGCGCTGAACGCTCCTCCGAGCACCCCCTCGGCCAGGCCGTGGTCGACGGCGCCACCGAGCGCGGGCTGCTCCTGGTCGAGCCGTCGGCGTTCGACTCGGTCACCGGGCAGGGCATCGCGGCGACCGTCGAGGGGCGCCGCGTGCTGGTCGGCGGCAAACGCCTGCTCGGCGACGTGCCGGTGCTGGAGGAGGAGGCCGATCGGCTGGCCCGGTCGGGCCGTACCCCGATCATGGTGGCCGTGGACGGCCAGCCCGCCGGGGTGATCGCCGTGGCCGACACCGTCAAGGACGACTCCCGCCAAGCCGTCGCAGCCCTGCAGCGGCTGGGACTGCAGGTGGTGATGATCACCGGAGACAACCGGCGAACCGCCGAGGCCGTCGCTCGCCAGGTCGGCATCACCCGGGTGCTGGCCGAGGTGCTGCCCGCACACAAAGCCGCCGAGATCGCCCGCCTGCAAGGCAAGGGATCGCGGATCGGCATGGTCGGCGACGGCATCAACGACGCGCCCGCGCTCGCCCAAGCCGATGTCGGCTTCGCCATCGGCACCGGTACCGACGTGGCCATCGAGGCCTCCGACATCACGCTGATCTCCGGCGCGCTCGGCGGCGTGGTCACCGCGATACGGCTGTCGCGCACCACCATGCGCAACATCCGGCAGAACCTGTTCCTGGCCTTCGTCTACAACGTGGTCGGCATCCCGATCGCGGCTGGAGTCCTCTATCCGTTCTTCGGCATCCGGCTCAGCCCGATCATCGCCGCCGCCGCGATGGCGGCCTCGTCGCTGTCGGTGGTGGGCAACGCCAACCGGTTGCGCCGCTTCATGCCACCTGCGCTCCTCCCGGCGCCGCCGCTGCCATCCGATCAGCAGGTCATCGTCGAAACGGGAGCCGAGACCGCCGTCGTCAGCGACCCGGTCTGCCATATGGCGGTCGATCCCGCCCACGCCGCGGCCACCGTCGAACGTGACGGCGTGCGCTACTGGTTCTGCTCCACCCACTGCCGGGACGTGTTCACCGCCACCCCGGCCTCCCGGTAGAGCGTGCGATGGTTCCACGGACGAGGACCCCGACACACCGCCCGAACCCCGCTATCGGATGACGACGGGATCGACCCACCCCTCAGGACGTTCGTCACACGCGAAACGACATCCGTCAGCACAAGGGTGGTCGCCGCCGGCGCTATCGCAGGCAACGTCACCACCGCCCGGCTCATCGGGCGGCGACCTCTACGACGAATACAGGAGAACAACCGCATGGGTCAGCGGACATACAGGACGATCATCGGTACGGTCATGCTGGCGGCGCTCGCGGCGTGCGCCCCGCAACAGCAGGGTCGCTCCGCCGCCACGCCGTCACCCATCAAGGGAACGGCCACGCAGGGAACGGTATGGGTGGCCGTGGAGGGCGGCGACGCCCTGGTGGCGATCGACGCGGCGACGAACGCCGTGGCCACCACCGTGAGCGGCATCAGGGAACCGCACAACGTGCAGGTCGCCCCCGGCGGCGACCGCGTGTACGCCATCAGCGGCAACGCCGCGATGGTGGCCGAGCTCGACGCGGCCGGCTACCGGCTCAAGGCGTCCGGGCCGACCGGCCGGGCCCCGGCCCACGTGGTCCTGACGCCCGATGGCACGAAGACCTACGTCACCAACTACGGCGACGGCACCGTGTCAGCGTACCGGACGGGCGATCTGACGTCGGCGAAGGTCATCCGCGTCGGCGGCGGCCCGCACGGCGCCCGCCCAACTCCCGACGGCTCCTTCCTGATCGTGGCCAACATGAAGGCCGAGACGGTCGACGTCATCGACACCAGGACCGACACCAAGACCGCCGCCATGCCGGTGGGCGGCCCACCAGTGCAGGTGGCGATCTCATGCGACGGCCGCTACGCCTACGCCACCGTCTCCGAGCCCGCCGGCGTGGTGAAGATCGACCTGCGGGCGGCCAAGGTCGTCGCGGAGACCGCCGTCCCGGCCTCGCCCGCGCAGGCGTACCTGACGCCCGATGGCCGGACGCTGCTGTCGGCCGACCAGGGCACCGAGGAACGGCCGGGCGACTCGATCTCCCTCATCGACACCCAGACCATGGCGGTGACCGGCCGCATCGCCACCGGATCGGGCCCGCATGGCCTGGTTGTCGACCCCACCGGCCGGCGGGCCTGGGTGACCAACGTCTACGACGGCACGGTGTCCGTCCTCGACCTGACCGCCAGGAAGGCCATCGCCACAGTAAGGGTGGGCGAGGAGCCGAACGGCGTCAGCTTCGCCGCCCGCCCGCCCCTCGCCGCAGGTCAGGTGCGGATGGCGCTCCCCTCGCCGGCGCCCCACCCGTCGAGCTCTGGCATGCCGCACGACCACTGAGTTACCAACGGCCTACGGAGAAAGGACGAAGGCCCCTACACCGGCGCCGGCCCCACGCACATGCTGGAAGCAACCCAAGCGATTCGAGGCGATCACGATGATGTGGTGGGGCTATGACGGCATGAGCGGCTGGGGATACGCGCTCATGGGACTGAGCACGGTCGTGTTCTGGGGGCTGGTGATCACGGCGATCGTGCTGGCCGCCCGGCACGTCGCCAGGACCGCGCGCACCGAACCGCCCTCCCGACCGCCGAGGCCGCAGGAGGTGCTGGCGCAGCGGTTCGCGCGCGGCGAGATCGACGCCGAAGAGTACCGCTCCCGGCTGGAGACCCTGCGTGGCGGGCAAGGCTCATATACCGCATAGCAGAAAGATCGATGACCAAACAGCACCTTGCTCTCGCAACGGTCGTGCGCATGACCGCCGCCGTGGCGATTCCCGACCGAAGCGTCCGCCGCCACGGTCCTCCCGTAGTGCTCGTGCTGGCGTACCCGATGACAGAAACTGACGCGATCCCCGAGGCAGGAGTTCCTCGTACCGTACCGTCCGGTGGCCGCCCGCTACGCGACCGAGTACGCCGGTGCCCGGTGATGGGTTGCCTGGCGGCGGCTGCCTCTGATGGCCGGGGCCGCCGTTGCGCGTGGCGGGGGACCTGGCCGCCGTAGAGGCGGTGCGGACGCTGGGCGGCGTGCTGGCGGCGCTGGCTCTGCTGATGTTCGCCGGATGCGCGATCGCGCTGACGCGGTCCGGTCACGATAGGAAGGTGTCCGGATTGGGTCCGGTCGATATCCGCATAGAAAAGGGCAGGCCGCCGGCCGACGTGCCACGGCTGCCGCAGCGTCCCCGCGCGTCGTGGCACCTACGCGCGAACGCGATCGTCGTCGGCTGGCTGGGCCTGACCGTGGCAGTGGCGCTGGCGGGCGACGTGCTGCCGGCGCCGCGCTGGCTATTGATCCACGTGTTCCTGCTGGGCGCGGTCAGCACCGCCATCCTGATCTGGAGTGAGCACTTCACCGTGGCGCTGCTGCGCGTCCGCACCCCGCCGCAGCGCGGCAGCCTGACCAGGGTCGCGCTGCTCAACGCGGCGACGGTGGCGGTGCTGACCGGAGTGTCGGTGGGACCGTGGCAGCTGGCCGCCGCCGGCGCGGCGCTGGTGGTGGGGGTGGTGCTGTGGCACTCCGCCGTGCTCGTCCGGCTGGTGCGGCAGGCGCTCCCTGGCAGGTTCGGGCACGTCATCGGCTGGTACGTGTCCGCCGCCGGCGCGCTCGCCGTCGGCGGCGTCCTGGGCGGGCTGCTGGCCGCGCACATCGGGCAGGAGGGTGCGCACGAGCGGTTGCATGCCGCGCACGCCGAGGTGAATCTGTTCGGCTGGGTCGGCCTGACCGTGCTCGGCACGCTGTTCACGCTGTGGCCGACGGTCCTGCGGACCCGCATGTCGGATGGGACCCGGCGGGCGTCGCGTGTGGGGCTGTGGCTGGCCGTGCCGGGCCTGGCGGTGGCCGTCGCCGGGCTGCTGGCGGGCTGGCGGTGGGTGGCGCCGGCCGGGCTGGCGGCTTACGCGGCCGGTGGGCTCGCGGTGCTCGCGCCGCTGGCCGACGCGCTGCGGCGCAAGCGGCCACACACCGGGGCCTCGTGGATGCTGGGGGCGGCGATCGTCTGGTTCGAGGTGGCGCTGGCCGCCGACCTGGTGGTCGTGGCCACGCGCCCGGCCCACGAGGTCGGCGCGGCGCTGGAGCCGCTGCTGCCGCTGGTGCTCGTCGGGTTCGTCGCCCAGGTGCTGCTGGGCTCGCTGCTGCATCTGCTGCCCGCGATGCTGGGCGGTGGCCCGGCCCGGTTCAAGGAGAATGCGGCGCTGCTGGAGCGCGGCTGGCCGGTGCGGCTGGTGGCGCTCAACCTGGGGGTGCCGCTGTTGGCTTTGCCGGTGCCGCAGCCGGTGACGTTACTGGGCCGGGCGCTGGTCCTGGGCTCGACGCTGGCCTTCATCGTCCTGGCCATCACCGCTCTGGTCCGGGCCCGCTCAGCCAACGGCCAACGGCTGGGCGCGGGCATGGGCAGCGGGCAAAGCCCGGCGGTCGGTGGCGGGGTCGGTGGCGGGAGTCCGGCGGACGGCGGCGGAACGCAGGGGCGGCAGTCGCCGCCCGCCAGGCCATCGCTGCCCGCCATCGCCGGCGTGGTCGTCGGCTGCCTGCTGACCGCCGCCGCGGTCGTCGTCGCCACGACCGGTGCCTCGGGGCCGTCGACGGTGGCCGTGACCGGTTCCCAGACGGTCGAGGTGACGCTGTCCGGGATGAGCATCCGCCCTGCCGTGATCGAGGCGCCCGCAGGAACCGTGCTGACGTTGCGCGTCACCAACGCCGACGCCCAGCGGCACGACCTGCGCCTGGCGACCGGCGAACGAACCCCGATGCTGGCTCCCGGCCAGAGCGCCACGCTGAAGCTGCAGCCGCTGGGCGCGGCCGTGGACGGCTGGTGCACGGTGGCCGGGCACCGCGCAGCGGGCATGACCATGCGCATCATCCCGACCGGCACGGCTCCCGCATCCCAGTCGGAGGCGAGCACCGGCTACGACGGACACGGCACGCACGCCGTCCCGCAACAAAGCGCACCCACCCGCCTGGACCTGGCCGCACCCATGCCACCGGGCTGGAGGCCGTACGACGCGACTGGAAGCCCGCCCCCGGAGGCACGGAACACCACGTCGAGATCCGCGCCGACGACACCATCATCCAGGAGGTCGCACCTGGGGTGCGGCAACGCGTGTGGACGTTCAACGGGACCATGCCAGGGCCGGTGCTGCGCGGCAAGGTAGGCGACGTGTTCGTCGTGACGTTCGTCAACGCAGGCACGATGGGCCACGGCATCGACTTCCACGCGGGGGCGACGGCGCCGGACGGCCCGATGCGCACGATCCAGCCGGGCGAGCGGCTGACGTACCGTTTCCGCGCGGACTTCGCCGGGGCGTGGCTGTATCACTGCTCGACCATGCCGATGACCCAGCACATCGCCAACGGCATGTACGGGGCGGTCATCATCGACCCGCCCGACCTGCCGAAGGTGGACCGCGAGTACCTCCTGGTCCAGGGCGAGCTGTACCTTGGCGAGCCCGGCGCCGACGCCCAGGTCGCCAAGATCCGGCAGGGCGACCCGGACGGCCGGATGTTCAACGGCACAGCCGCCGGCTACGACCACGCCCCGCTGCAGGCCAAGGCCGGAGAGCGCGTGCGTATCTGGGCCGTGGCCGCCGGACCCAGTTCGGGCACGGCGCTGCATGTGGTGGGCGCGCCGTTCGACACGGTCTACAAGGAGGGCGCGTACCTGCTGCGGGCGGACGAGGCGGGCGGAGCGCAGGTGCTCGACCTGGCTCCCGCGCAGGGCGGCTTCGCCGAACTGGTCTTCCCGGAGGCGGGCACGTACCCGGTGGTGGACCACACGATGCGCCAGGCCGAGGCAGGCGCACACGGCCTGTTCAAAGTGCAAGACAAGTGACCGTCTGAGATTTCCTGTACTTACCCAAGCCCGTGTGGGTTGAGTGTTCCGGGTGGCGTAGCGTGGCGAGAGCCAGTTCCGTACTCAGCAAGGAGGAGCACGGGGCTGGCTTTCACTTTGTGGAAGCCGGTCCGGTTGTGGAAATCCCGTACAAGACCTGTACGCCCCGGCTTGCGCCGGTTCGTCTGGGGTGCTTGGCCCGCCGGACGGTTCCCCACCGCGAGGGTGGGGGCGGGCACCGGACGCCGGTCGGGCATCTGGCTGGAGGTCATCTTCTTGACGCGGGTCTGGCGTTTGCGGGTGGGGCCGGTCTTGGCTCTACTGGTACGACTCTCGGGTCTCGGGTGGAGGTCGGTGCCCGATCTGCGGGCGCGGCGGATGGCGCGGGTCGGCTTCTTGGCCCGGTGGATCCATACCGCCCATACGCCTGGGTAGAGGATGGCCTCCAGCTTGCGGTGGCCGTACAAGGCGGGGTCGCGGCGCGTGGCCGTGTGGAGGTCTTCGAGCATGAGGTACGTCCGTCCGTGTCGTCGGTGACGAGCGCCCGCTCGGGCCGCTATGAGCGGATCAGGCCGTGGGACAGCTCGTCGAAGACGCGTCGGACGTGGAAGCCGGTCATGGGGGTCGCGAAACCGGCGACCTGTGCTTGCGTGGGCGGACGGGCGGCGGGTCTGGGGATGGGCTTTCACAAGTGCGACTCGCCGCCCGTCAGGGTGCAGGCCCGTCATGGACACCCCCGACCGCGTGCCAGGCAGGCGGCGGATCGGGTGGCGCTCATCGGACATGACCGAAACGGTAGATCCGAAGCCGGACCGGCCGTCACGGCCACAGGTCACCTTCGAGGTGGGACTTTGGACCTGTCCTTCGTGGGCCTTTCGGCCCTCAGGGAAGGCCGGCCGAGGACTGCTCGGGTGTGATGCGGTCCCAGGCGGTGAGCGGCAGCATGATGACGGCGGCGGGGAACAGCCCGTGTTCCTCGTGGTCGATGTGCTGGTGCAGCCGGTCGAGAGCCTTCAGCACGGCGGGCCAGTCGGGTGTGGCCCGATCGATCGTCCCCAGCACGCCGTGGATGTCGGCGTGCTCGGCGCAGAGCCGCTCCACCTCATCGGCCAGCGACCCCTCGGCGCGCAGTTCGGCGAACAGCTCGCTCTCCTCGGTGGCGGTGTGCGGGACGAGGCGGGCCAACAGCTCATCCAGGAGGGTCTCGGCGGCGTCGTGGCGGCCTTCGTGGATGGCCCGGCGCAGAGCTCCTGCGCACTCGCGGATGTCCCAGTGCTCCTGGGAGAGGCGGCCGATCACCGGGAACTCCCGGCAGCCGCAGTAGTTGCACATGGTCGTGTCCTTACAGGGACTCACATCTGGAAGACGAGGCGGGCGGGCACGGCGCCGGAGAGGACGTCGTCGAAGGACCGGTTGATGTCATCGAGCTTGCGCGTCTCGTAGATGACCTTGGTGCGTCCTTCGGCGTGCAGCTGGAAGACCTCGGCCAGGTCGGCGCGGGTGCCGACGATGGAGCCGATCACGGTGATGCCGCCGAGCACGGTCTGGAAGATGGGCAGGCTCATCGCGTTGTCCTTGGGCAGCGAGACCAGCACCAGGCGGCCACCACGCCGCAGCGAGGCGTGGGCCTGCTCGAGGACTTGCGGGCTGGCGGCCAGCACGATGGCCACGTCCACCCCTCCCAGCGCCTTGATCTCCTCAACGGGGTCGCTGGCAGCGGCGTTGATCGTGTGTGTGGCGCCCAGCTCCCGGGCCAGCCGCAGCTTGTCCTCGGTGACGTCGACGGCGACGGTCTGTGCGCCGAAGATCTGCGCGTACTGCTGGGCCAGGTGGCCGAGGCCGCCGATGCCGAAGATGGCGGCGCGTTCGGATGGGCGCAGGCCGGAGACTTTGACGGCCTTGTAGGTGGTGACGCCTGCGCAGGTCAGCGGCGCGGCTTCGACGGGGGAGATCTCCTGAGGGACGGGGACCACGTAGCCGGCGTGGGCGACGGCGTACTCGGCGTGGCCGCCGTCGAGGGCGTATCCGGTGTTCTGCTGGGACTCGCACAGGGTCTCGCGGCCGCTGACGCAGTATTCGCAGGTGCCGCAGGCGGAGCCGAGCCACGGGATGGCCACCCGCTCGCCGACCGCCCGGCCGGTCACCGCGGAGCCGATCTTCTCGATGATCCCGACGCCCTCATGCCCCGGTGTGAAGGGCAGGGACGGCTTGACCGGCCAGTCTCCGTGAGCGGCGTGGATGTCGGTGTGGCACAGGCCGCTGGCCTCCATCCGGACGAGCACTTGGTGCGGCTCTGGTTCGGGGACGGGCAGCTCCTGGATCTCGAGGGGCTTGTCGAAACCGGTCACGACGGCAGCGCGCATGCTCTCCACTCTCCTTTGGTCCTGTACCTACCTTCACCGACGGGGTGGCCCGGGAATCAGGGCCGAAAGTCCCGCTCTGCATGGCCGTCCGTCCCCCATGCCGGGGCCATGTCGCGAAAAACCCTCTGACCAAAGCTCCGGCACGCAGGACTTCCGTCCCTAGGGACCCGCTTCGGCAAGGTGGTGCGATGGCCAACAGAGACGAAGGAGGATCCGATGGTGCGGATCAGTGTGAGAGACGTGATGACCACGCACGTGGCCTCGGTGAAAGCGGACACGCCCTTCAAGGACGTCGCCGAGCTGCTCGTACGGCGCGGGGTCAGCGCCGTGCCCGTCCTGGACGAGGTGGGGCGGGTCGCCGGCGTGGTGTCGGAGGCGGATCTGCTGCACAAGGAGGAGTTCCGGGAGCAGTACTACGGGGAGGACTATCGGCCGCGGCTGCGTGCCCGGTTGCGCCGCAGACTGGCCAGCCGCGGCGAGGACGGTAGGGAAAAGGCCACGGGCGCTAGGGCGGCTGAGCTGATGTCGGCGCCGGCGGTGACGGTCGCGCCCGAGGTGTCCACTGTGACGGCGGCCCAGCTGATGGACGAGCACGGCGTCAAGCGCCTGGTCGTGGTGGACGGGGATGGGCGTCTGATGGGCATCGTGAGCAGACGCGATCTGCTCAAGGCGTACGTGCGCGACGACGCGGAGCTCAAGCGGTGGGTCGAGGAGGCCATCCCCGAGCAGGCCCGGTGGAACGACCGGACCGGGATCGTCGTGCAGGTGCAGAAAGGCATCGTGACGCTGTCCGGCTACACCTCGACGCGCACCGAGGCGGTGGCGGCCGTGCACATGGCCAAGGGGCTCGGCGGCGTCGTCGACGTCCGCGAGAACCTCGTCTGGGAGCGGGACGACCGGCTTGAGCTGCCGTTGATCTGGGATCGCTCCTGATCGCGGGACCTCGGGACAACGGGGAAACCGGCCAATAGCAGATCTTGAGTGTGGTCTTCCGCAAGCAGGCATAGGTTCTGGCCGGCACGCCGTTGCGCTCGTCAGGCAACCTCGACATCGTCACCCTCGCCGTCGAGGGGTGGCCGGGTCAGCAGGGCGAAGAGGCATCGGCTCTCGTTGGCTGAGATCGCGATGAATTGATCACTATGTGTTGTGGCTGATGAGCCCCTCTGCCACCGCTGTGATCATTCAGGTGCGTCCCCCATCCGCGGCCGCAACGCGAGCCATAGGGTCGACGCCCACTGGCTCCCCATCGAGGCTCGCTGTGCAATGTGTCGCGCCTACCTGCGCGCTCGCCGGATCGCCTTCTCGCGCTCCGCTCGTGAACGCGGGGCTCGTCACCTGGTGCGTCGATCGATATGGTGTCGATCGTGTCGGGGACGAGTCGTGAGCTGATCGGCGGGCGCTACCGGCTGGTTGAGCTCGTCGGCCAGGGTGGGATGGGCCGCGTGTGGCGCGGTTGGGACGAAACCTTGAGACGCGATGTAGCGATCAAGGAGGTCATCATCCCCGCCGGGCTGGCCGGCGAACAGCGAGAGAAACTGGTCGGGCGCGTCATGCGGGAGGCCCGCGCTGCGGCCCGGCTCAACCATCCCGGCATCATCACGGTCCATGACGCGGTGGAGCACAACGGCGCCCCCATGATCGTGATGGAGCTCGTCGCCGGAAAGTCCCTGGCCGCGGAGATCCGGGAACACGGTCGGCTGCCGGTGCAGAGGGTGACGGAGATCGGCGCGTCCGTCCTGGACGCGCTCACCACCGCGCACACCGCCGGTGTCGTGCATCGGGACGTGAAGCCGGACAACATCCTGCTCTCCGGCCGACGAGTCGTCCTTACGGACTTTGGCATCGCCGGCGTGACCGATGCGACGATGGCCCTTACCAGCACAGGGATGATCGTCGGGACGCCTTCCTATCTGGCTCCCGAACAGCTCGATGGCAAGCAGGCCACCGCGGCTTCCGACCTGTGGTCCCTCGGTGTCACCCTGTACGCGGCCGTCGAGGGCGAACCTCCCTTCTCCGGGAACACACTCACCGCCCTCTACGTCGCCATCCTCACCCGCGAACCCCGCCAGGCCCGGCGAGCCGGTGCCCTGACACCTGTCCTCGCCAGTCTGCTCAAAAAGGACCCCGGGCAGCGAGCCACCGCGGAGAACACCGCTCTGGCGCTGGCCGCCCTCCTCCGCACGACACCGGCTGACTCCGTAGCGGCGGACGAGCGGCCCCCGCCCGCGCCCTC
>NZ_VCJS01000260.1 GCF_005893125.1 Nonomuraea basaltis | reverse complement strand
CCGCGAGCAGATAGTTGCAGCCCTCAGAACCGTGGTTCAGCACCTCATCGAGAAAATAGCGCGCGGACAGCCTCTTACCCTGCAACCTGCCCTGCATGTCGGCGATCGCGAGCAGCACGGTGTCGATGCGCCCGGCCACCACCTCGTCGCGCAGTTCACTGACGGTCAGGAACCCTTCGTTCACGTGGCGTCGCTCCGATCTGCCTGACGCGCTTTCCCGTTGATTGGGCTAGTCTCAGACCATTGATGTGCATGTCGGGATCGCTTGTCAAGACCTGAGGACACGTTGGACGAGTCGTCGCGTTTGATGACGGTGTTGCGCCCGGTGCGGGCCGGCAACGCCTTCGAGGAGACCGTGGAACGGCTGCTCCAGGCCATCAAGCTGGGCGTGGTCCCGCCGGGCGACAAGCTTCCGCCGGAGCGCGAGCTCGCCGTCCAGCTCGGGATCAGCAGGGTCACCCTGCGCGAGGCGATCCGCGCCCTGTCGGAGGCGGGCTACCTCGACGTACGCAGGGGGCGTTACGGGGGTGCCTTCGTCACGTACGTGCCGCCCGAACCGGACGTCGGCGACCTGCGGCAGGCCGTGGCGGAGATGGGCATGGACGACCTGTCGGACGCGCTCACGTTCCGGCTGGCGGTGGAGTGCGGCGCCGCCCAGGTGCTGGCCATTTCCGACCTCACGAAGGAGAAGCGGGCCCTGCTCGTCCGCCGGCTGTCGGACCTGAACGAGGCGCCCCTGGAGGACTACCGCCGGCTCGACACGGCCTTCCACCTGTCCATCGCCGAGCTGACCGGCTCGACCCTGCTCGCCACGACGTGCGCGGACGCGCGGTCCCGGATCAGCGACCTGCTGAACGCGATCCCGATGCTGCAGGTCAATCTGGACCACGCCGCACTGCAGCACCAGGCCATCGTGGACGCCATCCTCGCCGGCGACCCGGACCGGGCCAGGCAGGCGGTCGTCGAGCACCTGGAGGGAACAGCGGCCCTGCTGCGGGCGTTCCTGTCGTGACGGCCCTGTCTCCGGACCTGTTCTGCGGCCTGTCGTCCAGTACGGCTTCGGGCGCGACTCCCGCTACGCACATAAAGGGCTGAGAGCCTCGTACCATCAGTTTCAGGGCTATGGGGAACTGGTTCGAGTACAACATCGTCGCCACAGGACGGCTGCCGCTGTTCTGCTACTTCGTCACGCTCATCGTGGCGTTCATCGCCACCCGCATCAACGTGCGGCTGATCAGGGCGAAGGTCGGCTGGTTCCGCAACGTGAACGTGGGCGAGATGCACATTCACCACGTGGTGTTCGGCGTGGTGCTGATGCTGATCGGCGGCGTCGCGGGGCTCATCGTCTCGTCGGCCTCGCAGGTCGGATACGCGGCCGCAGCGTGCGTGTTCGGCATAGGGTCGGCGCTGGTGCTGGACGAGTTCGCGCTGATCCTGCACCTGCACGACGTGTACTGGGAGGAGGAGGGGCGCACCTCGGTCGACGCGGTCTTCATCGCGGTCGCCGTCACCGGCCTGCTCCTCATCGGCCTGCGACCCCTCACCTGGGACTACGGCACACCCGTGAGCCCGGCCGCGCTGATCGTCGCCAACCTGCTGCTGGCCGTCGTCACGCTGCTGAAGGGGAAGATCTGGACCGGGATGGCGGGCCTGTTCGTGCCGCCCATGCTGCTGGTCGGCGCGGTACGCCTGGCGCGCCCCGGCTCGCCGTGGGCGCACTTGTTCTTCGCCAAGAGGTCGCCGCGCAAGATGGCCCGGGCCATCCGCCGCGAGGAGCGCTGGCGGCGGCCGGTGATCCGAGCCAAGATCGCCTTCCAGGAGTTTCTCTCCGGGCGCCACGATCTGCCTTCCACGCGGCGTGGTCGTCGGCATACTTGAGCCATGGCCACTCTTTCGTGGCACAAGGGCCTGGAGGAGAAGGTCCCCGACTCTCTGGACGATCTCCACGCCCCGGGCTGAGGGCGTCGTGGCCCTGCCGCTGCATCGACTACGACGCCGACGACGTGCCAGAAGTCGACTGATCGCTGCCGGTCACGGGCGTGAGCAGGGGGCGTTTGGCGGTGCGGCCGTCGCCCGAGGAGCGGCCGCGCAGACGGCGGCCGATCCACGGCCCCGCGAACGTGGCCAGCCACCGCATCTCCGTAGCCGCCGCCCGCCAGGCGGGCGGCGCGGGCAGCGCGGGGAGCGGCGTCATCCAGGTGTCGTCGCTGCCCGGCAGTCCGAGTGCGTGCGCTACGGAGTCGGCGAACCTGGCGTGCCCTGTGGGGCTGGCGTGGAGCCGGTCGCTGCTCCACATCCTGGCGTCGGTGACGTACGTGAGCGGGAACGTGTCGATCAGCGTGACCCCATGGCGCGCGGCGGCGTCCCTGATGCGGGCGTTGAGGTCGAGCACCCTGGGCCGGAACCGGCGGGCCAGCGGCGCGATCGCGCCGATGTCGGGGAAGGTCACGGTGATCACATGCGCTCCCGTGGCGGTCAGGGCCGCGTACATGTCCTCCAGCACCGCGGCCACCTCGGCGGCCTCGAAGCCGGGGCGGATGACGTCGTTCATGCCCGCCATGACCGTGGCCAGGTCGGGCCGCAGCTCCAGGGCGACCGGCAACTGCTCGTCGCGGATCTGGGCGGCCTGGCGGCCGCGGACGGCGAGGTTGGCGTAGAGCACGCCGGGGTTGGCGCGGGCCAGCTGCTCGGCGAGGCGGTCGGCCCAGCCGCGGTGGCCGCGTACGTCGTCGCCGTCGCCCAGTCCCTCGGTCTGGCTGTCGCCCAGGGCGACGTAACGGCTGTACATCAGGACAGCTCCCTTCGGGTATGAGCGGCACGTTCGCGCAGCGTCCGCGCGCTCTGCAGGCACCAGTCGCGGATCTCCCGCTCCAGGCGGCATCCTCCCAGACAGGTGAGGTACGGGCCGACGCGCTCGCCGTGGCGCAGGAACGACTCCTCGTCGAGGTCGCCGCGCAGGTGGACGAGCATCTTCTCGAACAGCGCGAGCTTGGCCGCGGCCTCCTCGGCCCGCTCGCGGAGCTGGGCGATCACCGGTGCGGGCTCGAGCAGGTCGACGGCGTGCACTCGGACGGCCAGGTCGTCGCGGATGAGCAGCGGCTTGGGCGGGGCCGCGGCGAAGGCGGCCAGCTCGCCGATCCCGGCCTCGGTGACCGTGAACACGCGCTTGTTGGGGCGGCCCTGCTGGACCACCACGTGCCCCGCGACCAGACCTTCGGACTCCAGCTTGGCCAGCTCGGCGTAGAGCTGCTGCGGGGCGGCGTACCAGAAGTTGGAGACGCCCACGTCGAAGATCTTGGTGAGCTGGTAACCGCTGGACTCGCCGTCGAGCAGCGCGGCGAGGACGGCGTGTCGGAGGGCCATCAGCTAATCATGGTCATGAGTAGTCATGGCCATGACTATAGATCGTGATGCCGGTCGGCGCTAGAGGGCGGCCACCGAGCGGAGGGCCAGGCCCGCGCCCAGGAGGACGACCATGGCCGCCGTTCCCAGCGGGGCCAGGCCGGACACGCGGGCGGCCAGGCGGCGGCCGGCGGAGGCGCGCTGTTCGAGGCGGTCGACCAGCTTGACCAGGAGCAGGCCCGTGACGGTCAGTGTCGCCGCCATGCCGATGCCGTAGGCGGTCACCAGCGCCACGCCGAACCAGGTGCGGCCGAGTGCGATGGCGCCGAGGAGGACGATCAGGGCCGAAGGGCTGGGGACCAGGCCTCCCGCGATGCCGAGTCCCACGAGCCCCGCACGCTTGTTCCTGCCCTCGCCCTCGCCCTCGTGCCCGTGGCCATGCCCGTGCCCGTGCCCATGCCCATGCCCATGCCCATGCCCGTGGCCGTGGCCGTGGAGTGCGGTGCGGCGGGTGTTCAGGAGGAGGCGGAGGCCGATGATGGCGATCAGGGCGCCGCTGGCCACGCCGAGCCAGGCCAGCACCGACTCCCCGGCCAGCGCCGTGAACGCGCTCAGCAGCAGGCCCACCACCAGCACCCCCACCGTGTGGGTGGCCGTCACGGTCGCGCCCACCACGAGCGCGTCGCGCGGCCGGCCCCGCCGTCCGGCCAGGTACGCGGCCATGATGGTCTTGCCGTGCCCGGGGATCAGCGCGTGCCCGGCCCCCAGCACCACGGCCAGCCCGACGGCCAGCAGCCCGAGCGGCACCGTCAGCGAGTCCGAGCCGACCAGCTCAGTGAATGTCCGGTCCAGGGCGGCCAGCGCGTCCCCGATGGGCCCGCCGATCTCGAACCCGCCGGGCAGGGTGTCGTCGCCGGGGGCTCCCGAGCCGGACGGAGCAGAAAGCCCCGGGCCGGACACCGTCAGCGTGGCGGTGCGCTGGTCGAGCGGGTCGGCCAGCAGATCGTCGGGGTACGCCCGGAGCTCCCGGCTCACGCTCGTGGCGGGCACCGACGAGCGGGCCAGACGTACCCCGTCGCCGACGGCGGTGATCTCGCGCCAGCCGATCCGGTCCTGCTCGAACCCGTCGGTGAACTCCACGGCCCCCATGCCGCGGACTTCGGCCACGAGCCGGCAGGTCAGGCGGCTGGTCTGGAGACCCCCTTCGCCGGGGGCGTAGGCGAACGCGGAGGCGGCCACCCGCCACGGCACCGCCTTGCCGGCGACCACGAGGCGCTGGGCGGCGGCGACCGCGGCGCAGCGGCGGGCCGCGTACCCGGCGTCGACCTGCGGCTTGGCCTGCAGGGTCGGCAGCTCGGCCAGGTCCACGACGGCGAGGTTGCGCACGTCGGAGGGAGAGATCCGCAGGCCGTTGTAGTGATTGACGGTGAACCTGCCCAGCGGGTGCATCGCCGACGCCTGCGCCGGTCCAGCCGGCAGGACGGACAGCAGAAGGACCGCCAGGGCGGACAGCAGGCCGAGCCTGACCGTTCTCATGAGAACCTCGCCAATGCGGACAGTGCCGGATCGAAGGCGGGGTCCACGCGCGCCGGCCGGCCGAGCGCCTGCTCGATCTTGGCGCGGTGGTAGCTCAGCAGCGGGTTCCGCCAGCCTGTCGAGGTGGCCTTCTTCGCGTACGGCAGCGCCTCGTCCGGCTTGCCCGCCTTGTACAGGGCCCAGGCCAGGGCGTCGGCGGCGACCAGGTTGGGGTTGCGCTCGTACTCGGTCCTGGCGTGCCGCACGGCCCGCGCCGGGTCCCCGTGGTCGGCCTCGAACTCGGCCCACGTCAGGTCGTCGCGCACGCCCGCGGCCTCGAACAGCGTGCGCTGCGCCTTGAGCAGCGTCCAGTCGGCCTGCTGCCCGGTCTTGAGCCTGGTCTCGCCCTGCTCGATGAGGTATTGGGGGAGCGGGAGCCGTTCGACGACGCGCTCGTAGAGGCCGAGCGCCTCGGTCAGGCGGCCGCCGAGCGCCGCCGCCCTGGCCTGGCCGGCGAGGGCCGGCGTGTAGGCGGGGTAGGCCTGCAGGGCCTTGGCGTACCAGTCCTGGGCCGTGGCCAGGTCGCCGGAGTGGAGCGCCAGCTCGCCCAGGTAATAGCGGGCGTAGGCGAGGTCGGGCGGCAGCCAGGCGTCACGGTGGGCGTGTTCGAGATACGTGCGGGCGCCGTCCTGGTCGCCGCGGAGCTCGGCCGCGTAGGAGGCGCGGGCGAACGCCGCCACCCCCGGCCGCAGGTCCAACATCTTGGTCACCGCCCGCTCGGCGCCGCGCAGGTCTCCGAGCTGCGTCTTCGCGTCGGCCAGCACGCCGTGGGCCGCGGCGCCGTACGGGTTGGCCTCGATGGCCTGCTCGGCCAGCCGTACGGCGTCGGAGAACTCGTGGCGGCCGGCGGCCAGCGCCGCCCGGCCGGTGAGCACCGCGTCGTCGTCCGCCTTCAGCTTGGCGGCGGTGTCGAGCGCGCCCTCCGCCTTGGCGTAGTACGACGGGTCGCCCGTGACCCTGGCCTGGTCCACGTACTGGGAGCCGAGCTCGGCCCAGCTCCGGTAGTCGCCGGGGAGGCGCTTGAGGCGCTCCTGCAGCGTCTCGGTGACGGGGTTGGCCGCCGCCACCGGCTGCTCCGCGGGCGTCGCGGTGAAGGAGACGATCGTAAAGATCATTGCCCCGATGAGGGCGAGTCCGGCGAAGGTCACGAGGGTGCGCATGTCGAAGGCTCCAGAGCTGGGTGCCGGGCCGGCCGGCCGCGACGGGGAGCGCGGCCGGCCGGCCCTCTCTGTGGCGGCAGACGATGGGAGACGGGAGTCTGCCGCCGGGGTGGACCGGCCGGTTTTGGAGAGAGGGAAGCCCGGCCGGTCGAGGTCTAGCGCTGGTTGACCGCCACGTTGCTGGGCAGCGGGATGTACGGGAACGACTGCAGGAACGGCTTGTCGTTCTTGTCCACCTTGTCGGTCAGACCGGGCACGAGCTTGCCGGACTGCGCGGCGCCTGCCACGGCCTGCAGCTCGATGTCCACGACGTCGTCGGTGAGACGGCGGCCGTTCGGGAAGCCCTGCAGATCGCCGGCGAGCACGCCGAGCCGGTTCGGGTCCTTCGCGGGCGGGATCGACATGTTGAGCCGCAGCATCTCCGAGGGGCGCAGCTTGGCCGCGTCCTTGTTGAGGATCTGCGAGTTCAGATCGGCCTTGATCGGGCCGTTCTGCTTGGCGATGCCGGTCAGGAAGATCTCGACCAGGTCGTTACGCGGGGTCGCGGGCGCCTTGATGCCGTAGAACGCCTCAAGCAGCCTGGCCAGCTCAGGGTCGGTGACCCGCTTGACCAGCGCCGCCACGTCGGCGTCGTTCTCCGGCGCCAGCGCGTTGAACGCGTCCTTGAGCCCGGCGGGCGCCACGACCTCGTTGATCAGCGGGTTGCCCAGGCGCGAGACCTGGACGTACTTGCTGCCGTTGAACTTGTCCGTGGTGGACCAGACGCCGATCACGGGGTTCCCCTTCGGGTCGCCCTTGATCGCCAGGTCGGACTGGGGCACCTGCACCGACAGCGTGTTGACGTTGTAGCCCTTGGTGGTGTCCTGGCCGACCTCGGACAGGTCGCCGCCGTAGACCAGGTCGAACACGCGCAGGTCCAGGAAGAACGCCTCGTCCGACTGCCCGGCGAACGCCTTGCCGCCGTCGGGCAGGTTCCTGATGGACTGGGCGCGCAGGGTGCCGTAGTCCGGCATGGACGCTCTGCCGACGTTGCTCGGTGCGACGATGCCGTCCGAGATCAGCGTCTTGGAGCCGCCGGGCGTGATGCGCTTGAGGGTGTAGCGCTGGCGGAAGAGCAGGTTGGGGTCGTCCAGCGAGGTGACGGGCCCGTTGTTGTACAGGAACGTGGTGTTGCCGCGCTTGTCCTCGTCGCGGAACGTCCACTGGTAGGTGACGTCGGGCTTGGCGTCGCCGTCGTTGTCGATCTTGATGTTGTAACGCGATCCGGTGTCGAACGGGTAGAAGTTCGGGCCGCCGTTGGGCTCCTGGAACGGGATCCAGTTGGCCAGCAGCGTCACCGTGTCGGCCTTGTCGGGGCTGACGAACGCGTAGACGTCGGTGTTGTCGTTCAGCGGGTCGCCCGCGATCTTGGGAGCCTCGCGGTGCGAGGAAGCGGTGCCGGAGTCGGTGCGGAGCACGGCCAACGACGACGCGGCGACTGCCACGGCGAGGCCGAGTCCGACTAGAGCGCGCCGGTTGATCCGGAGCTCCATGTTCGGTCCTTTCGGAGGGGCTGATCGTTGGTGCGAGGTTCCGGCCGGATTCCTCGACGCCCTATTCGTCCGCGGGCCCCCTCCCGGATGTCGTCTCCTCCTCAAGAAGGAGAGGTCAACCAAAGTTGACATACTTAGGTCGTCAATTTAGGTTGACCTCGTTGGGTGGTGTCGATCGAGTGGCTCCGTTCGTTGGAGTGAAACGAGAAATGTCGTGAAAGGGGATGCGGTGGTCAAGGAGTTACTCGCCTACGTCCGCCCGCACCGGAAGATCCTGTTCCTGGGCGGGCTGCTGGGCTTGATCGGCTCAGTGGCGGGACTCGCGATGCCGTTGCTGGCCAAGTACGTCGTGGACGCGTTCGGCGAAAGCCAGTCGATGGCCGGGCCGCTGCTCGGGTTAACCGTGGCGGTGCTGGTCGGCGCGGTCGTGTCGGCCGCGGGCAGCTATTTGATGGAGCGCACCGGCGAGGGCATCGTGCTCGGCGCCCGGCGCCGGCTCGTCGACCGGATGCTGCGGCTCAAGGTCGCCGACGTGGACCGGCTCAAGCCCGGCGACCTGCTGGCGCGGGTGACCGGTGACACGACGCTGCTGCGCGCGGTGCTGACGAACGGCATCGTCGAGTCGGTCAGCGCGGCGTTCATGCTGGTCGGGGCCATCGTCATGATGGCGACCATGGACGGCGTGCTGCTGCTGGTCACGCTGCTCGTGGTCGTGGTGATCGGCGGGCTCGTGGCGCTCATCATGCCGAAGATCCAGCGGGCGCAGTCGCACGCCCAGGAGGCCGTGGGCGAGATGGGGGCCGTGCTGGACCGGGCGCTGCAGGCGTACCGGACCGTCAAGGCGAGCGGCGCGGAGGAGCGGGAGATCGCCGTGGTCGGCGAGGCCGCGGAACGCGCCCGCGACCGGGGGCTGCAGGTCGCGGGGTGGACGTCGCTGGCCGGGGTGGCGACCTGGATGGCGGTGCAGATCGCGTTCCTGGCCGTGCTGGCCGTGGGCGGGTCCCGGGTCGCCTCCGGCGTGCTTGAGGTGTCGTCGCTGATCGCGTTCCTGCTGTACCTGTTCTACCTGGTGCCGCCGATCGGGCAGCTCGTCCAGGGCGGGGTCCAGCTCCAGCAGGGCCTGGCCGCGATGAAGCGGATCAAGGAGATCGAGGAGCTGCCGTCCGAGCCGGCCGAGCCGCTCGCGATCGCGGAGCGCGCCGCGCCGGTGGGGGTGACGTTCGAGGACGTGGTGTTCCGGTATGGCGAGGACCGGCCGATCGTGCACGACGGGGTGAGCTTCGAGGTGCCGCCGGGCGGGCTGACCGCGCTGGTGGGGCCGTCGGGGGCGGGTAAGTCCACGGTGTTCGGGCTGCTCGAGCGCTTCTACGACCACCAGGGCGGCAACATCCGGATCGGCGGGCGGGACATTCGCGACTGGCCGCTCGGCCAGCTGCGGGCCGCGCTCGGGTACGTCGAGCAGGACGCCCCCGTCCTGGCCGGCACGCTGCGGGAGAACCTGCTCTTCGCCGCCCAGGACGCCACCGAGGACGAGCTGCGGCGCGCCATCGCCCGCACGAGGCTCGACGACCTGGTGTCCCGGCTTCCCGAAGGGCTGGAGACGGCCGTCGGGCACCGCGGTGTGCTGCTGTCGGGTGGCGAGCGGCAGCGGGTCGCCATCGCCCGGGCGCTGCTGCGCAAGCCCAGGCTGCTGCTGCTCGACGAGGCCACCTCGCAGCTCGACGCGGTCAACGAGATGCGGCTGCGCGAGGTCATCGCCGAGGTCGCCGCGGAGACGACCGTGCTGGTCATCGCCCACCGGCTGTCCACGGTGACGAACGCCGACCGGATCGTGGTCATGGAGTCGGGCGGGGTGCGGGCGGTCGGCACGCACGAGGAGCTGGTCGGGGGGGACGAGCTCTACCGGGAGCTGGCCACCACCCAGTTCCTCGTCAGCTAGCTGTACTCAACATCCGCCTCCTGAACCTCGTCGGCCGGCCGTTGTAGTCTGCGGGTGACATGGATGAATGGTTTCATACAGGAGGGTCACGATGAGCCGCAGCGTACGCGCGCCACGAGGCACGACGATCACCGCCAAGGGGTGGCCGCAGGAGGCCGCGCTCCGGATGCTCCAGAACAACCTGGACCCGGAGGTCGCCGAGCACCCCGAGCAACTGGTCGTCTACGGCGGCTCGGGGCGGGCGGCGCGTGACTGGGCGTCGTACGACGCGCTGGTCAGGACGCTGACCACGCTCGAGGGCGACGAGACCCTCCTGGTGCAGTCGGGGCGCCCCGTGGGCGTGTTCCGCACCCACGAGTGGGCGCCCCGGGTGCTCATCGCCAACTCCAACCTGGTGCCCGACTGGGCCAACTGGGAGGAGTTCCGGCGGCTGGAGGCGGCCGGGCTCACCATGTACGGGCAGATGACCGCCGGGTCGTGGATCTACATCGGCACGCAGGGGATCCTGCAGGGCACGTACGAGACGTTCGCGGCGGTGGCCGACAAGCGGTTCGGCGGGTCGCTGGCCGGGACCATCACGCTGACGGCCGGGCTGGGCGGGATGGGCGGCGCCCAGCCGCTGGCCGTCACCATGAACGGCGGGGTGGTCATCTGCGTCGACTGCGACCCGCGCTCGATCACCCGCCGCATCGAGCACCGCTACCTCGACGTCGAGGCGGCGTCGCTGGACGAGGCGCTGCGGCTGGCGTACGAGGCGCGCGACGCGCGGCGGCCGCTGTCGATCGGGGTCGTGGGCAACGCCGCCGACGTCGTGCCCGAGCTGCTGGCCCGCGGGGCCGAGATCGACATCGTGACCGACCAGACGTCCGCGCACGATCCGCTGATGTACCTGCCGGTCGGCATCGCCTTCGAGGACATGGCCGCCGAGCGGGACAAGGATCCCGCCGGCTTCACCGAGCGGGCGCGCGCCTCGATGGCGCGGCACGTGGAGGCCATGGTCGGGTTCAAGGACGCGGGGGCCGAGGTCTTCGACTACGGCAACTCGATCAGGGGCGAGGCGCGGCTGGCCGGCTACTCACGGGCCTTCGACTTCCCCGGATTCGTGCCCGCCTACATCCGGCCGCTGTTCTGCGAGGGGAAGGGGCCGTTCCGGTGGGCGGCGCTGAGCGGCGACCCCGCCGACATCGCCGCCACCGACCGGGCGATCCTGGAGCTCTTCCCTGAGAACGAGGCGCTCGCGCGGTGGATCAGGAAGGCCGGGGAGAAGGTGCAGTTCCAGGGGTTGCCGGCGCGGATCTGCTGGCTCGGGTACGGCGAGCGGAACGTCGCGGGGGAGCGCTTCAACGACATGGTGGCGTCGGGGGAGCTTCAGGCGCCCATCGTGATCGGGCGGGATCATCTTGACAGCGGGTCCGTCGCGTCGCCGTACCGGGAGACGGAGGCCATGGCGGACGGGTCGGACGCGATCGCGGACTGGCCGCTGCTGAACGCCCTGCTGAACACGGCGTCCGGGGCTGCCTGGGTGTCGATCCACCATGGGGGCGGGGTCGGGATCGGGCGGTCCATCCACGCCGGCCAGGTGACGGTGGCCGACGGGACCGCGTTGGCCCGGGAGAAGCTGAACCGGGTCCTCACGAACGACCCGGGGACGGGGGTCATGCGGCACGTCGACGCCGGCTATGAGGAGGCCGCCGAGGTGGCCGCGACCCGCGGGGTCCGCATCCCGATGCGGGAATCCTGACTCGGGGGTGATCGTGGGTGCCTGCGGTTGGGGTCCCCTTGGCGCGCGGGGCGTCTACGGCGGGGGCGCGGGGGCCGGCTCGATCCTTGTCCCAAGGGACCTCGGCCCGGGTGGTGCCTGGATGAGGGATGAGAATGCCGGGGCGGGAGCGTTGGAGGTGGCGTGGCGGACGGATATCACGGTGGGCTGAGCGTACTGCTGGATGGCCGGAGGCTGTCGCCGGTGCAGCGCAGGATCGCGCACTATCTCGGCGAGCACCTGGACGAGGCGATCTTCCTGTCCAGTGTGGAGCTGGCCGAAAGGGCGGGGGTCAGTCAGCCTTCGGTGACGAGGTTCGCCATGGTGCTGGGGTTCGCCGGATACCCCGAGTTGCGGCAGGCGCTGAGGCCGTTGGTGCTGGGCGGAGAGGTGGGGGCGCCGCAGGAGAGCCTGTTGCGCGGCGCCATCGACGCCGAGATCCGCAACCTGACCCTCGTACGGGAGCGTCTGACGACGTTCCCGCTCAAGGAGCTGGGCGAGCAGCTGGCCGCCACCGAGCCCCTGCCCGTGCTGGGCCTGCGGATCTCCTGCGGGCTGGCCACCACGTTCGCCTACTACGCCCGCCGCATCCACCCCGACGTACGGCTGCTCACGCACGGCGGGTCTGAGCTGGTCGACGGGCTGCACGCGGCCCGGCGGGCCGGGGCGGAGTGGCTGGTGGCCGTGGTGCTGCCGCGCTATCCGCGGGAGATCGTGCAGGCGCTGGAGTACGCGGAGAAGCTGGGGTTGCGGGTGGCGGCGATAACGGATAAGTCGGATTTTCCGGCCGAAGTGGTGCTGGACGCGCCCGTCGGTGACCGGCTCGTGTTCGACTCGCACGCGGCGCCGCTGGCTCTGGCCATGGCCCTGGTCGAGGCCATGGCCGACGCGGCGCCGCTGCGCACGCAGGCCCGGCTGGAGGAGTACGAGCGGATGACCGACGAGACAGGTACGTTCCTACCCGGCGATCTTGCGTAGCGCCCGCATCGACCAGATCGTGGTGAGCACCGCCAGCACGATGAACACCGCGAACGCGATCGGGATCGACGAGTCCGTCAGCCGCCCGTCGAACAGCGCCCGCCCGGCCTCGACCGCGTGATAGAGCGGGTTGACCGGCGCGATGGTCTTCATCCATTCGGGCGCGAACGAGATCGGCACGAACAGCCCGGCCAGCAGCATGATCGGCAGCATGAACAGGTTGAGCGTCTGCGACATGCCGTTCTCGTCCCGGGTGGTCAGCGCCAGCCCCTGCGACAGACCGGAGGCGAACAACCCGGTGGCGGCCATGAGCAGCAGCACGAGCGCCAGCTCGACGGCCCCGATGCGCACGCCCATCGCGAACGCCACGATCAGCACCAGGATCGCCTGGCAGACCAGCACGACCATGTCCTTGGCCACCCGCCCGAGCACGATGGCCGGGCGCCACGCGGGGCTGACGGCGTACCGCTCGATCGAGCCGTTGCGCAGCTCGGCGATCAGTCCGAACCCGGAGAACATCGACCCGAAGACCGCGATCATCATCATCGCCGCCGGGGTGAACATGCGCAGCGCGTCCTCCGTCGTGCCGCCGGGCGTCATGGTCTTCAGCAGCGGCGCGAACATCACCAGGTAGAGCACCGGCTGCAGGATGCCGAACAGCGGCCAGATCGGGTTGCTGAACGACTTCTTCAGCTCGTAGCCGGTGAAGAGGGCGGTGTGGCGGATCATGCTTCGGCTCCGGTGTCGCGCAGGGAACGGCCGGTCTTGGCCAGGAACACGTCGTCGAGCGTGGAGCGGTCGAGTGCGATCGAGCTCAGCTTGATGCCCTGCTCCTCCAGCGCCCGCAGCAGCGCGGGCAGCGTGTGCTCGCCGTCGTCCACGTAGACGCGCAGCACGTCGTCGTCGAGCCGGGTCTCGCGGGCGAGCGGCTGGAGCGTCTCGGCGGCCCGCGCGGGGTCGTCGAGCCTGAGCGTGATCACGTCCCCGGAGACCTCCCGCTTGAGCGCGGCGGGGGTGCCCTCGGCCACGACCTTGCCGTGATCGACGATCATCAGCCGGTCGCACAGCACGTCGGCCTCGTCCAGGTAGTGGGTGCTGAGCAGGACGCTCGTGCCGGACTCGCGCAGCTGCGTGATGCGGTCCCACAGGTTCGCCCGGTTCTGCGGGTCCAGGCCGGTGGTCGGCTCGTCGAGGAACAGCAGTGGCGGGCTGTGGACCAGCCCGATCGCGATGGCGACCCGCCGTTTCTGGCCGCCGGACAGCGTACGGCCGGGGCGGTCGGCCAGCTCGGTCAGGTCGAAACGCTCCAGCACGTCTGCCGTCGCCTGCTTCGGATCGGCCATGGCGTGGATCTTGGCGGCCATCATGATCTGGGCCCTGGCGGACGTGGTGTCCTCCACGCCGCCTGCCTGGCTCACGTACCCGAGCTCGCGCCGGACGGCGGCGGGCTCCTTGAGCAGGTCGTGTCCGGCGATCGTGGCCGCGCCCGCGTCGGGCGTGATCAGCGTGGCGAGCATCCTGATCGTGGTCGTCTTGCCCGCGCCGTTGGGCCCGAGCACGCCGAAGATCTCGCCCTTCTCCACCTGGAGGTCGACGCCGCGCACAGCCTCGACGGTCTGCGTGCCCTTGCGGCTCCTCGTGGTGAACGTCTTTCTTAACTCGCGCGCCTCGATGATCATCAGGCTCCTTCGAAGGTTCTCAAGGCAGTTCGCCCGCCTCGACCTGCGTGACCGCCTTCTCGACCCAGTCGAGCTGGGCCTGGAGCATGGCTCTCGTCAGGCGCAGGTTCTCGCGTATGTGGTCCGGGGCGCCGTGGTGGTGCTTGAGGCCGATGATGTGGCCCATGCTCTCGACACCCATCTTGAGCTGCGTCATCCTGCCATACAGAGCGTCCAGAAGCTCCTGCTTTTCCAGCTTGTCCATGAACGTCATTGCCACCTGGAACGGGTCCACTATGGGCTTGACCTCGTGCCAGGCGCTCAGCAACAGCCGGTGGAACTCCGCGCGGCCCAGCTCGGTGACCGCGTAGACGACCTTGCCACCCTTGCCACCCTCGACCATCTCCAGCAGGCCCTCGTCGGCCATCTTGCCGAGCCCGTGGTAGATCGAGCCGTAGGCGATGCTGGCCCAGACGTCGGCGTTCATCGTCTCCAGCCGCCGGCGGACCCCGTAGCCGTTCATGGGGCCGTCGAGCAGGGCGCCGAGGATCAGGATGCGCATCGATGACATGTCCTCAAGTTTGTACTCAAATTTGAGGAACCGTCAATCTCAATAAGCTGACCTCCATGACTGAACGACCAACGGCACTGGTCACCGGCGCCTCGCGGGGCATCGGCGCGGCCGTCGCCAGGGCACTCGGCCCCACGCATCACGTCATCCTGGGCGGCCGGGACGAGGCCGCGCTCGCCGCGGTGGCGGCGGAGCTGCCCGACGCGCGGCCCTGGCCGGTGGAGCTGACCGAGGTCACGGGGGCGGACGTCGAGGGCATGGAGCGGCTCGACGTGCTCGTGCACTGCGCGGGGATCAGCGTGCTCGGCAGGATCGCCGACCAGCCCGCCGACGTCTGGCGCCGCACCATGGAGGTGAACGTCGTCGCGGTCGCCGAGCTGACCAGGCTGCTTCTGCCCGCGCTCAGGCACGCCCGCGGCCATGTCATCTGCGTCAACTCCGGCTCCGGCCAGCGCGCGAACCCCAACTGGGCCTCCTACGCGGCCAGCAAGTTCGCGCTGAAAGCGTTCGCCGACGCGCTGCGGCTGGAGGAGCGCGAGCTCAGGGTCACCACCGTCTACCCTGGCCGGACGGCCACCGACATGCAACGCGACGTACGCCGGTACGAAGGCGGCGAGTTCGAGCCGGACAAGTACCTGCTGCCCGAGAGCGTGGCGCGGGTCGTGCTGGCCGCCGTCAACGCCGGTCCCGACGCCCACCTCACCGAGCTGACCCTGCGGCCCGCCGCGGGACCCGTCAACTAGTCTGAATGGATCCATTCACTACAGTGGGACCATGCTGGAACCACTCGCGCACATAGGACGGGACCCGGCGACCGGCGGCTACGTCAGGGACGCCTGGTCGGACGCGGACATGGAGCTACGGGAGTGGTTCGCGGGGGAGGCCGCACGCCGCGGCCTCGACCTGCGCGCGGACCGCAACGGCAACCTCTGGGCCTGGTGGGGCGACCCCTTCCGCCGCCCCGGCGTGGCGACAGGCAGCCACCTCGACTCCGTACGCCAGGGCGGCGCGTACGACGGCCCCCTCGGCGTCGTGTCGGCCTTCGCCGCCCTCGACATCCTGAAGAACCGCGGCGTGACCCCTGGGAGACCCGTCGGCGTCGTGTGCTTCACCGACGAGGAGGGCGCCAGGTTCGGCGTGCCGTGCATGGGGTCGCGCCTGCTCACCGGCGCCATCCAGCCGGACCGGGCGCTCGCGCTCACCGACGACGACGGCGACACGCTGGCGGACGTCATGACCAGGGCCGGGCGCAAGCCGTACGAGATGGGGCGGGACGACGAGACGCTGGCCACCGTCGGCACGTTCGTGGAGCTCCACGTCGAGCAGGGCCGCGGGCTCGTCGACCAGGGGCGGCCGGTGGGCGTGGCGAGCGCGATCTGGCCGCACGGGCGATGGCGGTTCGACTTCCACGGCCGAGCCGACCACGCGGGCACCACCAGGCTGGCCGACCGAGACGACCCCATGTTGCCGTTCGCCCGCATGGTGCTGGCCGCCCGCGCGGCCGCCGAGCGGCGCGGCGTGGTGGCCACGGTCGGCAAGGTACGCGTCTCGCCCGGCAACGCCAACGCCATCCCCGGCCTGGTCTCCGCCTGGCTGGACGCCCGCGGCCCCGACGAGCGGGATGTCCGGGACCTGGTGGCGGAGCTGGCCGAGGGGACGGACCCGCGCGAGGAGTCGTGGACGCCGGTGGTCGGTTTCGACGCGGCGCTCAGGGACCGGCTGGCCCGGGTGGCGGGCGGCGACACGCCCGCGCCGATCCTGCCGACCGGAGCCGGGCACGACGCGGGAATCCTGGCCGCGGCTGGCATACGGGCCGCCATGTTGTTCGTCAGGAACCCCACCGGCGTGTCCCACGCCCCCGATGAGCATGCCGAGCAGGCAGACTGCGAGGCGGGAGTCGTGGCACTGGCGGACGTGCTGGAGGATCTGTCCGAGACGAAGTCGAGGGCCGAATGAGGGAGCGAAGCGGCATGCCTTTCGGGGGGGTCGCGGAGACGAAGTCGAGGGCCGAATGAGGGGGCGAAGCGGCATGCCTTTCGGGGGGGTCGCGGAGACGAAGTCGAGGGCCATATGAGGGGGCGAAGCGGCATGCCTTTCGGGGGGGTCGCCGAGACGAAGTCGAGGGCCATATGAGGGAGCGAAGCGCCATGCCTTTCGGG
>NZ_VCJS01000025.1 GCF_005893125.1 Nonomuraea basaltis | reverse complement strand
ATCCCACCGTGATCAGGGAGGCGGCGCTCGTCTACCGGGCCGTGCCCGGGCTCGACTACCTGAGCACGAGCCTGGCCCGTACGCTCCCGCGCGGGCTCGACGTGGAGATCGTGGGCCGGGCCGCGCTGGAGCGGGCCGACCGGGAGGCCGCCGACTACCACCGCACCCACGTCACCTCCTACGTCTATGAGCATCCCGGCGACGCGCGGCTGCTCGGGCTCGCCTACCGGCCGGTCGCCGACGACCTGCGGGTCACGCTCGACACCGAGGACGACTGGCGGCTCATCTCCCGGGTGGTGGGCGAGCTGGGCGACGCATGCGTGCCGGTCAGGACGCTGGTGGGCTGGCTGCGCGCCCGGCCGGAGGTGTGCGACCTCAACGCCCACGTCCAGCAGAAGGCGCTCCAGGACGCGTGACCGGGCGCCGTGGTCTCCGGGTCGGCTTCCGCTGCGACGCCGGGGTCGGCAGCGGGGTCGGGCATCTGGTGCGCTGCGTGGCGCTGGCCGAGGAGCTGTGCGCGCGGGGCGTGGACGTGGTCTTCCTCGGCGCGGTGCGAGGGTCGGAGTGGGCGCGGGCGCAGCTGCGGGAGCGCAGGTTGCCGCTGGTCGCCGCCCCTCGGACGCCGGTACGGCTGGCGGCGCTGGCCCGGGAGCTGCGGCTGGACGCGGTGGTGCTCGACTCCTACGACCTGCCGGAGGAGACGGGGGTGGCGCTCCGGAGCGCGGGCCTGGGGGTGCTCGCGATCGTCGACGGTGACCCGTTGGGCCAGCAGGCCGATCTCTACCTCGACCAGAACCTCGGTGCCGAACACCGATCCTTCCCGCCGCCCGCCGAGCCGCCGCAGGCCGGAAGGGTGCTGGCCGGGGCGCGTTACGTGCTGCTCCGGGACAGCGTGCGACGGCGCAGGCGAGCGCCGCGGCGTCCCGGGCCGGTGCCGCGGGTGCTGTGCTTCTTCGGCGGCACCGACAGTGCGGGCGTCGTCACCGCGTGGGCGGAGGCGCTCCGGGCGACCGGCGTGCGGTTCGAGGGCACGGTGGTCAGCCCGACGCCGTTCGGCACAGGCCATCCGATCACTGTCATTCCGCCGACGGACCGGCTGCCCGAGCTCATGGCCGCGGCCGACCTCGTGGTCACCGCGGCCGGCTCGGCCATCTGGGAGCTGCTCTACCTGGGCGTGCCCACGGCGCTGACCTGGGTGGCCGACAACCAGCTCATCGGCTATCAGGAGCTCGTGGGCAGGCGCGTCGCGGCCGGCCTCGGCCGGGCGCCGGACGCGGAGGCCGTCGCCGCGCTGGCCCGCCTGCTCGCCGACCCCGCCGCCCGCGAGGAGCACGGCCGGCGGGGCGGCGGCCTGGTGGACGGCAAGGGCAGGGAACGCGTCGCCGACGCCCTCCTGGCCCTTCTCTAGATCAAATCCCACGTCAGCGGCGTGCCCATCGGCGCGTCGCGGGCGAAGCGCCGCCCCATCACGTCGCCGGCCGCGTCCGGAGGCAGCCCGCCCGCAGGCCGGATCGACCGTACGTTCTCCCCGGTGACCGTCTCGCCGGCCCGCACGTCCCGCACGACGTACAGCGACCGCCGGAACCGCAGCCCCTCGCGCTCGGACGCACGCGGCCCGATCACCGCCGCCCCCAGCGACTCCCAGGCCCGCTCGCTCTCCATCACCAGCGCCGCCAGCTCGCCCGGCTCCAGCGAGAAGGCGGCGTCCACCCCGCCCTCGGCCCGCGACACGGTCACGTGCTTCTCGATCACGCACGCCCCCAGCGCCAGCGCCGCCAGCGGGACCCCGATGCCCGGCGTATGGTCGGAGACGCCGACCACCTCTCCCGTGAGCGCGGCGAGCAGTGGCAGCGCACGCAGATTGCTCTCGGAAGGGGAGGCCGGGTAGGAGGCCGTACACGCCAGCACGGCGAGCTGGGTGCACCCGGCCTGCCGGGCGGCGGCCACGGCGGCGTGGATCTCGCCTGCCGACGCCATCCCCGTGGAGATGATCAGCGGCTTGCCGGTGGCGGCCGCGAGCCTGATCAGCGGCAGGTCCACGATCTCGGAGGAGGCGATCTTGTACGCCGGCACGCCGAGCTTCTCCAGCAGCTCCACGGCCGTCGGGTCGAAGGGCGAGGAGAAGGCGATGAGCCCGTGCTCCCGCGCCCGCTCGAAGATCGGCTCGTGCCACTCCCACGGCGTGTGGGCACGCTGGAAGAGCTGATAGAGGCTCTCGCCACCCCACAACGCGTGCCCGTCGCCTATGCGGAACGCGGGCCCGCCGGCGTCGACGGTCAGCGTGTCCGGCCGGTACGTCTGCAGCTTCACGGCGTGCGCCCCCGTCCGGGCCACCGCGTCCACGATGGCCAGCGCCCGATCCAGGCTGCCGTTGTGGTTGCCGGACAGCTCGGCGACGACGAACGGCGGATGGCCGGGCCCGATCGCCCGCCCCGCGATGGAGATCATGTGTGTTCCTTCCTGAGCTGGATGGCCACGACGTCGCGCGGCACCCCGTCCACGTCGCGTTGGTAGGTCCCGACCTCGACGAACCCGAACCGCCGGTGCAGGGCCCTGACCGGCGAGTTGCCGGCCAGCACCTCGCCGCGCAGCGTCGTCAGCCCGAGCGGCCCGAAGGCGTGCTCGATGGCCGCCCGCTCCAGGCCGATCCACGCCCGCAGCAGCGTCCCCGACCGTTCCAGGCCGTCGAGATCCAGGTAGAAGCCCCATGAGGCGCTCATCGGCGACAGGCCCGAGTAGGCGACCACGCCCGCGGCCGTGCCCTCGTGGTCGTAGATCAGCACGTGCCTGCGCGCGTCCGCGCGGACGGCCGTCCACCAGCGGGCATGCTCGTCCTCCGTGATCTCGTGCGTGGTGAAGCTGGAAGCCCGCACGCGCGGGTGGTTGCGCCACCGCCGCATGACCGGCAGATCGTCGTCCTGGACGCCCCTCAGCATCGCCATCCCTACTGCTCGCGCTCGTCCATTTACACAACGTAGCTGATTATGCGTCCGGCAAAGAGCTCATCAGCCTGAGGTCTCGGACGTGGACCGCGAGGCATGCTGCCCTCGATCCCATCGCGAGAGGCAAGGAGCAAATCGGCATGATCCCCCTGCTGAGCGTCGTCGTCCCGTTCTACAACGTCGAGCCGTACATCACCGAGTGCCTGAAGTCGCTGGCCGTCCAGACCCTTGACGACCTCGAGGTCATCCTGGTCGATGACGGCTCCTGCGACGGCAGCAGGCGGATCGCCGAGGACTTCGTCGCCGGGGACCGCCGCTTCGTCCTGATCGAGCAGCCCAACCAGGGGCCGGGGCCGGCCCGCAACGAAGGGATCAAGCAGGCCCGCGGCACGTACCTGGCCTTCGCCGACGCCGACGACGTCGTGCCGCCGGATGCGTACGAGCGGCTCGTCGCGAAGCTCGCCGAGACCGGCTCCGACCTCGCGTGCGGCGCGGTGGGGCGGCTCGTGGACGGCGCGCTGGAGGAGTCCACGTTGCACGAGAAGGTGTTCAGGCGGCCCGCGCTGTGCACCCACATCACCGACAAGCAGGTGCTCATCAGAGACCGCACCGTCTGGAACAAGGTCTACCGGCGTGACTTCTGGGAGCGCGCCGGGCTGGAGTTCCCGGCGGGCATCTACGAGGACGTGCCGGTCGCCATGCAGGCGCACGTGCTGGCCACCGGCGTGGACATGGTGGGCGATGTCGTCTACCACTGGCGCAGGCGCGACGAAGGGGAGACGTCGATCACGCAGCGCCGGGCCGAGCCGACCAACCTGCACGAGCGGCTGGCCGCCATCCGCGCGGTCCGCGCCTTCCTCGACGAGCGGGCGCCCGAGCTGCTCGGCGGCTTCGACGCGCTGGTGCTGGAGAAGGACTTCGTCTTCCTGTTCCAGGCGCTGGAGGCGAGCGACGAGCCCGAGGTCCTCGACCTGGCCCGCTCCTGGGTGGCCGAGCTGGGCCCGCGCGCGCTGGCCGGCGCGCCGTCGCTGCGCCGCCTGGAGCTGCACCTGATCGAGCGCGGCCTGGTAGCGGAGCTGCGCGCGGTACGCGACTTCCGGCGCTCCCGCGTGGACGGCACCCGCGTGGTGCCGCGCGGCTGGCGCACCACCGGCTGGTACGGCGACTACCCGTTCTTCCGCAACCGCCGGCTCAGGATCCCCGACGACGTCTTCGACGCCCGCGACGAGCTCAAACTGATCGCCAGGGTCGAGGAGTGCGAGTGGACGGGCGCCGAGTACCGCGTGCGCGGCCATGTCTCGATCCACCGCGTCGATCGCCGCGTCGGCCGGCTCGACCTGTGGCTCCGCGACGGCCATCGCAAGGTTCCGCTGGAGGCGCGGCGCTCGGGCCGCTACGGGTTCGTCACGACCATCGATCCCGGACGGCTCGACGGCGGCGGGCCGAGCTGGCGGCTGATGGCGCGGACCGAGACGCGCGGCCTCGTGCTCAAGGACTGGTGCAGGGATGGCGAGGCCAATGCGGCGTGGCGGTTCTCCGTGCCGGGTTGGTCAAGAACCGGCATGGACATCACCCAGTAGTTCCAGACAGTAATCGCCGGAGCACGACAGGTGTTCATGCTGGGATCCATGAGGACCTATTCGCTCGATGACGTCTACGAGACACGCAAGCGGAGAGACTCCTGGTGGACCGTGTATTTCGTGGACCCGGTCGCCTGCCGGGTCGCCCTTCCCGTCGCCAACCGCACCCAGCTGACACCCAACGGGCTCACCGTGCTCTCGCTGGTTCTCGGCACGGTATCGGCCGCCTGTTTCGCGACGAACCACCTCGTAGCGGGCGCCTTGGTTTTCTATCTCAGCTTCATGATCGACTGCGTGGACGGCAAAATAGCCCGGCTCAAGGGCACGGGGACGCCCTTCGGCCTCTGGCTGGACTACGTGGGGGACCGGGTCAGGGTGGTCCTGTGTGCCGGGGGGCTGGCATACGGGCAGTACACCCTCACCGGAGATGTGCGCTACGTCGTCCTCGGCGCGGCGGTGGCCGTGCTGGACCTGTTCAGGTATGTCAACGCGCCGCAGATGAAGCGCGTGCGCGAGGCCATCAGGGAAGAGCGGCAGCAGTCGGAACCGGAGCCGGCGGAGGACACCGATCCGCTGGAGCGAGTGCCGCTGGCGCGTGTTCCGCTGGCGCGTGCTCCGCAGGGCCGGTTGCCGCAGGGCCGGCTGCCGCGAGGGCGCAGCTTCCCACGGCGGCTCAACAGGTACCTGGCCCGGCATCGGGTGCGCGCGCACCTGATCAGCGGCATCGAGTTCCACGCGGCGGTGTTCGTGGTCGCTCCCCTCGCGGGGGTCTGGGCGCTGATCCCGCTCGCCGCGACGGCAGGGGTCCTGCTGCTCGTCAACGAGATCTTCCTTGTCTACCGGATGTGGCGCTTCACGCGCAGGCACGCCGTTGCCTCCTCTCAGGAGAGCAGAGAGCACGTTCTCGTCTAAGTTTTCGGGGGTTAGTACGAAATGTCCGACCGGCCAGTCTTCGTCATCGGATGTCCGCGCTCCGGCACCACGATGCTCCAGCTCATGCTGCATTCGCACCCGCGCATGGCGGTGCCGCCGGAGACGCGCTTCCTCGTTCCCGCTTATTACCGGCGCCGCAAGTGGGGAGACCTGCGGATCCCCCAGCGCCGCCGCGCCCTGGCGGAGTGGATCGCGACCGACCGCAGCACGAAGTTCCGCGAACTCAAGATCGACAAGGACGAGTTCGTCCGGCAGTCCGTGGAGGGGCCCGGCTCGCTGGGCTCGGTGATCGGCACGGCCTTGCGCATGTACGCCGACCGGTTCGACAAGCCGCGCTGGGGCGACAAGCGGCCCAGCTACGTCAAGCAGGTGGACATGCTGCTCAGGCTGTTCCCCGACGCCCAGTTCATCCACCTCATCAGGGACGGCCGCGACTGCGTGGCCTCGCTGAAGGAGATGCCCTGGTACGCCCTGGACTCCTTCCACGCCGTCTCCACCTGGGCCGAGGCCATCGACGCGGGCGGCCGGCTGCGGCGGACGCTGCCCGAGGACACGTACTTCGAGCTGCGCTACGAGGACCTCACCGACGACCCGATGACCGAGCTGAAGAAGCTCTGCCACTTCCTGGAAGAGGAATTCTCCCCGACGATGATCTCCCCGCGCGAGGCGGCCAGCGTGGCGGTGCCGCAGCACAAGGTCTGGCACAGCAACACGCACGGCGAGGTCATCCGCACCCGCGTGGGCAGCTGGGCGAAGCGGCTGGACGACTGGGAGATCGAGCTGTGCGAGCACATGCTCGGCGACCGCCTGGAGTCCATGGGGTACGAGCTGACCGGCGCGCCCAAGCCGTCCAAAGAGCACATCGCGACCTGCCAGAAGACGATGCAGAAGCGCAGGGCCAGCCGCATGCGCAAGCACATGCGCGACCGCTTCAACCGGCTGCGCGAGCCGAGCCCGGTGGCCGCCATGCTCACCTCGCGTCAGCGCTCGCTCGCGGGCGTCCCGCGCCAGCGCCCGGAGGTGACCGAGCCCGCCGTCTGACCGCGCAGCGGTCAGACGCTTCAATGGGCGGGCCGCGTAGCGGTCGTCGGTTTGGGGGGTGCTTGGGGGGCGGAGCCCCCCGAGGGTTAGCGCTCCATGTGGGCGAACAGCCGCTCCCAGCGGTCCAGCACGTGGTCGAGGCGGAAGGCCTCGGCCCGTGCGCGGGCACAGGTCCCCAGACGCCGCCGCTCCTCCACCGAGTTCACGAGCCGGGCCAGCTCGGCCCCGAACGCCTCCACGTCCCCCGGCGGCACCAGCACGGAACCCGCGGACCGCACGCCGCCCGACACGTCGAACGCCACCGACGGCACCCCGTGCGCGCCCGACTCCAGCAGCACGATGGGCAGCCCTTCGTGCTCGCTGGTCAGCCCCAGGACCGAGGCGTTCAGGTACTCGGCAGGCATCCGCTCGGCCGGCACCAGCCCCCTGAAGACCACGCGGTCGCCGACGCCCTCCCCGGCCGCGTGCGCGCGCAGCCGGTCCCGCTCGGCGCCGTCGCCGATCAGGTGCAGCTTCCACGGCGGCGGCGCTCCCGCGCGGGCGAACGCGCTGATCAGCCGGTCGAACCGCTTGACCCCCTCCAGCCGGCCCACGCCCAGCACTCGGGGCGAGCCGAGCGTCGAGATCTCCCGCGGCCAGGCGGCCAGCGGGTTCGGCAGCGCCCGGGCGTTCGGCAGCAGCGCGTGCTCGGAGAAGCGCCAGGCGTCGTCCTCGCTGAGGAAGAGGGCCTGGTCGAGCTGCGGATAGCGCTTCCTGATCGAGCCGAAGTGCCAGCAGCCGCGGGCGTGGTCGTACGAGCCGTGGTACTGCCCGATCGGCCGGAACCCGGTGGGCAGCAGCCCTGACAGCCTGATCACCACGGACGGCGAGGTCATGACCGCGTAGCCCGGCGGGATCGCCGCGAACAGCTTCCGCAGCCTCCGGTCGGCCCGGCGGCGGCCCAGGCGGCCCCGCGGCTCTCTGGGGCTGATCACATGGCGGTGGTAGAGCGGCCGGTCCACGTACCGGAACGGCACGCGGGCCCGGTGCAGGCCGATCACGTGCACCTCATGCCCGCGCCCGGCCAGCCCTTGGGCGAGCGTGTGCGTCACCTGCTGGATACCGCCGAGGGTGTCGGCGTCCATGCAGGCGAAGACGACGCTCACCGGATCCCCCTGGGGGAGCCGGGCTCGAAGAAGTCGGCCACGATGCGGGCGGCCGCGTCCCCGCGTTCGTCGGCGCACCACAGGTCGCGGAAGGCCGCGTACCGTGAGGCGTAGGACGCGTGGACGTCGGGCAGCCGTCTGATCACGTCCACCAGCTCCTCGGTCGTCGTGACGCACGGGCCAGGGGCGATGGCGGGCAGGTCGTGGTACACGCCGCGCTCCGACAACCGGTAGTCGTCCCAGTCGTCGATGAAGAACACCATCGGCCGGCCGGTGAGCGCGTAGTCGCACATCACCGACGAGTAGTCCGTCAGCAGCGCGTCCGAGGCCAGCATCAGGTCGTTGATCTCGGGATAGGACCCGGCCGGCCGGACGAAGTGCCTCAGGTGCTCGGGCGGGCTGTAGCGCTCGACCGGGTGCGTACGCAGGATCAGCACCCAGTCGCCGGCCAGCTCGTCGGCCATCAGCTCCAGATCCACCCGTACGGACTTGCCACTGCCCTTCACCCGATCCCTGTACGTAGGCGCATAAAGGAGGATTTTTCGCCCAGGCGGGATCTCCAGCCGCTCTCGCGCGTCGCCGGCCGCCTCGCCCCTGACCAGCGCGTCGCACCTGGGCGTCCCGTAGCGGTAGACCTTGCCCGCGTACCCGTTGGACGGCACGAAGATCCGCGAGAACTCCGCGCTCGGCGACACCAGCGCGTCCCACCGCGCCACTGCCGCCCGCCACCGGGCCCGCGGCTTGTCGAAGTCGGCACGCAGGTCAGGTGCGTCGAACCCGATCGACTTGATGCCCTGCCCGTGCCACGTCTGCAGGTACCGGGTGCCGCGCGGCTTCGGGTAGTCCAGCGGGAACCCGTGGCTGTCCACCCAGATCCCGGCCCGCGCCATCGTCCAGACGTAACGCCAGCTCCCGCGCCGCACGAGCCGCGCGTCGGAGGGGAAGTGCGCACGGTCCTTGGCCGCCGACCAGACCACCTTGATCGGCAGCCTCCGCCGACGCAGCTCCTCGTAGATGGCCCGCGGGCTGCCGCTGCAGCCCTTGCCGACGTCGGACTCGAACAAGGCGAGGTTCCTGCGCCGCGGCAGCACCTTGATCAGCACCTTGTACGCCCGCAGCTTGTTCCGCGGCGTGCTGAGCCGCCTCACCAGCGCCCGCCTGACCCGCCGCCACGCGGACCGGACCGGGCGGGGCCGCACGCACAGATACGCGGCGAAGCCCTCGACCCGCACCCGGCACCCCGGCAGCTCGATCGGCCGGGTGCGCGGGTCGGCGATGATCCGGTCGGTCGTCGTGTGCCCGTCGGAGGTCCTGGTGAAGCCGATGCGCGGATCGCACTGGCCGGAGGGCGTGAAGGCGACCTCGCTGACGTACCCGCCGTCGACGGACGGCTCGGGATTGATCGGGATCCGCTCCCTGCCGAGCTGCAGGAACGCCGTCCAGCCCGCCGGCAGCGCGCCGAACGGATCGTAGGTCCGCACGGTCATCCGCACCCGCTCGCCGTCGCAGGCGATCTCCGAGGCCTCGTGCCGCAGCCGGGAGGCCGAGAACGGCAGCTCGGCCAGCCGCAGCCGGGTGATGTCCATCCCGGGCGAGGGCGAGGTGCCCCAGTACGTCCGCCCGCCGAGCCGGGTGGCCGCCCGCGGCGCGGCCCGCGGCCCGGTGAGCGAGCCCGCCGCGATCCGCAGGTCCTCGATCCGGTCGTCGAGGATGAGCCGGAAGCAGACCCGGTACAGCGGCTCGGCCGCGTCCAGCACCTCGGCCGGGATCTCCTCCAGGTAAGGACGCACGATGGAGGCGAACTCCTTGACCCACACCAGATCCCGGGACGGCAGCGGGTTGAGGTAGACCCGCAGGTCCTGCCGCACGAACCGGCGCTGCCGGTGCGGCACCAGGTCGCCGGCCCCGTGCGCGCGCAGGATGTCGTCGCTCAGCCGGGCCGCGATGACCCGCTGCCGGACGTTCTCCATGTCGTCGAGGCTCAGTGAGATCGAGGTGTTCGCCGGTGCCCGGTGCCAGTGGTAGACCACCCACGGCACGACCGCGAACCGGCGCGACACCGCGTACAGCTCGGCGGCGAAGACGTGGTCCTCGTAGTGGATGTCCTCGGGGAAGCGCAGCATCCGGTCCCGCAGCCGGCCCACGTCGTAGAGCTTGTTCGTGCTGAAGGAGTCGAGGAACAGCTCGGGCTCCTCGCGGATGCCCTCGACCAGCCGGCGCCGGGCGAACAGCGACGGATAGTACGGCTGCAGCCGCCCGCTCGCCTCGAACAGCCGCGAGATCTGCCCCGACACGAAGTCGGCGCCGGTCCGCTCGATCTCGGTGAGCAGGCTCTTGCACGCGTGCCTGGGCAGCTCGTCGTCGCTGTCCAGGAACATGAGGTACGGCGCCGCCGCGGCGTCGATCCCGTCGTTGCGCGGCGCCCCGCACCCGCCGCTGTTGACGCCCCTGCGCAGGTACCGCACCCGCGGATCGCCGTCCATGAGCCGGACGGCCACCTCAGGCGTGCAGTCCGTGCTGGCGTCGTCGGCGATGATCACCTCGAGGTCGCGCAGCGACTGGCCGAGCACGGAGCGTACGGCCCTGGGCAGGCGGGCCGCGTCGTTATAAGTGATCACGACAACGGTGCAGTCCGGCATCCCCAAGTCCCCCCGCTGGTCCAACTACCTGCGGGGATGGCACTGCCCCCGGGCGGTGGGAAGTGTCCGGACTTGATGGAGTATTTGCCGAAAATCAGCGCATAAGCCGACGAATCACCCAGGCGATGATCAGCAGCGCCGCGACCACGCCGGCGATGGGCGCCAGCCGCTTCAGCACCGGCTGCCCGGCGATCTCCAGCAGGTCGAGCGCCTCCTCGTCGGGCGTGCGCGACGTGCGCAGCGTGCCACCCGGATGCACGTCCTGCTCCGGGGCGGGCACCGCGCTCAGGTGCCGCTCCTCCTCCTGCTGCACAGGCTGGGGCGGCGCGGCGGGCTCCTTGGCCGCGGTGGCCTCCACGGTGGGCTCGGAGAGCAGCTCGGCCAGGTTGGCCGCGAACTTGTCGATGAGCTTCGCGCCCACCTCGGCCATCACGCCCCGCCCGAACTGCGCGGGCCGCCCGGTCACGTTGAACGTCGTCTCCACGTTCACCGCCGTGGCCCCCTCGCGCGGTGCCATGCGGGCCTTGACCGTGGCCGAGGCGGTGCCGGAGCCCCGGGCCTCCTTGCCCGACGCCTGGATGGCGAGCGTATGGGCGTCCTTGTCCACATCCTCGAACCTGGCCGAGCCCCGATAGGTCACCATGATCGGGCCGACCTTGACCTTCATCCTGCCGGTGAACTCGTCGCCCTCGTAGGTGTCCAGCGACGCCCCGGGCAGGCACGGCGCGACCCGCTCGACGTCGAGCAGCACGGCCCAGGCCTGCTCGATCGGGACTGGAACAGTGAACTCGTGCTCGAACCGCATCGCCATCGATCCGCTCCTTCTGCCGATGCTTGCGACCCTACGTCGGGGCGGGGGCGCCCGGAAGAGGCGCCCCCGTTGCCGATGAGAAACCTGCTAGGCGGACTGCCGCTACGGTGTCGACCTGGTACGACGGTAGGGGCGGCAGTCTGACGAGCAGGTTTCTTGTTGGTTGTCACATAGCGCCGGCCGCCGTGCCCACCGCGCGGTGGGTCAGGACCCTGGCCAGGTGCCGGCGGTAGTCCGGCTGAGCGTGCAGATCCGTCGGCGGCGAGGTGTCCGCCGCCGCCTCCTCGCACGCCTGCCGCAGCTGATCGCCCAGCTCCATGCCCTGCAGGGCGGTCTCGGTCGCGCGGGCGCGCAGCGGCGTCGGGCCCATGTTCGTCAGCCCGATCCTCGCCTCGGTGATCGCGCCGTTGGAGCGCCTGACGGCCGCGGCCACGCCGACGATCGCCCACGCCTGCGCGGTCCGGTGGAACTTCTCGTAGTGGAAGCCCCAGCCCGCGCCCAGCTTCGGGATCTTCACGCCGAGCAGGATCTCCCCGGGTCCCAGCGACGACTCCAGGTAGTCGACGAAGAACTCGGCGGCCGGGATCTCCCGCTCGCCCTGCGCCGACCTGGCCACGAACACACCGTCGAGGGCCAGCACCACGGCCGGCATGTCGCCCGCCGGGTCCGCGTGCGCCAGCGAGCCGCCGAACGTGCCCCGGTGCCTGATCGCCGGGTCCGCCACGTGGGCGGCGGCCAGCGCCACCAGCGGGCAGCCGGCGCTCACCACGCCGGAGCGCATGACCTCATCGTGCGTGGCCATCGCGCCGATGAACACGTGGTCGCCGCGGTCGTGCACGCCCTTCAGCTCGGGCAGCCGGCCGACGTCGACCAGCGTCGACGGGTACGTCAGCCGCAGCCGCAGCAGCGGCAGCAGCGACTGCCCGCCGGCCAGGACCTTGGCGTCCTCGTCCGACGCCAGGGCCCGCGACGCCTCGGAGAGCGAATCCGGGCGCACGTAGTCGAACTGCGCGGGGATCATTGCCGCACTCCTTCCTGCGCCCGTTCTTCCAGGGCGCGCCATACGCGTTCGGGCGTGCACGGCATATGGACGTCGTGGATGCCGAGCGGGCGCAGGGCGTCCACGATGGCGTTCACGACGGCCGGGGTCGAGGCGATCGTCCCGGCCTCGCCGACGCCCTTGACCCCGAGGGGGTTGCTGGTCGCCGGGGATTCGGTCCTGTCGAGGGTGAACTCCGGCAGGTCCGCCGCAGACGGCAGCAGGTAGTCGGCCATCGTGGTGGTCAGCAGGTTGCCCTCGGCGTCGTACACGGCCTCCTCGAACAGCGCCTGCGCGATGCCCTGCGCGATGCCGCCGTGCACCTGGCCCTCGACGATCAGCGGGTTCACCACCTTGCCGACGTCGTCGACCGCCACGTACGAGCGGATCTTCACCATGCCCGTCTCCGTGTCGACATCCACCGCGCACAGGTGGGTGCCGTGCGGGAAGGAGTAGTTCTCCGGGTCGAACGTGGCGTCGGAGTCGAGCCTCGCCTCCACCCCATCGGGCAGGCTGTGGGCCGTGAAAGCGGCGTAAGCCAGCTCCTGGATGGTCTTCTGCGAGTCCGTGCCCCGCACCTTGAACGCGCCGCCGCTGAACTCCACGTCGTCAGGGGAGCATTCGAGCAGGTGCGCGGCCAGCCCGCGGGCCTTGTCCTTGACCTTCTCGCACGCCTTGAGCACCGCGATGCCGCCCACGACCAGCGAGCGCGAGCCGTAGGTGTCCATGCCCTTGTGCGAGACGGCCGTGTCGCCGTGCAGTACGGACACGTCCTCGAAGGGCACTCCGAGCGCGTCGGCCACGATCTGGCTCCAGGCCGTCACATGGCCCTGCCCGTGCGGCGAGGACCCGGTGACGACCTCGACCTTGCCGGTGGGCAGCATGCGCACCGACCCGTGCTCCCAGCCGCCAACGGCGTAGTTGGCCTCGCCGAGCAGTCGCGACGGCGCCAGGCCGCACATCTCCGTGTACGTGCTGATGCCGATGCCGAGCTGCACCGGGTCGCCGCGGTCCCGCCGGTCCGCCTGTTCCGCGCGGATCTTGTCGTAGCCGAACAGCGCCATCGCCTTGTCCGTGGCCGCCTCGTAGTTGCCCGAGTCGTAGGTGAGCCCCGAGATCGTGGTGTACGGGAACTCCTCGTGCTTGATCCAGTTGCGCCGCCGGATCTCCATCGGATCCATGTTCAGCTCGGCGGCCAGCTCGTCCATCGTGCGCTCGATGGCGAACGTCGCCTCCGGCCGGCCCGCGCCGCGGTAGGCGTCGGTGGGCATCTTGGTGGTGAACACGCCCGTGCAGCCGAACTCGTACGCGTCCATCTTGTAGATCGCGTTGAACAGCGCCGCCCCGAGCATCGGAATGCCCGGCGTGACCAGCATCAGGTACGCGCCCATGTCGGCCAGCAGGTCCACCTGCAAGCCCCGGATGCGCCCGTCGGCGTCGGCCGCCAGCCGGATGTGCTGGATCTGGTCCCGGCCGTGGTGCACGGTCATGTTGCCCTCGGAGCGGGACTCGGTCCACTTGACCGGCCTGCCCAGCTTGCGGGTGAGCAGCAGGCAGAGCACCTCTTCCGCGGTGACCTGCAGCTTCGAGCCGAATCCGCCGCCCACGTCCGGTGCGATCACCCGGAGCTTCTGCTCCGGGATGCCGGTGATCACGGCCAGCATGACCCGCAGCACGTGCGGGATCTGCGTGGCCGACCACACGGTGTACGAGTCGCCGTCCGTGTCGGTCGCGACCGCCCGGGGCTCCATCGCGCTCGGGATGAGCCGCTGCTGGATGTAGGTCCGGTCGATCACCACGGGCGCGTCCCTGAAGGCCGCCTCGATGTCACCCGAGTTGATCTTCGTGCTGTACGCCTTGTTGCCCGCCTCGTGCACCTTCGGGCTGTCCGGCCGGAGCGCGGCCTTCATGTCGAGCACGGGCTCCAGCGGCTCGTAGTCGACCTCGATGGCCTCCAGCGCGTCGGCGGCCTTGTAGCGGTCGGTCGCGACCACGCAGGCCACGGCCTCGCCGACGTAGCGGACCTCCGACACCGCCATCGGCGGATGATCCGGGATCACGATGTCCTCGCTCACCGCCCAGCCGCACGGCAGACTGCCCTGCTCGGCGGCGAAGTCCTGGCCGCTGAACGCCGCCACGACCCCCGGCAGCTCACGCGCCCCCGACACGTCGACCCTGGTGATCCTGGCGTGCGCCATCGGGCTGCGCAGGAACATCACGTGCAGCAGGCCCGGACGCGAGAGGTTGTCCGTCCACTGCGTGCGCCCCGTCAGCAGCCTGGCGTCCTCCTTGCGCTTCCTCGGCTGACCGACCTCCTGGATGGTCATGGGGTGCTCACCGCCTGCCCCATCTCCTGAGCGCCTCTGCGTACGGCGCGGACGATGTTGCAGTAGCCGGTGCAACGGCAGAGGTTGCCCTCCAGGCCCTGCCTGATCGTCTCCTCCGACGGCTCAGGATCCTCCCTGAGCAGGTCGATGGCGGCCATGACCATGCCGGGCGTGCAGTAGCCGCACTGGAGGGCGTGCTCTTCGTGGAAGGCCCGCTGCATCGGGTGCATCGACCCGTTGGCGCCCAGGCCCTCGATGGTGACGACGTCGCAGCCATCGGCCTGGACGGCGAGCACGGAGCAGCTCTTCACGCTCTTGCCGTCCAGCATGACCGTGCAGGCGCCGCAGTTGCTGGTGTCGCAGCCGACAGGTGTGCCGGTCTTGCCCAGCCGATCTCTTAGCAGGTGAACGAGCAGGAGCCGCGGCTCGACGTCCTCCTCGTACTTGATCCCATCGACGGTGACGGTGATTCGGGGCATACGTCCTCCCTCAGGAGCAGGGGAAAGGCGGACACACCCGAACCTACGCCGGTGTTCTTCCCGGTCAAGGGTTACTTACCGCGAACCGCCCTGGCGATGATCGCCACCAGGCCTGCGAACGCCAGTCCCAGCACCGTGACACCGATCAGGACCAGCGGATCCGTGATCGCCCGTGTCACGATCAAAATACCCAGAACGACGAAGAGCGCTCCGCTGAGCAGGGCCATCCAGTCCGTCCTGTGCAGGCTCCGGGGCCGCTCGACCTCACGCTGCACGACGCACCTCCATGTCGCCGAGCCCGCCCCGCAGGTTGAGCACGATCGTCGAGACCTTGCCGTCCGGCTTGGTCTCCGGCTCCACCACCTTGTCCAGCCGTATGTCCACGCCGCCTCTGATCGATTGGTCGACCTTGATATCGCCGACCTTGTTGGTGGCGTGCACCTCCAGCCTGACCGTCGGCGGCACGATCACCTCCAGCTCGCCCAACGAGAACGTGGCGTTGACCGTCGCCGTCGCCCCCGGCGCCAACTCCAGCTCCGACAGGTCCAGCCTGCCGTCCCCGACGCCGACGTCGTAGAGGGCGCTCACCTCGGCGAGCGTGGTCGGGGCCCACTCGGACGGGCCGATGTTCCGCGGCAGGCCGCCCAGCATCAGGCCCAGGCCCACGATCAACGCGACCGTGGTGCCCGCGGCCACCAGCCCGGCGCCGCGCCCCCACCACGCCGCGACCAGCAGGCCGGCGCCGATGGTGATGAGCATCGCGCCGCCGACGATCGTCGGGCTCACTCCGGCGGCCGACCTGGCTTGGACCGCCACGACGATCCCTCCAATGATGATTGCCAGCAAGATGGTGATGACGCCGATGAACGACTTCGGCCGGGGCCTGCGCTCCGGTCCGGGGACCGGGCGGCCGTACAGGGTGGGGTCGTACGGCGACTGGCCGCCCGCCCTCCTGGCCGGGTCCAGCGGCCGGTAGGGGCCCTTCGGCGCGAAGGGCTCGCCGTAGCCGGTGTAGTCGACGGCGGTCTTGGGCTGCGGGCGGTAGGCGGTCGGCTGGTACGTCGGGGCCGCGTGCTGCGCGGTCACCGAGTCGTCCTCGCCCCGCCCCTCCACGACCTCGCCTGCGCCGGCCGCCGCCTCGTGCGCCCGCGTCCGGCCGGCCTCATCGGCCGGAGCCGGGGCCTCGCTGCCGTATGCCGCGGTCTCATCGGCGGGGGCCGCGGTCTCGCGGGCGGCCGCCGCGTCGTTCACGTGCGTCTCGCCGGGTCCGCGAAGGCGAGCCGTCGTCTCGCTCGGCCACTCCGCCTCGTCTGCCCGCGGGGCGCCCTCCGCCTGGGCCGCCTCCGGGGCCGGCGTCACGGTCTCCTCCGCCGCGGGCCTGGAAGCGGCCGAGGGCGTGGGAGCGGGTGCCGGACGTACCGGGGGAGCGGGTTCCTGGCTGGTGTAGGACGGCGCCGCCTGCTCCGCCGCGCGCCTGCGGCCGAGCCGCTCGGGCATCGACCGGGCCAGCCCCAGCAGGTCCACCCCGCTGGAGTGCGCGGCCAGCAGCGACACGGCCAGGAGCACGCCGACCACCAGCGTGCCCGTGTCCAGCCACACCGTGGCCAGGTTGATCGCGAGCCCGAACGCCAGCACCGCCGTCAGCAGCGCCATCACCGCGTCGGCGTCGAAATCGCGGCGGGTCCACTGCTCGATGATGCCCGGCTTGCCGTTCGGCTCCTTCATCAGCAGGAACGCCGCCAGATAGAGGAACAGGCCGACGCCCGAGCCGAGCAGCAGCACGGCGAAGGCCACGCGGAACACCACGGGATCGATGCCGGTGTGCCGCCCGAGGCCCGCGCACACTCCCATGAGGATGCGCCCTTCGCCGCTGCGTCGCAGCACCTTGGGGGGAGCGGCCGGTTCCCTGGGCGGAACTTCTGTCATGGGACCATCGTGGCCCCACGCGCGGGGTGCTCGCATCCGGGACACCCCTGACGCGACCCGGGGGTTGTTCCCTGATGCCCGGGACGCCCCCGACATGTGACTATGGCGATGTTATGGCTGACCAGAAGACTCTCGCCGAACCTAGCGGCGACACGCCCTATCGGCGAATGATGCGCCCCATGGAGGGCCGCCTGCTCGGCGGCGTGGCCCAGGGGCTGGCGAAGCAGCTCTCGCTTGATCCGGTGGTGATCAGGCTGATGTTCGTGCTGCTCAGCGTGGTCGGCGGGATCGGCATGGTGGCGTACGCGGTGCTGTGGATGGTCACGCCGCGGCAGCCGTACGAGGGGCCGTCGCCGCAGCGGGACTGGAGCCAGCTCGCCGCGTTCAGCGCGATCGGGGTGGCGCTGCTCGCGTTCGGCTGGCTCACGGGGGCCTCCCAGGGCGGGATCGGCATGCTGCCGTTCGCGGTGGGCGGGATCGGGGCGCTGATCCTGTGGCAGCAGGCCGACCCCGAACGGCGCAGGAACTGGGTGAGCGGGGCGGCGCTCAGCATCAGGAAGAACCGCGTGCGCACGGTGCTCGGTGTGGTGCTCGTCGTCATGGGCGCGGCCGGCTTCCTGGCCGCCGAGGGCGAGCTGCCCCAGATCAGGGACAGCCTGCTGTTCACCGTGGTGGTGGTCGGCGGTCTGGCCGTCCTGGCCGCGCCCTGGCTCGCGGGCCTGTGGAAGGAGCTGCAGCTGGAGCGGCGCGAGCGCATCAGGCAGGAGGAGCGCGCCGAGGTCGCCGCCATGGTCCACGACTCCGTGCTGCACACGCTCACGCTGATCCAGCGGGTCGCCCACGACCCGCGCGAGGTCACCCGCCTGGCCCGCTCCCAGGAGCGGGAGCTGCGCAACTGGCTCTACCAGCCCGCCCAGGACGCCGACGCCACGCTGGCGGCCGCCGTACGCAGGATCGCGGCCGAGGAGGAGGACGCGCACGGCGTACAGATCGAGGTCGTCTGCGTCGGTGACATCGACCTCGACTCGGGAGGCAGGCTCGGTGCCATGCTGAAGGCGGCCAGGCAGGCGATGGTCAATGCGGCGAAATACTCTGAAAGTCCCTCCGTTTCCGTCTATGCGGAAGTAGAAGGTGAAGAGGTCACGATTTTCGTGAAGGATCGGGGCAAGGGGTTCGATCTGGAGGCGGTGCCGCTCGACCGGATGGGGATCAGGGAGTCCATCATCGGGAGAATGGAACGTCACGGAGGCGCGGCCAGAGTCCGCACCGAGCTCGGTGAGGGCACGGAAGTGATGTTGACGATGAAGGTGGAGAAGGCATGACGCGCGTACTGATCGTCGACGATCACCGGCTGTTCCGCTCCGGTGTCCGTGCCGAGCTGGGCGACTCGATCGAGGTGGTGGGCGAGGCCGAGGACGTCGAGACGGCCATCAAGGCGATCGCCGAGCTCCAGCCCGACGTGGTCCTGCTGGACGTGCACATGCCCGGGGGCGGCGGCGTGGAGGTCCTGCGCCGGGTCCTGGGCTCCGGCTCCCAGGTCCGTTTCCTCGCGCTGTCGGTCTCCGACGCCGCCGAGGACGTGATCGGCGTGATCAGGGGCGGCGCGCGCGGCTACGTCACCAAGAACATCAGCGGCAAGGAGCTGACCGACGCCATCCGCCGGGTCGCCGACGGCGATGCGGTGTTCTCGCCGCGGCTGGCCGGGTTCGTGCTGGACGCGTTCGCCTCCTCCGAGGCGCCGCCGATCGACCCCGAGCTCGACTCGCTGACGCAGCGCGAGCGCGAGGTGCTGCGGCTGATCGCCCGCGGGTACGCGTACAAGGAGATCGCCAAAGAGCTGTTCATCTCGGTCAAGACCGTGGAGACCCACGTGTCGTCCGTCCTGCGCAAGCTCCAGCTCTCCAACCGCCACGAGCTGTCCCGCTGGGCCACCGCGCGCCGCCTGGTCTAGCGGGCGGCACCGCCCGATTGGACCGTTACAGGAAAGTTATTGGCATTTCGCACACGAAACATGCGTCTCAGTTGTCACACAAGGAGGTAGATCGAAGCACATAGTCCAGGAGTACCCTTTTGAAGCGCGTCACCCGGATGCTTCCCGTGCTCGTCGCACTGGTCGCCGCGACGGCCTGCGCGGCGGAGAGCGTCCCCGCCCCGAGAGCGCAAGCCGCTCCCGCGACCCAGGTCCCCGCGGCCGCCGCCGTCGCGGCCCCGGCGAAGAAGGTCAAGCTCGACATCGCCGACATCACTCCCATGGGGGAGAAGACGGAGAAGGTCGGCGTCGGCTTCCCGATCATCGTCACGTTCGACCGCGACCTTAAGAACAAGGACAAGGCGGCCGTCGAGGCGCTGCTGGAGGTGGAGGCGGAGAAGCCCGTAGATGGCGCCTGGCGCTGGGTGTCGGCGCGCAAGGTCATCTACCGGACCAAGACGTACTGGAAGCCGTACCAGAAGGTGCTCTTCACCGCGAGGCTGTCCGAGCTGCCCGGCAACACCGGCGCCAAGGACGTCTCCCGCCGCTTCGCCGTCGGTGCGCAGAACATCTCCGTGGTCGACACCCGCAAGCACACGATGAAGGTCTACCGCAACGGCAAGATCACCAAGAAGATCCCGATCAGCGCGGGCAGGGGCGGCCTGATCAGGAACGGCGTGGACGTCTACCTGACCACGAGCGGCGTCCACCTCACGATGGGCAAGACGGCCGTCGAGACCATGACCTCCTCCTGGATGGGCGTGACGGATCCGAAGGACCCGCGCTACTACAAGGAGGAGATCCCGTGGGCGGTCCGCATCTCCGACAGTGGCGAGTACGTCCACCAGAGCGCCGGCTACTACCAGTTCCTCGGCCGCTCCAACCAGAGCCACGGCTGCGTCCGCGCCACCCCGGCCGGGGCCAAGTGGTTCTACACGATCGCCCAGCGCGGTGACGTCGTGAAGATCACCGGCACGAAGCGCAAGCTGCAGTGGAACAACGGCTGGAGCTACTGGCAGCTCAACTGGACGCAGTGGAAGAAGGGCAGCGCCCTGAAGAGCTGACGCCGCCGGCGGCCGCCCACGCCGGCGGCCGCCCGCAGGCCCTCCCGCTGTTGGGGATCGACGGATTCCCGTTCGCGGCGGTCAGAGCTTCTCGAGCGGCGCGTACGCCAGCAGCAGCGTCTTCTCCCCGCCACCACCGAAGTCGATCTTGACCTTGGTCTTCTCCGCCACCCCGTCCACGGCCACCACCGTGCCCAGCCCGAACGCGTCGTGCGAGACCCGATCCCCGGGCGTCAGCGAGGGGACCTTGCGTCCGCCCGCGCTCTTGGCCGGCGCCGGCCGGGCGGCGGGCTCTTTCCTGGTGGCCGCGCTCCAGGCCGACTTCTCCGGATCGGTGCGCCAATCGATGAGCTTGCCCGGCACCTCGTTCACGAAGCGCGAGGCGGGGTTGAACGACGGAGACCCCCACGAGCTGCGTACGGCCGCCCGCGTGAGGTAGAGCCGCTTCTGCGCCCTGGTGATCCCCACATAGGCCAGCCGCCGCTCCTCCTCCAGCTCCTTCGGCTCGCCCAGTGACCGGATGTGCGGGAAGACCCCATCCTCCATGGCCGTCAGGAAGACCACGGGGAACTCCAGACCCTTGGCCGTGTGCAGAGTCATCAGCGTGACGACCCCCTGCCCGCCGTCCGCCTCGGGGATCTGGTCGGCGTCGGCCACCAGCGACACCTGCTCCAGGAACTCCACCAGCGTGCCCTCCGGGTTGGCCTCCTCGAACTCCGAGGCCACGGAGATGAGCTCGTTGAGGTTTTCCAGCCGCGACTCGTCCTGCGGGTCCTCGGACGCCTCCAGCTCGGCGCGGTAGCCGGTGGCCACCAGCACCTCCTCCGCCAGCGCCGACGGCGGCATGCCCTCGGCCTTGGCGATCAGCTCCTCGATCATCGCGACGAACTCGCGTACGGCGTTGAGCGAGCGCGTGGCCATGCCGTACGCCTCGTCGGCCCGGCGCAGCGCGTCCCAGAACGAGATGCGCTCGCGTGACGACAGCGCCTCGATCATCGCCTCGGCGCGCTCGCCGATGCCGCGCTTGGGCACGTTGAGTATGCGCCGCATCGACACCACGTCGGCCGGGTTGGCCAGCACGCGCAGGTAGGCCAGCAGGTCCTTGACCTCCTTGCGCTCGTAGAAGCGCACGCCCCCGACCACTTTGTACGGCAGCCCGGTGCGGATGAAGATCTCCTCGAACACGCGGGAGGCCGCGTTGGTCCGGTAGAAGACCGCCACCTCGCTCGGCTTGATGCCTTCCTCGTCGCTGAGCCGGTCGACCTCCTGGGCCACGAACATGGCCTCGTCATGCTCGTTGTCGGCGACGTATCCGACGATCTTGGGCCCGTCGCCCTGGTCGGACCAGAGATTCTTGGGCTTGCGCGACTCGTTGCGCGAGATCACGGCGTTGGCGGCGGCCAGGATGTTCTGGGTCGAGCGGTAGTTCTGCTCCAGCAGGATGGTCCGCGCGTCGGGATAGTCCCGCTCGAACTCCAGGATGTTGCGGATCGTCGCGCCCCGGAACGCGTAGATGGACTGGTCGGCGTCGCCCACCACGCACAACTCGGACTGGCCGGTCCCGGCCCGGACGAGATCGCCGTCGGTCGTGCGCAGCTCGGGATGCCCGACCAGCTCCCTGATCAAGATGTATTGGGCGTGGTTGGTGTCCTGGTATTCGTCCACCAGCACGTGCCTGAACCGCATCCGGTAGTGCTCGGCCACCTCGGGGAAGAGCTGGAACAACGTCACCGTGTTCATGATGATGTCGTCGAAGTCCATCGCCCCGGCCTCGGTCAGCTTGAGCTGATAGGCCTTGTACGCCTGCGCGAGCGTCTTCTCCAGATGCGAGCCCGCCTTGTCGAGCGCCGTCTCGTAGTCGATCAGCTCGTTCTTGAAGTTGCTGACCTGCGCGGAGAACGAACGCGGCGGATAGCGCTTCGGATCGAGGTCCATCTCCCTGCAGACCATCGCCATGAGCCGCTGTGAGTCGGCCTGGTCGTAGATCGAGAAGCTGGACGGGAACCCGAGCCGCTTGGCCTCCCGCCGCAGGATCCGCATGCACGCGCTGTGGAACGTCATCACCCACATGGCCTTGGACCGGGCTCCGACCAGCTTGTCGATGCGGTCCTTCATCTCCCGCGCGGCCTTGTTGGTGAAGGTGATCGCCAGGATCTCGCCCGGATGCACCTTGCGCTCGGCCAGCAGGTAGGCGATGCGGTGGGTGAGCACCCGCGTCTTCCCAGACCCGGCCCCCGCCACGATGAGCAGCGGACTGCCGTGATGGATCACGGCCTCGCGCTGCTGAGGGTTGAGGCCGTCGAGCAGGGGGTGGTCTACAGAGACGTGGGTCGGCACCTACCTAGGTTAAGACGCGCCACCGACAAACGGCGCACGGAATGCCATCGACGGGGTGCCGGTTGTCCTCCAGAGAAGGATCCTGGAAGGGGAATCATGCTGCCGGAAGCCGAGATCAACCGGGTGCTCGTGGTGACCGCCCATCCCGACGACGCCGATTTCGGCTCCGCGGGAAGCGTGGCGATGTTCGTGGACAAGGGCGTCGAGGTCACCTACCTGCTGGTCACGGACGGTGACGCGGGCGGCAACGAACGTACCCTGGACAACTCCGGCATGGCCGAGCTGCGCAGGAGCGAGCAGCGTGCCGCGGCCAAGGCCGTCGGTGTGACGGACGTACGCTTCCTGGGCTACTCGGACGGGCAGGTGGTGCCCTCGCTGGAGCTCCGGCGCGACATCGCCCGCGTGATCCGCCAGGTCAGACCGGACCTGGTCATCACCCACCACCCGGATCGCAACTACCGGTTCATCGCCCCCAGCCACCCCGACCACCGCGCGGTCGGCGGCGCCGCCCTGGACGCGGTCTACCCGGACGCCCGCAATCCCTACGCCTTCCCCGAACTGCTGAAGGACGAAGGACTGGAGGCGTGGACGGTGCGGGAGGTCTGGCTGAACGGCGGCCCGACACCGAACCACTGGGTGGACATCACCGACGTCATGGACCGCAAGCTCGCGGCCTTGCAGTCGCATGTGAGCCAGGTGTCGCACGTGGAAGGCTTCGCCGACTTCGTCAAGACCCGCTTCGCCGCCTGGGCCGAACAGGCCGGCTTCGGCGAGGGCCGCTACGCGGAGGGCTTCCAGGTCGTCCCCACGGCCTGAGCCGCCCTGCCGCCTCTACGAACCGAGCTGCCTCATCGTCACCACGGGCTGAGGCGCCTTGCCGTCCCACGGACCGAGGCGACTTACGGGATCGAACCGGGCGGCACCACCCAGAGCGTGGGCTGCCCGGTGACCTCGGAGATGACGTCGAAGTCGCGGTCGTAGTGCAGGACCGTCGCACCGTGCACCTCGGCACAGGCGGCGATCAGCAGATCGTTCGGCCCGATGCCGCGGTGGTGGGAGACCACGACGAGCTGTCTCTGCACCTCTAGGGCCCGTCTCTGCACCTCTTCGTCCACGGGGAGCGTGATGCACTGACGCTGGGCGTGCAGGATGCGCTGATAGTGGCCGAAGTCGCGGGCGCTGTAAAGCACCTCGAGATCGATGACGCTACAGGTTGCCACCACCCGGGCCGCGTAGAGCGGATGCAGCGCCTTGGCGATCACATCGCTGGTGCGTATGCGAGCCAGGGCGCTCTTATCGAGCAGGTACATCAGTCCTGTTGTTGCCACGCATGCTTCATGATCTCCGGATCCAGCAGATCCGGGCTCCCCTCCGTGCGCCAGAACTCGAACGCCTCGATTGCGCTCGCTCTTTCCGCGTCCCTGTCGACGACGGCCTGGAGAGCGGCGTGAACCGTCTCTTTCATGGTCGGCGCCCCGAGCTTCTTCTGGGCTGTTTCGAGGAGCTCCTTGTCGATGTCGATTACCGTGCGCATAGAACACCACCTCCGTACCTCCAGCGTATATCAGAACTTGCGATCTTGATATACGCACTCACCGGGGCGGCACCGGCCTCGGGGAGTGCGTCCCAGGGACGGTAAAGCGTCAAGGTCAGATGTGCATGGAGCGTTCCAAGAATGCGGGTGGAGGATCTTCTTCCCCGGGCGAAAACCCTCACCCACGAAATGATCACAACCCGCGCGAAGCGGACAAATGCCGGGCCGTCTTGGCCTGCATAAAACCTCTGCGAGGTGGCGCAGGGCTTACTTCCGCTTGGCGGCGATCCGGGCGAAGAGGTAGCCCAAAGAGTTGGTCGCCAGGTGCAGCATGGCCGGGGTCAGCAGGCCGTTGTGGCGGCGTAGCTCGCAGAACAGTACCCCGGCCGCCGCCGTGGACACCACGCTCCCCGCCACCACCCGTGCGGTGTCCAGATGGTTCGGGGACTCGCCCGCCGTCAGGGCGCCGAGGGCGGGGTTGGCGCGGGCCATGTCGATGGCCGGGAGGATGTGCCAGAGGCCGAACAGGGCCGACGAGACCGCCGTGGCGGCGACCGTGCCGTGCCGCTGGCGCAGCATGGCGTACAGGGCGCCTCTGAAGCCGACCTCCTCCAGCAGCACCGTCCCGAACGGAACCTGGAGGAGGGCCTCCTCCAGGACGCGAGCGCGCGAGAGCGACAGGGCGCGCTCGTCATGGAACAACGGCCTGGTGCGCGGCGTCGAGATGCCGACCGTGTAGACGGCGGCCACCGCCGCCGCCAGCGCACCTCCGGCGACCGCGCCTCGGCGGCCGTGCTCGAAGCCGAGCTCCTCCCACGACAGGCCGGACCTGCGGGCCATCGCGACCAGCGCGGCCGTCGCGGCGGCAGAGGTCAGCGGTCCGAGGCGGGGGGCGACCTTGTTGTTCATGATGTTGGCGGCGGCGAGGATGGCGATCGAGCGGAGGAGCACCCTTGCAGGCTACGTCGCTACACGCCCGCCTCGCCCCGTCACGGGCGGTTCGCCGCTACCCATGCTGCCGCCGTGAGGCGGGTCGCCACCGTGAGGCAGGCTGCCGCCGTCGCGAGCCAGACCGGCGTCATCCAGCCGGGGCGCAGCGGCGCTCGCGACACAGGACCAGCCGGTTCGGACGAGGGCCCGGGTGGGCGTGGCGGGGTGGGTTGTCAGGAGGCGGCTGAGTTGCGCCAGCCCTCCGGGAAGCGGGTGCGGCGGCGTTCCTGGGGGGTGAGGCCGCCCCAGATGCCCTCCGACTCACCCGCCCGTAACGCGTACGCGCGGCACTCCTCCATGACCTGGCAGCCGGCGCAGACCGCTTTGGCCCGCGCCTCCTGCAGGGGTGAGGGGGCGAGTGGGAAGAAGAGGTCAGGGTCGCTGGATCTGCACGCCCCCCTGCGCAGCCAGCCGATCTCCTCCAGTGGCATGCGTCCAAGGTAAGGCGTGGACATGATCGACCACATCATCCTCTGGGTTGATCGAGGCGTACACCCACAGGTGACCCTACGACCTCAGCAGGCGCCGACCCCTTGCCTGTAACCCCTCGCGAACCACCGCTGCCGCTGCTCCGCTGTGCCGTGGGCGGCCGGGTTCAGCCAGTCGTCCGTGGGGTCGCCCGCGGCCGCCAGGCTGAGCAGCAGTTCGTCCTCGTCGCCCGGCTCCGCCCGCAGCGCGCCCGACTCGACCAGGGCCGACAGGGTGCCGCCCGCGTAGCAGTCGGCCTGCAGCTCCATCTGGACGTTAAGCGAGAAATCGGCACGGAGCTGGGCCTGCACGGCATGCCCGAACTCATGAGGAATGATCAGATAGACCGACCCGTCCCCCATCTCGGTCCACAGCGCCTCCATCCAGTCCTGGTCGTAGGCGATGAAGTGGCCGATGGAGCAGTAGAAGGCGTTGTTCGGCACGGGTGGTTCCCCGCCGCAGCTCGGTCCGGAGCGCCCTGAGTAGGGGACGAAGTTGGCGATAGGCCGATAAATCCGGCCAGCCTGGGCGAACTGCTGCTTCCAGAACTCCTCCGTCATCGTCCGCGCCGTACGGATGTCCTCCTCGAACGTGTCCTCCCCTTCCGGGTCCATGGACGGCTGGCGGGGGATGCCGCAGGCGGCGAGCAGCACCAGGGCGAGGACGATGATCAGCGGACGGATCACGGGCTTCACACTTCCCAAGTGTGCACGGGCTCGTTGGAGTGCATGCGCTCGATGTACTCGAGGGTCATCACCCGCAGCGCCTCGTGCCGATCCCCGCCCTGCGCGCGCACGCGGTCCACCTGCCAGCTCGCCCCCGTGCGCCCCGTCAGGCAGCGGCCCTCGATGATGGCGAGCAGCCGGTCGGCGACGGGACGGTCCACGCCCCATGCGGCCAGTCCCTCGTGGGCCATGGGCAGCAGGCGGCGCAGGATCAGCTCGGCCGCCGGCACCTCGCCCATCCCCGGCCAGTACAGCCGCGCGTCCAGCCCATGCCGGGCCGCGGCGCCGAGGTTGTCCTCCGCCGCCTGGAACGACATCTGGCTCCAGATCGGCCGCTCGGCGTACGGCAGCACGCGCATCAGACCGTAGTAGAAGGCGGCGTTGGCCGCGATGTCGGCCACGGAGGGCCCGGCGGGCAAAACGCGGTTCTCCACGCGCAGGTGCGGCAGGCCGTCCACGACCGCGTAGACGGGCCGGTTCCACCGGTAGATCGTGCCGTTGTGCAGGGTCAGCTCGTGGAGCTGGGGGATGCGTCCCTGCTCGAGCTCGGTACGCGGGTCCTCGTCCTCGCAGAGGGGCAGCAGTGCGGGGTAGTAACTGACGTTCTCCTCGAACAGGTCGAAGACGCTCGTGATCCACCGCTCGCCGAACCACACGCGCGGCCGCACGCCCTGCGCCTTCAGCTCGGCCGGCCGCGTGTCCGTGGCCTGCTCGAACAGCGTGATCCTGGTCTCGCGGTGCAGCTCCTTGCCGAACAGGTACGGGGAGTTGGCCGCGACCGCGACCTGCGCTCCCGCGATGGCCTGGGCGGCGTTCCAGTGCGCGGCGAACGCCTCGGGGCTGACCTGCAGGTGGAGCTGCACGCTCGTGCAGGCGGCCTCGGGGGCGACGCTGTCGGCGTGCGTGTCGAGGCGTTCGACGCCCTCGATGCACAGGTGCAGATCTTCGCCGCGGGCGGCGAAGATCTGCTCGTTGAGCAGGCGGTAGCGGGGATTCGCGGAGAGCGCGCCCTCGTCGACGTCCTGCTCGCGCAGCGTGGGCAGGATGCCGACCAGGACCAGGTGGCCGCCCTGGGAGCGGGCGCGTTCCTCGGCGTGGTTGAGCCGGGCCCGTACGTCGTTCTCCAGGCGGAGCGCGCCGTCGCCGCTGAGCTCCTGGGGTTCGACGTTGATCTCGATGTTGAACTGGCCCAGCTCCGTCGCCCAGTCCGGCTGTTCGATCGCGGCCAGCACCTCGGCGTTGCGCATGGCGGCCTCGCCGTACGCGTCCACGATGTTGAGCTCGATCTCCAGGCCGGCGAGCGGGCGTTCGAGTTCGAAGCGGGATTCACGCAGCATCTGGGCGAAGACGTCCAGACATCGTCGCACCTTTTCGCGATATTTCCGGCGATCGTCGCGGCTGAACACAACGACCGGCACGTCTCTGCCCATATCTTGAAATGTCGCACGTCAATGCCAGCCCCAACAAGGCCAGGTCGTGCGCCTTTCCGACCAAGTCATCAAGCCATACTGACCGTGACCGTCCGGGACGAAGCCATGGGGTCTCGTTGGCCCGGCTTTGACCACGGCGCCGGGTCCGGCTTTGACCACGGCGCCGGGTCCGGCTTTGACCACGGCGCCGGCCCACGGCGCGCGCCGTAACGGTGCTCAGCCACTGAAGGGTCAGAGGCCGTGTTCCTGGAGGGCCATCAGCCGAAGTGCGGCGGGTGGCGGCCCACTTGGCGGAGCCGTACAGGATGGGGGTTTTCCGGGGCCTTAGCCCTCCTGCGGCGAGCAGCACGGGACGGGTTTGTGGCGCCTCAGCCCTCTCATGCGGCGGAGCGGCACGGGACGGGGCTCCAGGCATTTACGGCACCGCAGGGAGTCATGCCCCCGGGCAGAAGTAGGGTGCTGGGATGCGTGTTTTGATTACCGGTGGGGCGGGCTATATCGGCAGCACGGTCGCGTCGGCGTGCTTGGATGCCGGGATCGCGCCCGTGATTCTCGACAGTCTTGTGACCGGGCGGCGGGAGTTCGCCGAGGGGCGGGTGTTCTATGAGGGGGATATCAGCGACGGAACGCTGATTGACAAGATATTCGCCGAAAATCCGGGTATCGAGGCAGTGATCCACTGCGCGGCCCTCATCGTGGTCCCGGACTCCGTGGCCGACCCGATCGGCTACTACCGCGCGAACGTCGCCAAAAGCCTCGAGTTCGTCGACCATCTGATCCGCAACGGCTGCACCCGGATGATCTTCAGCTCCTCCGCCTCGATCTACCGCACGGGGGAGGACCACACGGTGGACGAGGACTCCCCGCTCGACCCGATGAGCCCGTACGCCCGCACGAAGGCGGTGTGCGAGGCCATGTTCGCCGACATCGCCGCCACGCGCCCGATCAAGATCCTTTCCCTGCGTTACTTCAACCCGATCGGCGCCGACCCGAAGATGCGCACCGGCCTGCAGCTGCGGCGTCCCAGCCACGCCCTGGGCAAGATGATCGAGGCGTACGAAGACCGCGTGCCCTTCCAGATCACCGGCACCGACTACCCGACCAGCGACGGCACCGGGATCCGCGACTACGTCCACGTCTGGGACCTGGCCGCCGCGCACGTGGCGGCGCTGCAGCGGTTCGACGAGCTGACGGTGAACGTGATCAATCTGGGCACCGGCGCAGGCACCACCGTCCGCGAGCTGGTGGAGGCGTTCAACCGGGTCGTCGGCCGCCCGATCGAGGTGGTCGAGGCCGCCGCCCGCCCCGGCGACGTGGCCGGCGCCTACACCCGCAGCGACCTGGCCCGCCGCCTGCTCGACTGGCAGGCCGGCTACTCCGTCGAGGAGGGAATCGGGCACTCGCTCGAATGGGCGCGCCTGCGGGAGTCGCGGCTCGGCCAGAGCACCTGAGACTGGACCGGCGCGGCGTCCCAGCACGCGGTCCCAAACAGCCGCACCTCTCCCGCCAGGCGGCGGGAGAGGGCTGAGCGATCTCTAGCGCGCGAACTTGCCGAGGTCGCCCTGCAGGATCCCGCCCTCCGGGATCTCCTCGGGCACCTCGCTGTCCTCGCCGAGGTCCTTGACGTCGACCCACACGTCCTTCGCCGGCGCCTTGATCGTGATCTTGGAGCCCCAGCCGGTGTATCGGGTGTCCGTCATGCCCGTCGTCTTGCCGAGCACGCCGAAGTCCAGGCTCCAGCCGGTCACGAGCCGGGTGACCAGGCCCTTGGAGTTGACGCCCAGGGCATAGGTGAGCTTGATCTTGCCGAGGGTGCCCTTGATGTTCTCGCCGTAGAGCTTGCCAAGTTCCTTGTACGTAAGGGCGCCCTTGTACGTGCCGCCCTTGAAGCTCTTGGCCTTGGAGACCAGAGCCTTAAGGACCTTCGGCTCGAAGATATCGATGGGCTGGTTCATGGTGGTGCCGGTCGCGCCACCCGAGTACCGCACCCACTTCTTGCCCTCCGGCAGCTCCTTGTCGTAAAGGCTGCCCTGCACGTAGGTGTAGCCGCCCACGCTGATCATCCGCTCCGGAGTGAGAGCCGAGCCGCCCTTCACCTTGGAGGACAGGTCGGCGGCCACCACGCCCGACTTGCCGAAGGCCAGCGCGCCTGTGGTCTTCGCGCTGGTCGCGGTGTCGCCGCCGACCTTGATCCGGGTCGTCTCGGAGATCCGCACCCCGTGCCCGGCCACGTACTGCTTCTTCAGCGCCTTCACCGGGTCCATCGGCGCGGCCTGGGCAGGTGCGGCGGTCACGAGCGTGGCGGCGCATGCCATTGCCAGGCCCGCGAGAATTCTCTTCATGCGTTTCCTTTGAATCGGAAATTGAGGGGAGCAGGAATCTTGCCAATCAAAGATCACGACCATATATCGGGGGCTGGGCGTTACGTCGCCGAATCAGTGCATTTTTGGTGCAGATCCCCCTCCGGACCCTGGCGGCAGAAGTGAGATGACCGTCACATAGTGGAAGAACCGTGACCCGATGACCTGGGCAGGTCAAGCTTCGGGCTAGGCTTCACTGGCGGAAACGCCCGGCACGCACCCCTGAGCGTAGGAGCTCGCCGTGAGAGAGCGAGGAACGAGCCAACGAGCGGCGAGCGGACGCGACCGTAAGCGCAGTTGCCCGGGCCGTCGAACATCAGTCGGATAAGCAAGGACGGACCCTCGTGGACCTGTTCGAACATCAGGCGAAGGAACTCTTCGCTGACTACGGCATCCCGGTGCCGCGCGGCATCGTCGCCCACACTGTGGAGGAGGTGCGCGCGGCCGCTGAGCAGTTGACCGGCCGCGTTGTCGTCAAGGCACAGGTCAAGACCGGTGGCCGCGGCAAGGCCGGAGGCGTGAAGGTGGCCGACGACGCCGCCGACGCCATTGAGAAGGCCACCGCCATCCTGGGCATGGACATCAAGGGCCACACGGTCCACAAGGTGCTGGTGGAGGAGGCCAGCGCGATCGCGGAGGAGTACTACTTCTCATTCCTGCTCGACCGCGCGAACCGCACGTTCCTCGCGATCTGCTCCGCCGCCGGCGGCATGGACATCGAAGAGGTCGCCCACAGCGCGCCCGAGAAGGTCGCCAAGGTGCCGGTCTCGGCGCTGGACGGCATCGACCGGGCCAAGGCCCGCGAGATCGCGGCGGCCGGCCTCCTGCCGGAGAAGGCGCTCGACGGCGCCGCCGAGCTCATCGAGAAGCTCTGGTGCTGCTTCGTGGACGAGGACGCCACGCTCGTCGAGGTCAACCCCATGATCCTCGCGGCCGACGGCCAGGTGAAGGCGCTCGACGGCAAGGTCACGCTCGACGACAACGCCACCTTCCGCCAGCACGACCACGCGGCGCTGGCCGACAAGGCCGCCGAGGACCCCCTCGAGGCCAAGGCCAAGGAGAAGGACCTCAACTACGTCAAGCTCGACGGCAACGTCGGCATCATCGGCAACGGCGCGGGTCTGGTCATGTCCACCCTCGACGTCGTGGCCTACGCCGGCGAGGCGTTCCCCGGCAAGCCGTCTCCCGCCAACTTCCTCGACATCGGCGGCGGCGCCTCGGCCGAGGTCATGGCCGCGGGCCTGGAGATCATCCTCTCCGACCCCGACGTGAAGTCGATCTTCGTGAACGTCTTCGGCGGCATCACCGCCTGCGACGCCGTGGCCAACGGCATCGTCTCGGCGTTCAAGCTGCTCGAGAGCCGCGGCGAGGCCGTGACCCACCCGCTGGTGGTCCGCCTCGACGGCAACAACGCCCTGCTCGGGCGGCAGATCCTGGCCGATGCCGCGCTCCCGCGCGTCGAGCTGGTAGACACGATGGACGATGCGGCCAAGCGGGCCGCCGAGCTCGCTGCGGTAGGTGCGTAACTCATGGCCATCTGGTTGACGGAAAACAGCAAGATCATTGTCCAGGGCATGACCGGCGGTGAGGGCACCAAGCACACCCGCCGCATGCTCGCCTCCGGCGCCCGCGTCGTCGGCGGCGTCAACGCCCGCAAGGCCGGCACCACGCACGAGGGCCTGCCCGTGTTCGGCACGGTCAAGGAGGCCATGGAGCAGACCGGCGCCGACGTGTCGGTCGTGTTCGTGCCCCCGGCGTTCACCAAGGACGCGGTCAAGGAGGCCATCGACGCCGAGATGCCACTCTGCGTGGTGATCACCGAGGGCGTGCCGGTGCACGACTCGACCGAGTTCTGGGCGTACGCGGTGGCCAAGGGCAACAAGACCCGCATCATCGGCCCCAACTGCCCAGGCATCGCCTCCCCCGGCGCCTCCAACGCGGGCATCATCCCCGCCGACATCACCACCGCCGGCCGCATCGGCCTGGTCTCGAAGTCGGGCACGCTTACCTACCAGCTGATGTACGAGCTGCGCGACTTCGGCTTCTCGACCGCGGTGGGCATCGGGGGCGACCCCGTCATCGGCACCACGCACATCGACGCCCTCCAGGCGTTCCAGGAGGACCCGGGCACCGACGCGATCGTGATGATCGGTGAGATCGGCGGCGACGCCGAGGAGCGGGCCGCCGCCTACATCGAGCAGTACGTCACCAAGCCGGTGGTCGCCTACGTGGCCGGGTTCACCGCGCCCGAGGGCAAGACCATGGGTCACGCCGGCGCGATCGTGTCCGGCTCGGCCGGCACCGCGCAGGCGAAGAAGGAGGCCCTGGAGAAGGTCGGCGTCCGCGTCGGCAAGACCCCCTCCGAGACCGCCCGCCTGATGCGCGAGATCATGCAGGCGCGCTAGTCGCTCTCGCAAAGCCCCGCGCGGCACGCGCCGCGCGGGGCTTTGCGTGCCGTGGGTGGGGCAACCTCGTCGCAGCGTAAAGGATGAAAAAGTAATCCCCCCGGCGCGTCAACCAAGGGTTGGTTGGGAAAGGTTGAGAAAATCACCACTGTGACGGCGATTCTCGACCAGCTTCGCACCCGGTTGGTGCTCGACAAGCTCCCCGGGGCGGACGACGAGGCGAGGCGGCCGCTGCCCGTGTCGGGAATGCTCGCCGCCGCCTGCACGCTGGGCGTCGGCCTGGCGGCGCTCACCACGCTCACGCTGGTCGGCTGGATCGCCGCTCCGAGCGGGACGCTGGGTGCGGGGCTGCCGGGTGTGTTCCGTACGGCGGCGCAGCTCTGGCTGGCCGCGCACCACGCCGGCTTCGCGATCCCGGACGGCCGGGTCGGGCTGCTGCCGATCGGGCTGATCATCTTGCCCGCCGTGCTGCTCTACCGGGCCGGACGATGGATGGCGCGCGACGCCGACCTGCGGCTCCGGCTGCCCGCGCGGCTGCCCAAGAACAGCCCGCGCGAGCAGGCCCAGGCTCGCCGCCGGGCGCAGCTCTCCCTGGTGGTCCAGGCGGGGGTGTCGCTGGCGGCCCCGTACTCGCTGCTGGCCGGGCTGATCGCGCTCGTCGCGAGCAACGAGATCACGCAGCCGTTCATCGGCGAGGCGCTGTTCAGCCACTTCGTGCTGGCGTTCCTGGCCGGGGCGCTGGCCACCGCGCGGATGATCGGGCCCTGGCGGGTGATGCTCCGGCTGCTGCCCGAGCGGGTGCGCGCCCTCACGGTCGGCACGGCGGTCGCCACCGCGGTGCTGCTGGTGGCCGGGCTGGCCCTGGTGCTGGTCGCCGTCGTGATCAACTTCGACCAGGTCAAGGAGCTGTCCAGCGTCCTGTCGCCCGGGTTCGTGGGCGGGGTGCTGCTGGCGCTGCTCCAGCTCCTCTACCTTCTGAACGTCGTCATCTGGGCCTTCTCCTACATCGCCGGCCCCGGGTTCGCCATCGGCGCCGACACCCTGGTCGCGCCCACAGGGGTGCAGCTCGGCACGGTGCCGAGCCTGCCGCTGCTCGGCGCGCTGCCCGAGAGCGGGCCGGTGCCGGCGTGGATGATGGCGGTCATCGCGCTGCCGTTCGCGGCGGGGGCCGTGGCGGGGGTGATAGTGGCCAGGATCTCGCCGTCGCCGTCCTACGAGGCCGCGCCGCTCTGGGGGTTCCTCACCGGGGTCGCCACCGGCGTCGTGGCGGGGGCGCTGGCGGCGCTGTCCGGCGGGCCCATCGGCGGCGGGCGGCTGGCGGCGGTTGGCCCCTCGCCCTGGGAGGTGGCGTTGTCGGTCGCGCTCGAGGTCGGCGTGGCCGCGGGCATCTCCGCGGGCGTGGCCAACCTGCTGCTGCTCAACAAGCGGGCCCGCGCGCCGCTCGACAAGGCGGCCGCCCCGGTGCGCAAGGCCGGGGCCGCGCTCGCCAAGGCGGCGAGCAAGGTGGGCCTGGCCGAGTCGGATCCGCGCCCGCTGCCCGGCCACTGGATGGACGCCACCGAGGCCGACACCCAGGAGATCCCGGTCATCAGGGACGACTGGCAGGACGAGCACGCCTCGGCGGAGGCCGAGACGCTGGCCCAGTCCCGCCCGCGCCCGCCCGAACCGGGGCCGGCGCGCCCGCCGCGCAAGGACATCGTGGATGAGTCGGACGACCGCGGCGGCCACGTCATCTACGTCGACCCTTACGCCTGGGACCGCGACTAGACGCGTCAGGGCCTGGTGCGGCGCGTACCCGATGAGGGTCTTCGCCGCGGCGCAGAAACGGCGACCTGCCGCGCAGGGACAACGGCTCGGGCCCGATGACGCGGTGTGCGCCGCGCCCGGGCGTCGAACGTGTCTCTACCGGTTGGCGGCGCCACTACCGACAGACCATCGCGGTGCGGCGCGGCCTTGACGCGCCGTCGTTCAGGGCTGCATCGCGCGGAGCAGTTCGAGTACGTCGGGCGGGAGCTTGCGCTCGGCCGTCTCCCTGAACTGGATGAAGCACTCGCCCTGCGAGGAAACCGTGCCGGCGCCCTTCATGCACTCCTGGTAGGCCGAATATTCGTCCATCAGGTACAGCTGCATTCCCGTCGCCAGGGCCGACATCGCCAGCGCGATCGAGGAGATGGCGATGCCGCCCACGGCGATCCCCGTGGGCTTGCCCGCGCCTTTCAGCAGCGGGAGCGCCCGGATTCCGGCCATGAGCGCGAACAGCGCCATGACCAGGCCGGCAAGCGGCAACATGAACGTCATTGCCAGCGCTGCGATGGACAACCAGATCGCTCGGCGGCCCGCCGAATCGGCGGGCTGCTGGCCTGCCGGTGCCTGCACCGGTGTCGACACCTGACCTCCTCTGCGTCGCCGGGCAAGGAACAGATACCCTGGCAGCCCCACCCTGTTTCCTCTTTGGAGAGTGTGCGTGTCTAAGGCTGGGCGGCTCGTCGTCCTCGTCTCCGGCTCTGGAACCAACCTACAGGCCCTGCTGGACGCTTCTGCCGACCCGTCGTACGGTGCTCGCGTCGTCGCGGTTGGGGCCGACAGGGATGGGATCGAAGGGCTGGCGAGGGCGGCGAAGGCAAATGTCCCGACTTTTGTCGAAAAATTGGGCGACTATGCAACAAGGGCGGATTGGGATGCGGCGATCGCGGCCAGAATCGCATCGTACGAGCCCGACCTCGTGGTGTCCGCAGGCTTCATGAAGATTCTGGGCCCGCCGACGCTCGACGCCTTCCCGGTGCTCAACACCCATCCGGCGCTGCTGCCGTCGTTCCCCGGCGCGCACGGCGTGCGCGACGCGATGGCCCATGGGGTCAAGGTGACCGGCTGTACGGTGATGCTGGCCGATGAGGGGGTCGACACGGGGCCGATCGTCGCCCAGGAAGCGGTGCCCGTGCTCCCTGATGACGACGAGGCGGTCCTGCACGAGCGCATCAAGACCGTCGAGCGCCGCCTGCTCGTCGACATCGTCGGCCGGATGGCCCGGGAGGGCTGGACGGTCAGCGGACGTATCGTCCGAATCGGCAACCAACCAGGAGGGGAATCCACGTGACTCGCATCGCCATCCGGCGCGCACTGATCGCTGTTTACGACAAGTCCGGGCTCGAGGAACTGGCCAGGGCCCTCGACAGCGCCGGGGTGGAGATCGTCTCGACCGGTGGCACGGCCGCCGCGATCTCGTCCTTCGGGATCCCGGTGATGAAGGTCGAGCAGCTGACCGGGTTCCCCGAGTGCCTCGACGGGCGGGTCAAGACGCTGCACCCGCGCGTGCACGCCGGGCTGCTGGCCGACGTCACCAAGCCGCACCACGTGACCCAGCTGGAGGAGCTGGAGATCGACCCGTTCCAGCTGGTCGTGGTGAACCTCTACCCGTTCCAGCAGACGGTGGCCTCCGGCGCGTCCGACGAGGAATGCGTCGAGCAGATCGACATCGGCGGGCCGGCCATGATCCGGGGCGCCGCGAAGAACCACAACACCTGCGCCGTCGTGGTCGACCCCGGCTTCTACGGCGACGTGCTCACGGCGCTGACCGAGGGCGGCTTCACGCTGACTGAGCGGCGGCGGCTCGCGGGCATCGCATACGCCCACACGGCCTCGTACGACGTCGCCGTGGCGAACTGGTTCGCGGGGACGTACGAGGAGGAGGAGCTGCCGGCCTTCACGGGGGCCGCGTACGAGCGCAAGGCCACGCTCCGCTACGGCGAGAACCCGCACCAGCGCGCCGCGCTCTACACGGGCGGCACCGGCGGCCTCGCCAACGCCGAGCAACTGCACGGCAAGGAGATGTCCTACAACAACTACCTCGACGCCGACGCCGCCTGGCGGGCCGCCTGGGACTTCTCCGAGCCCTGCGTGGCCATCATCAAGCACCAGAACCCGTGCGGCATCGCGATCGGCTCCGACGTGGCCGACGCGCACCGCAAGGCGCACGCCTGCGACCCGGTGTCGGCGTACGGCGGCGTGATCGCCGTCAACGGCGCGGTCACGGTGGAGCTGGCCAGGCAGATCTTCGACGTGTTCACCGAGGTGGTCATCGCGCCATCCTTCGACGCCGAGGCGCTGGAGGTGCTGCGCGCGAAGAAGAGCCTGCGCCTGCTGGTGTGCCCGGAGGGGCCGGCGCAGCCGACGGAGTTCCGCAAGATCGACGGCGGCCTTCTCGTACAGACCGTCGACCGGGTGGACGCGCCCGGCGACGCGGCCTCGCACTGGGAGCTCAAGACCGGCGAGCCCGCCTCGCCCGAGGTGCTGGCCGACCTGGAGTTCGCCTGGCGCGCCTGCCGCTCGGTGAAGTCCAACGCCATCCTGCTCGCCAGTGACGGGGCGACCGTGGGTGTGGGCATGGGGCAGGTCAACCGGGTCGACTCCTGCCGCCTGGCGCTCACCAGGGCAGGGGAACGCGCGCCCGGCTCGGTCGCCGCCTCGGACGCCTACTTCCCGTTCCCCGACGGGCTGGAGGTGCTGGTCGAGGCGGGTGTGAAGGCGATCGTCGAGCCGGGCGGCTCCATCCGGGACAACCTGGTCGTGGAGGCCGCTGAGAAGGCCGGCATCACCCTGTACTTCACCGGCACCCGCCACTTCTTCCACTGATCGTCCACTAAAGGGCGACATGGCCGATCATGTCGCCCTTTGGCCGTTTTGGGAGCGAGCACTGGCCATCTGCGGTTAGCCTGATTGCCTCCGCGCCCGCCCAGTCCCCCGGAGTTCCCCTTGCTCGACATGATCCTGCAGGTCTTCGTCACCCTGAACGGCATCGCCACCAGCCCCTTCGTCCTCCTGGTGCTCGCCTTCATCGGCGCCTATCTGGGCAGTCGTGTCGTCGAGATCATCCCGTTCACCCGCCGGATCATCGAGCGCCGCGAGGCCCAGGCGGCCGCCGAACGCGACTGACCTGCCGGGACCTGGCCGGACTCCGTTCGGACGCTGGCCGGGCGGTGTTGGGACGCAGGGCAGGGACCGCGCTCGGATGCCGACCGGGCGGAGCCGGACTCCGGCCGGACGGTGGTCTGGATCGCCCGGCCGGTCGGTTCAACTCGTCGGCCGGAGTGTCTGCCAGGCCAGGTTGGCTGCTCCGGCCAGAGACGCGCGCACGCCGAGGGTGCTCTGCTTCACCTGGACCGCACGCACGAAGGCCAGCCCCGCCACGTCGTCCAGGGCCCGCTCCAAGGGCTCGAACAAGACCTTGCCCGCAGCCGACACGCCGCCTCCGACGACCACGGTGGTGACTTCGGCCGCGGCCGCCGTAGACGCGATCATGCCGGCCAGCGCCCTGGCCCCTCGCTCGAAGGCCGCGAGCGCAACCGGATCGCCTGCGGCCGCGTCCTGCGCGAGCACCCGCGCGTCCGCCTTCGCTCCTTCCAGGCCAGAGGTCTCCTCAATGGTGCTCACGGGAGCGCCGGTCCGTTGGGAGAGCCCGGCGGCCCGGGCAGGGGCATCACCGGGCTGCTGGGATCGCTGCTCGTTGCGGATGGCGGCGGGGGACCAGCCGTTCTCCACGGCCCACCGGGCGAGGTTGGGGCCGCTGGAGTAGCGCTCCACGCACCCACGGCCGCCGCATTCGCAGCGTTCCCCGTACGGGTCGATGCTCATGTGCCCGACATGTCCGGCGTTGCCGGTCGGGCCCAGGATCGGAGCGCCGTCAATCACCAGGCCGCCGCCGATTCCCGTGGACACGACTATCCCGAGCAGCGACGTACTGCCGCGCCCCGCGCCCAGCCAGTGCTCGCCCAGCGCGAAACACTGCGCGTCGCCCGCCAGCACGGAGGGCAGCCCCGTCAGCTTCCGGACCTCCTCACGCAGGGGGAAGCCGCGCCAGCTCGGCATGTTGACCGGGCTCACGGTGCCGGTGGCGAGGTCCAGCGGGCCGGCGCAGCCGATCCCGGCGGCCACCGGTGGCGGGCCGCCCTCGGTGACCTCCGCGATGAGGGCCGCCAGCGCGGACATGACGTCCGCACGCGGCGTGGGCCGGGTAGCGGAGCGCAACACGGAACCTTCCTCGTCCACCAGTGCGGCGGCGATCTTGGTCCCACCGATGTCGATGGCAAGTACGCAGGTCATCGGGCCTTCTTCGGGGATGCTCCGGCCTTCAGGCCAGACAGGAAACGAACTCCGCCGTGGCGGGACGGGGAAGGACGGGTGACGCGCAGCACCTGGTGCGGCTCGTCTCGGGGGCCCACGAACAGGTCGGTCGACTCGGCGGACAGCAGGCGGGAAAGCAAGGGGACCTCCGTGAACAGCATGTTGCCGGCGCCCGTAACACTAAGCCCTTCCAAGATCAATGACAACGATGTCAGCGATCGTCTGTGGATAACTCGGGCTTGCTGCCTGCGTTCTGTGGATAACTCGTGAGCCCTGCTCGCATAAGGCGGCCCCGCCGACCCTCAAGTGACCGCCAGTCAGTGGTGACCGTCCTTCGGAGGAGAGGGGAGGGGAGGTGGGTGTGCGAGGGGTGGGAGGAGGCATGGAAGGATTGCCGGCATGAGCGCAGTGAAACTCGATGGCAAGGCGACCGCCGCCAAGATCAAGGCAGACCTCACGATCCGAGTGGCCGCGCTCAAGGAACGCGGCATCACTCCCGGCCTGGGCACCGTGCTCGTGGGCGACGACCCGGGCAGCCAGATCTACGTGGCCGGCAAGCACCGCGACTGCGCCGAGGTGGGCATCGCCTCCATTCGCGTCGACCTGCCGGCCACCGCCACGCAGGCCGAGGTCGAGGCGGCCATCGACGAGCTCAATGCTTCCCCCGAGTGCACCGGCTACATCGTCCAGCTCCCCCTGCCCAAGCACCTGGACACGATGGCGCTGCTCGAGAGCATGGACCCGGCCAAGGACGCCGACGGCCTCCACCCGGTGAACCTCGGCCGCCTCGTCCACATGGTCGACGCGCCGCTCCCGTGCACCCCGCACGGCATCGTGCTGCTCCTGCAGGAGTACGGCGTCCCGATCAAGGGCGCGGAGGTGGCCGTGGTCGGCCGCGGCATCACGGTGGGCCGCTCGCTGGGCCTCCTGCTGACCCGCCGCAGCGAGAACGCCACCGTGACCCTCTGCCACACCGGCACCCACGACCTGGCCGCGCACGTGCGCAGGGCGGACATCGTGGTGGCGGCGGCCGGGGTGCCCGGCCTCATCAGGCGCGACATGGTCAAGCCGGGTGCGGCCGTGCTCGACGTGGGGGTCTCCCGGGTGGACGGCAAGATCGCCGGTGACGTGGCGCTGGACGTGGGGGAGGTCGCCGGGTTCCTCACGCCCAACCCGGGCGGTGTCGGGCCCATGACCCGTGCCCTGCTGCTGTCCAACGTGGTGGAGGCCGCCGAACGCCAGGCCCTCGCGCGCTGAGCCGCGCGAGCCGATTCCACGGTTCGGACAACCCGGTGGACCCTGGACGGCCACAGCGGAGATCGTCCGGCCGTCCAGACACCGAGCTCAGCACGCCGGAACACGGCCGACCGGGGTGTGAGACGCCGCGGACGACGGCGCCTCACCCGGGCCGTCAGAACGGGTACGCGGCCACGTCACCCTGCATCGTCACCCACTGCGTCTCGGTGAACGCGTCGATGTTCGCGCCGGTCCCGCCGAACCTCGTCCCGGTCCCCGACGCCCCCCGCCCGCCGAACGGCGCCACGGCCTCGTCGTCCACCGTCTGGTCGTTGATGTGCACGATCCCCGTCGGCACCAGGTCGGCCAGCGCCAGCCCCTTCATGACGTCGCGGGTGATGATGCCCAGCGACAGGCCGTACTCGGAGTCCGCGGCCAGCGCCGCCGCCTGCTCCAGCGAGGAGAACGTCATCACCGGCGCGACAGGCCCGAACACCTCCTCCGCGTACGCGGGAGCGGTGATCGGCACCCCGGCCAGCACGGTCGGCCGGTAGAACAGCCGGTCATAGGTGCCGCCGGCGGCGAGCCTGGCCCCGGCCGACACGCTCTCGGTGACCAGCCGGTGCACCCGGTCGCGCTGCCCGGCGTCGATGAGCGGGCCGAGCGCGACCTGGCCGGTGGCCGGGTCGCCGACCGGCAGGCCGTCGGCCTTGGCGGCGAGGCGCTCCACGTACTCCTCCGCCACCGCCTCGTGAACGAGGTGCCGGCCCGACGTCATGCAGATCTGCCCCTGGTGGAAGAACGACGCCCACGCGCCCGCCGACACGGCCGGCTCGAGGTCGGCGTCGTCGAGGACGACCAGCGCCGAGTTGCCGCCCAGCTCCAGGTGCACCCGCTTGAGCAGGCGCGCCCCCGCCTCCCCGACCTTGCGTCCGGCCGCCGTGGAACCGGTGAAGGAGATCACGGGGATGTTCGGGTCGGTCACCAGCGCCTGACCGGCCTCGGGGCCGCCGGGCAGCACGTGCAGCAGGCCACTGGGCAGCCCGGCCTCCTCGAAGACGCGCGCGATCGAGAACCCGCCGCAGACGGCGGTACGCTGATCCGGCTTGAACACGACCGCGTTCCCGAGCGCGAGCGCCGGAGCCACCGACCTGATGCCGAGGATCAGCGGGAAGTTGAACGGCGCGATCACCCCGACCACGCCCGCCGGCACCCGCCGCGCGAAGCTGAGCCGCTTGCGCGCCGTCGGCAGCACCTCGCCGAGCGGCTGCGAGGCCAGCGCCGCCGCCTCATAGCACTCCTGCGCCGCCACGTGCGTCTCGAACCCGGCCTTGCCCGGCACGCCGCCGGACTCGCGGACGACCCAGTCCTGGATCTCCTGCGCGTGCTCCTCGAAGAGCTGCCCGGCGCGGCGCAGCACGGCCGCCCGCTCCTCGTACGGAGTGGCCGCCCAGGCCCGCTGCTCCTGCCGGGCGCGTACGGCGGCCGCGGCCACGTCGTCGGCGCCGGCCGTGCCCGCGCGGCCGAGCTCGTTGCCCGTCGCCGGCTCGATGACCGGCGCGTCCCCGGCGCGCGACGCCGTCCAGCCGCCGTCGAAGATCGAACCGGTCCAGATCTTGGGGTCAAGGAATGTCATGGTGAGCCTCCTCAGGGCTGGAAATCTGGGTCCACGGCGACGGTCACGTCGAGGAGCAGGGGTTCCTCGCGGGCGGAGAGCGCGGGCAGCACCTCATCGAGGACGGCCGTCAGCTCGTCGTACGCCTCCACCCGCCTGGCGGGGCAGCCGAGCGACCTGGCCAGGCCGCCCATGTCCACCTCCGTGAACGGCGGCCACGGGGCCTTGCCTCCCTGCTGGTCGGCCAGCCGGTCCATGACCGCGTAGCGGCCGTTGGCGAGCACGACGAACAGCGCGCCCACCCGGTAGTGCGCGGCGCTCCAGAGCGCGTGCATGCCATAGAGCGCCGCCCCGTCGCCCACGACCGCGACCACGGGGCGGCCGGGCAGCGCCATCCGCAGCCCGACGGCGGCGGGAACGGCGAACCCGAGCCCGCCCATGGCCGCCGACAGGAAGCCCAGCGGGGTCCTGGCCGGGACGAGCCGATGAAGGTCGGGGCGGGAGGACGGCGTCTCCTCGATGAGCACGACGTCGGAGGGCAGTCGCCGGGCCAGCTCCCGCAGCACGTGTGCGGCCCGCAACGGCCGCCCTTCCGGCGGCAGCGGGGGAATGCCAGTGACGCTCGCCCCGACGGCCCGGCCGGTGGCGGCCGGGGTGGCGGGCTGGATGATGGCGGCCGGCGCGTGCTCGGCGGCGGCGGAGAGGAGGGCGGCCAGGCGGGTGCAGACGGCGGACGGTGCCGCCAGGTAGGCCAGCTCGGCCGGGCTGCGATGCGCCTCCGCCGGATCGTCCGTGATCACCGCGACCGCCGTCCCCGGTGCCACGAGCGGCCCCGGCGCGTACGGGTACTGCCGGAAGACCGGAGCCCCCACCGCCAGCACCACGTCGTGCCCCGCCAGCGTCTTCCGCAGCCGCACCCGGTCGGCGGGCAGCACCCCGGCGTACTGCGGATGGTCCTGCGGGAACCCCGCCCGCGCCCCGAACGACTCCTGGAACACCGGGCACCCCAGCCGCTCGGCCAGCGCCACCAGGGACCCCCAGTCCGCGCCCGCACCCGCGACGATCGCCGGCGACCGCGCCCCGGCCAGCAGCGACACCAGCGGCGCGAGGTCGGCGTCGGCCACGGCGACCGGCCGCACGACCTGCACAGGCGCTGCGGAGATCTCCTCGTCGAAAGAAGCACTCCAGTCGTCCATCGGCACCACCACCAGCGCCGGCCCCCGGAAGGTGACCGCCTCGTGGCAGGCCCGGGCCACCGCCCCCGGTACGTCCTGGGCCCGTACCGGCTGGTCGGCCCGCACCGGATAGTCCCCGGCCAGCCCGCCCAGCCGCCCCGCCAGGAACGGCTCCAGCGCCAGGTGCCGCCGGTCCTGCTGGCCGGCCAGGATCACCAGCGGCACCCGGTTGACCCGGGCCGTGGCGATGGCCCCGACGGCGTTCCCGAGCCCGGCGGTCGTGTGCAGCACGGCCAGCGCGGGCGCCTCGTGCCCGATCGCCCACCCCGTGGCCATCCCCACCACGGACCCTTCGTGCAGGGCGAGCACGAAACGCAGGTCGTCGGGCAGCCCGGTCAGCAGGGCGATCTCCGTGGAGCCGGGATTGCAGAAGATCGTGGTCAGCCCGTACCGCCTGAGGACCTCGAAGGTGGCGTCCCTGACCGTCCTCATCGCGCGCCCCTGGCCCGCTGGATCTGCCGGTAGACGTGCCCGCGCAGCTCGCCGAAGCGCGGCAGTGACCGCGTGGTCAGCTGGTCGCGTTCGGGCGGCAGGTCGATCTTCAGGTCCTCCAGGACCGTGGTGGGCGACGAGGACAGTACGATCACCCGCTGCCCCAGGTAGACGGCCTCGTCGATGTCGTGGGTGACGAACAGCGTGGTCACCCCGAGGTCCCGCCACAGCCGCAGGATCAGGTCCTCCAGATCGGCCCTGGTCTGCGCGTCCACGGCCGCGAATGGCTCGTCCATCAGCAGCACCTGAGGCTCGTACGCCACCGCCCTGGCGATGGCCACCCGCTGCTGCATGCCGCCGGACAACTGCCATGGATGGGCCTCGGCGGCGTCGCTCAGCCCGACCGCGTGCAGCGATTCCGCGATCAGCTCGCGGCGCCGTGCGGCCGGCAGGCGCTTCTCCTTCAGCGGTAACTCGACGTTCTGCCGCACGGTCATCCAGGGGAACAGGCTGCGCCCGTACTCCTGGAACACCACGGCCATCCGCGGCGGCGGCCCGGTGACGGGCACGTCCGCCACCCGTGCCTCGCCCCCGGTGACCGGCAGCAGCCCCGCCACGCAACGCAGCAGCGTGGTCTTGCCGCACCCCGACGGCCCCACGACGCACACCAGCTCGCCGGCGCCGACGCCGAAGGTGACCGAGCGGATCGCCTCGACCCGGCGGCCCGGACTCTCGTAGACCTTGTTCAACGAGGAGATCTCAAGCACGGGCGGCTCCACTGCCGTAGTACCAGGACAGCACCCACCGCTCCAGGCGGCGGAAGAGGACCGACAGCCCCAGGCCGAGCAGCCCGAGCAGCAGGATGCCGCTCCACATCTCGGCGATCTGGAACTGTCGCTGGAACAGCACGATCGTGAACCCCAGCCCGCTGGAGCTGGCGAACATCTCGCTGATGACCATGAGGATGATTCCGATGGACAGGGCCTGCCGCAGCCCGGTCATGATCTGCGGGGCGGCGCCGGGGAGCACGAATCGGCGCAGCCTGGAGGCGCCGTGGACGCCGTACATGCGGCAGGTGTCGGCGAGGACCTCGTCGAGCGCCCGCACACCCTCCACGGTGTTCAGCAGGATCGGCCAGAGGCAGCCGGACACGATGACCAGCACCTTCATCGGCGTGTCGATGCCGGCCAGCAGCATGATCAGCGGCACCAGCACGGGCGGCGGGATGGCTCGGAAGAACTCCAGCACCGGCTCCAGCGTGGCCCGCAGCCGCCGCGACAGCCCGATCGGCACGCCGAGGCCGACGCCGAGCAGCCCGGCCACCGCGTACCCGGCCAGGAGCCGCCCGACGCTCGGCAGCACGTCGTCGGCCAGCCGCTCGGAGAACCAGGTCTCGGCGAACGCCTGCCCCACCAGGATCGGGCTCGGCAGGTAGAACGAGCTCCCGCTGATCGCCCACCAGACCAGCACCAGCACGGCGGGCAGGGCCACCAGTCTGACGACTCTCATGCGGCGACCTCCGATCGCACGGCCGGGTGCCAGGCCAGCACTCTGCGCTCCAGCAGCCGCACGGCGGCGTTCACGCCGATGCCGACGAGCCCGGCCAGCACGATCAGCGCGTACACGGTGGGGACGGCCCCGCTGCTCTGCGCCACCTGGATCTCGGCCCCGAGCCCGGGGCTGCCGATCACCAGCTCCGCCGTCACGGCCAGGATGAACGCCACCGCCGCCGCCAGCCTGAGCCCGGTCATGACGTACGGCAGCGCGGTCGGCCACACCAGGTGCCGGACCCGCGACCAGGCCGACAGCCCGTACGACCTGGCGGTGTCGTACGCCACCGCGTCCACGGCCGCGACGCCGTAGAGGACCTGGATGAGCACCTGCCAGAACGACGCGTACACCACGAGCATGAGCGTCGAGCCGAGCGACGGCCCGAACAGCAGCGTGGCCAGCGGCACCAGCGCGACCGACGGGATCGGGCGGAGGAACTCGACAGTGGAGTTCGTCATGGCACGCAGGCCTGGGACGATCCCGATGACCACCCCGGCCACGCTCGCCGCGCAGAACGCCAGCGCCAGCCCCAGCGCCCAGCCGCGCATCGTCTCGCCGAGCGCGATCCACAGCCCCGGCGTGGCCAGCTCCGCGGCGAGCGTGCCGAGGATCCGCGAGGCGGGCGGCAGGAAGCGCTCGTCGACCAGGCCGAGCCGCGGCACCGCCTCCAGCAGCGCCACCAGTCCGCCCAGCCCGGCCAGGCCGTAGCCCAGTCTCGTCAACAAGGCGGAACGGATCACGGCACCAGCGCCGACACGTCGACCTTCTCCTTGAGCACTCCGTCGGCCAGCGCCAGGTCGGCCACGGTCTGCACGGACGCCTTGTTCACCTCGACCGGCCACTTCGGCAGGTTGATCTTCGCGATCACGTCGGGGGCGATCTTCGTGTACGTCTTGAGCACCTCTCTGACCTCGTCGGGATGCGAGTCGGCGTACTCCAGCGACTCGCGCATCGCCGCCGTGAACCGCTTGGTCAGGCCGGCGTCGGTCCGGCCCGTGGTGAAGTACATGGCCACGGTCAGATCGGGGGCCGCGTCGGCGAAGTTCCACGCCACGGCGCGCGCTCCCTGGCTGATCGCCTGGCTGACGAACGGCTCGACCACCCAGATGGCGTCCACCCGGCCGCTCTGCAGGGCGGCGGGCGCGTCGGGGAAGGCCAGCTCGACGAACTCGATGCCGGCGGGGTCGCCGCCGGCGTTGCGCACGGAGGCGCGTACCGTCGTGTCACCGATGTTCTTGAGCTGGTTGACCGAGATCTTCTTGCCCGCCAGATCCTTGGCCGTCTTGATCGGGCTGTCCGGCTTGACCAGCACCGCGCTGAAGTCCTTGCCCTGCTCGCCGGTCGAGGCGACGCCGTTGGCGACCACCTTCACGTCCAGGCCCTGCTGCTTGGCGGTGAGCAGCGACGTCGTGTTCGCGAAGGCGAACTGGAACTGCCCGCTCACCGCGCCCGAGATGCTGGCCGCGCCGCCCGCGACCGGGGTGATCGTGAGGTCGATGTTCTGCTCGGTGAAGAAGCCCTTGGCCTTGCCGAGGTGGATCGGAGCGGTGTCGACGATCGCGATCACTCCAGCGTTGACCTTGTCCATCCCGGCGGAGTTCTTCTGGGCGGGTGCCGCGGTCGTGCCGCCGCAGGCGGCGACGAGTAAGGCGGCGAGGACGATGAGAGCGCGACGCACGGCTACTCCAATTTGTTCGCGATGCGCACATGTATTCTCTTACCGAACACCCCCGTACGCGGAACCTACGCCTCTGGTGGCTCCTGTCAAGGGGATCATGATGGTCGATCATGTGCAGTCGCTGGCCAGGGGGCTCGCGGTGATCCGGGCGTTCAGCGCCGCAGAGCCCGAGCTCACGCTCAGCCAGGTGGCCCGGACGACCGGGCTCAGCCGGGCGGCGGCCCGGCGGTTCCTCATCACCCTCGCCGACCTCGGCTACGTGCGCAGCGACGGGCGGCTGTTCTCGCTCACGCCGCGGGTGCTCGAGCTCGGGTACGCCTACCTGTCCAGCCTGTCACTGCCCGAGGTGGCCGACCCGCACCTCGAACGCCTGGCCGCCGAGGTGCACGAGTCCGCCTCGGTGGCGGTGCTCGACGGGGAGGACGTCGTGTACGTGGCGCGGGTGGCCACGGCCCGGATCATGCGTGTGACCATCAACATCGGCACCAGGTTCCCGGCCTACTGCACGTCGATGGGGCGGGTGCTGCTCTCGGCGCTCCCGCCTGACGAGCTGGACGCCTATCTGGCGCGGACCGAGCTGCGGCGGCTCACGTCCCACACGATCGTGCTGCCCGCCGCGCTCCGGGCCGAGCTGGACCAGGTGCGCGGCCGCGGGTGGGCGATGGTGGACCAGGAGCTGGAGGAGGGGCTGCGGTCCATCGCCGCGCCGATCCGCGACCGCTCGGGCCGGACGGTGGCCGCGGTGAACGTCTCCACGCACGCCAGCCGCACGACCCTGCAACAGGCCGGCCGCGAGCTCCTCCCGCCGCTGCTGGCCACGGCCGCCAAGATCGAAGCCGACCTGGCGTCGCTGTCGGTCGCCCGCGCCTGATCCGCCCCCACCGCCCGGCCCTGTTGCGTGGCGACCTTCTCCTTTCCCCAAAGGCCTTTCTCCAAAGGACAGCAACCACTGACTGCGGTCACTCCGGGGTCGGCGGGTCACCGGTTTCGGTATCGGTCCGTCGCGTCACGAGTAGCCCGGATGGCCGCGTCCGCCGTGTCGTACGTCCGCTGCGCCAGCCCGACGAAAATGCAGTCCACGATCAGCAACTGGCTGATCCGGCTGGCCAGCGCCCCAGGCCGGAACGCCGTCTCCCGCCCGGCGGAAACCAGCGTATGGTCCGCCAGCCCGGCCAGCGACGACCGCGGGTTGTTCGTGATCCCCACGATCAACGCCCCCGCCTCGGCCGCCGTCCTGGCGGGCACCAGCACGTCGGGTGTCTCCCCGCTGCAGCTGATCGCCACCGCGACGTCGCCTTCCCGCAGTAATGCCGCACTGGTCAAGGCCAGATGGGCATCGCTGAACGGATGGCTGGACAGCCCGATGCGCAGCAGCTTCTGCGACATGTCCGCCGCGACCAGCCCCGAGGCCGCCACCCCGTACACGTCCACCCGCCGCGCCGCCGAGATCACCTGCACGACCTCACCGAGCTGATCGGGATCGAGCTGGGCAGCGGTGTCCGCCAGCGCCTCCGACTCGGCCCGCGCCACCTTGGCGATCACGTCCGTGAGCGGGTCGTCGGGCGCGAGGTCGCCGGGCACCAGGCGTTCGGGCTTCTGGGCCACGGCCGCCGCCAGCGCGAAGCGCATCTGCGAGTAGCCCGCGAACCCGAGCGCCCGCGCCGTCCGCACGATCGTGGCCTCGCTGGTGCCGGATACCCCGCTGAACTCGGTGATCGTGCTGCGGACCACCAGCCCGGGGTCGGCCAGGATGATGCGGGCGATGGACTGCGCCGCCGGGGTGAGGGAGGGCAGGACCGCGCGTACGGTGGCGACGGGATTGGCCTGCTCGGCGGTCACCTGGCCAGCCATTCCGCCGCGGCCTGCGCGGACACTCGGGAGATCCCGTGGGTGGCGACGTGGGCGGCCCCGGCGGGCGGGCCGGGGATGCCGGTGTCCACCACGATCACGTCGGGACGGGCCGCCACGGACTTGGCCACGACGTCGCGTACCCACGCGTGCCGGGCGGCGTCGTGGACGACCAGCACGACCGGCCGCTCGTCGAAGGGTGGCAGCTCGCCGCCGGGCTCCATCCGCACCATGGCCGTGCCCGGCAGCAGCGTGGCGAGCGCCGCCGTGATGCCGGTCGGCGTGCCCGGGTCCACCGCCTGGCTGTGACGCGTGTTGACCTCGACGACCAGCGGCCCGCGGTCGAGTGCGGCGGCTCCGGTCGTGGTCAGCGCCGCCCTGGCCGCCTCCAGGCCGACGCCCGCGTCGGCCTCGCCGCGGGCCTTCTCACGCAGCGCGGACTGGGCGGCGTACCACTCGGAGAGGGCGAGCACCCGTCCGGCGGCCTCGGCGAGCCGCTCCTCGGGCAGGACTCCGGCGCGGACGGCCGCGACGATCGCGTCGCGGATCTCGTGCAGGCTCTCCTCGGTCGCCAGCCCGACGCACACGGCGTCGGCGCCGGCGGTCAGCGCCCGCACCGCGATCTCGCCGGGGGCGAACATCGCGGCCACCGCCCGCATCTCGATCGCGTCGGTGACGAGCATCCCGTCGAAACCGAGCTCGCCCCTCAGGAGTTCGGTCAGGACGGTACGGCTCAGCGTCGCCGGCGCCGCTGGATCGAGGGCGGGGACCAGCAGGTGGCCGGTCATGATGGCGCGCACCCCGGCGCCGATCGCGGCCCGGAACGGCGGAAGGTCGCGCTCGAAGACTCTCTCGCGCGAGGCGTGCACGGTCGGGAGCGCCAGGTGGGAGTCGGTGACGGTGTCGCCGTGGCCGGGGAAGTGCTTGGCGCAGGCGGCCACGCCCGCGCCCTGCACCCCGTTGACGAAGGCGACGGTGTGGCGGGAGACGAGGTCCGGGGCCGGGCCGAAGGAGCGGACGCCGATCACCGGGTTGGCCGGGTTCGCGTTCACGTCGGCCGAGGGCGCGTAGTTCAGTGTGATGTCCAGCTCGGCGAGCGTCCTGCCGATCTGGCGGCCCACCCGCTCGGTAAGATCCACGTCATCGACCACGCCCAGCGCCCGGTTGCCGGGAAAGGAGCTGCCGGACAGGACCTCGAGCCGGGTGACCGTGCCGCCCTCCTCGTCGATCGAGACGACGGCGGCCGGGTTCTCGGCGCGGAAATGCCGTACGAGCTGCGCGTCGATGGCGTTGCGGGCGAACAGGACCACCCCGCCGAGACCCTCGCCCAGCGCGCGGCGCAGCCAGCCCGGGGCGGAGGTCCCCTCATACCCCGGATGCAGCACCGTCATCGCCAGTCTGTACAGGTCACCGCTCATCGGCATTTTCCTTCACGATTATTGATCTGAAGGTAATTTTCTGTCATCGTCGCCCTCAACACAACCACCTCCGAGAGGCACACCCCCCATGCCCAGCCGAAGGACTCTCCTGAAGGGTCTCGCCCTCGCCGTCGCCGCTTCCGCCGTTCCGCTGCCCGCCTTCGCCGCAGCCGGCTACGTGCCGCCGTTACGCCAGATGCGCGGCATGTGGATCGCCTCCGTGGTCAACATCAACTGGCCTTCGAAGCCCGGACTGACCGCCGACCAGCAGAAGGCCGAATATCTCGCCTGGCTGGACGTGGCGGTGCAGCGCAAGCTTAATTCGGTATTTGTGCAGATCAGGCCGACGGCGGATGCGTTCTGGCCGTCATCGTACGAGCCGTGGTCGCAATACCTGACCGGCACCCAGGGGCAGGACCCCGGTTACGACCCGCTCGGGTTCGCCGTCGAGGAGACGCACAAGCGCGGCCTGGCCTTCCACGCCTGGTTCAACCCGTACCGCGTGTCGATGCAGGCCGACCCGGCCAAGCTGCACCCCGACCACCCCGGGCGCAAGCACCCCGACTGGATCGTTCCGTTCGGCGGCAAGCTCTACTACAACCCGGGCATGCCGGAGGTACGCAAGTTCTGCCAGGACGCGATGATGGACGCGGTCACTCGCTATGACATCGACGGCCTGCACTTCGACGACTACTTCTACCCGGCCAACAGCACGGCATTCGACGACAGCGCCGCCTTCGCCCAGCACGGCGCCGGCTTCCCCGACCTGGCCTCCTGGCGGCGCAACAACGTCGACCTCATGGTCCAGGAGATGCAGCAGCGCGTGCTGCAGAGCAAGCCGGACATCGCCTGGGGCATCAGCCCGTCGGGCATCTGGCGTAACAAGGCGAGCGACCCGCTCGGCTCCGACACCAACGGCGGGCAGTCGTACGACAACCTGCACGCCGACACCCGCGGCTGGGTCAAGAAGGGCTGGCTGGACTACATCGCGCCGCAGCTCTACTGGTACATCGGGCAGCCGCCGGCCGACTACTCCAAGCTCGTCCCGTGGTGGTCCGATGTGGCGAGCGGCACCGGCACCCTGCTGTGGATCGGGCAGCCCGCCTACAAGGCAGGCGACCCCGCCCAGCCCGCGCCGGAGTGGAAGAACCCCGCCGAACTGTCCAACCACCTGACGCTCAACAGGAACCACCCCGAGATCAGCGGCGACATCTGGTACAACGCCAACGACGTCAAGGTCGACAGGATCGGCTCCATCACGATCGCCGTCAACGACCACTACCAGCGCCCGGCGCTCGCGCCCGTGCTGCCAAGGCTCGCGAACGGGGAGCCGCCCCGGCGGCCGGTGCTGGCGTACGCGTTGCGCCGCGCCGGCGGCGTCGAGGTACGGGCGGTGGCCATCGGCAAGGACGAGCCGTTCCTGTTCGCGATCTTCCGCTTCGACCGGCACGCGTCGTCAGGCGCCTTCGCCGACGCCCGCAACCTGGTCGCGGTCGTGCCCGGGGACCGGCAGGTTCGCTGGACGGACCCGGACGGCAAGCGCGGTGATCACTACTACGCGGTCGCGGTGGACCGGGCCAACCGGACCAGCAGGCCCAGCAATGGATTCAGGGTCGTCTGAAATCCGCCGGCAACGCGTTCGTGAGCATGCTTGGCTCACGCGCGTCGCCGGCCGTAGTCCTGACCTGCGACGAGCCCCGGCGGGCCGCCGTACACCGGAAGGTGCGCGGCCGTCCGCCGCCGCTCTGATCCGTGCCCGCGAACACGGTGATGTTCAGGTTCCGACGCTGCCGGAACCCCTCGCCGTAGCCCCGGTCGCGATCCGGTTCCCTTAAGAAGCCCTGCGCCCAGCCGCCGAAGGCTGCTCGGCCGTGGCTCCCGATGACCGCTGTGGTGGCACCACGGGGGTCGGACGCACCAGACCGAGCGCGACGACCTCGTTGGCCAGCCGCGTGCGCCGGTTGGTGCCCTCGGGAATCCTGAACTTCTGGTAGAGCCGCAGCAGATGCTGTTTCACCGCGGCCTCGGTCACGACCAGGTCATCGGCGATCTCGCGTGCGGTCGCCGGTGCGACGAACGCCTCATCCGACAGCGCCGGCCTGCAGAGCGAGGTCAGCACATCGACCTCGCGCCTGGTCAGCTCGGGCGCCGCGGCCCTGCGCAGCTCGACCTCGGGGGTGAAGTCCTCACGGGGGACTCCACCGATGCGACCCCGCGCCGCGCCGAAGGAGACGACGTCGCCGTCGTCAAGGACCCTCCGGGCGATCGGCCTGCCGTTCACCCGCGTGCCGTTCCTGGACAGTCCCAGGTCGACGACATACAGGTAGGGTCCTCGTCTGACGAACTCGGCATGGAGTCGAGACACACTCGGATCGGTGAGCCGGATGTCAACACCCCGGCCCCTTCCGACCGTCGTGATCTCGGGGCGCAACGGGACCACGTCGCCAGTGTCCTCGATGCGTATGAACGGCCCCTCCACGGCAGTTCCTCCCCAGGTAGCCCGCCGTAACTATTACTACAGCTCCGGCTTACCCAAACGAGGGGATGGGGAATCTCCTTTGCCGAAAGGAGAATCCCGCGTGAAATTGGTCTGGACCTCTGCGGACGGTTTTGCCTGCTCACAGGTAGACTTCGGGGGAAGATAAGCGGAGGAAGCACTCATGGCGGACAAGCCCACGAAAGGTCTGGCCGATGTCGTAGCCGCGTCCACAGCGCTGAGCGACATCGACGGAAAGGCCGGTCGCCTCTTCTATCGCGGATACGACATCCACGATCTGGCCGGCCGCGCGACGTTCGAAGAGACCGCACACCTGCTCCAACGCGGCAAGCTGCCCACCCGCTCCGAGTTGGACGACTATGGCGCGGAGCTGGTCCAGGGCCGGGAGCTCGGCGCCCTCGTCTCGGCGAACATCCCCGAGATCGCCGAGAAGCAGAAACCCATGGAGGCGCTGCGCTCGCTGGTCTCGCTGTCGGGCGCGGACGATCCGGACAAGGACTCCATCGCCCCCGACGCCAACCTGCGCAAGGCCGCCCGGCTGGTCGCACAGCAACCTCTGCTGGTCGCCCGATACCACGCCGCCCGCACCGGCGGCAGCGCCCCCGGGCCGGACCCGTCGGTGGGCATCGCGGCGAACTTCCTGCTCCAGGTCACCGGGCGCACGCCGGAGCCGCGCGAGGTCGAGATCTTCGACGAGTGCCTGGTGCTGCACGCCGACCACACCATGAACGCCTCCACGTTCGCCGCCCGCGTCTGCGCCGCGACCTTGTCGGACATGCACTCCGCCATCGTCGCCGCGATCGGCACCCTCAAGGGCCCGCTGCACGGCGGCGCGAACGAGCAGGTCATGAAGACGCTGGAGTCGCTGTCGCCGGGTCGCGTGGCCCAGGCCGTACGCGACAAACTCGCGGCCCACGAGAAGATCATGGGCTTCGGCCACCGGGTCTACAAGACCGAGGACCCGCGCGCCACCCACCTGCGCAGGATGTCCGCCGAGCTGGCAGAGTCCACCGGCGACGACACGTACTACCGGATGTCGAAGGAGATGGAGGAGGTCGTCTTCGAGGAGAAGGGCCTCTATCCGAACGTCGACTTCTACGCCGCCTCGGTCTACCACTACCTTGGCATCCCGACCGATCTGTTCACGCCGGTCTTCTCGATCAGCCGCATGTCGGGCTGGACGGCCCACGTCATCGAGCAGCACGCCGACAACCGGCTGATCCGCCCGGACAGTGAGTACATCGGCGAGACCGACCAGAAGTGGAAGCCGATCGAGGAGCGATGAGCCTGGGCCGGAGAGAGCGAGGGACGATGCCAACGCAGGCCCGCAGCGAATGCGACCATAAGCAGGCGCGTTGAGCGAGGGGACCGGACGCGAGAGCTGGGGACCGTACCCGCTGATTCTGGCGGGTGCGGCCATTGGCGTGCTCGCGATCTTCTTCGCGGACCCGCGCTGGGGTGGGTTCGCGCTGGGCGCCGTCGTCATGGTCGCCGCCGCGCTGCGTTTCGCCGGCTACGGCGGTCAGCTGTCCGTGCGGAGCAAGAGGACCGACGTCACCACGCTGGGCGTGTTCGGCTTCGTGCTGGTCCTGACCTCGCTCCTGCTGGGCAACAACGCGCTCAAGGTGTTCATCCTGTCCCTTTTCGCCCGTTGACCGGGCGGTCCGATAGCCTCAACGCATCAATTCATTGAAGGGGAACCATTCGCATGCCCAAGATCAAGGTGGAGGGTCCGGTCGTCGAGCTTGACGGCGACGAGATGACCCGGATCATCTGGCAGTTCATCAAGGACCAGCTGATCCTTCCCTACCTCGACGTCGACCTGAAGTACTACGACCTCGGCATCGAGCACCGCGACGCCACGGACGACCAGGTCACCATCGACGCCGCCAACGCCATCAAGAAGTACGGCGTCGGTGTGAAATGCGCCACCATCACCCCCGACGAGGCCCGGGTCGAGGAGTTCGGTCTCAAGAAGATGTGGAAGTCCCCCAACGGGACCATCCGCAACATCCTCGGCGGCGTCATCTTCCGCGAGCCGATCATCATGTCGAACGTGCCGCGGCTCGTCCCCGGCTGGACCAAGCCGATCGTCGTCGGCCGTCACGCCTTCGGCGACCAGTACCGCGCCACCGACCTGAAGGTCCCCGGCGAGGGCACGCTGACCCTGACGTTCACGCCGAAGGACGGCTCCGAGCCGATCGAGCTGGACGTGTACGACTTTCCCGGCAGCGGCGTCGCGATGGCGATGTACAACCTGGACGAGTCGATCCGCGACTTCGCCCGCGCGTCCATGCGTTACGGCCTGGCCCGCAACTACCCCGTCTACCTCTCCACGAAGAACACGATCCTCAAGGCGTACGACGGCCGCTTCAAGGACATCTTCGCCGAGGTCTTCGAGAGCGAGTTCAAGGCCGAGTTCGAGAAGGCCGGCATCACCTACGAGCACCGCCTCATCGACGACATGGTCGCCGCGGCGATGAAGTGGGAGGGCGGCTACGTCTGGGCGTGCAAGAACTACGACGGCGACGTCCAGTCCGACACGGTCGCGCAGGGCTTCGGCTCGCTGGGCCTGATGACCTCGGTGCTGATGACCCCCGACGGCAGGACCGTCGAGGCCGAGGCCGCGCACGGCACGGTGACCCGCCACTTCCGTGAGCACGAGAAGGGCAACCCCACCTCCACCAACCCGATCGCGTCGATCTTCGCGTGGACGCGTGGCCTGGCCCACCGGGGCAAGCTCGACAACACCCCTGCGGTGACCGACTTCGCCGAGAAGCTGGAGCAGGTCTGCGTCGAGACCGTCGAGGGCGGTCAGATGACCAAGGACCTCGCGCTGCTGGTCGGCGGCGACGCCAAGTGGCTCACCACCCAGGACTTCCTGGCCGCGCTGGACGAGAACCTCAAGAAGAAGATGGCCTGACTGTCGAATACGGCCTCTACCTGCGGTTACGCCGCACGGTAGGGGCCGTTTCGCATGCCTGGGCTGTCTTCGGGCCGTCACGGCTTCGGATCGGGCGCGAACAGGGCGGCGACGGCGTTCCGCGTCCGTTCCTGGCTGCTCGGCATGAGGTGGGTGTAGGTCCGCAGGATGAACCCCGGATCGTGGTGCCCGAGATACTCGCTGAGGGCCTTGATGTTCTCTCCGGCGTCCAGGAGCACTGACGCGTAGAAGTGCCGCAAGGCGTGCATGCCATGCGCGCGGGCGGCCGCGTGCGGCTCGCCGCGCTTGCGCTCCGGAATGACACCCGCTTGCACGAGCGCCGTCTTCCAATGGACGTTGTTGAAGCTTGGGCGGCGTACCACGTCGCCGTTCTCCTGCGTGAAGATCAGGCACCTCGTTACCAGTGGCCCGTTCGCGTTGCCCCAGGGAAGAGAGATCTCGACTGGCGCGATCTTCGCGGTGGACGTGGACGCGCTCGACTTCGAATCGGACACGCTTCACGTCGTCCAACAGCTCAAGTACAGCGAATACCGTCTCGTCTTCGCTCCTCCAAAGGGCGGCAAACTCCGGGACGCTCCCCTGCCAGGCCCCACGGCGACCTGGTAGCCACCTTCACCAGCAGCCTGCAGACGTCTGCCGCCTACGACCCGTGCGGTACCGTCACCGCCCAGACAGGCGCCAAGACCCAGCTCGGCTACCAGGGGGAATACACCGACCCGGACACCGGCAAGGTCAACATGCACTCCCGCTGGTATCAGCCCGGCAGCGGCACCTTCACCAGCCGCGACACCGCCACCCTCACCCCCAACCCGTCCGTCCAGGCCAACCGCTACACCTACGCCAACGCCTCACCCCTGACCGGCACCGACCCCACCGGCCATGCCACCGCCAGCATCGGCAGTTCCTCCGACACGCCAGGCGTCGACCACCAATCGGCCGACGACGTCTACGCCCAGTACGGCATCGTGCTTGGAGGATGCGGACTGTATATCGGGAGCTGCGGCTCCAGAGAAGAGGGAGGCGGAGCCATCGGCTGCACCACCTACGGCGACTGCGGTGCCGCCATCGTCGACCCGGAGTGGGCCCGGATGATCGAGCTGGAGAACGAAAAGAAATTCTGGCTCGGTGACGACGAAATCAAGAGGCTGGGCAAGAAGGTCATGCCGAACGGGCGGCCAGTAATCGAAGGCATGGATTTCTATGGTTCACCTAAGGATATTCAGCAGCAGTTCATGCTCGCATACGATCCAGCGCGATCCAATGACGAACTGCGTGATATGTGGATGATCACACTGCGGCGCAGGCCGTCGGGCGATCATCGCGCGACCGGGTCGGGCCGCCGTGCTTGCGTCGTCAAGGGTCCTGCGGCTCGGGGCCGTTGGTGCCACGTGTTGCTGCGATCACTCGCATCAGCGCCTGGTGCAGGTCTTGCAGCTCGTCGAGGTCCATGCCGAGACGGGCCACGATGGCGGGCGGGATCTTCTCTGCTTCCGCTCTGAGCTGCCGGCCGGTGGGAGTGAGGGTCACGGCCAGGGCCCGCTCGTCCTTGCTGTTGCGCTCGCGATGGATGTAGCCAAGGGCCTGCAGCCGCTTGAGCAGGGGGGACAAGGTGCCCGGGTCGAGCTGGAGCAGCTCGCCCAACTCCTTGACCGACAAGGGCTCGTGCTGCCAGAGCGCGAGCATGGCCAGGTATTGCGGGTGGGTCAGTCCCAGGGGCTGCAGCAGCGGCCGGTAGAGGCCGATCACGCTGCGGGAGGCGATGCTGAGGGCGAAGCAGACCTGCCGGTCCAGCGCCAGGAGATCTGTTGTCTCTATCACAGGCTCCATCTGCCTGCGCCTCCCTCTACCTCTGGTAAATTACTTGGTGTACAAACTAATAGCTCACAAACAGATGCCACGCAAATCATTCGTGTGCCGGCCCTGGAGGGACGTCCCGGTGTTTTACCGCAAGCCGCTGGAAGAGCGCATCGCCGAGCGCCAGGCGAAGTTGCCGCCCTTGAAGGAGGGTCAGCACTTCGAGCATGGGCCGGCCAAGTTCGTGTTCGTCGCGCTGATCACTGTGGTGGTGCTCATGCACGTCGTCGGGCTTGCCATCGTCATGCACTTCTACTCCTGATCACGCTGCGGCACCCGAGCACACCGAGCCGGCGCTGCGGAACCTCCGAGTCGAAGCGCTCGGCTGGGTGCCGGGCCGTCTCTGGGCCGTCCTAGGTGGCTCAACGATGACAGACGTTGATCGGCAATGACGGCTCCCGACCCACGTCGGCGCCGTCTTCAGCACGTGCCTTCCAAGTCGGCGAAGCGGTCTGACAGTCCCTCAAGAAGAAGATAGCCTGACTGTCGAATACGGCCTCTATTTGCGGTTACGCCGCAAGGTAGGGGCCGTTTCGCATGTGGATGCAACCAAGCACGGGCTGGACACCTACCGTAGGTAATCACCGCAGGAACGGAGAGCCCGTGGACATTGTCACCATCCTCGCCCTCATAGCCCTCCTCGCAGGTGCCGTCCTCGCCGCGACCCAGAAGGTCTGGCCCGTATCCCTGCTGTGCCTCGGCCTGTTCCTAGCCGTCCTTGCCGAGGCCGGCATCATCGCCGGCTAGCCAGAGCGGAGCCGCGGGCCAGAGGGTGCTCCGACCGCGTTGGTGTTCGTCCGCGCCGTCTCGGAGAACCCTCGGAACCCGCTGGACACCTTCACGCTCGAGGCTCTGGCAAACTCGTACGGCTCTCCCCAGATCTGGGGCGTCTTGGCCCAGACCATGGCCACGTCGCTGGCGTGCGGGGTCCTGGCCACGGCTCTGGGTGGCGCGCTGGCCTGGGTCCTGGCACGCACCGATGTGCCGATGAGGCGGCTGCTCTTGTCGTGATCGCGCCGCTGTTCCTCTCGCCGTTCATCGGTGCCCTGGCGTTCCTCGAGCTGGGCGCACCGCGTACCGGACTGCTGAATCAACTCGCGCGTGACATCGGTTTGCCGGCCTGGGTGTCGATCAACGTGATGACGTTCGAGTGGCTGATCATCATCTAGGCGCTCCACTATGTGCCGTAGCTGGTGTCCGGAAGCGTCTGCGATTCTCTGTGTTTGCCTGAGGGTTTCCGGCATTCCGGGCGGGCGTGGCGCGTGGCGGGCCGTCTCCGTACGCTCCGAGGGGGAGTACGGGGGTGGCTGTGACACGGTGGAAGCCGGTCCGGTGGCGAGGATCGCGTGCAGGCCCTGTACGGCCCGCCGGTGGGTGGGATGCCTGGGGTGCCTGGCCCGCCGGACGCTGTCCCGTCCCAGGTGCGTCGGGGGCGGGGGCGGGCACCGTGCGCCGGTCGGGCACACGGCTGGAGGTTGTGCGTGATGTCGTGGCGGGGCGGCTGGCAGGGCGGCTGACCTGCCGTCGTTTGGGGGTCGGCCGGGTCTTGTTGCGGGCCCGGGCCGGCGGGCGCGGATGCACATCGGTCCGGGTGCGCCGGGCCCGCCGTGCCGCCCGGGTGGGCCTTGTCCTGCGGCGCGCCCGGGCCACGTTGCCCTCTGCCACCACCGTGATGCTGCGCACGCCGGTGGCCGCCTCGGTGCGGGTGTGGCTTTGGGCGAGCAGGCCGCGGGCGGCGATCCGCTCGGCCGCCGCGTGATCCCGGTCGCACGACAGCCCACACGCCGGGCAATACGCCCACTTCCAGCCGCGCTCACCCAGCCGGTCGGGCGCCGGGACATGCCGCAGCACGCTGGTGCCGTCCCCGCAGCGGGGGCAGGAGTGGGAGGTGCCCCGGGCGGGCACGGTCACCACCGCGATGCCGTCTTTGGCGGCCAGGTGCCGGATCGCCTCGATCACCGTGCCGCGTACCTGCCCCGACAGCGCGGCGTTGCCGCGGCGGACCCCGCGCGCCTCCAGCGTGGCCAGATCCTCCAGGTAGATCACCCCGGCGCCGAGCGCGAGGGCCTGATCGACCGCCCACCGCGCCGCCGACCAGGACAGCGCATGATCAAGGCGCCGGATCCGGGCGCACACCCGCTCATGCTCGACTGCCAGCACCTGGTGCCTGCGCTCCAACGCCCCACGACGGGCATCACTGCCATCACAGACATCTGGGGCATCGCAGGCGTCGGCGGTACCCAGCCCGGACAACAGCGCCGCGCAGTGGTCGCGTTTGGCGGCCAGGTGTTCGCGCTGGCCGCGCAGTCGATGCAGCTTGGCCGAGATCACCGTGGCGTCGTAGCGCAGCATCCGCCCGTCGGCGCACACCCGGCCCTCGCGAAGCCGGGCGATGGTACCGGTGAAGAGTGTGTTTACGCCCCAGTCCAGGCCCAGGGCCACGGTGTGGCCGCTGGCCGGGGCAGAAGGGATCGGCGTCTGGAACGGCAGATCGATGCGCACTTTGCCGTCGGTGATGCGCACCGTGGGGGTGCAGAGTTTGGCCTCATCCGAGACGGTGGGCGGCAGCGTGAACGTGATGGCATGCCACGCCCAATCCTCGCGGGAGGCGGGCGAGGCGTTCAGCGGCAACTGTACCCGCAACAGTGCGCCGGTGTCGCCGGTGCGGGTCAGGGTGACCAGTTGCTTGTCGGCCGCCGCCAGCACCGCCTGGGCGGCGACCCGCGGCGGCTCCTCCACCTCGGTGATGTCACCCGGCAACGCGCCCTCGCGCTCCAGCGCGGCGCGGATCTGCCGGGTGCGGTTACGGATCTCCGCGGCGGTGACCCCCTGCGGCAGCGCCGCGCGCAACGCCTTCCACTCCACCTCGCTACGCCGCCGCGGATCGGCCGGCCAGGCGGCCAGGATCGCCGCCACGACCCCCCGCCGGTGCAGCGCCGCCCGCAACATGCGGGCCGCCTGCTCCTCCGCGCACCGCCGCACCCGATCCGACACATACACCCCGCCGCCGCTCACCCCGCCACCGATTATTCCGCCACCGGGTATTCCGGCAGCACACCCCCAGCCCAGCCTGCGGATCGCCATCCACCCCTTGACCGGCAACACCCGCTCGTCCACCCCGACCCCGGCGGCCAGAAGATCCAGATCCCGCGCATTCCACCGCTCCGCAACGATCCCGGCGGTCAGGGCCTGGGCCAGCGCGGTCAGCCAGGCCACCCGCTCAGCCAGCACCGGCCCGGCCACCACCTCCCCGGTCGCCTCCACCACGGCCCGATGCCCGGTACAGGTCGCGGTCGCCAGCCATGCGCACCCGCCCCTCCCCCCGGCGCCGAACCCCGCACATCAACGTGCGCACGCGACGCTACACACCGCCACCGACAATTTCCGGGCGCCACCCACCTGAAAAGGTGATGCCCAGCTCCATCCGTTGAGCTCGTCACGTTCAACGCACGTGGGGTGAAGCTGGACGACGGTCTGCTGGCCACGGCCAAGCAATTGACGAATGTCGGCAGCACGGTGAAGGAGGGCGCTCGATCAGGTCATCGTGGCAGTGATGCAGGCTCACAAGGCGCGGCAGGCCGCAGGCGGCTGAGCGGCTGGCCTGGGGTGCGTGGGTGAATACGGGCCGCATCTTCACGAAAAAGATCGCCGCGTAGGCTCGCGGAGCCTGATCCGACTGGCATTACGGCCATCGGGCTCGGCTGGGTGCCGGGCCGCCTCTGGGCCGTCCGAGGTGACTCAACGATGACAGACGTTGATCGACAATGACGGCTGGAACCCATGTCGGCGCCGTCTTCGGCACGTGCCCTCCAAGTTGGCGAAGCGGTCAGACAGTCCCTCAAGAAGAAGATGGCTTGATCGTTCCTGCTTGGAGGGCTGCCCGCGGGCGGGCCTTTCGGCTTTTCAAGACCATGTCTTGACGGTGTGGCGGCGTGGCGTAGTTGATCAGTGGGGTAGGAGCTCTCTCGTAACAGTCGTACGCGTCTCGGGGGGTTCGGATGCGACTGCGTGTTTTGAGTGGGACGGGGGTGCTGGCGGCCGCGGCCGTCCTGGCCGGGTGCGGCTCGCAGCCCGACACCGCCAAGGTGGTGGACACCAAGGCCAACGCCGCCGCCAAGGCCAAGGCCAGCAAGGCCGCCAAGATCCAGCGCGCCGCCAAGGTCAAGGCCAACGAGCTGGGCCAGATCCCGGTGCTGATGTTTCACCGGATCATCGACAAGCCGGCCACGACCGACGACAGGACGCCCAAGCAGTTCCGCGCGGACCTGGAGCGGCTGGTCAAGGAGGACTACGTGCCGATCACGGCCGCCGAGATGGTGTCCGGCAAGATCGCCATCCCGGCCGGCAAGCATCCGGTGGTCCTGACCTTCGATGATTCCTCCCCCTCGCAGCTCACGCTGAACGAGATGGGCGTCCCGCAGAAGGACACGGCGGTCGCGATCCTGAAGGAGGTGGCCGCCAAGCACCCGGGCTTCCGCCCGGTCGCCACGCTCTACGTGACCCGCGACATGTTCGGCAAGACCGTACGCGAGGAGCAGTCCCAGGCGCTGATCTGGCTGAAAGACAACGGGTTCGACATCGGCAACCACACCCGCGACCACCTCAACCTGCGCGGCCGCTCGCAGAAGGAGGTCGAGGAGCAGATCGGCACGATCGCCCAGCAGATCAACGCCCTGTCGTACATCAAGCCGTCCACGATCGCCCTGCCGTACGGCAACCAGCCGAGCAAGAAGAACTGGGCCATGCACGGTAAGCACTACCACCACCAGGGCGCGTTCCTGGCGGGCTATACGCCTGCTCCGGCGCCGTTCAGCAAGGCGTTCGACCCGGCCGGCATCCCGCGGATCAAGGTCATGGAGAAGAAGGGCGACTGCGCCCAGTTCTGCTCGCATGCCTGGCTGGACTGGCTGAAGAGCAACCCGGACATGCGCTACACCTCTGACGGGGACATCAGCACGGTGGCGTACCCGAAGTTCAAGACCCCGTACCTGCGCAAGTCTTTCGCCACCTGGAGCCTGCCCTACTAGCGCACGTTCGCCACGACCACCCCGAGACCGGCCGGTTGCAGGGGCAGGTCCGCCACGTCCGACATGTCGGCGCCGATCGGCCGCATGCCGCCCGTGGCGAGGTCAAGGACGTGGTGCCCGGTCTCGTTGTACGGGCCACTGCTCTTGACGACGAGGGCGTCCTCGCCGTCCCAGCGCACGATCTCCCTGATCCGCCATCCGGCGGGCAGTCCCGGGACGATCGTGCGCACGGGCCTGCCCGACGACGTGTCGATCAGGGTGACGCCGAAGTCGGCGACGCCGTACGGGGTGATCTCGTGTACGGGCGAGGCCAGTGTGCGACCGGAAGGGGACGGGACGGTGGCGTACGTGAGGTTGCCCGGCAGCGTGAACGTCCTGACCGCCTTGCCCTGGGGCGAGTACACGGTGAACTTCGCCTTCGTGACGTGCCCGGGCAGGCCGGCGGTGCGCTTGCTCGTCACCACGAGGAGGCCGCCGTCGGTCCAGCCCACCACCCGGTCGGTGGCGGGCAGGCGGTGGACGGCGCCGCGGTCGATGTCGACGATCATCGGGCGCTCCAGCACCGTCTCGTCGTCCTTGTCCAGGCGGTCGAGCTGGATGAGCAGGTGTCGGCCGTCGAGGGAGAAGAGCGGGGGCTGGGCTCCGAAGATCTCGCCGACCGAGCCGCCCTTCTGCCGTACGGGGAGGGGCGTGAGTGTGCCCGTCCTCAGGTCGGCCACGACGTACCGCTCGTCCTTGCCGCGCAGGTAGGCCGCGCGGGTGCCGTCCTGGCTGAGCGCGAGGGATCCCGCGGCGTCGGCGCCGGGCAGCCAGCCGCGCTCGCCGCCCGCGGTGACCAGGTTCCAGTTCGCGCACGGGCCGGATCCGTCCTGGCAGGCCGGCACGTACGCGTAGCGGACGGGCGAGGCGTACTTGGAGAGCTTCTGAGGTTTGGGAGCACTCGCCGCCCGGGGAAGTTCGGGGCGGAGGAACTGGATGGGCCGCTCGCCGGGGAGAGCCAGGGGATCGATCACCCACACGACGGCCACGGCCACCGCCACCGCGGCGAGAGCGGACCGCCATGGGAGCCGCCTCACTGGAACCTCCCGAACACCGCGGCGTCGAGCCCGTCCGGCATGTCCGCCACCGGGCGGGCCTTGCCCGTCCGCCGATCGACCAGGTGATAGGCGTCCTTCTCCTCGTCCATCGGGATGATCCTGACCAGGAGTCGCCCGTCCTCGGCCCAGCTCAGCGCCTCCGGCGCGCCATAGTGTCCGGGGAGGCGGAGCTTCGCCCGCCCGCGGATCTTCCCGGTGCCGGGATCCATGGTCAGCACCTCGTCGCCGGTGACCACGGCCAGCTCCTGGCCGTCGGGCGTGGACAGCGCCTCCAGCGTGGGGTCGTACGGCACCCGCGTCCGCACGGTGCCTTGGAGGTCGATCGTGAGCAGCTCGGTGTCGGGGGCGCCGGGCAGCGCGCGGCGGCCGGTGGTGGCGACCACGCCGCCGGGCCCGAGGCCGAGCACGCGCCCGACGCCGGAAAGGCGAAGGCGGGCGCCAGTGGCGGTGTCGATCATCTCCGCGCCGACGCTCACATAGCGGCCGTCCCGCGACAGCGTCACTTCGGGGGCCGCGCCGGACAGTGGCCCGGTGAGCTCGCGTGGGTCGTCGCGCTTCGACAGATCGTGGAGGACCAGGTGATGGGTCTCCTCATCGAGGTAGACGATGCGCCGGCCGTCGCCGCTGATGGCGAAGGGCGCCCGCCGATCGTCGCCGGGGAGTCGCGTGGCGGCCCGGTCCACCAGGAGCCGCTCGCCCTGGCCCAGCAGCACCCACGTGCGCGACTGCGGGTCCATCCGCGCGTACCGGAAGGGCTGGGCGGTGGAACCGATGCGTTCAGGCTGGACGGCACGGTGGTCGCCGTCCGGCTCCGGCGCCTCGACGGACAAGCCGAAGCACAGCGTCGCACCGGCCAGCGCCATGCTCACGGCGGACCGGCCCCAAATCCGCCTTTTTCCTGATGTGGAGACCTGCCAGGGATCGCCGCCCTTGAACCATGCCAGGATCGGCAGGCCGAAGACGATCGGTAGGCCGACCACATTGAGGTCGCTTGTGACCTGCTCGGGCAGGGCGTTCATCGAAGTCCACAGCGCCACTGCCGCGCCCGCCGCCGTCAGCGAGCGCGCGGAGCGGGACCGCGTGGCCAGTTCCGCCCCGACCAGGTCCGCGGGTCCCGCGGGCAGCGCCCGCCGGTGTAATTCACCCACCATGGTCAGCACGACCGCCACCGCCGCGAGCGTGGCGACGGCGCCGAGGCGCTGCCCGATCCCGACCTCCTGCGAATAGGAACGCGCCACCGTGCTCAAGGCCATTCCGCACGAGATGGCGGCGCAGATCACCCAGACGGTCATGAGCGCCGGCGGAACCAGCCGCATGCCCAGCGGACGGCGTATCCGGCCTATTGCGCGGCCGAATGCGATTTCCCCGGCCACGGCCCCGAGCAGCCAGCCGGTAACCGGAAAGTAGGGGCTGACGCTAAACGAGCTCGTGGTCATGGTGAGTGGCATGGCGGTCACTCCCGCGGCCGTTCCCATCCACCGCCACCGCTGGGTGACCTGGAGATATCGCAGAATGTGACGACCGTTGAACGCCGTGACATCCAGCATTTGGCGGCGTGCGAACCGCTCGACGTTCATGCGGTGCATTGGCGAGTTGGCCGCGGCCCCGACGATAGGAATCACAACGGACGCAAGAACCACCAGTCCGATTAACACCAGAAACCGTCTTTCGCCACGCCGGAAAAAGTAGCAGAATGCCGAATCGCCAAACAGAGGGGCTGGAGTGATTTCCGACGAAATCTGGGTGCGGCTCGATCCCGGGGCGGGAATGGTGAGCGGGATCGGCTACAGGCGCTGGTTCATGGCCGGGATCGCGGCGATGCTCGTCGCGGCGGGCTGGCTGAGCGGTGCGATCAGCCCTCACCTGTCCTCCGGAGACAACGACAGTGGGCAGATATATGTGCGTAAGGACGAGATCGGCCGGCCGCAGCGCACCGAGACCACCATCCAGCAGACCTTCGTCAACGACGGCTGGCTGCCCGTCACCATCACCGGGGTCGGCGTGCCGGCCCATGACGATTACCGGCTCCTGGCGGCGGAGCCCAGGGACCACGGCGGTTTCCCCCGCACAGTCCCGTCCGGCGGGTCGATTTCGCTCACCTTGGTGATGTCCGTCGGGGACTGCGCGGCCGTCATGGAGGAGGTCGTTCCCGTCGTGTTCGAGGTGGAGCGCTGGTGGGGACGCTCGGCTGCCGACGTGGTGTCGGAGGACGGCGAGCCGCCCTGGTTCTCGTCCTTCAGCGCCGAGGAGTGCCAATGACCGGGATCAGGATTTCGCGGCGAATGTGATGCCCGCGCGCCGCAGGCGGTCGATGAGTGGGCGGCCCATGGCCGAGGCCGTAGTGAGCTGGCCCGACCGGTCCGGGACCGTGTCGAAGGCCAGGCACAGGGCCGCCTCGCCGAGCATCTTGGCGGTCTCGTCGTACCCGGGGTCGCCGCCCGCGACCTCCGTGACCACGCGCTCGCCCCCGCCCTCGCCCAGGAACGTGACCTTGAACCAGCTCCTGGAGCGCCGCTCGGGCGACGGGCCCTCGCCCGGCTTCAGCCGGCTCTGCATCCAGCCCCGGGCGGGCGGGATCATCGCGAGCGCGGCGAACGCACCCGCGCCCGCCGCCGTCGCCAGCGCCGCCGGGAGGGTCCTGACGGCGTAGTACTGGCGGTAGGTGAAGTCCGGGCCGTAGCGGTCGAGCAGGCGGGCCGAGTAGCCGACGATGTACGGATCGACGGAGGGCAACGGCAGCGCCCACCCGCCCACGTACCGCAGGACGCCGGGCGCCGAGCTCACCTTGCGTCCCTTCGGGCGGGGCTCGGCGGAGCGGCGCTGCGTGCCGGCCTCGACCATCTGACGGGCCCGGCCGAACATGGTCATCGCAGTGGCCAGGGTGCCGCCCGACGGGCGCATTCTCGTCCGCAGGAAGCCGCTGACCCTTAGCGGGACGCCCTCGGGGAGCCGGCTGACCGTGTAGAGGACGCCGAGGTCCCACGGGATGGAGTCGAAGCCGCAGGCGTGCACGATCTTGGCGCCGCTTCTGGCGGCCCGGTCGTGGTAGCGCACGTAGACGCGGTCCACGAACTCGGGCTCGCCCGTCAGGTCCAGGTAGTGGGTGCCGGCCTCGGCACACGCGGCGACGAGCGGCTCGCCGTACCGGATGTACGGGCCGACCGTGGTGGCAAGGACGCGCGTCTGGCGGGCGAGCTCCGCCACCGAGCCCGGGTCGGTGGCGTCGGCGATCAGGATCGGCACGTCGAGCCCGAGCCGCTCCAGCTTGGCCCGGTCGCGCCCGGCCAGCGCCCACCGGGTGCCGGGCGGGGCGGCCCCGGCGAGGTAGGCGGCCGTGAGCGCGCCGGTGAAACCGCTCGCGCCGAAGAGCACGATGTCGTAGGGACGATCCATGATCCAGAGCCTCCTCGTGGTAACCGGTACGTGCAAGAGGGTTTCCCCTGACTCGGCGGTTTGACCGCTTTCAATACCGGTAAAGCGAACCGTGACGTCACGAACGGTTAACGGATCCCTGAGAACATGCCGAGCGTCGTAAAGTTTGCCTCGTTGGAGTTCGGTAAAACGTGGGGAAAGACGAATGCCGCAGATCTCGCCGCTGATGGCCGGCGATCCCACTCAGCTGGGGTCATTCCGGCTGTCCGGACGGATCGGGGAGGGCGGTCAGGGCATCGTCTACCTGGGCGTCGACGAAGCGGGCGAGCGGGCGGCGATCAAGCTGCTGCACGTGAAGTTCACCGGCGACACCATCGCCAGGTCGCGCTTCGCCAGGGAGCTGAAGGCGGCGCAGCGGGTGGCGTCGTTCTGCACGGCCAGGGTGATAGAGGCCGATCTCGACGGCGACACGCCGTACATCGCCAGCGAATACATCGACGGGCGGCCGCTCAGGGAGATCATCGATACGGATGGGCCGCTCACCGGCACGGCCCTCGACCGGCTCGCGATCGGCACCGCCACCGCGCTCACTGCCATCCACCACGCCCACATCGTGCATCGGGACTTCAAACCGGACAACGTGCTGATCGCCGCCGACGGGCCGCGCGTGGTGGACTTCGGGATCGCCCGGATCATCGACTCCACCGGCACGATCACCAGCCGGGCCATCGGCACGCCCGCCTACATGGCGCCCGAGCAGATCGCCGGGGACGAGATCGGCCCCTACACCGACGTGTTCTCCTGGGGCGCGACCATCGCGTTCGCGGCGACCGGGAAGACCGCCTTCGAGGGCAAGTCCATCGCGGTGGTGCTCAACCGGATCCTCAACCACGAGGTCGACGTCGAGATGATGCCGGAGCCGTTACGTAGCGTGGTGCGCTCCGCGCTGGCCAAGGCGGCCGCCGAGCGGCCCTCCGCCGACCAGATCCTGCTGCGGCTGCTCGGGCAGTCGTCCACGGTGGGGGCGTCCACGGCCGTGCTCACCCGGGGTGTGCAGGTGGCCAGCGACGACACCACGCCGTTCACCAGAGTGTCGGCCGGGTCGATCACCGACAAGCCCGCGCACCAGGGCTCCCTGGCGCCGTCGTCCCAGGAGGGCTTAGCGGGCTCCCAGGAGCACCGGACGGGACACGGGGCCGTGACAGGGCAGGGGCAGAGGCCCGCGACAGGGCAGGGGCCTGTGACGGGGCAGGGGTCCGTGGCGGGGCCGCCCGGCGGTTCCGGGGACGTGACCCTGATGCCCGGCGGGTCAGGAGCGATGACCCGGCAGCCCGGTGGGACGGAGCGCCAGGAGCCGGTACCGCCGGAGACGGACGGGGCGCCGTACCCGATGACCGAGCCCGCCGCGCCCGCGCGGCGCGGCCGCGTGAAGCTGTGGGCGGCGTTCGGCACCGTGCTCGTCATGGTCGCCGCCGCGGCGCTCGCGCTGGCGATGAACGGCTGGCCGCCCCTGGCGTTCCAGGAGGAGCGCGATCCGGTCGAGACGCCCGGTGAGGACCCCTCGCGCTCGTTCGCCTCGGTGGTGGACAAGGTTGCCCAGACCGGGAAGATCGTGATCGGTGTGAAGGGCGACCTGCCCGGCGTGGGACTGCAGAACGGCGACGACTTCCAGGGCTTCGACATCGAGATCGCCAAGCGCATCGCCGAAGGGCTGGGGGCCAGGGAGACGACGTTCGTCAGGGTCGGCAGGGATGACCGGGGGCGCGCGCTGGCCGAGGGCAGGATGGACCTCGTCATCGCGACCTACGCCGTCGAGAAGGGCGAGACCCAGTTCGCGGGTCCCTACTACCTGGCGCACCGCGACGTCCTGGTGCGGGCGGGCAGCGGCATCGACTCGATCGACGACCTCGAGGACAAGGAGATCTGCGCCCCCAACAGTCCGTCCGTCGGCGACGTGCAGGACAAGGTGAAGGTCAAGCCCGTGCTGGCCAGCGACCTCGCCGTCTGCATGGAACTGCTCAAGAGCAACAAGGTAGACGCGATCCCCGGCGAAGACCTGATCCTGGCCGGGTTCGCCAACCGCGAAAACCTGCGCTACAAGATCCTCGGCGCCAAGCTGAGCAACGAGCGCTACGCCGTCGGCATCAAGAACGGCGACGCGAAGACCTGCAGGGCGGTGAACGGCGTCATCGCCAACCTCTACAGCACGGGCGTCCTCGCGGAGCTCATGAGCAGGCATTTCGGCAAGGTCGACTTCGAACCGGAGCTGAAACAGCCCGCGATGGAAACCTGCCGATGACGAGCGGGTAACATCCTGACGTCAAAGATTCCTGCCGCGAGTTAGGGGAAGGCCATGGCGTCGTCAGCCACTGCGCCCGTCAAGGTCACCGTCACCGGAGCCGCCGGCCAGATCGGCTACGCATTGCTGTTCCGCATCGCGTCGGGGCAGTTGCTCGGCGCCGACGTGCCGGTCAAGCTCAGCCTGCTGGAGATCCCGGCGGCACTGAAGGCCGCCGAGGGCACCGCGATGGAGCTGGACGACTGCGCGTTCCCGCTGCTGTCCGGCATCGAGATCACCGATGACCCCAACGTCGCCTTCAACGGGGCCAACGTAGCCCTGCTGGTCGGCGCCATGCCGCGTAAGGCCGGCATGGAGCGCGGCGACCTGCTCGGCGCCAACGGCGGCATCTTCGGCCCGCAGGGCAAGGCGATCAACGACCACGCCGCGGGCGACATCAGGGTCCTGGTCGTGGGCAACCCGGCCAACACCAACGCGCTCATCGCCCAGCAGCACGCACCCGACGTGCCCGCCGACCGCTTCACCGCGATGACCAGGCTCGACCACAACCGCGCGCTGTCGCAGCTCGCGGCCAAGCTGCAGGTTCCGGTCACCGAGATCAAGAAGATGACGATCTGGGGCAACCACTCCGCCACCCAATACCCCGACCTGTTCCACGCCGAGGTCGGCGGCAAGGTCGCGGCCGAGCAGGTCGACGGCGAGTGGCTGCGGGAGACGTTCATCCCGACGGTGGCCAAGCGCGGCGCCGCCATCATCGAGGCCCGCGGCGCCTCCTCGGCCGCCTCGGCCGCCAACGCCGCGATCGACCACGTCCACGACTGGGTCAACGGCACCGACTGGACCTCGGCGGCGGTCGTCTCCGACGGCTCCTACGGGGTGCCCGAGGGGCTCATCTCGTCGTTCCCGGTGCGTGCGGCGAACGGCAAGTTCGAGATCATCCAGGGCCTCGAGATCGACGCCTTCTCCCGCGAGCGGATCGACATCAGCGTCCGCGAGCTGGAGGAGGAGCGCACCGCGGTGAAGGACCTCGGCCTCATCTGATCGCACCACCCACGTGACGCGCGTCCCCTCGAACGGGGGCGCGCGTTCGTGTTCAGGCGGGTTGCGCTCCGGAAACGGCGTTCAGGCGGGTTGCGCTCCCGGAAACGGCGTTCAGGCGGGTCGCGCTTCCCGAAACGGCGTTCAGGTGGGGTGCCCTCCCAGCCCGATCTCCGCTTCCGAGAGCCCCACGGACAGCTCGCTCGGCGTGTGGCCGTGCGCCGGCTGCACGGCCGGAGCGGGCTGCGTGGTCGCGAAGATCACGCCCGCGGCGGCGATGAGGCTGCCCACCACGAGGAGGGCGCCAAAGATCAGTTTTGTAACCCTTGGTGAAAAGCTCCTCACGTTTCGGTATCACACCACATATCCACCGCCGCATCACTCATTTGGCAGAAAGCGCGTTCCAGGCATCGGAGACGATGTCGCGCAGCGCCGGCCGCTCGGCCTTCCAGCCCAGCTCACGCTGGATCTTCGCGGAGGAGGCGACCAGCACGGCGGGGTCGCCGGCGCGCCGCTCGCCCACGACGGCGGGGATCGCGTGGCCGGTGACCTCGCGGCAGACCGAGATCACCTCCTGCACGGTGAACCCGGTGCCGCTGCCCAGGTTGTAGATCTTGTGCTCGCCCGGCGTGATCGCCTCCAGCGCCAGCAGGTGCGCCCGCGACAGGTCGGACACGTGGATGTAGTCACGCACGCAGGTCCCGTCGGTCGTCGGGTAGTCGGTGCCGAACACGCTCACCGACGCGCGGTCGCCGGTCGCGACCTTCAGCACGTTCGGGATGAGATGCGTCTCGACGGTGTGCCGCTCGCGGTAGCGGCCGTAGGCGCCGGCCACGTTGAAGTACCGCAGGCTCACCGCCCCCAGTCCGCGGATGCGCGCGTACGCGCTCAGCGCGGTGTCCACGGCCAGCTTCGACGCGCCGTACGGGTTGGTCGGGCGCGTCGGGTCGCTCTCCTGGATGGGGGAGCGCTCGGGCTCCCCGTACGTGGCCGCCGTCGAGGAGAACACGATCCTGCCCACGCCCTTGTCCCGCATGGCGTCGAGCAGGGCCAGCGTGCCGCCGAGGTTGTTGGCCCAGTAGAGCCCCGGCTTCTCCACCGACTCGCCCACCAGCGACTTCGCCGCGAAGTGCAGCACCGCGTCCACGCCGTCGAGCGCGTCGCCGGCCGCGGCGATGTCCGCCCGGACAAATCGGGCACCGTCCGGCACCGCGTCCTGATGCCCGGTCGACAGGTCGTCGAGTACGGTCACGTCGTGTCCCGCCTCGATGAGCTGCGCCGCGACGACGCTGCCCACGTATCCGGCCCCCCCGGTGACCAGCAACCTCATGTTTACTCCTGTTAAAATATGTTTGATTTTGTAGGGCTTGCCCATCAGCATACGCGGGAAAGCCCACGAGTACGCTGCCAAACACCATGTTCGACACCGTCGCGGCCAACATCGCCCTGGTCCTGATCTTCATTCTGATCGGAGGCTTCTTCGCCGCTGCCGAGATGGCGCTGGTCTCCCTCAGGGACGGCCAGGTGCGGAAGCTCGCCCTGCGGGGCCGCCGGGGCGATCGCGTGGCCAAGCTCGCCCGCGACCCCAACCGCTTCCTGTCCGCCGTGCAGATCGGCGTGACCGTGGCGACCATGCTGTCGGCCGCGTTCGGCGCCGACCGGCTCGCCCAGCAGCTCGTGCCCGTGCTCGAAGGGTGGCGGGTGCCCGAGGCCGTGTCCCCTGTGCTCGCGCTGGTGCTGGTGACGCTGGCCATCTCGTACGTGTCGCTCGTGCTCGGCGAGCTCGCCCCCAAGCGCCTGGCCCGGCAGCGGGCGGAGGGGCTCTCCCTGTTCGTGGCCCCCTTCCTGGACTGGATCGCCGCCCTGTCGCGCCCGGTCATCTGGACGCTGTCGAAGTCCACCGACGGCGTGGTCAGGCTGCTCGGCGGTAATCCGGCGGCCGACCGGGAGGAGGTCACCACCGAGGAGCTGCGCGACATGGTCGTCGGCCACACCGACCTGACCGCCGACGAGCGCAAGCTGATCGTCGAGGTGTTCGCCGCCGGGAAACGGCAGCTCAGAGAGGTGATGCTGCCGCGTACGGAGGTGGAGTTCATGGACGCCGACACGCCGCTGGACGAGGCGGCGCGGCTGGCCGCGGCGCTCCCGCACTCCCGCTTCCCCGTCTACCGCGAGTCGTACGACGAGGTCGTCGGCTTCGTCCACGTACGCGACCTGCTCGACCCCGAGCTCATCGGCCGCACCGAGCCCATCAGCACCGTCGTGCCGATCCGCGCCGCGAAGTTCGTGCCCGCCTCCAAACGCCTGCTCACCACGCTGAACGAGATGCGCGATGAGGGCCAGCACCTGGCGATCGTGGTGGACGAGTACGGCGGCACGGCCGGCATCGTCACTATGGAGGACCTGGTCGAGGAGCTGATCGGGGACATCAGAGACGAGTACGACGTCGAGGAGGATGTCGTGGTCCTGCCCGCAGGCGAGATCGAGATCGACGGCCTGACGAACCTCAACGACTTCGCCACCGAGACCGGCATCAGGCTGCCGGACGGCCCTTACGAGACGCTGGGCGGGTTCGTGATGGCCATGCTGGGCCACGTGCCGGTCATCGGGGAACGGGTGGAGATCCCGGGATTCGAGCTGACCGTCACCGAGCTCGACGGACGCCGTATCGCCAGGGTGAGGGTGAAACGCCGACCGGTCGCCGAGTCGCCGCCCGACGAGGATTCCTGACACAATTGCCTGCTATGGCCAGACCTCGTGTACTCTCCGGCATCCAGCCCACCGCGGACTCCTTCCACCTGGGCAATTACCTGGGTGCGGTCCGCCAGTGGGTCACTCTGCAGGAGACCCACGACGCGTTCTACTGTGTGGTCGATCTTCACGCGATCACCGTGCCGACCGAGCCCGCCGCCCTGCGCCGCCGCAGCCGCGTGGCCGCCGCGCAGCTCTTCGCCGCCGGTCTCGACCCGGAGCGCTCCACCGTCTTCGTGCAGTCGCACGTACGCGAGCACACCGAGCTCGCCTGGGTCCTGATCTGCCTCACCGGCATGGGCGAGGCGGGCAGGATGACGCAGTTCAAGGACAAGTCGGCCAAGTTCGGGGAGAGCGCCGCCAGCGTCGGCCTGTTCACCTACCCGATCCTGCAGGCCGCCGACATCCTGCTCTACCAGGCCAACCGGGTCCCGGTCGGAGCCGACCAGAAGCAGCACCTTGAGCTGACGCGCGACCTCGGCCAGCGCTTCAACCACCGCTTCGGCGACACGTTCACGCTGCCCGAGCCGTACATCCTCAAGGAGGTCGAGAAGATCACCGACCTGCAGGACCCGACGGCGAAGATGTCGAAGTCGTCGTCGAGCCCGGCCGGGATCCTGGACGTCCTTGAGCAGCCGGGGCCGCTGCGCAAGAAGATCATGCGGGCGGTCACGGACACGGGCTCGGAGGTCCTGTTCGACGAGGAGAACAAGCCCGGCATCTCCAACCTGCTGCGCATCCAGTCCGCGCTGACCGCCACGCCCATCCCCGACCTGGTCGCCCGCTATGCGGGGCAGGGCTACGGCACGTTCAAGAAGGACGTGGCGGAGGCCGTGGTGGACGCGTTCGCGCCGATCCGCGAGCGCACGGAGAAGCTGCTGTCGGACGAGAAGGAGCTGGACCGGCTGCTGGCCATCGGCGCGGAGCGCGCGTCGGCGGTGGCCAAGCAGACCATGGCGGAGGTCCGCGACAGGATCGGCTTCCTCCCCAAGCACTGACAACGCCCCGGACTTTCCGCACGCCGCCCACCTGCCGCGGGCACCGGCACGATGGTGACGCCGCCGTTCGGGCGGAAGCTGGGTGCGTGGTCAGGAGAGGTGGCCGGGAGTGGGGCCGGCGGTCAGCGGTGCAGGTCGGCGGTCAGTTCGGTGGCGGTGGCGAGGTCGGTGGTGAGCGCCTCGCGCTCGGCCGGGGCCAGCTCCATCGCCTCGACCTCGGCCAGCAGCGCCGCCGCCCCATCACGATCACCGGTACGCAGCCGCAGCTCGGCCAGGTAGACCAGCGCGGGCAACCGCTGGGCGGGCGGCGCATCGGCGTGCCGGGCGAGCCCGTTCTCCAGCACCCGGATCCCGGCCGCCTCGTCGCCGTGGGAGTCCCCCTGGCGCGCGGCAGCGGCGACCACCCGTGCCAGCCTGCCCTCCGACGGGTCGGGCTCGTCGGCGTCGTCCTTGTACCTGCTGATCCGCAGCCAGTTCCCGCCGGGATCGACCACCATGAACCCGCCCGCGGCGCCCTGCATGCGCCGCGGCCGGGTCATCCGGGGATTCCGGACACCGGGATCTTGCCGAACGCCGCATGCAGCCCGGCGGCGAACGACTTGTGCAGCGCCTCCGTGTCCTCGACCTGCACGATCACGCTCCCCATGGAGTCGGCGGGGTCGAACTCGGGGACGCCGAAGAAGTGCAGGTCGATCCCGCCGCGGTGGACGCAGGCGTACGGGTTGGGGCGCTCCTGGCGGTAGGTCACGTCGAACCCGAGCGCCGTGTAGAAGGGCAGGACGTCGTCGAGATAGCGACACGTCGCGGATCGTCGACGCCGCCATCGCCGAGGCCGACCGCGCCGGGCCGGCCGCCCTGTCGATGCGGGCGCTGGCCCAGGCGCTCGGCATCGGGACGGCCTCGCTGTACACGTACGTGCCGGGCAAGGCCGAACTGCTCGAGTTGATGGTCGAACGGGTCGTGGGTGGCCGGCCCCTTCCCGACGCCGATGGCGGGTGGCGGGCCGGGCTGCGTGACCTGGCCGCGTCCGACCTGGCCGCCTACCGCGCCCATCCCTGGCTGCTGCAGGTGGCCACCTCGCGGACCGTGTTCGGCCCGAACGTCATCGCCCGCTACGACGCCGCACTGGGCCTGCTCGACGGGGTCGGCCTGGCGGCCATCGACGTGGCCGGATGCGTCGCGGCGGTGGAGTCGTACACGCGGGGTGCGGCGTCGGCGGTCGTCGAGGCCGAGCTGGCGCCCGTGCAGACCGGGAGCAGCGACGACGAGTGGTGGGAGCGGCGGGCTCCGCTCCTGGGCGAGCGCATGAACGGGCGCTTCCCGCGGCTTGCCGCGCTGGAGGAGGCGGGGGCGTTCGCCGTGTCGGACACCGTGCTGCCGTACACGCTGCAACGGGCGCTCGATCGCTTCCACTTCGGTCTTGATCTCGTCCTCGACTCCATCGGAGGCCGGATCGCGGCTGCTCGGGGATGACCCGTCCGATGCGGGGTTGTCGAGGCTCCTTAGCACTGCTAAATTCGACTTAGCGTCGCTAAGGAGATGAGCCATGATCACGACGACAGCGGCCGACGGGACCGAGGCGCGGGCCATCGACGAAGGACGGGGGCCGGTCATCCTCGTCCTCCATCCGGGGCTGGACGATGGCACGTCCTGGAGGCAGGTGGCCGCCCGGCTGACGCCGCGCTATCGGGTGGTGCGCCCGCACCGCCGCCGGTACCGGCTGGATCTCACCGGAAGGCCGTGCACGGTCGAGGAGGAGGTGGAGCACGTTCTCGCGGTGGCGGAGGCCGTCGGCGGCGGGCCGATGCTGATCGTCGGGCACTCGTCGGGCGCCGTGATCGCCCTGGAGGCGATGGTGGCCGCGCCGTCCGTGTTCGCCGGCGCGGTCATCTACGAGCCGCCGATCGTGGTCGGCGCGCCGCTCGGTGGCCCGGACGGCGAGATCCACAGGCTGACGCAGGCGGCGATCGCGGCGGGCCGGCCGGGGAAGGCGATGAGGATCTTCACACGCGAGACCGTGGGGCTGCCCGCGTGGGCGTCGTTCCTGGTGGGTGTGTTCGTGTCGGTCGTGCCGAGGATGCGGGCGTTCGTTCCCCGGCAGATCGAGGACAACGTAGGCATGGATTCTCTCGGGGTCCGGCTGGAGGCCTACGCGGGGATCAAGGCGCCGGTCGTGCTGCTCGGCGGCGACCGCAGCCCGGCGCATCTAGGCGAGCGGCTCGACGCCCTGGAGCGAGTGCTGCCGCAGGCGGAGAGGGTAGTGCTGCGCGGGCAGGGGCACTCCGCCCACGCCAAGGCCCCCGGCCGGGTCGCCGCCGCCATCGAAGCCCTCGCCGCCAAGGTCCTGCCCCAGGTCCCCGGCTGACCGGCGGTGCGTGCTGGGCGAAGCCCGGCCGCGATCGGTCCAGATGCTGCGGATGGCGGCCGGGCGCATGAGCGGGAGAGGGGCCGTCGAGGTGGTCAGCCGGGCCAGGCCTCGACCCGCTCGTTGTGGATCAGGGACGCCTGGTGGGCCAGCGTGGACGCAAGCGTGACCGCGTCCGGGCTGCCGATGCGCTGCCGGATCCCGGCCGCGCTCATCCGGACCGTGATCGGCCGCCGCAGCTCGGCCGTCCACCTGGCCGCATCCGGCGCGTCAACGAGGTAGTGGATCTCCCACGCCGGATACGTGGTCCGCAGGACGTCGAGCTGGCGCCCCGTGAGATGTGCGTCGCCCTCGGCGGGCGAACCGGCGGCCCTGCCCTCAGAGGGCATCTCGAATCACCTCCTCCGCGTAGCCCGGTGGAGGCGCAGGATGGCCCGCAGAGCGGCCAGGGTCGGCCTGGTGAACCGGATGTCGCCGTGAATGGCGGTCCACCCGGATTGATCTCGCTCGAACGCCCACCCCGGGAACTCTCGCACGGCCTCTTGCAGTAGTCGTTCCATGACGAAATCGGCACCCGGCGCTGTGGTCATTAACGCAGCGTGTCACTGATACGCCTGTCCGTGACGAACTCGGGCGACAGAACTCCCTGTTCGCACCGTCCGAACTCATAGTTCGCGGGTCAGCTCAGGATGCCGTGGCGTTCGGCGAGATAGCGGACCTCCGGCGCCCACGACGGCCGCGCGCGCCGCGCCAGCGACCGGACCATCTCCCTCAGCAGCAGCTTGTGGTCCAGCTCCTCAGGGGACTCCCGCTCGATTCTGAGCAGGTGGAGCAGGCTCGCGGCGTCGTCGCCCAGGTCCTCGCAGGCGCGGGCGACGTGGCCGAGGTGCGTGGTCCGCCGCTCGATGGACGGGGTCTGGCGCAGGTCGATGTCGTCGGCGATCCGCAGCACGTCCTCGGGATGGCCGGTGTCGTTCTCGATGCTGGCCATGTGGATGGCGACGTTCGTGGGCCCGAAGAAGGCCAGGTCGTAGACGTCCGACGTGTCGCGCACACGTTCGGCGAGCTGCGCCGCGGGCCCGCGTACCCGCTCTCTCGCCTGGTCGTCGTCGCCCGACCGGGCCTCGCCGATCGCGGCGAGCAGGTGCAGCGCGCCGAGCGCCTTGAGGTGACGCTGGTCGCCGTCCGTGACGTGCGGCTCGAGGAGCTCGATGCCGCGCCGCGCGACGTCGTACGCGATCTGGTGCATGTCGTCCGACAGCATCGACTGCCCGAGGCTCCAGTACGCCCACGCGATCATCAGCGGATCCTCGGACTCTTCGGCGAAGCGCATGGCCCGGTCCGCCGCGAGATGCGCGAGGTCCACCCGGCGAAGGTGCTTGAGCACGCCCCTGGCCAGCATGTACGCGTCCGTCGCGACGCTGTGGGCCCGCGGCGTGCGCTCCAGCGCGAGGCTCTCGGCGTCGCTGACCAGGGACGGCAGCGCCGCCATCAGGATCGAGTAGCGGCGCGTCGAGGTGAACCAGGCGTTGCGCGCCGCCGCCACCCGCTCCGCGAGCTGCTCGGCGTCGGGCGGCTCGATGTCGGGCGCCAGAGAGCGGCAGGTGAACAGGGCGCGCTCGATGTCGCCGATCTGCGGCCGGCTGGGCTCGTGCGAGTCGCGCGGGGTCTCTCCTAGCAGGACGGCGGTGCGTACGCCCAGCACTTTGGCGATCTCCCGCAGGAGGGGCAGCGACGGTGTCCGCTTGCCGTGCTCGATCAGCTCGATGTGCCGGGTGGTGCAGCCGGACTGGGTCGCCAGCGCGGTGGTGCTCATGCCCCTTCGCTCGCGCTGGAGTCTGACCATCTGCCCGGTGCTGATTTCGGTCATAGGCTCTGGGCCTCCTGGCTCGGTCCAACCACCCACAGGCTAGGGCCACCGAACCCGGCCTGCCATGGTTTCGGCCCAGCTCAGGAGCCACCACGACGCGAGTGATTCTCAAGAAAGACGGGCCACAGCCTGCGCTAGCGGAAGCGGCGGCGGCCCATGGGGGAAAGGATCTCGCGGAGCGCGTCCGCGGCGTGCCGCACCGTCTCCTCCGGGATCCCAGCCGTCACCTCCGCGTACGCCCGGGTCGAGGCCTCCAGCCCCGCCGCGGCCACGCGCCGCCCCTCGTCCGTCAGCTGGACCCAGCGGCTGCGCGCGTCGCCCGCGTTGGCCTCCCGCTCCACATATCCCGCCGCCGTCAGCCGCAGCAGCACGTTGCTGATGCCCCCCGAGGTGAGGAGCAGCGCCTTGGACAGTTCGCTGGGCTTCATCCGGTAGGGCGGCGCCGCCCGGCTCAGCGACATCAGCACGTCGAACTCGGCGTAGGTCAGCCCCAGCTCCGCCATCTCGGCCTTGACCACCTGCTCGAACAGCAGGTGGAGCCGGGTGATCCGCTTGCCGAGCTCGAGTGTGGCGATGAGCGACGACGACATGCCGGCCTCTTGCCACCGGGGAACCATCGCGTCGATCTCATCCGGTTTCACGTCATCGAGGATACCCAGGAGAAGATTGCTTTCTAAAAAGCTTCTGATTAAGCTTTCGCGTATGACATCGACTGTGCTGATCAAGAACGGCGTCGTCATCGACACCGAGCCCGCGCCTGTCGTGCTGGGCCGGGCCGACGTGCGCATCGAGAACGGCGCGATCGCCGAGGTGGGCCCCGGCCTGCCCGACGTTCCGGGAGCGGAGGTGATCGACGCGACCGGGCGGATCGTGCTTCCGGGTTTCGTCGACACCCACCGGCACACCTGGCAGACGGCCATCAGGGCGGCCATCCCCGACACCACTCTCGACGGCTACATGCGGCGCATCCTCGGGGAGATCGCCCCCAACTACCGCCCGCGCGACATCTACGCGGGCAACCTCGCCGGCGCGCTGGAGTGCCTGGACGTGGGCGTCACCACGCTGCTGGACTGGTCGCACGCCCAGTTCAGCCCCGCCCACACGGACTCCGCCGTCCAGGCGCTGCGAGAGTCCGGCATCAGGGCCGTGTTCGGTTACTGCCACGGCGGCGACCCCGGGGGGCTCACGAGCGAGGGCCGGCGGGTCCGCGAGCGGCTGTTCGACACGCCCGGCCTGGTGACGATGGCCATCGCGGCCATGGGACCGGAGATCGCGGGCGAGGAGCGCGCGCTGGATGAGTGGCGGCTCGCCGCGGAGCTCGGCCTGCCGGTCACCGTGCACATGGGCGGGGGAGGCCCGGACGGCGCCACGAGCGGGCTGACGTTCCTGGAGTCGAACGGGCTGCTCGCCACCCCCACCACGTTCGTGCACGCGCTCCACTACACCGACGAGGAGTTCAAGCGCATCGCCGGCAGCGGCGGCACCATCTCGCTCGCGCCGGTGGACGAGATGAACCTGGGCATGGGCTACCCGGCCACCGGGCGGGCCAGGGCGGCCGGGATCCCGACCGGGCTCGGCGCCGACACCGTGGTGTGCGCCCCCGGCGACATGTTCTCCCTGATGCGCACCATCCACCTGCTCGAACGCGGCCGCCCCGACGGCGCCGGGCTCGGCTTCACCACCCGAGACGCGCTGCGCATGGCCACCATCGAGGGCGCCGAGGTGCTCGGCCTGGCCGACGTCGTCGGGTCGCTGCGGCCGGGCAAGCAGGCGGACCTGGTGCTGCTGCGCACGGACACGCTCGGCATGGCCGCCGCGCACGACCCGATCGGCGCCGTCGTGCTGAACGCCGACACCAGCTGCGTGGACACCGTCCTCGTCGGAGGGCGTGTGGTCAAGCGGGACGGCCGGCTGCTCCACCACGACCTGGCGGCGGTCCTCACGGCCCTGACGGAATCGGCGAGCGCTGTCGTGAGGGCATGATCATCGGGTAGTAGAGGGTGATGGCGAGCCTGGCGGAGCGGATCGCGGAGGCCAAGGCCTGGGGCCGCGGCAAGGTGGATGACTGGCGGGTCCGCAGGTTGTCGATCGACCATCTCATCAGGGCGGTGCAGCGCTACCAGCTGCAGTTCGGCGACCGGCTGGCGGGCGCGGTCACGTACTTCGCGTTCCTGTCGTTCTTCCCGCTGGTGGCGCTGTCGTACGCGGTGCTCGGATTCGTGGTGGCGACCAGCGAGACCACCAGGGATGCCCTGGAGGCGGCGATCGTCGAGCGGCTGCCGGGGATCGCCACGCAGCTCGACCTCGACGCCATCGCCAAGGCCAAGGCGGCGGCCGGGATCATCGGCCTGCTCGGCCTCCTCTACGCCGGGCTCGGCGCGCTGGACGCGCTGCGCGGGGCGCTGCGCGAGATGTCCATGACCACCGAGCCGCCGCTCGGCTTCCTCGCCGGCAAGCTCCGCGACCTGGCCTCGCTGGTCATGCTCGGGGTGACGATGATCACCTCCGTGCTGGTGGCGGGGTTCGCCACCACGGCCACGGACAACGTCATGAACTTCCTCTTCGGCAGCGAATCCGCGCTGGCCACCGTCGGGCTGCGAGTGGCCGGGGTGGCGGCGAGCGTGGGGGCCGACTGGCTGCTGTTCCTGATCCTGCTCGGGTGGGTGGCCAGGCCGACCCAGCCGTTCCGGGTGATCGCCAAGGGGGCGCTGCTGGGCGCGATCGGGTTCGGGCTGCTCAAGCAGGTGGCCACGCTGCTGCTGGGGCAGACGCTCGCCAATCCGGTCTACGGCACGTTCGCCGTCATCGTCGGCCTGCTGATCTGGATGAACTTCTCCGCCAGGCTCGTGCTCTACGTCGCCGCGTGGACGGCCACCGCGGGGTTCTGCCCGCCGCCGTCCCCGTCGCCGGTGCCGCCGGCGACGTCAGAAGCGTGACCTGGCGCGCCGGCGGCGGATCCCGTACCCGAGGTAGATCAGCCCGAACAGCAGCCCGCCGCCGATCACCACCGAACCGACCGTCTTGGTGGAGTCGGTCTGCTTCTGGGCGGCCGTGTCGAGCAGCGGCGGCTGCGCGGCCGGCGTGACCTGCGTGGCGGGCGCGGATGCCTGCTGCTGCGGGGCGGGCAGCCCTGCGGGCAGCGGGTTCACGAGCTCGCCGACCGGGGTGACCTTGCCCTTGACCGAGAAGCCCCAGTCGAGCAGCTTGGCCACCTCCTCCCAGAAGTAGCCCTCGTGCCGCATGATGCTCACCAGGACCGTGTGCCCGCCGCGGGTGGCCGCGCCGACGAAGCTGCCCTGGGCCTTCGAGGTCCAGCCGTTCTTGACGCCGATCGTGCCCTGGTAGCGCCAGAGCAGCTTGTTGTGGTTGCTGATCTGGTAGTGCTTCCCCTTGGGCGCCGGGAAGTTCGCCGTCTTCGTGCTGGTGTAGCGCCGGAACTCCGGGTTGGCCAGGCCGGCCCGGGCGATGAGCGCCAGGTCGTAGGCCGAGCTGCTCTGCCCGGGCTTGTCCAGGCCGCTCGGCGTCTTGGCCACGGTGTCGTACGCCTGCAGCCGCTTGGCCTCGGCGTTCATGTCCAGCATGGTCTTGGCGACGCCGCCGTTCGTCTCGGCAAGGGCCATGGCCGCGTCGTTGCCCGACGACATCATCAGGCCCTTGAACAGGTCCTCGACCTTGTACGTCCCCTTGGGCGTCAGGCCGACCGCGGTGCCCTCTTGGTTGCAGGCGTTGTGGCTGGGCCGGATCTTGCGGTTCTTGTCGAGCTTGGGTATGAGCGTGAGCGCGGTCAGCGTCTTGATCGTGCTGGCCGGCAGGTAGCGCCCGTGGGCGTCCTTCGCCGCGAGGACCTGGCCCGTGTCAGCGTCCGCGATGACGTACGAAGTAGCCTTGGTCTTGGGCGGCTTCTTGACGCCTTCGGGTGCTACCATGCCGCGGCTGCCCAGCGCCTCGCCGCCGACCGGCGTCGTGGGTTCGGCATAGGCGGTCCCGCCGGTGAGCGAGACTGCGGCGATGAGTGCCGTGACAGGCACGATTTTCGTCCACATGGCGGTCTCAGAGTAGCTTCGTGTGAATGCCCATGTGGCGACACATCCCCCGAGATCCACCTTCAATACCGGAGAGATGGCCATGTCACGAAAGATCGCCGGTTTCCTCATCATTGTCGGCGCATTCATGATCTTCGAATGGGTGAACCTGGGGTTTAACTTGGCCGATGGGCATCCGACCAGCTTCTACGTCGTGCACGGCATTCTGATAGCGGTGAACATCATCCTCGCTGTCGTGTTGGGGACCATCGGCTGGAGGGCCCTCAAGGGCCGCAAAGGAGGCGCCGGGTGAGCGCATGCAGCTCGTCGGCCTCCTCACGTGAGTCGCCTATCGAGGTGAAGCCCAGCTTCCCGTGCTCGGGGACGGCCCCGAGCAGGTGGAACACGTTCCCGGTACGCCGCTCCGCGTCGAACCCGATCCCGAGCCGGTCCGCCGTCCGCATGACCTCGCCGGGCGTGCGTCCGCGCAGGCAGGACGAGGCGCAGTTGTCGGTCGCGGTATAGTACTTCGGCTGGTCCCCGGCCATGAGCAGGCCGGTGCCGGGATCGTACGTGGCCCCGGTCGTCAGCACGGCCGCGCCGAAGGGATGCGTGGTGCCGCCGATCCGCAGGTTGATCTCGCACAGCAGCGCCGCGTACCCGGCGTCGGCCTTGAGCGCGAAGAAGTCCATCCCGAACAGCCCTACCACGCCCCGCTCGGCCAGCGCGCGCGCGATCCGGCCGGCGGAGGCGCCCACCTCGGCGCGGTACTCGGGCGCCGCCGGGAACGTGCAGCCCTGGTAGACGTGGCCGTTGGCGCCGCCGAGCACCTGGTCGTGCGTGGCCAGCACCCGCGCCTCGCTGCCCGGTGTGATGCAGGCCAGCGCGCTCGGGTAGTAGAGCGGCCGGTGCTCGATGTACTCCTCGACCACCGCGCCCCGGTCCCTGATCTTCGCCGCGAACGCCTCCCAGGTCTCGTCCGCCATCGAGAAGCTGGTCAGCGACCTGTCGGCCTTGGTGACGATCGCGTTGCCCAGGCCGGAGTAGGCGTCGTTCAGCTTGACGATCACCCGTTCGCCCGGTAGCCCCTCGATCGCCTCCTCGATCTCGAGCGACGTCCGCACGTCGCCGAAGCCGCGCGCCATCGGCACGCCCGCCTCGTGTCCCACCTCGCGGGCGCCGCTCTTGGAGCCGTAATAGGAGAGGGACGTGGCAGGTCCGTAGAGGGGCACGTTGAGTAACGACGCGAGCTCTTCCTCGAGCTCGCTCAGCACGAACGGCACCAGCCAGGCGTCACCGTCGATCGCCGACCGTAGCTGCTCCATCACGTCGGGGCGGGAGAGCAGCGTCCTGGTCAACGGCTGAGACCAGGGATCGTCGAGCGTGATCAGCGTGAGCCGCTTGGCGGCGTCATCCGGATCGGGCAGGAACGCGAAGTAATAATCGATGATGTCGGGATCGATGGGCGCGGAGGAGAGGTAGATCACCTTTACCCCGGGCTCGCGGAGGGTCAGGAGGAGGAAGAGCAGACGTTCCTCGTACGACCTGGCTGCCGTGATGCGGCGGAGCTCATCCTGCGGAAGGGAGAGCGAGGGCACGACCACCAGGGTCCCCTCACTCGGCTCGAAGATGCTCAACCCAGCATTCTTCTCCCCGAACGGGATATTAGTGATCATATTGCGAGTGAAACACGCATTCTTCTCAGATGCAGCCATCGCCGAAGTGTGATGACCATGACAGAAGGTGACAGGATTCGGAATCGCTGACCACGTTTGGAACTGGTGTCAACGGGTCACCATCTAATGATCCCTTGTGACTATTTCCTGATCAGGTGAGCGTTCACACAACGTGACCACCTGCGGTTTCGGGCGTGCCGTCGGCTAACTTTTGGGGTATCTGTCGGCGAGAACCAGCGCGGGAGCGATAAAGTCGAAGCATCGCCATCGGGCTCACGGCCGACCGCTGTGCTCCCGGGCTGCAGCGGCACGCGCGACCGACGAACGCAAAGCCCATGCTGACGATCTCACGCGCCCGAACCAGCGGGTGTGTTTTTTGATCCGCCTAGCGGCCGCTCAACCGGGTGGCCACGGCGGGATGGACGAGTGTTCACAGCGCATGAGCCGTGGTGGTCAGAGATATTTTGGCGCGCGGCATTGGGACGGGACGGTGACATATGCGGGGACGTGAGCTTCGGGGGGAACTCGACGCGTTCCTGGCGGAGACCGAGCAGGATCTCGTGGCGTTCCGCCGCGATCTGCACATGCATCCTGAGCTGGCCTTCGCCGAATATCGCACGACACAGCGGATCGCCGAGCGGCTCACCGCCGCCGGGCTGACCCCTTCGGTGCTCCCCCGGGGCACCGGTCTCATCTGCGACGTGGGCAGCGGCGACGGGCCGACCGTCGCGCTGCGCGCCGACATCGACGCGCTGCCGCTGCAGGACGAGAAGGACGTGCCCTACCGCTCGACGGTGGCCGGGGCCTGCCACGCCTGCGGCCACGACGTGCACACCACGGTCCTGCTCGGCACCTCGCTCTTCCTCGCCCAGCAGGCCGCCGCCGGCCTGCTGCCCGGCCGGGTCCGGCTGATCTTCCAGCCGGCCGAGGAGCTGCCGGGCGGCGCCCTGGAGGTCATGGCGCACGGCGGCATCAGCGGCGTCGACCGCATCTTCGGCCTGCACTGCGACCCGCGCGTGGACGTCGGCCAGGTCGGGCTCAGGCCCGGCCCGATCACCTCGGCCTGCGACAAGCTGACCGTCCGGGTCTCGGGGCCCGGCGGCCACACCGCCCGTCCCCACCTGACCGCCGACCTGGTCTTCGCCCTGGCCAAGATCCTCACCGAGCTGCCCGCGGCCCTGTCGCGCCGCGTCGACCCGCGCTCCTCGCTCAGCCTCGTCTGGGGCCGGGTCGAGGCCGGCACCGCGGCCAACGCGATCCCCGACGACGGCATCGCCGAGGGCACCGTGCGCTGCCTCGACGAGAACGCCTGGCACGCCGCCCCCGACCTGATCAAGTCACTGCTGGAGTCGGTGGCCGGCGCCTACGGCGTCGAGGCCACGATGGACTACACACGCGGCGTGCCGCCGGTGGTCAACGACGAGGTCAGCGTCGAGATGCTGGCCGAGGCCACCGAGCGGGTGCTGGGCGCGGGCGCGGTGATCCCGACCCAGCAGTCGCTCGGCGGCGAGGACTTCGCGTGGTACCTCGAGTCGATCCCCGGCGCGTTCGGGCGCCTGGGCACCCGGTCGCCGGACGGCATGACGTACGACATCCACCAGGGCACCTTCGACGTGGACGAGAAGGCGATCTCGATGGGTGTGCGGGTCATGGCCGCCACCGCGCTGACCGCCCTCTGGGAGGTCGGCCCGCTCGACTCGATCACCACCGCGCTGGCCTAGAGGAGCTTGCCGAAGACCACGGGCAGCCGCAGGGACGAGTGCCCCGGCGAGACCGTGATCTTGGTGCCCGGCGGATAGCGCAGGGTGTAGTCGTAGTCGGTCGAGATGATCATCAGCCCCAGCCGGTGGCCCTTCTTGAACAGGTAGTCCGTCGGCTGGAAGTCCCAGGTGAAGGTGTAGTCCTTGCCCGGGCGCAGCGGCTCCGTCCGGTCCGGGCGGTGCCGGTTGCGGACGTCCAGCCAGCCCCTGGTGACGATCTTGTACGGGGTCGTGGCGGTGCCGAGCACTCTGAGCGTGGTGCAGCCCGTGTCACCCGGGATGCCCTGGCCGTAGCAGTAGGTCTGGCCGGTCGAGAGCAGGGTGCCGTTCGGGCGGACGTCCGTGCCGTAGTCCACCAGCAGCGCCGTCAGGTACGGCGACGCCCCGTCCTTCAGCGAGGCCCGCACCGACACCGCCGGCGTGCCGGAGATCCGCACGTCGGCGGGGAGCTCACCGGTCAGGTACGCCAGCCGGTTCGGATCCGCCCCCGTGGCCTCGACCAGCTGCTCGGCGGTCCTGACCTTCTGGTCGAGGAAGGACTCCTTGGCCGACGGCGGGCGGGGGAGCAGGCTGAGGCGCTGCCCTGAGCCCAGGTGGAGCGGGACGGTGGCGGCGCCGGGCAGTGGCCACGACTTGTGCTGGGCCCACTGGCCGGCCGCGATCTCCACGTCGGCCTGCGGCTCGCGCATGATGCCGGAGTCGATGCCGTACAGCCAATGGTCGAACCAGCCGTGCAGCTGGCGCAGCCACTCGACGGTGCGCAAGCTGAACGGGTTCATGTGGGTGCCCTGGTGCAGCCAGATCTTGCGCGGCACGTTCTGCTTGGCCAGGGCGTACCACCACTGCGCGAACTGCTTGGTCTTGACGTTCCAGTCGTTGAGCCCGTGCACCACGAAGACGCTGGCCTTGACCTTGCCGACGTCGTTCAGGTAGTTGCGGGAGTCCCAGACCGGGCTGTAGTCGCCGGTGATCCGGTCCTGCGTGGCCGCGATCCGGTCGATGACGGGACCGCAGACCTCCTGGCCGTTCTCCCTGGTCAGTACGTACTTGGCGAGCACGTCCAGGTCCTCGCCCTGGAAGCCGCCGGGAGCCAGGACGCCGCCGTTGGCGCGGTAGTAGTCGTACCAGCTGGAGATCGCCGCGATCGGCACGATCGTCTCAAGGCCCTCGACGCCGGTCGCGGCGACCGCGTTCGGCAGCGTGCCGTTGTAGGAGACGCCGATCATGCCGACCTTGCCGGTCGACCACGTGGCCTCGACCGGGTTGCCGCCGGCGTCGAAGCCCTTGGCGCGGCCGTTCAGCCAGTCGATGGCGGCCTTCGGGCCCTCCGTCTCGTTGCGGTCGCCGGAGGTCGGGCAGCCGGTGGCGCGGCCACTGCCGAGGTTCTCCACCAGCGCGATGGCGTAGCCGCGCGGCACGAAGTAGTTGTCGTAGTAGCCGTCGAAGGGTTCGGCGGCCAGCTTGTTCGCCAGTGAGCGAAGGGTGGGCAGCGGGTTGCCGTTCTCGTCCACGTCCACGGGGTGGTTGGCGACGTCGTTGCCGCCGGCGTAGTACGGGCTGGCCTCCATGATCACCGGGACCTTCAGCCCCTGGTCGGTCTCCTTGGGCCGCAGGATGTCCACCGCGACGCGGTCCGGCTTACCGTCGTTGTCGCTGTCGGTCCCCGCGACCTCGACGAACACCGTCTGCATGATGGCGTCCGCGCGGGAGAAGACCGGCTGGGTGGCGTTGTTCTCGATCTTGATGGCCGGGGTTTCGGCCGTGGCGGGGGCGGTGCCGGTCAGGGTCGCGATGAGTAACGCGACCAGCGGCACGGCCAATGCCTTCCTAGGGTGCATACGGGGCTCCAATGTGAGAATTCCACCGTCGCACGGAATCTCCGCCATGATCGGGCCATGAGCAAGAGGTGATTCGACCCCAAAGTTGGGCAAATCTTGTCCCGCACCCGACCGGCCCCTGATGCTGGATTCAGGTCACAGACGCGACTGATGTCGATAACGGAGCGGTTGCGACCCTGTGTCCCGGTTTGGTCTGCCCTGGTCAAGCAACTATCTTCCGTGCAGGTGCCGTACGTTTCTTCGCGCCTGCGATGAAGTTCGGCGGCGGGGAAATGGAAGGGAGTCGCCTTGCTCGGCAAGCGATTCAACAGGATGGCGCTCGGCTCTGCGGCCGGAGTCATGCTCATGGCAGCGGCCGCCTGTGGCGGCAGTGGTGGGGGCACCACGGCCAGCGAGGCGCCGACGACCGCCGGCGCCAGCAGTGAGGCGCCCAAGAGCGCGCTCAAGGTCGGACTGGCGTTCGACATCGGCGGACGTGGTGACAAGTCCTTCAACGACGCGGCGTACGCGGGCCTGGAGCAGGCCAAGACGGAGCTCAGCGCGGAGATCAAGGAGCTGAGCCCGGCCGCCGACGGCTCCAACCGCGGTGACCTGCTGCGCCAGCTCGCCGACGCGGGCTACAACCCGATCATCGGTGTCGGCTTCGCCTACGGCGAGGACATCAAGAAGGCCGCCACGGAATACCCGGACATCCAGTTCGCGGTCGTCGACTCCGCCTCCAACGCGCCGAACGTGACCGGCCTGCTGTTCGCCGAGGAGCAGGGCTCCTATCTGGCGGGCGTCGCGGCCGCGACCAAGTCGGAGAGCGGCCACGTCGGATTCGTCGGCGGCGTCGAGAACGATCTGATCAAGAAGTTCGAGGCCGGCTACGTGGCCGGTGTGAAGTCGGTCAAGGCGGACGCCAAGATCGACATCAATTACCTCACCCCCGACGGTGACTTCTCCGGCTTCAAGGCCCCCGACAAGGGCAAGGTCGCGGCCGAGAAGATGTACCAGGACGGTGCGGACATCGTCTACCACGCCTCCGGCGACTCCGGCCTCGGCGTGTTCCAGGCGGCGGCCGCGGCCAAGAAGAAGGCCATCGGCGTCGACTCCGACCAGCGCCAGACGGTCAAGGAGACCGACCTGCAGTCGGTCATCATGACGTCGATGCTCAAGCGCGTCGACGTGGGCGTGTTCGAGTTCATCAAGGCCTTCCAGGGCGGCGCCAAGGGCGGCAGCAACGTCATCTACGACCTCAAGGTCGACGGCGTGGGCCTGGCCACCACCGGCGGCGAGATCGACGACATCAAGGACAAGCTCGACGCTGCCAAGCAGGGCATCGTCGACGGCAAGATCACGGTTCCGGCCAAGCCGTAACCTGGGTAGGAGACCATCGGCTGAGGGCCCGGAGTCCGGTTACTTCGGGCCTTCCGTCTATCCCGCCCTGCTCCTAGGAGAGGCGACATGAGTGCTGACACCTTGGCCGCGGCGAAACCTGCCGTAGAGCTGGAGGGCATCACCAAGCGTTTCCCGGGTGTCGTCGCGAACCACGACATCCGCATCACCGTCGAACCAGGCACGGTGCACGCCATCGTCGGGGAGAACGGCGCGGGCAAGTCCACGTTGATGAAGATCCTTTACGGCATGCAGAAGCCGGACGAGGGCACCATCAAGGTCAACGGCGCGGAGGTCGCCTTCCGTACGCCGAGCGACGCGATCGCGGTCGGCATCGGCATGGTCCACCAGCACTTCATGCTGGCCGACAACTTCACCGTGCTGGAGAACATCGTCCTCGGCGCCGAGCCGAAGAAGGGCGGCATGCTCGACGCGGCCGCGGCCCGCAAGCGCATCAACGACCTGGCCGCCGGACACGGCCTGCGGGTCGATCCCGACAAGCTCGTTGAGCACCTCGGCGTCGGCGACCGCCAGCGCGTGGAGATCCTCAAGGTCCTCTACCGCGGCGCCCGCATCCTGATCCTCGACGAGCCGACCGCGGTGCTGGTCCCGCAGGAGGTCGAGGAGCTCTTCCAGAACCTGCGCGAGCTCAAGGCCGAGGGCCTGACGGTCATCTTCATCTCGCACAAGCTCGACGAGGTGCTCGACATCGCCGACGCGATCACCGTGATCCGGCGCGGCACCACGGTCGCGAGCCTGACCAGGAGCGAGGTCACCAGCGCCCGCGAGCTCGCCGAGCTCATGGTGGGCACCGAGCTGCCCACGCCGGAGACCCGCGAGTCCACGGTGACCGACCGCGTGGCGATCGAGGTCGCGAACCTCACCATGGAGGCCGACGGCCACCGCCCGGCGCCGAAGGGCACCCAGTTCAGTGCGTACATGGCCAAGCTCCGCGAAGAGGGCAGGCGGCTGCTCCTGGACGACGTGTCGTTCGAGATCCACGAGGGCGAGATCCTCGGCATCGCCGGCGTCGAGGGCAACGGCCAGTCCGAGCTGATCGAAGCGATCATGGGCATCCGCCCCGCGCACGGCCGCATCGCCCTGGGCGGCCGGGACATCAGCGACTGGTCCACGCTGAGGCGCAGGGAGTCCGGCATCGGCTACATCCCCGAGGACCGGCACCGCCAGGGCCTGCTGCTGGAAGCCTCCCTGTGGGAGAACCGGGTGCTCGGCCACCAGACCAGGCCGCCCGCGCGCAGCGGCATCTGGATCAACAGAAGAGCCTCGAAGGCCGACACCGAGCGCATCGTCAAGGACTACGACGTACGCACGCCGAGCGTCGACACCCTGGCCCTGGCGCTGTCCGGCGGCAACCAGCAGAAGCTGATCGTGGGCCGCGAGATGAGCGGGCAGCCCAAGTTCCTCATCGCCGCGCACCCGACCCGAGGGGTGGACGTCGGCGCGCAGGCCGCCATCTGGGACCATCTGCGCAACGCCCGAGCGGCCGGTCTCGCCGTGCTGCTCCTCTCCGCCGACCTCGATGAGCTGATCGGCCTGTCCGACACGCTCCGGGTGATCTACCGGGGACGCCTCGTCGCCGCGCTCGACCCTTCCGACATCACGCCCGAGCGGCTGGGCGGCTACATGACCGGCGCCATCGCCGGAACCGAGGAGACGTGATGCCCGCGGGGCTCAACCGGGCGCTGCTCACCGTGGCGGGCGCCGTCATCGCGATCGTGCTGGCCATCGCGATCTCCAGCGTGGCGATCATCGCCGCGGGCGCCAGCCCGCTGGACGCGTTCGCCGCGTTCTTCGACTTCGGCGCGACCGAGCGGGCGCAGTCCAACGCGATCGCGACCTTCCTCAACCGGGCCGTGCCGCTGTTCATCGCCGGTCTGGCGGTGGCCGTCGGCTTCCGCATGAACCTCTTCAACATCGGCGTGGAGGGCCAGTACCGGCTGGCGGCCATCTGCGCGGCCTACGTCGGCTCGACGTTCACGGCACCCAAGCCGGTCCAGATCGCGGTGATCATCCTGGTCGCGGCGGTCGTCGGCGGCCTCTACGCGCTGATCCCCGCGGTCATGAAGGTGACCAGGGGCGTGAACGAGGTGATCGCCACGATCATGCTGAACTACATCGCGATCAACATCACTGCCTACCTCGTACGCGGCCCGTTCGCGGGACAGCGCGCCGCGGGACAGCTCACCACGACGACGCCCGAACTGCCCGAGTCGGCCATGTTCCCCAACCTCAACTTCGTCTTCGACTGGTTCGGGCTGCTCCCGCCCACCCGCGGCGGGGGCGTGCAGGGCTTCCTGCTGGTGGCGATCGTGCTCGGCCTGGTGATCTGGGTCGTGCTCGGACGCACCCGTTTCGGCTTCAACGTCATGGCCAGCGGCCTCAACGGCCCGGCCGCGCTCGCCTCGGGCGTCGACCCGAAGAAGATGATCATCGCGGCGATGGTGCTGTCCGGCTCGATCGCCGGGCTCATCGGCCTGCCCGAGATCCTCGGCGACAGGGGCGCGTTCAACTCCAACTTCACCGCCGGCCTGGGCTTCCTGGGCATCGCGGTGGCGCTGCTCGGCAGGAACAAGCCGGTCGGCATCGCGATCGCCGCGCTGCTGTTCGCCTTCCTCGACCGGGCGCAGGGCGCACTGCAGATCGCGAACGTGCCGCCGTCCGTCATCGTGATCATGCAGGGTGTGATCGTCCTGCTGGTCGTCGTGGCCAACGAGGTGACGAACCGGCTGGCGCTCAGATTCGAGGAACGGCGGGCCGCCCAGCAGCTCGGCAGGAACACTCCGGTTGAGGTGGCAGCATGAGCAGGTTCACCAAATACCACATGGTGCTCGTCGGCGTCGCCGCGCTCATCCTGCTGATGTCGCTGGTGCGCATCGTGTCGGGCCAGAACGACATCACCTCCTCCGGCACCTTCGCCGCCGCGCTGCTGCTGGCGGTGCCGATCGGCCTGGCCGGTCTGGGCGGGCTGTGGGCCGAGCGGGCCGGCGTGGTCAACATCGGCCTCGAAGGCATGATGGTGCTCGGCACCTGGTTCGCCGGATGGGCCGGATACCAGTGGGGCGCCGTGGCCGCTCTCATCGCAGGGCTGCTCGGCGGCGCGCTCGGCGGCCTCATCCACGCGATCGCCACCGTGTCGTTCGGCGTGGACCACATCATCAGCGGCGTCGCCATCAACCTGCTCGGCCCCGGTGTCACCCGCTTCCTGTCCGAAGTGTTCTTCAAGGAGGGCACGCCCGCGGCCGAGGCCGGCGCCGGCATCACCACCTCACCCGCAATCACCTCGCCCGCTCCGGAGGTCAGCCTGCCGGTGCTGTCCGACGGGCCGGACGTGCTCGGCTGGCTGGAAAACACCCACTGGTTCCTGCTCTCCGACGTCGCCGGCATCCTGCGCGGCCTCACCCACAACGTGAACATCCTGGCGATCCTGGCGGTCCTGCTGCTGCCACTGACGTTCTTCGTGCTCTGGCGCACGGCCTTCGGCCTGCGGCTGCGCTCGGCGGGCGAGAACCCGTGGGCGGCCGAGTCGCTGGGCGTCAACGTCTACCTGATCAAGTACGTCGCGGTCGTCATCTCCGGCGCGTTCGCCGGGCTCGGCGGCGTGTTCCTGGTCTTCTTCTCCACCAAATACGTCGAGGGCCAGACGCAAGGGCGCGGCTTCATCGGCCTCGCCGCCATGATCTTCGGCAACTGGCGGCCCGGCGGGCTCGCCGCCGGCGCCTCGCTGTTCGGCTACGCCGAGGGCCTGCGCCTGCGCAGCACCGGGGCGATCACCTCGTTCTTCCTCGTCGGCGCGGTGCTGCTGCTCGTCTACCTCGCGATCCAGCTCCGCCGGATGCTGTCGCCCAGCCGGCCCGCCGAGCTGGCGACCGTGGGCGCGAAGGAGTATGCCCTGATGGGCGGCGCCGTCGTCGGTACGGCCGTGCTGTTCTGGTTGTGGCTGACCGTGGACCAGCTGCCGAGAGAGTTCGTCTTCATCACACCACACGTGCTCACGCTGCTCGTGCTCCTGGTGGCTTCGCAGCGACTGCGGATGCCCAAGGCCGACGGCGTGCGCTACCGCCGGGGGGAACAGCATTGAGCATCGACTGGGACGGCCTGCGGGCCGAGGCGGCCAACGCCATGCGCAACGCGTACGCGCCGTACTCGAAGTTTCCTGTGGGAGCGGCCGCGCTCGTCGACGACGGGCGGACCGTCACGGGTTGCAACGTCGAGAACGCCTCCTACGGGCTCGGCCTGTGCGCCGAATGCGGGCTCGTGTCGGCGCTGCAGCTGTCCGGCGGCGGCCGGCTGGTGGCCTTCACCTGCGTGGACGGCCATGGTGAGCTGCTGATGCCGTGCGGCCGCTGCCGCCAGCTCCTCTACGAGTTCGGCGGCGAGGACCTGCTGGTGGAGACCGTTGACGGGCCGAAGCGGATGGCCGAGATCCTGCCGTACGCGTTCGGCCCCGACGACCTCAGCAGGAGCGCCTGAATGGACGCCATCGAGGTCATCCGCGCCAAGCGCGACGGCGGCGAGCTGACCACGGCCCAGATCGACTGGGTGATCGCCGCGTACACCCGCGGCGACGTGGCCGACGAGCAGATGTCCGCGCTGGCCATGGCCATCCTGCTGAACGGCATGAACCGGCGCGAGATCGCCGGCTGGACGCAGGCCATGATCCGCTCGGGTGAGCGCATGGACTGGTCGATGCTCGACCGGCCGACCGCCGACAAGCACTCGACGGGTGGTGTCGGCGACAAGATCACGCTGCCGCTGGCGCCGCTGGTGGCGGCGTGCGGCGCGTACGTGCCGCAGCTGTCCGGCCGCGGCCTCGGCCACACCGGCGGCACCCTGGACAAGCTGGAGTCCATCCCGGGCTGGCGGGCCTCGCTCTCCAACGACGAGATGCTGCACGTCCTGCGCTCGGCGGGCGCCGTGGTCTGCGCCGCGGGCTCCGGCCTGGCCCCCGCCGACAAGAAGCTGTACGCCCTGCGCGACGTCACCGGCACCGTCGAGTCCATCCCGCTGATCGCCTCGTCGATCATGTCGAAGAAGATCGCGGAGGGCACCGGCTCGCTGGTCCTCGACGTCAAGGTGGGCTCCGGGGCGTTCATGAAGGACATCTCGACGGCCCGGGAGCTGGCCGAGACCATGGTCGCGCTCGGGACGGACGCCGGGGTGCGCACGGTCGCGCTGCTGACCGCGATGGACCGCCCGCTGGGGCGGGCCGTGGGCAACGCGCTGGAGGTCGAGGAGTCCGTCGAGGTCCTCGCCGGTGGTGGGCCTTCGGACGTGGTGGAGCTGACGGTACGGCTGGCGCGCGAGATGCTGGAGGCGGCCGGGATCTCCTCCGCCACGGACCCGGCGAAGGCGCTGCAGGACGGCTCGGCCATGGACGCGTGGCGGCGCATGATCGCCGCTCAGGGCGGTGACCCGGACGCCGTGCTGCCTCGCGCGGCTGAGACGATGACCGTCGAGGCGCCGTCGTCGGGCGTGCTGACGAGGCTGGACGCGTACGCGGTGGGCCTGGCGGCCTGGCGGCTCGGGGCCGGGCGGGCGCGCAAGGAGGACCCGGTGTCGTACGGGGCCGGGGTCACCTTGCACGCCAAGCCCGGGGATTTGGTGCGGGCCGGGCAGCCGCTGATGACGTTGCACGCCGACGAGACGGCCCGGTTCGAGCGGGCGCTGGAGGCGCTGGAGGGCGGCTACGCGGTGGGGATGGCGAGCGAGGAGCAGCTTCCGCTGGTCATCGACCGCATCACGGCGCCCTAGCGACCGTGCCGCCTTGGAACGAGGGCCGACCTGGGGCTACTTGCCCCAGACCTTCTGGTACGCCTCGCGGTACCGTTCCTAGGGACTGAGCATGAGTTGCTCATGCTCAGCCGAACGCTCCGAACGGTGTTGAGCGTTCTGGTCGCCCGTGTGCTCGCCGCATCCGGGCGGCACGCATCGGGTGCGTGGTCCGGGAATGCGGGGACGGGGTCCCTCACCCCCAGGAGCATCCGGTC
>NZ_VCJS01000259.1 GCF_005893125.1 Nonomuraea basaltis | reverse complement strand
GACAAGCCGCGACCAGAGCACGGCGGATCCCACACGCCCCGGAACTGGGCTTTTACCTGCAGGAGCGGTCCTCGTCGAAGAAATGGACCAAGAAATGACACGAAGAATCAAGCCGTGGATCCAGGCTGAGTGGGAGGCCCGGTTCGAACCTCGATCCTTCGGGTTCAGACCGGGTCGCAGTTGCCAGGACGCGATCGAATCCATTTTCCAGGCCACGAGTCAAAGAAACGCGAAACGGGCCTGGATCTTGGACGCGGACTTGGCGGCGGCGTTCGACAGGATCGACCACTCCCGGCTGCTGGAGGCCCTCGGATCGTTCCCGGCCAGGGACATGATCCGGGACTGGCTCAAGGCCGGGGTGTTCGAGAAGGAGACCGGGTTCGCACCTACCGGAGAGGGAACTCCCCAGGGAGGCGTGATCAGTCCGTTACTCCTGAACGTTGCGCTGCATGGGCTGGAGGAGGCCGCCGGGGTTCGCTACCACATCCGCTCACGGGCGGGTGACACGGTGGCGGGCTGCCCGATCGTGGTCAGATACGCCGATGACATGATCGCGCTCTGCCATAGCCAGCGGCAGGCGCAGCAGGTCAAGGCGAAGCTCGCCGAGCGGCTGGAACCCAGGGGTCTTGTCTTCAACGAAGACAAGACGAAGATCGTGCACCTCTCCGATGGGTTCGATTTTCTCGGGGTGAACATCCGCCGCTACTCCCACGGCAGGCTGATGACCAAACCGAGCGCTCCGGCGGTCAGGCGGTTGAAACTGCGGCTAGCGACCGAGATGCGCTCCCTGCGCGGCTCGAACGCCAAAGCGGTCATCGCCCGGCTCGACCCCATCGTGCGGGGCTGGGCTGCGTACTACCGCAGCATGGTGTCGTCCAGAGTGTTCGCCGCCCTGGACAACTACGTGTGGCAGCTCACGTTCAAATGGGCTACGCACAGCCATCCGAACAAGCCGACGTACTGGATCGTCGATCAGCATTGGGTGCGGCTCTTCCTCAGTGAGAGTCTGAGCTGGGCTTTTATGGTCATGACTGGTTGATTGGGGTGCCGCCTTCTACCGTGGGTGCAGGCGTGTAAGGCGGTGGTGGCGGTGGGTTCGTTGCTGGAGGAACTGGCGCGGCGGGAGGCTGTGGCCCGGCAGCGGATCGAGGAGATCCGGGAGCAGATCATCGCTTTGGAGTCACGGCTGGAGGCCGAGCAGGATCGGTTGTCGCGGCTGGTGATCACGCGGGAGACCGTGGAGGAGATCGTGGGCGAGGCGGCCCAACTGGTCGACGAGCCCGCAGGTGCTGCCGAGGTCGTCGACGTGGCCGCTTCGGTGCAGGTGGGGCCGTCGGCGCTTGGTGTGGTGACGGTGCCGCCGCGGCAGCCGGGCATGACGGTGGCGGTGTTGCCGCGGGCGTACCGGGACGCGGTGGAGATCATGGTCGATGCCGGGCAGGCGATGCGGGCCGGGCAGATCGCGGTGGCGATGGGGCTGCCGGATGAGGCCGCCAAGCGGGAAGGGCTGCGCTCCAAGCTCAAGCGGCTGGTGGAACGCGGGTGGGCGCGTGAAGAGGGACCGGGACTGTTTACGGTGACCGATCCCGTGGCCCGCGAGGTGGCCGGGCAGGCCGACGGAGAGTTACCAGACGGCATCACCTCGTCACCGGGCAGGTGATTGTGGCGGGGCTCTTCCGCCGTCAGGTTCGAAGGCGCCAACCAAATCGACCCTGGACGAAAGAAGAGCCCTGTGCAGGCACCGTACGACACAGACGTCACCGCTGACGTCTTTGCGGAGGCGAGGAACACATTCAACTGTCTGATCGGACAGCTCACCGCTGCGGCAGCCGCGTCGCTGACGCATGATCAGCTGGAGGAAACGATCGTCGAGCAGGGACGTGAGCTGCAACGCCAGCTGCTGCAGGCCCACCTTGACCTGCGGGCGTTACGCGAGCGGCAGCAGGTGCACCGCGCCCGCCATGACGGGCCGGCCCTGACGGTGACCGGGGCCGACGGCGTGGTGCGAGGGCGGGTGGAGATGGGGCATCACCGCCTGCTGGCCACCGTGGTCGGAACGGTGAGCATCACCCGATGCGCCTGGCGCGCCCCGAACGCCGGCAACCTGTATCCAGCGGACGCGGTGCTGTCGTTGCCAGCGGTGCGGCACTCGGCCGGGCTGGCCAAGCTGGCGGTGATCGAAGCGGTGCGCGGCTCGTTCGACACCGCCCACGCGGCCATCACCGCGCGCTGCGGTCAGGTGATCGGCAAACGGCAGATCGAGCAGCTCGTGGCCGAGGCCGCGGCCGATGTCGACGCCTTCTACGCCGCGCAGACTCTGCTGCCGTGCACGTCGTGCACGGTGCTGGCGCTCAGCGTGGACGCCAAGGGCGTCGCGATGCGCCCTGAGGCGCTGCGGCCCGCGACCGCCAAGGCCGCCGCCCGCGCCAGGGCGACCTTCCGCACCCGGCTGGCCTCGGGGGAGAAGGCGGCTCGCAAGCGGATGGCCACCCTCGGCGTGGTCTACGACGCCGAACCCGCACCCCGGCGGCCCCACGATGTGATCGCCGTCCCCGGCGGAGGGGGCGGGCAGCGCCGGCCGCGGGCCAGGCCACGCGCACAGCGCAAGTGGCTGTGCGGCTCGATCATCACCGACCCCGGTACTGTGATCGCCAAGGTCTTCGACCACGCCGAGGCCCGCGACCCCACGCATGCCCGTCCCTGGGTCGTGCTCGTCGATGGAGCCCGGCACCAGCTCGGCCTCATCCGCGCCGAGGCTGATCGCCGCGGCATAGCCGTGCACATCGTCATCGACTTCGTCCACGTGATCGAAAAGTTGTGGGCTGCGGCCTGGAGCCTGCACCCACCCGCCGCCCCGGCCGCCGAGGACTGGGTCGCCGCCCATGCCCTGGCGCTGCTGGCCGGGCACACCGACCAGGTCGTCACCGCTTTGACCGCCCAAGCCACCGCGTTACCCGCCCGGCGCCGCGACGGCATCGACGCCTGCATCCGCTACCTGACCAACAACGCCGAACATCTGCGCTACGACCAAGCGCTCGAGGAGGGATGGCCGATCGCGACCGACGTGATCGAGGGCGCCTGCCGCCATCTGATCGCCGACAGATTCGACCTGGCCGGAGCACGCTGGGGCCTGACCGGAGCCGAAGCGGTGCTGAAGCTACGCGCCGTGACCGCCAACGGGCATCTCGACGCTTACTGGAATTACCACCTCGCCCGACAACACGAGCGTGTCCACCAAACCCGCTACCAGGACGGATACGCCCTTACAGCCTGACCAACCGACTACGACGAGATGCTCGACGCCGCGACCGCGCTGGTCACCGAGTGCCGGACCGGGGGCAGCCTGGGGCGGATGCCGCAGGCGATGACCGTCCTGGCCATCGCCCAGCTGATGGATGGCAGGCACCAGGCCGCGCGTGACACGGCGGCCGAAGGGCTGGCCTTGGCCGCCGATGTGGGCCAGCCGGTCTGGCGTGGATACCTGGCCGGGGTGCACGCCGCGCTTTCGGCGGTCGCCGGCGCCGAGCGGGAGTACGCGGCCTTGGCCGCCGAAGCCATCCAGCTCTCCGAGACTCTGCGGTGGATGCCGAGCCTGGGCCGAGTACGCCGGGGTGCAACTGGAGTTGGGCCTGGGCCGTTACGAGACGGCGCTCGCCCGCATGGACAGGGCGACGGCCGGCCCGTCACGCCACGCGTTCGTGTGGCGCTACGCCTGGCCCGACTACGTCGAGGCGGCCGTCAGAGCCGGCACGCCCGAGCGGGCCGCGCAGACGCTACGTCACCACGCGGCCTGGGCGGATTCCACCGAACAGCCGGGCCCCCTGGCCGTCCAGTACCGGGCCCGGGCGCTGATGGCCGCCGACGACCGCGCCGCGCGCCTGTACGAGCGTGCCTTGCAGCTGCACCTGGAGCGCGAGCAGCCCTTCGACCTGGCGCGCACCCGGCTGGTGTATGGCGAGTGGCTGCGCCGTCACCAGCGACGCGGCGAGGCCCGTTCCCACCTGGAGAGCGCCAAGGAGTCCTTCGACCGGCTGGGCGCCGCGCCGTGGTCGGCCCGCGCGGCCGGCGAACTGCGCGCGGCCGGCGTCTCGGTGCCCGGCCGCGGCACACGACCCGCTGGCCTCACTTACCCCGCAGGAGCTGCAGGTCGTCCGGCTGGCCATCACGGGCGCATCCAACCGGGAGATCGCCGCCCAGCTGTTCCTGAGCCCGCGCACCGTCGCCTCCCACCTGTACAAGGCCTTCCCCAAACTAGGTGTGGCCTCCCGTGCCGAGCTGGCGCGGCTCACACCCGGCGGTAGATGATCGGCTGCGCGGCGACGCCGTTGGCCTTGAAGTTGGCCAGCACGAAGGTGCGGAAGGTGGGCCGGAAGATCAGGCTGGGCAGGAAGGCGCGCAGGGTCGGCCAGCTCGCGTGGTTGATGAGCCCGTAGTCGGCGCTTTCGCCCTCCAGGGGCTGCATCAGTGCGGAGTTGGGCAGCGCGGTCTTGGCCTGGAACCAGCCGGCGGTGTAGTCGAACACCTTCAGCAGGGTTTCGTGGTCGTCGGCATAGAAGTAGTTGAACAGGAACTGATGGTCCTGGCTGCGGTCCACATCGCCGAGCCGGCCGGCGTTGCGCGCGACGATCTCGTGGGTTCGGCGAGCCGCCGCGCGCAGCGTCTGGGCCAGTTCCTTGTAGGCCGCGCTCTCGCGCACGGCGAGTGCCGCCTCCACGGACACGGTGCGGATCAGCACGACGACGTCGTAGCGTGCCGGTTGGATACCTCTGGCGGCCAGGAGCTTGTCGCCCTCTCCCGGGGTGTGGAACAGGGCGCGGAACACGTTGGCCTCACGAGCCTCGACGCCCGCGGCCAAGGACTTGAGGTGAGCGGCCAGCCGGGTGGGGGGAGACGGGAAGTAGCCGCGCCAGGTGCCGACCTCGCCGGCCAGCACGACGAAACCGTCGCCGGTCGTGGGCAGCGCGCGCCTTGACGGCCAGGTGATCATTGATCAGCTTCATGCCGCCGACGCTAGGCCGCACCCGTCTCCGGCGCCTCAGTCACCTGACTGAATCACCATGCTGATCACCTCCTTCCCCTTGGACTCCGGTGAGGGTGGTCGACAGCTCCCATACAACGAGGGGCACGTGCCGGGAGATGGTCCCGTCCGTGCTGGTGACCACGAGATGCGGGCAGCGTCGAGAACGTCCCTTCGCGTACGGCCGGCAACGCGGCGGGGCTCTGCCCGGGCCACGGCGAACCGGTCGATCTGCCCCCGTCGGCAAGCGAGCGCAACGCCAGCTCTAGGCTCGCGGGGTGTATGGGTGAAGACGCTTAGCCGAGGCCGTTGTGCCTCGCCTCCGTCGCTTGACTGGTGTGACCGCGTACGAACATCAGTCACGTGACGGAGGCGGCGATCACCTCGAGATTCGTAGGGTCCGGGCTATGACCAAGCGACCTGAACCCTACTCGGCGACCGTTATGGCGATCCTGGCCGTCGCGTTCTGCGCCTGGGCGCTGCTCACCCTCCCCATCCAGGGTGCCGCGGTCCTCGTGGTGGCCAGCGTGCTGGCCTGGATTGGCTGGCTGGCCTTCAGCTACGCCCGCCCGGTGAAGTCCAGGAAGGTCATCGCCATCTACCTGTGCGCGGTGGGCTTCCAGCTCATCCACATGGCCGAGGAGTACACCGGCGGCTTCCCCCACGAGATCGTCGAGCTGTTCGACTCGCCACGGGACTGGCCGGAGAAGGAGTTCCTGCTCGTGTTCGTCTTCGGTTTCGGCGCGCTGTACTTCTTCGCCGGCGCGGGCGCGCTCTACCGGATCCGGGTGGCCAACTTCTTCCTGTGGTGGTACGCCCTGGGTGCCGGCCTGCTCAACGGCATCGCCCACTTCGTCTTCCCGATCATCAAGGGCGGCTACTTCCCCGGCCTGTACACCGCCGGCGGCCATTTCATCATGAGCGGACTGCTGATCTACTGCCTCATCAAGGAGAACCGCCAGCTCAAGGCCGCCGAGCAGGCGGCTCAGCCGCTGCCGGTGAGGTAGCGCTGGAGGGTCGGTCCGAGCCATTCGACCAACTCGTCATCCGACATGTCTACCGCTGGGGGGAATTTCAGGATGTAGCGGCACAGCGCCATCCCCAGCACCTGGGACGCCACGCACATCGCCCGGGTGGCGGCCCGGCCTCCCGCGAGGGCGACCATCATCGGCGCGAGCTGAGTGCCGAAGACCTCGCGCGTGCGCGCAGCCACGGCTTCGTTCGTCACCGTTGTGCGCAGCAGGATCTGCAGCGCGTCATCAGCTTGCCACCGCTCCAGGAAATGCCGGATAACCGTTTCGCCCAGACGTTCGCGAGGGACCTGGTTCAGGTCGGGCAATCGCAGGTCGAACTCGGCGGCGGTGGCGAACAGCTTCTCCTTGGAGCCGAAGTAGCGCATCACCATCGCCGGGTCGATGCCGGCCTCGGCGGCGATCGCCCTGATCGTCGCCTTCTCGTAGCCGTCGGCGGCGAAGCGCGCGCGGGCCGCGGCCAGGATCGCCGCCTTGGTCTCTGCTGCCGATCTCCTCATGTCAACAAATGTAGGCCAACATGTGTTGACTTTGCAATGGATCTAGGTCAACAATTGTTGGCATACGACGAAGGGAACAAACATGTCGAAGACCGTGCTGGTGACCGGCGCATCCACCGGAATCGGCCGCGCCACCGCCCTGCTACTGGCCCGCGAGGGCTTCACCGTCTACGCTGGCGTTCGCAAGGAGGCAGACGGCCAGGCACTCGGCCCGACCGTCACCCCGATCAAGCTCGACGTCACCAACGCCGGCCAGATCGCCGAGGCCGCCAAGCGCCTCGGCCACCTAGACGCCCTGGTCAACAACGCCGGCATCGGCGTCACCGGACCCCTCGAATTCGTCCCGCTGGACGCGCTGCGCTGGCAGTACGAGGTCAACGTCTTCGGCCAGATCGCCGTCACCCAGGCCATGCTGCCCAAATTGCGCGCCTCACACGGCCGGGTGATCACCGTTGGTTCGGTGGGCAGCTGGATCACCCTGCCCTTCGGTGGCCCGCTGTGCTCCTCCAAGCACGCCATCCGCTCCCTCAACGACGCGCTACGCATGGAGCTCAAGCCTTGGGGCATCCACGCCGTCCTCATCGAACCCGGCTCCATCCACACCGACGCCGTCGACAAGCTCGAAGACGAGGTCGAACCCCGGCTGGCCTCCCTCGGCGAACAGGGCAGGCGGCTGTACGGCTCCGCCTACCGCACCATGACCACCAGCGGGCTGAAGGAGGAACGCTCCGGCTCCAGCCCCGACGTCGTCGCCCGCGCCGTCCTGCACGCCCTTACCTCGAACAAGCCCCGCTCCCGCTACCCAGTGGGCAAGAAGTCCAGGCTGATGAGCACCCTGGGCCGCATCGTTCCCCAGTACACCCTCGACCGGCTGCGCCTGCGTGCCCTCGGCCTGTCTTGAACCTCTTCTGAACGGAGTCCCACCATGCCCCCACTCGCCGGAGCCGACGCCCTCGCCGCCCTCGACCCCGTCTTTGCCCAGCTCGCCGTCGGTGTGGGCCACAACCTCTGGGGCCTGACCCACCTGACCATGCGCGAGAAGGCCTTCATCTGCCTGACCGCCGATCTATGTCACCCGCACCTGGACCTGCCTCTGGCGATGCATGTGCAGATGGCTCTGGCCAACGGCGTCGATCCCGAGTCGATCCGCGAGCTCTACCGGCACCTGGCCCCGTATGTGGGCTACCCGATCGTGGTCACCGCCTTCCAGCGCTTGACCGAGCTCGGCCTCCCCGCAGCGCAGGATGACAAGCCCGTAGAACCCGCGCCGCCGACTGGACCGCTCGCGCGAGCCGTACGCGCCCTGGAGGACGTGGACCGCGGTCTGGCCACCTTCACCGAGGACCAATTCGCCCAGCGCTGGGCCCGCCCCTATCTCAGCGTCCGCGAACGTGCGATCGCCTGCCTGGTCGTGGACGTCTTCTACCAGACGCTCGGCCCATCCCTGTGCCTGCACGCCGAGCTGGCCAGATCGGCCGGGGCCACCGACGAGACCCTGCGCGACCTGCTCCGTGGTGTGGCCGAGTTCGGTATGCCGCGGGTCTGGGCGGCCGCGGCGGCGCTGCTCTCGCAGCCGGGGGAGGGCGCATGAGCGTGGTGATAGCCGGAGGTGGTCCGGCCGGGATGATGCTCGGCCTGCTGCTGGCTCGCAATGGCGTCGAGGTCACCGTCCTGGAGAAACACCAGGACTTCGTGCGCGACTTCCAGGGCGACACCGTGCATCCCTCCACCCTGGAAGCACTCGACCAACTGGGCCTTTCGGAGCGCTTCCACCAGCTCAAGCACCGCAAGGTCACCACACTCAACGTGGCCCTGGGCGGCGACCTCACACCCATCGACGCGTTCACCGGGATGAAGGTGAAATTTCCGTACATCGCCTTCGTGCCACAGTGGGACTTCCTCAACCTGCTCGCCGAAGAGGCCCAGCGATACCCGAATTTCACCCTGCACCTGAGCACCCCAGTGCGCGACGTCATCCGCCGGGTCGGCAAGGTCGTGGGGGTCCGCTGCAACGACGGCCGCGAGTTCCACGCCGATCTGGTCGTCGGAGCCGACGGCCGCAATTCGGCGGTACGGCAAGCGGCCGGAATGCACCTGCACGAGCTCGAGGCCCCCATCGACGTGATCTGGTTCCGCCTGACCCGGCACCCGGACGACCAGGAGAACCTCATCTACCAGCTCGCCCCCGGCCGTGGCATGGTCGCCATCGACCGCGGCGAGTTCTGGCAGTGCGGCTACCTGATCGGCAAGGGCGGCTTCGACGACTGCAAAGCTAGAGGCATCCAAGCCTTCCGCCGGGACGTGGCCCAGGTGGCCCCGATGCTCGCCAACCGCACCGGCGAGCTGACCTCCTTCGAGGCCATGGGCTTCCTGGAGGTACAGATCAACCGACTGCACACCTGGCACCAGCCCGGCCTGCTGTGCATCGGCGACGCCGCCCACGCCATGTCCCCGGTCGGCGGGGTCGGCATCAACCTGGCCATCCAGGACGCCATCGCCACCGCCAACATCCTCACCCGCCCGCTCCTGGACGGCACCCTCGACGACGGCCATCTGGCCGCCGTTGAACACCACCGCGAATGGCCCACCGTCCTCACCCAGCAGGTGCAGGCAATCTTGCAGCGTCAGGCCTTCGACGGCAGGTGGAAGGACGGCCAGCCGCCGGGCCTGCTCCGCCTTCTGATCCAGCGCACCGCCATCCCCCACTACCTGGCCGGACACTTCCTCGCCTTCGGCTTCCGCCCCGAGCGCATCCATGAGATCCCGAAATGAGCATCGCCATCTCGGGCGGCGGTCGGGTCGGGCTGATGCCCGGCCTGCTCCTGGCCCGCAATGGCGTCGAGGTCGCCGTGCTGGGAAAGCACCAGGACTTCGTGCGCGACTTCCGCGGCGACACCATGCACGCCTCCACGATCCGGCTGATGGACGAACGGGGCCTGGGCGAGCTGGCGGAGCCACTGCCCGGCCTCTCGAGCAAGGGCACCCGGCCACTGGCCAGGTACTTCCCATCGTTCAAGAAGATCCCCTCGAAGCTGTTCGCGGCCGGGTGTGACCTGCCCTCAGGTCAGTCCTGGGAGCCTGGTCAGCTCGGCGCGCGAGGAGACGCCCAGCTTGGGAAAGGCCTTGTACAGGTGGGAGGCGACCGTGCGTGGGCTCAGGAAGAGTTGCGCGCCGATCTCGCGGTTGGATGCGCCGGTGACGGCCAGCCGTACCACCTGGAGCTCCTGCGGTGTCAGCACGTCCAGTGGATCTCCGGCACGGGCATGGTCCGGTAGGGAGAGCCCGGTGGCGCGCAGCTCGGCGGCCGCGCGGTCGGACCAGGGAGCCGCGCCGAGTTGGTCGAAGGCGTTCATGGCGGCTTGGAGCTGGGTGCGTGCCTCGGCGCGCCGCTTGTGGCGGCGCAGCCACTTGCCGTAGAGCAGGCGGGTGCGTGCCTGGTCGAAGGGCTGCTCGGCCTCGCTGTGCAGGGTCAGCGCCCGCTCGTACAGTCCCCCGGCCTCGCTGTCCGGGGCCAGCAGTGCACGGACCCGATGCAGGACGGCAAGCGGCGCGGCCCGGCCGGTGGCCTCGGCCCATTCGGCGTAGAGTCTCAGCGGCTCCTGGGCGCGCTGCGGATCCCCCGCCCGGACGGCGGCCTCGACGTAGTCGGGCCAGGAATACCGCCACAGGAAGGCGTGGCTGGCGGGACCGGACATGGCCCGGTCCACCCGGTCGAGCATCGCTTCGTAGCGGCCCAGCCCGAAGTCCAGAGCTGCGAGGGCGTACTCGGCCCAGCAGTATCCCGGCATCCACCGGCGGTGGCCGGCGTCGCGGATGGCTTGCGCGGCCATCGCCGCACATTCCTCCTGCGCGCCGGCGATCGCGGACAGCCAGGCGTGCACGCCCGCCAGGTAGCTGCCCCACTGCGGCTGGCCGACGTCGGCGGCCAGGGCCAGACCCGCGGCCATCGCGGACCGTGCGGAGCGGTGGTGCCCGTTGAGGAGCTGCGCGATGGTGAAGATCGTCATGGCCTGGGGCATGCGTCCCAGACGTCCCTCGGCCCGGCACTCTTCGACGATCTGGGCCGAGCCCTCCAGCATGCCGTCGAGGTCGGCGCGGACCATGCTCTGGTAGGCGATGATGAAGCGCACCTCGAAGGGGATGCGCTCGGCCTGATCCGGCATTGGGTAGGTGAGCGTGGTCACGGCGTCACCCTCGAGGATCAGGCGGAAGGCGTGGTTGAACGTGCGCACCACAGCGGCCAGCCCGTCGCCGTCCGGGCACAGTTCCTCGCTACGGCGGGCCAGCGCGACCTGGTCGGGGTGGGACGCGCTGGCCCAGGTGTAGAAGCCCGCAAGGCTGAGCAGCGACAGCTTGACGGGCAGGTCGTCGGCTGCCTCGGCCCCCTCGTGCAGTAGGCGCACGCCCTCCAGCGGCCGGCCGGACTCGATTTCCAGCTTCGCTTTCACCTGGGCGAGATCTGCCAGGTCAGCGCCCTTCAGTGTCGTCGCCTCGGCCTGCTGCTGCGCCCTGGCCACCAGTTCATCCGCGCGCTGCCACAGGCCGGCCTCGGCCGCGGCCTCGGCTGCGGCGGTCCACCGGCGTGCGGCCTGGCCGGGATCGGCCGACAGCTCGGCCGCGCGTGCGTAGGCCGCCGACACCGCCGTCTGCCCGCCGCGCCGGCGTGCGCGCAGCGCCAGGCTCTCCAGCTTCCCTGCCACTTCCTCGTCGGGCTGCAGGGTGACGGCGGCCAGGTGCCAGGTCCGCCGGTCGTCGTCGACCGTCTCGGCCAGCGCCCGGTGCGCGGCCATCCGGACGGCGATGTCACAGCCCAGCAGCACTGCGGTGCGCACCAGCGGGTGGTGGAAGGCCACACCCCCTAAGCCCACCCGCACCAGGCCGGCTCGCTCGGCTTCGGCGAAGTCGGCCAGCGAGGCTCCGAGCAGGCCGACGGCGCGCGCGAGCACGTCCAGCTCGTCGTGGTGATCGAGGGCCGCCACCAGCAGGCAGGAGCGGGTGGCGTCGGGCAGCGCCGCGATCCGATCGCGGAAGCCGATCAGCACCCTGTCGGTCACCGGTTGCGCCGTACCGAGGGAGAACGACAACGGGACGAGGGCGCCACTGCGCTGTTCGGCGGTGAGCATGCGGGGCAGCTCGACCAGCGCCAAGGGATTGCCGCGGGCCTCGGCGACGAGCTGGTCGCGTACGGCCGGCGGCAGGTCCGCCGTCTGCTCGGCGAGAACCGTCCGGGCGGCCTCGGCATCCAGCGTGCCCAGCCGCAGCTCGGGCAAACCCCGCGCGGGGAAGCCGCCCTCCCGCGCGCCGAACAGCACGACAACGGGCTCGGCATACAGGCGGCGCGCGGCGAACAACAGCGCATCGGCCGACTCACCATCCAGCCACTGCGCGTCATCGACCACGCACACCACCGGGCCCGCCGCCGACAGCTCCACCAGCAGGCTCAGCGTCGCCAGCCCGACAAGGAAACGATCGCCCCGGATCGCGCCGCCCAGGCCGAGCGCACCACGCAACGCCTCCGCCTGCTGCGGCGGCAACGCCTCGATGTGATCCACGACCGGGCGCAGCAGCAGATGCAAGGCCGCGAACGGCAGATCCGCCTCGGACTCCACACCGGTCACCCGCAGCACCCGCACCCGCACCCGCGCACTCGCCACGCAGGACTCCAGAAGAGCCGACTTGCCGATGCCCGCCTCGCCACGCACCACCAAAGCGCCGGACCGGCCCTCCAGCAACTCGCCGATGACGGACTGCTCCGCCTGACGCCCGTACAACATGGCACTCCAAGAAAACGGTTGTCCGTAATGTGACGTGGGAGGACGTGTTGCCCGCACCGATGGCCACGCAGGCCGCGAGGCGGAATCCTCACGGTCCGCTGCTGGTCGTGCCACCCTGCTTTAGGGTTGGTCGCTCACTCGCTCGCCGCTTGCGTATGGGCATCAACGGGGTGGATGCGGAAGACAGGGTGACCAGGTGCGATCCTGCGGAACTCCGGCAGAGGTGATGTCGGGGTCAGTCCCAGGTGTGGCCGGGCGCCGGGCGCGGCGGCGAGGTAGCGGCGCAGGATCTCGGCGCGATGCTCGGCCGGGATCTCCTCGAGCAGGATCGGCGTCTCGCGCCCCCGGCGACGGAGCACGGCCTTGCCGCCGGCAGTCTGGACGTTCCGCACCCAGTTCGCGTCCGGCCCGAGCATCGAGACGAGGAACTCGGCGCCGCGGTAACCGGTGACCGCGACCGGAACCGACGTCATGTTCCCACTGCGGCGTCCCACCACCTTCAACACGGCGGCCCGGGAGAGCCGCAGCCGCCGAGCCCCGTACACCAGGACGTCGAGCTGGTTCATGAGCCGCATGAGCGCATTCGGCCGCCCGCCGCGATACATCGCGCGCTTGAGCGCCACGACCCCCCGTACGACAACACGGCAGATGCTCATCCCGCCCTTCTCCACAGCAGTGCGACCGCGGCGAGACCGGCGAGACACGGAAGGACCTGCAGCCAGCTCAGCAGCGGCGCGAGACCAACGTCTCCCGAGGTGTCGCGGATGGTCAGCGCGGCGACCGCGAAGCAGGCCGCGATCGCGAGCAGCCCGGCGGCCAGCCAGGAAGCCCAGCTCTTACCGGCACGGACGGCCCACATAACGCCGAGCCAGCCGAGGAGTCCCAGTCCTCCGACCGTGGCCAGGATCGCGAGGTACGCGGCGACGGCGGCATCGATCGCGGCGGGCTCGTAGGCGGCATAGCCCGCCCTGATGTGGTCGGCCAAGGCGGCTTGGTCGAGGAACGGAAAGAGGGAGGCGATCGCGGTGAGGCCCGCCCCGACGTACATCGTCGTCAGTGCGCTTCGGTTGCGCGGTCTCTGCTTCAGCGTCGTCATGACAGGAGTCCTTCTAGATGAGCAGGGTGCCGGGCGAGGCGTGGTGCCCGCAGCACCGATTGAGACAGCCACTTTCTCTAGCGAGTGACTCTAGATCTCAATTTTCGGACAGTCAATGTCTAATGACAGAGACATTCTGAAGCGTGGGACTTGCTGCTACCCTGAACACATGAGCGGGCTTCGTGAACGCTGGCGGCTCAAGGCCATGCGCACCATCCGGGAACGCGCCCTCGATCTCTTCGACGAGAAGGGGTTCAGTGCTGTCACGATCGAGGAGATCGCGGCTGCGGCCGAGGTCTCACCATCGTCGGTGTATCGCTTCTTCAGCACGAAGGAAGGGATCCTGGTCGCCGATGAGTTCGACAGCATGAGCCTGGAGGCGATCAAAGAGTTCCTCACCCCCGGCGATCCGGTCGGCAGTCTGCTCCGGGCCGTCCATGCCTACGAAGCCGCGCCAGAGGGCGCATCCGAGGACGAAGGCCCGCCGGCGGAGAAGGGACCCTGGCGCAGGGTCCGTTACTTCTTCGCTGAGCCGTCGGTGCGCATGGCGGTCTGCGCCACGCTCGACCGGGCGGGCCAGCGGATCGCACCGCTGCTCGCCGAGACCGGAGAGCTGAGCCAGACGCAGGCCCGGGTGACCGCGAACGCCCTCGCCTTCGGCTACTTCGCCGCGCTCGAGCAGTGGTATCTCGACGGCGGCACCCGCTCCATAGCCGACTACGTCGAGGAGGGCATGCGACCGCTACGCGGGATCTGGAGTGCGACGAATCCGCCCGCAACTCGCGGTCCGGCATTTCGCCCATAACCGCGAGGTGCCCGCTGACCAGCGCTAAGGCTACCCCCGTTATCCGCACGTGCCGCCTCGCAAGAGTGAGACATGAGGGTCGTGACATGTCAGTCCTTATGGGTCCATGGCGCCCCTCGGCCCTTCCTCTCAAAGGACCTCCGCCGAAGTGCGAGGAGTGTGGAGCGCATGGCAGTCGCCATGACGAGCGGAGAGCGGGCCTGGCGGCCGTGCCGTGCCCTTGAGCTATGCCGCCCGGAGGATGGGAACGACGTCCGACGCCAGGCGCTCCGCCTGCTGCCTGAAGTCCCCCACAGGCATAAGGTTCATCGAGGAGAACCCCAGGCCGGAGAACGTGAGCAGCCGCTCGGCCACCTCCTCGGCGCTCCCCGACACCACTCTTTCCGACACCTGGGACTCCCCCACGTGAACCGGAACGTTGTAGACGCAGGTCACCGTCCTTCCGCTCGCCTCGGCAGCGGCCAGGACCCGCTCTCGCAGGACTGCGGCCTGCTCCGGCGGCGCGAATCCGTACGACGGGATCCATCCGTCGGCGAGCCGCCCGGTGGCCTCCAAAGCGCGCTTGCCGTACGTCCCGAGCCAGATGGGGATCGGCCGGTCGGGTTTGGGCTCCAGGTCGGCACGCTCGGTGTGATAGCGGCTGCCGTGGAAGGTGAAGGCGGGCTCCGACCATAGCCCGCGGATGATGTGGATGCCCTCCACCATGCCGTCGACCTTCTCCGCCGGCGAGGGCACGCCGAGCCCGAAGGCCCGGAATTCGTCATCAGAATAGCCGCCGCCGAGGCCTAGGATGAGCCTGCCGCCCGAGAACCGGTGCAGGCTCTCGGCCATCTTCGCCACCATCGCGGGCGGCCGGTACGGCATGCCGAGCACCCTGGTGGCCACCTGGATGCGTGACGTGGCGGCCGCGACCCAGGTCAGCAGCGTCCACACTTCGTACGTCGGCTCGGCGCCGCAGGGATGGTCGGAAGCCGACACGAAATCGAACTCGAGCTCCTCGGCCAGCCTGGCGTCGCCCACCGGATCCGCGCCTGGCGCGGCCGAAGTGGACAAGCCCAGCCCGAACATGCGCATATCCGTCGACCCTTCGTCCTAGATGTTTACATGTAAACCCAAGCAGCCAAGTTGGTTACATGTCAACCAAACCCGCTAAGGTAGAGGCATGGCTGAGCCGAGATGGCTGGACGACGCCGAGTTCCGCGCCTGGATCGGCTACCGGCGGATGCGATTGCTGCTGGACGCCGAGGTCGGCCGCGACCTGCTGGCCGACTCGGGACTGTCCATGCCGGACTACGACGTGCTGTCCGCGCTGACCTCGTCAGAGGGACACCGGCGACGGCTCACCGAGTTGGCCGACCGGATGCTCTGGTCCAAGAGCCGGCTCTCGCGCCACATCAGCCGGATGGAGGAGCGCGGGCTGGTCGCACGCGAGGAGTGCGAGAACGACGCCAGGGGCGCCGTCGTCGTGCTGACCCAGGACGGGCTGCGCACGATCCAGGAGGCCGCACCCTTGCACGTGGAGTCCGTCCGGCGGCATTTCATCGACCTGCTGTCCCCCGAGCAGCTAGATGCCCTCGGGGCCATAGCCGAGAGCGTGCTGGCCCACCTGGTCCCTTACGGCGCGTCCGGGATGGAGCGGTAGCGACGCAAACCGCGCTGGGCGGTGGCGGGCGGCCTTCTCGCCAACCCGTTTTCGCACATGGGCGATCTTCAGCGAAGGTCTCGTAGATCGACGTCGAGGAGATCCAGGAGGTGGTGTTAGAGGTCCCGCTCACCTCCGGCACCCACAGGCCCACCCCGAAATGCACGAACAGCGGAAAGACCAGCCGCTCCGGGGATGCTCATGAACCGTTTCTGGAGCGACCATCGGGATCGATCCCCTCGCGCGGAGGAGCTGATCCGCCAGATGGATCCCGGAAGGCCGTTCTGGGCTGGGCGCGGTCAGCCCTCGAAGCGGCGATCTCCGAGGCCGGTCAGGACTGGGCTGGCCTCGCGCAGCTCACCGAGCGAGCTGTAGCCGGACCGGCTCGGTCAGTGCGGCGCGTGCTCCCTCGAAGTCAGCCAGCCGAGCAGCCACCGTCGCCATTGCCAGCCGTTCCGGTAGCACCGCAGAGAAATTGAGCCCAATGACGGCGCGGCGGTCGACGTCCGGCAGCACCAGGATCTCCCCCTTGCCCGCACTGTCGCAGGCCTCTCGCCAGGCGGCGGGCGTCAGGTCTTCGCGCAGTCGTACGGAGAAGTCCGTCGGCCGCTGGACCGGATCGGCGATGGGTGTAGCTGTGTGTCCTGAACGCGAAGGAGAGTTCGATGTAGGAGAGCGATCTGGAGCGATGCTGCTCGGATGATGAAGGTCGTGGCCCTTCGAAGTCGCCCTGCGGAGGGAGGCTTCAAACCGCCTCATGCTGCGTTGGCTGAAGACCGTCGTGGTGAGCGATGAGGAAAAGGCGTCCGTGATGGCGTCAGGTGGGGACCGGGA
>NZ_VCJS01000258.1 GCF_005893125.1 Nonomuraea basaltis | reverse complement strand
CGCGTCCCGGTAGGCAGTGGACCGACGTCGGCGGCAAGGGCAAGGATCCCGATCGTTAGCCTCGGCCGCGGATGCGCGCCACCTACACCCGCACCCAAGGGGTGCGGCACCTGTTCGCCGCGTTAGACCTGGGCAAGGACAAGATGTATGGGCACGTCAAGAAGCGCAAGCGACGCGGAGAGTTCCTGGAGTTCTGCCGCTACCTGCGCAGCCTCTACCCGCCCGACGTGCGGATCGCGATCATCTGCGACAACTTCAGCCCGCACCTGACGACCAAGAAGGACAAGCGTGTGGGCCAGTGGGCGGAGGCGAGCAACGTCGAGATCGCCTACACGCCCACCAACTCTTCCTACTTGAACCGGATCGAGGCGTAGTTCACCGCGCTGCGGGAGTTCACCCTCAACGGCACCGACCACGCCAGCCACCGCGAGCAGGGCAGCATGATTCGCCGCTACATCGCCTGGCGAAACCGCAACACCGACAACCCACGCCTACGCCGCATCGTGAAGAGGACAAACGTGGCCTAACACGGCACTAGCTGGTACGGCGGGAGCGGGCCAGAGCCAGCCCGCCGACCGCTACGGCGATCAGCCCCACCGCCGCGGCTACGATGGCCCCGGCCAGCCCGTTGCCGGTGCCGATACCACCGTCGGAGGTGGCCATGACCAGCCCCCCGACAACCAACCCGATCAGCCCAGCCACCAGGGCCACGATGGCCCCGTTTCGTCCGTTGCCGGTGCCGATACGACGAGCGCGGGCCAGAGCCCGTCCACCGACGATCACGCCGATCAGCCCCACGAGCGCGGCTGTGATGGCCCCGAGTCGCCCGGAGCTCAGGGCGTAAACACTGGTGGGGTCCGGCTGAACCGAGACGGCGATCAGGTGACGGATGGACATGAGGTACTCCTTGTTTATTAGGCGATGCGCGTCGGCGGTCATGCCGAGGCGGTCAGGGGAGTGCGGCGGCCGGTCCAGATCCAGATGAGCTGAAGGACGCTCAGGCCGAACAGCAGGACGCCCAACGGGATGTGCACGGCCTCCACGTGCGCGATGCCCAGGGCTACCTGCGCATTCGTGAGCACAAAGAATCCGACGGCGTACATGATGGGCTTGGGCGAGCCGCCGCCCGGCCGCCACGCCAAGATCGTGACGATCACGTGCACCACTACCACGACCCACAGCGTGTACGACCCAGCACTGTGCAGCGCCCCACCGTGGGGCGAGGACAACACCAGCCCCGCGGTGATCGCCTGGACGAAGACAGCTACGGCTTGCCCGATGATCGCGATACGCAAGAACATGAGGCTGTACCGCTTGGTCGTCGCGCGCGTAGGCATGGCGAGGGTTTCCCTTCTCGATCTCGGTGTCTCACTAGTCCGACGAAACACCTGCGGGGAATGTGAGGCCACGCGCCAACCTCGCGGTTCGGTACGCTGCCTCGTCGGACTGGTGAGGGAAGGGAGCGTCCACACCATGACCACCGACGACCCGATCATGGGCGAGCGGCGCCAGCTGATCAATCTCGCCTACCGGCTCCTCGGCTCCCTGGCCGATGCTGAGGATGTGGTCCAGGAGGCCTACGCCCGCTGGTATGCCATGTCTCAGCAGCAGAAGGAGGCCATCGCCTCTCCTGGCGCCTGGTTGACGACCGTCGCCGGCCGTATCTGCCTCGACCTGCTCGGCTCGGCCCGCGCCCGGCGGGAGCGTTACGTGGGCGAATGGATCCCCGAGCCGCTGCCCGAACCGACGGAGTGGATCAGCGGCCGGTCGGGAGGCGCCTCGCTCGACCCCGCCGACCGCGTCACCCTCGACGAGTCGGTCAACATGGCCTTCCTCGTCGTGCTGGAATCGATGACCCCGGCCGAGCGCGTCGCGTTCATCCTGCACGACGTCTTCCGCTACTCCTTCGCCGAAGTGGCCGAGATCGTCGGCCGTACTCCGGCGGCATGCCGCCAGCTGGCCTCCTCGGCCCGCCGTCGTATTGACGCGTCGCGGGCTTCTGTGGCTCCGGCGGCCTTGCGAGGCGGTATCGTCAGGGACTTCAAGCAGGCCTGGGAGGCCAACGACATCGGCGCCCTCGTCGGCCTGCTCGACCCGGACGCCACGATGATCGCCGATGGCGGCGGCGTGGTCAGCGCCGTACTCCGCCCCATCGAGGGCAGCGAGCAGATCGCCCGTTACATCATCGCCATGGCCACCAGGACGCCCAACCTGACGCTCTTGGAGCGTACGGTCAACGGTCAGCCGGGGCTGGTGGCCCAGCTGGACGGCGTCACCGTGACGGTGGCGGCGTTCGATGTTGCAGACGACCGGATCACACGCATCTGGGTCGTGCGCAATCCCGAGAAGCTCGCCCCTTGGACGGTGCGGCCACAGCGCTGAGAGGTCCTAACAGAAAGATCAGCGGACGAGCCACGGCGAACAGCACGAACGCCACCGACGACGCCCAAGCCAGCACGGTCAGCCCCCGTGCCTTCGACGCCCAGGCCGACTCGCGCCGCCAACGCAGGGTCAGCCCGACGATCCGGGCCATCAGCTCGTTGAAGATGACCATCCAGCCGTCAGGTCTACGCTGTGGTCCGCGGCCACCGCACGATCTTTGGTTGTCCTCACAAACTCCAAATGATCACGCGGTGGCCGTCGCCATGTGCCCCAACGACTCAAGATCGCGAAGAGTCACTGGAGTACTAATTAGCCCGTGTCGTACCGGGGTGCTGGCTGTACGCAAGTTTCCCGTCGGGATTGTCAACGCGGTGTGGGCCGGCTTCGGGGTCGCGGGCACCGCGGCTCGGGGCGGCGATCTTGTTCGGCGAGCGGCCCGGCGCGGTGACGCTGGCCAGGCATCGCGGTGATCGTCGCCGGCACAGCCATCCGTTAATCTCGGTGGTACGGACCGATCCTGAATCCGGCTGGCCAGCGCCGTCACAACGCAGACCAGCCAAGGAGAGCGGACAGATGCAGGCGACCGGCAAGCCACGCCACCGCAGCCTCGACGTGGATGGACTCGAGGTCTTCTACCGGGAGGCCGGCGCGGCGGACAAGCCCTGCGTGCTGCTGCTGCACGGCTTCCCGAGCTCCTCGCACACCTTCCGGCACGTGCTCTCGCCGCTGGCCGAGGTGAGCCGGGTCATCGCCCCGGACCTGCTGGGCTTCGGGTTCTCCGCCGCGCCCGGCGTCGACGAGTACGAATACACGTTCACCAACCTGGCCGACACCATCGAGGCGTTCCTCGAGCAGATCGGCGTCGAGGAGTTCTTCGTCTACCTGCACGACTTCGGCGCCCCTGTCGGCTACCACCTCGCCACCCGGCGTCCCGAGCGCATCCTCGGGCTCATCGTGCAGAACGGCAACGCCCACGAGGACGGCCTGGGTAGCCAGTGGGACAGCGCACGGGTCTTTTGGGCCGATCCTTCGGAGGCCAACCGTGCCCGGCTGCCCGAGTGGCTGAACTTCGAGGGCACTCGCGCGCAGTACCTGAGCGGGCTGCCGGAGCGGGTGCGTGTCCTCCACCCGCCCGAGACGTGGCACTTCGACTGGAAGCGGATGTCGCGGCCGGGCAACGTCGAAGTCCAGTTCCAGTTGTTTCGCGACTACGCCAGCCACGTCGCCCGCTTCGGCGAGCTGGCCGACTACCACCGGACCCGCCAGCCGCCGTGTCTGCTGCTCTGGGGCCGCCACGACGCGTTCTTCGACCTGTCCGAGATCATGGGCTACGCCCGAGCGCTGGACCGGCTCGAGATGCACGTCTACGACGCCGGCCACCTCCTGCTCGAGACCCACGCGGCCGAGTGCGCCGCGGCAATGGGGTCCTTCATCACCGATATCACCGCCGAGCGCGCCATGGCCGACGACGTCACCAGGCATCGGCGCTGACGTACGGCCGCGTCCACACGGTCATGTGCAGCATCACCGCCTTGATCCACGCGGCGTGCATCCGCTCCGGTGTCAGCCACCACAAGCATCAGGACCGCGTACGCAAGCTAGATCGAGGCGTTACCTGCCAGACCACGCTTCGTCGGCGGCCGGGGCGGGGTGACGGGAGCGTTCGTGCCCCCTGGGACCTTCCGCGCGTCGCAGTGTCCGTGCGAGCCGCCGAGACCGTGGGCGCCGCAAGCCGCGGGTATGACGCGGGCAAGAACGTACAGGGCCGCAAGCGGCACGTCATCGTGGACTGCCTGGGCCTGCTGCTCGTCGTCCTGGTCACCGCCGCCAGCGTGCAAGACCGCGACGGCGCCCGGCCCGCGCTGGAGCGCCTGCACGACTGGTACGAGAAGATCATCCTGATCTGGGCCGACGGCGGATACGCGGGCAAGCTGGTCACCTGGGCCAAGCAGAAGCTCCAGCTCACCCTGGAGATCGTCAAGCGCAGCGACAACACCAAAGGCTTCGTCGTCCTGCCCCGCAGGTGGGTAGTGGAGCGGTCCCTGTCGTGGATCTTCCAGTGTCGGCGCTGCGTCCGCGACTATGAACGGTTATCCGAACACCACGAGGCCATGGTGTTGTGGTCGATGATCGTCCTCATGGGGCGGCGACTCGCCCGATCCACCTCACGCAAATCACCTTAACGATCGGTCTGTTCACGGGCGGTTAGACGAAACCGGCTCTCCCTAACTCTCACCGGAGATGCCAAACTCCTTACATGCATGAAAAGACGCCAGAGTCTCAGCGATCGGAGCTTGGATTTTTCCGATCGATCCCGCGCAGGTGGGTTGACGACAAACTTATGCTCCACACCCCCGCTTGGCTGAACTGAGCCATGCTGCTTATCGGCCTTGCAATGTCCGCCGGAGAGGTCTGGTTGCTCTGGCTGGCCATCCATGAGCCTACGCGAACTCATTGGTTCCATAGCGCCATCTGGTGGATTCAGGCGGGCCTGTTTGTCGCTTTCGTTATATTCGTGAGCTTTGCGGAGGCTCGAGGGCTGATCCTTAGAGCGAGACGGCGGCTCATCGACTCAAGTGCCGACCCGAGTTAGCCGGGTTGCACCGTCTCCATCCGCGGCCGGGGAAACCGAGCATGCACAACAGCCACATTGGAGGACCGCTGATCTGGCCGTCCGATGAGCCGTGGCCGGCATGCGACCGAACCGTCCAGGTGCAGGCCGCGCCCTTCGGTCAGCCCGGCTGGTTGACGATGAAGGACCGTGCCCCGGAGAGTCCAGTGCCCATGGTGGGTGTCGCACAGTTCTACGCACGCGACATCCCCGAGATCCCCTTTCCCGAGGGCGCCGATCTACTTCAGGTGGTGTTTGGCCGCTACGCAGCCCTCACCATCTTCCTCTGCCCTCGATCCACCGGCCAGGGCTACCGCCTGACCATCCAATAATCGAAGAGGATGCCTCCGTGGGCCGCTCGCAACTCATGGGGCTCTGGCGGGGGCCTCCGGCTCCGGGATGATCGCCGCGCCGGGTGTCAGGACCGTAGCCAGCTGAGATCCGCTCCAGCGGCCGCCGTGCAATATACGTGCAATGATCATGGAGCTCACGGCGGCGAGACATGGTCATGCCGCAGGTCGAAGGCTGTCTCTCAGCCGCAAGGATCACGCGCTGTAAACCGTCGGCTCAGGCTACGCAAGTTCGAACCTTGCACCTGCCACACCAGCCAGAAGAGGCTCGTAACCAGCGGAAACGCGGTGACTGGGCCTCTCTCGTTGATCCCCGGTGAGTGAGTGACCGTGAGTCCCCCTGGTTCCCCGTGCTATCTGGCATGTGAGCAGGATATTCAGGCGACGGCGGTGTTGCGGCGCTGCCAGGATTGGAGCATGTCCCGCGATCTTCGGCTGCGAGCCACCTTCGACAGAGCGGCTGCCTCCTATCAAGACGCGCGCCCCGACTACCCGGCCGAGCTGTATTCCGACCTGCTCGCGATCACGGGTATCACACCACCCGCGCACCTGCTCGAAGTCGGATGCGGCCCGGGGAAGGCCACGCTGCCCTTGGCACGGATGGGCTTCCGGATCACCGCGGTCGAACTCGGCGATGCCCTTGCGGCGGAGGCACGGCACCGACTCGCCGAATTCCCCGACGTCTCCGTAATCACCTCGCCCTTCGAAGGCTGGGAGCCACCGGCAGGCGTCTCCTTCGATCTCCTCTACGCGGCCACGGCCTGGAAGTGGGTGGACCCCGAGGTCAAGTACGCGAAAGCAGCCGCCCTCCTCACGCAGGGCGGCCACTTGGCCGTATGGAACGCCGACCACGCAATGCCGGCAGGCTTCGACCCCTTCTTCACCGAAATCCAGAAGGTCTATGAAGAGATCGGCGAAGGCCATGACGGCCCGTGGCCCCCGCCACCGCCCGAGGACCAGCCCGATCCCATCGCCGCCGAGTTCGATGCCACCGGAGACTTCACCGTGGTCGGTACGAAGCTCTACGTATGGGCCTTGCGCTACACGGCAGACGAATACATCGCTCTGCTCGATACGTTCTCCGGCCACATCGCCATGGAGCCGGCCAAGCGCGAACACCTCTACCAGGAGATCCGCCGCCGCCTTGCCGCACGCCCCGACGGACGACTCACCCGCCACTGGTCGGCCGTCCTCACCATCGGCCGACGCCTGTGACGTTGAGGTAAGGGCCTCGGCTGGAGCTCAGGTGCGCCACACTTCCCCAACCCCCGGCGTGCGTGCGCCCCTGGAGGACTGCAGCCGTCCGCCAGTAAGATCCAAGCGCGGCCGCCTAGCTTCGTGCCCATGCGAAGAATGGGCGCGGCGCTGGTGGCGCTGCTGGTCCTGACGGGGTGTGCGCGAGAGGCCGCCGACACCGTCGTGGAACGTCCGCGGAGCGCGCCGTCCCCGGCCGCCTCAGGAACGTCCGATGCCGGAAGCGGTCTCCTGGACGCGCTCGCGGACGTCTCTGGCGAGGGACCCGCCGCCGCGTACGTCGAATACGGCGAACCGGCCTGGTGGCGCGGCCTCGGCGTCAGCGGCGGGTCCGGCGACGGGCGCCGATGGCTGCCTGCGGCCGGTTCCGGTCTCGGGAGCCTGGCCCACGCCGCGGCGGTACTGCCGAAGGCCACGGGTATGACGCCCGAGGCGGGCGCGCGGGCGATCGCGATCGGCGTGCCGCCGCGGCAGGCGTTCCGGTTCGACGGCGGCGTCGATGCGGGCGCCGTACGGGCGAAGCTGACCGCCCTCGGAGCCAAGCCCCGCCGCCTGGGCGGCCACGACGGGCTCTCCTTCACCCCCGGCACCGAGATAGATCCCTCCCGCACGATCGTCCCTGGGGTGACCAACCAGCTCAACCAGGTCGTAGTCACCGACACCATGGTGGCGACTGCCTCGGCCGCCGGGCCGCTGGCGGCCGTCATGGGAGGCGGACCCGCGCTGGCCGGCAGCCCGGATCACGCCGCCGTGGCCGCCTGCCTCGGCGATGTCGCCGCAGCCACGATCATGGCCTCGTCGGCGCCCGGCGCCGTCACGCTGTACGGCGTGGGGCTGCGCCGCCCGGCCGGCCTGGATGACCGGCCGGTCAACGTGATCTGCGTACTGCCTGCCGCGTCCGCCGCCACCAAGGTGGAGCAGGCGCTGACGACCCAGCTCACCCCAGCGGCGAGCACGCGCAACGGCGGGGCGTACGGCGACCATGCACCAGAGATCGCCCACGACCGTGTCCGCGCCGACGGGCGCACGGTGCTGAGGGCCGTCCTGACGCTGAACGACACGGCAGACGTGCTGTTCGCCAACCGGCTGCTGTACCAGGGGGAGCTGGAGGCGCTGAGCGACCCGTCCCGGTGAGGGCCCGCACCGGCGTTGGGTGTGAGCCGGCTGAAGGTCTTCATGTTGCCCGTCATTCCCCGCTCCTTGCGGCAGGGCGCCTCCCCCGGCCTCGCGGGGGAGGTAGGGAGAAGAGCCCTGGTCTTTCCCTACTCCTGTAGCACCGAGAGGATGTTTCCCGCCGGGTCGGTGAACCACGCGATCGGTGGGCCGGCCTCGCGGAAGATGCCTTTCTCGTCCGCGGGGAGGTTCTCGTAACGTTCGAAGCGGACTTCGCGCGCGGTCAGCTCGTTCACCGCCTTCTCGATGTCCTCGACCGGGAAGTTGAGAATGGTGAAAGTGGCCGGCGTGTGGTCGTCCTTCGGATAGATCAGGATGTCGGTGCCGCCCTCTATGTGGAGGGTCAGCAGGCCGTGTTCCTCCGAAACGCGTAGTCCGAGCGTCTCGCCGTAGAATCTCTTCGCCGCCGCGATGTCGTTCACCGAGAAACCGCTGAATGCCTTTGTCTTACCGAACATGATGGACTCCCCCGAAGTCACATGGCCGCGCGATGGGCCTCGCTCAGTTGGATGATCTGTACGTAGTTGCCGTCAGGGTCGATCGCGGTGGCGAACAGGTTGCCGTCGCGGTCCTCGAGCTCCGCCAGCCACGTCACGCCCGCGCTCTCCATGCGGGCCGCGACAGCGCGGGCGTCGGCCACGTCGAAGTTCAGTATCACCCTGCCGGGCTCGGGATTCTTGTCGGCCACGTCGTTCCGCGTGTCGATGAACAGGAAGAATTCCCCGAACTTGAGCACCCGGTACCCGTTGACGTCGGTGTTGTCCTCGGGGTCGAGCGCGGCGGCGTACCAGGCGCGCAGCCGCTCGGGGTCGGTGCTGGCGAGCAGCAGGCTGCCCAGGGTGGGGCGCTTCATCGACTTGCTCCTCTGTCGTCGTTGATACCTACGACAGACAGACCCGGCGGGCGGCGAGAATTCATCGGTGAAGCGGCCGCGCAGCGTGCCCGGGTCTGGTGGGCACGCTGCGCGGGGATTTCGGTCAGCCGGTTCGGAGCGTCAGACCGTAAACGCTCAAGATTTCATTGACCGGCTGGTGGTACGTCGTGCCGCCGACGCTGCAGTTGCCCGAGCCGCCGGAGGTCACGCCCTGGGCCTGGCTGCCCGAGATGAACGAGCCGCCGGAGTCGCCCGGCTGGGCGCACGCGCTGGTCCTGGTCAGGCCGGAGACCGTGCCTTGCGGGTACGTGACGGTGGCGTTGTGCTGCTGGATGGTGCCGCAGCGCCAGCCGGTGGTCGAACCGGAGCGGCAGATGGACGAGCCGACCGAGGCCTGGGTGGAGCCGCGGACGGTCACCAGCGAGCCGCCGGAGCCGCGTACGTAGGGCGTCGCGTTGTTACCGGGGGCGGCGACCCAGGCGTAGTCGTTGCCGGGGAAGGACGAGCCCTGGAAGGTGCCCGTGGGGTTGGTGGTCCTGGCGCCGGCCCGGCCGCAGTGCCCGGCGGTGACGAAGCCGGGGGTGCTGCCTCTGGTGACGGAGAAGCCGACGCTGCAGCGGCTGGAGCCGATGTAGAACGGCATGCCGCCGACGATGTCGATGAACGTCATCGGCCGCTCGGCCGTCGCCGATACGGTGATCATGCTCTTGTCGACGCCGGCGGCCGTGGCGAGGGCATCAGCGGCCTCCACCGTGGGCGCTTGGACGGAGACGGTGTTGGTCTTCACATCGACGTACCAGAGCGAGGCCGCGGCCGAGGCCTGCCGCGGGGCCTGGTCGAGCTTCTGCATGACCGCGTTGAGGTCGGCCAGCGTCCGCTTGACGACGACCGGCTGTGCGCCCTGCGCCTCGATGGTGGGGGCGGCGTTGGCGTCGGTGGTGGCGACCATGAGCTTGGAGGCGTCGTCGTTCAGCCAGGCGCCGCCGAACGACGCGCCGAGCTGGGCGGTGAGCGCGGATTCCACGGCCACGGCGCGTTCCTCGTTGGCCAGCCGGGTGACGACTTGTGCCTCGGAGAGGCCGAGATCGCGTTCGAGCGCGTCGATCATGGAGGGGGGTGCTGGGGAGGCTGATTGAGGTGCAGGGTCAGCTGCTGCTGAGCTGAGGGGGGTTGCGAGGCTGACGGCGAGGATGACGCCGCCGACCAGCGCACAGCGTTTACTCAACATGCGCACTCCTCGGGTTGGGGTGCTGTCAAGTTAACGGCTGACGCGATGGCCGTCAGATATCAATCAGCCCCTATTTCGGTGTTATGGCCGGGTTTTGGTCAGGGCTCCGAACCAGACATTTCTCGCCTTGAAGGTGGAGATCGCGATAAGTCGGTAAGGTCCCGTTGCTGGAGGTGTTTTCTGTGCGTAATGGTGTTCGTCATTTGCTCGGCGCCGGTGCGGGGCTGCTGGCCACGCCATTCATCGCGGTCGGCCTGGGGTATGGCTTCTCCGAGCGTTATCGCATGTTGGCGCAGGTCACCATCGACTGGATCGCGATGGGCGCGTTCGCCGGCGCCCTGGTCGTCATCGGCGTGCTGGCCGGTTCGAGGCTGTCGCCGCTCGCCTCGCTGCTGCCCGGCTTGGCCTTCACCGGTTTCGCGCTGACGGGCATGGTGCGCCTTGGTATGGGCGGCGACCACAGGCTGTGGTACGACCTCGTGCCCAGCGAATATCTCGTGAGCTATGCGACCCTGCTGCATTCCTGGTCGCTCCCGGCCGGATGCCTGTTGCTCGCCGCCTCGGTCTTTCCGTCCCGATGGCGGGGCAAGGTCGTGCGGGAGGAGCCCCCTCCGCCGTCACCGGAGGAGGAGGCTCCCGAGCCGCCACCGCTGCCCAGGCGGATTCCGTCCCGCTACTGAACGGGCGACGGGGACGGGCGGGCCGCCATGAGGGCGATGAACAGGTACGGCACGACCAGGAGGGCGAACGTCGCGCCGTGTGACAGGCCCGGCGAGGCCGCGGCGTAGGCCGTGTACACCGCCAGCGTGACCAGGTTCGTGCCCAGGCCGGCGACCGATGTCACGGTGGCCCGGGCCGTGCCGGTGATCCGCTCCTGGAGCCGTGCGTCGGCCACGATCCCGGCCAGTTGGAACGCCCCGAACGCCACGGCGATCAGCGCGAACCCGGCCGGGTGCCCGCTCATCGCCCCGGCCGCCATGGCCAGGGCCGCGCCCCCGATCGTCAGGGCGTAGGCGCGGCCGGGCATGCGCCGCGCGGCTCCGGCCAGCAGACCGCCGCTCGCGGCGCCGATCCAGACGACCAGCACCAGCAGGGGGATGGTGGTCTTGGCCACGCCGGTCTCGAGCCCCAGGAAGGGGACGTACTCCTCCAGGGCTCCCCATATCGCCGTCACGAAGGAGACCAGCAGCAGCGCGTGGAGCACACCTCGATCCGTGCGAGCCTCCGTGATCCCCGCCCGCAGCACCGACAGGTAGCTTCCGTCCGTGGCGGTGGCGGAGGCTCTGTGTTCAGGGAGTGTGAGGGCCGTGGCGGCGCACAGCACGCAGGCCAGTACGCTCGCCGCCCCCACCGCGAGATATCCGCCGGCCGCGAACACCGGCATCGCGAGACCGATCGCCGCCGCGTCCGCGACGAGGCCGATGGACTCCGCCCGGCCCATGACGGTGGCGTACCGGCTCTCCTGGCCGAGGCGCTCAAGCTCCTCGTAGGAGAGGGCCTCGAAGGCGCCGGAGACGAGGGCGCCCTGCGCGCCCCAGAGCACGAAGCCCGCGGCGAACGCCCAGTAGGAGGGGAAGAGGATCCACAGGGCGTAACCGGCGCCGGCCAGGAGCGGGCCGAGGCACAGGAGCAGCCGCCTGGACACGGCGTCGGCCCAGGCGCCGGACGGGACCTCCAGGATCATGCCCGTCACCGACCAGATGGCGAACAGGGACGAGGTCTCGGCCACGGACAACCCGGTGTCGGTGAACAGCAGCGTGTACACCGGGTAGAGCAGGATGAATTCGCCTAGGAACGTATAGGCGTACAGTTTTGGGACGAGCATGAGGCCTTCCAAGGAGACGAACGGGGACTCCGAGTGCTCGTCGCCTCGGAGGTCCGCGCGCCCCGCGCCGGCCTCTGGTCAGTCATCAATGTCGCCATGTCATGCCGAGGAGTCTAGCGTGTCGCACGCCTCGATTCTGGTGCGGAACGGGCGGCGTTCCAGCGCCTCCACCGTGGCCCGCAGCACCTCGGCCAGTGGTACGGGCAGCTCCGCGTCCAGCTCCCGCACTGCCTGCTCCGTCGCCGCCCACTCGGCCTCGATCAGCGGGAGGGCGGCGCGGGCCTTGGCGGTGAGGTGCACGATGCGGTGGCGGGCGTCGGCGCCCTTCTCCAAGGTCACCAGGTCGCACCGGCGCATCTGGACCACGGTCTGGCTGGCCGCCGAATGCGTCACGCCGATCGCCTTGGCCAGGTCGCGGATGGCCATCGGGCCCTCCGAGACCAGCGTGCGCACGTAGGGGGAGAAGCGAGGGCGGAATTCGGGCATGCCGCGATCGGCGTAGATCTCCGCGATGGCGCCGTCCATCAGCTCGTGGACGTGGCGGAGGAGCGTCCCGAGTCCTGTCATGGGCCTAATCTAACAGGGCTGTTGGACTAGGCCGGCCGTGGCCTGCCCCGACGGGCGCGGCGACGGCCGGCGACCTTAGTCGTCGTCTCCGTCCAAGGTGTGGAGGACCCGCTCGAACGCGTCGCTGACCGGCCGCAGTGCCTGCGAGAACGCGTTGACGAGCGGACCGAAGATCTCGGTCATCTCCGTCATGAGGTCGGGACTCTTGCTTTCGGGAGGCGCCCAGCGCATGGCGTCCGCGCTCAGCGTCTCCCACTCGTCGACGACGCCGTCGATGGCGTCGAGCACGTGATCAGGATCGCTTGACATGACCGCTCTCCGTGGCGTTCAGGAGTCGGATCCGGAAAACCCGGATACTGCCACGGTACTTCAGGCGGGGATCGACACGCCCACGCCGCCTCGTGTCTGTGCGCCGTACCGCTTCTTGTCGGCGCTGAGGTCGAGCGGGCGGATGCCGGCGCGCGCGGCGAGGGTCTCGGCGGTGAGCAGCGAGGCCGGCACCAGCCACGACACCTCGAACTCCAGCCCGTCGGGGTCCTTCGCGTAGAGAGCCTTGGTGGTGCCGTGGTCGGACGCGCCCACCAGCGCGCCGAGCTCGGCCAGCTTGGCCGAGATGTGCTCCAGGTCTTCGAGGGTGTCGACCTCCCAGGCCAGGTGGTACAGCCCCACCGAGGTCCGCCCCGCCTGCGACGGCGCCGCGTCCTCGCCGATCTGGAACAGGCCCAGGTCGTGGTCGTTCGTCGAGCCCGGCGCCTGGAGGAAGGCGGCGCCCCGCATGCCCATCACGACGTCGAAGCCGAGGGCCTCCCGGTAGAAGGCGACGCTGCGCTCCACGTCACGGACGTAGAGCACCGCGTGGTTGAGCCGATGGACCGGCATGGTGATCCCCTTTCATCAGAGTCCCGCCCTAAGTATATGAGAGTTCAACTAGATTAAGGGCATGACCCGATGGCTGGATGAGGACGAGCAGCGCACCTGGCGAAGGTTCATGGCGGCGACCCAGTTGATCAACGAGACGCTCGACCGCCAGCTTCAGCGGGACGCGAACATGCCGCACGCCTACTACGTGATCCTCGTGCGCCTTTCCGAGGCGCCGGGGAGGTCGATGCGGATGAGCGAACTGGCCGCCAGCGCCCAGTGCTCCCAGAGCCGCCTCTCGCACGCCGTGGCGCGCCTGGAGGAGCGCGGCTGGGTCCGCCGCGAGCGCTCCTCCGCCGATCGCCGGGGCAACCTCGCGGTGCTCACCGACGACGGGTACGCCGCGCTCGCCGCCGCCGCTCCCGGGCACGTCGAGGAGGTCCGGCGGAGCCTGTTCGACGTGCTCGAGCCCGAGCAGGTACGCGAGCTGGACGAGATCTGCTCGGCCGTCATCTCCGCAGCCGACAAGAACACGCTGGAGCGCTAAGCGAGAAAACTGTCGTGTGGAGGCCGTACCGTTCTGCGCGTACCCGAACGAGGAGATGCCGATGCGCGACACCGAAGAGGCGCTGTTCAGGACGGTCCATGGCATTGCGGGCCGCTTCGCGGGCCAGCCCGTGCCCGTGGTCATGGACGCGCTGCTGCGCGACCTGCCCAAGGCTCCTGGCCTCGAGGTGGCGGAGATACGCAAGATCGCCGAAGAGATCAGCGTGGGGCGGGATCCCTCGGGGTTGTGAACAACTGATCGCGGGGGGAGCATCGAGTGCATGTACGAGCCAACCCCTGATGATCGATTCACCTTCGGTCTGTGGACGGTCGGCTGGCAGGCGCGCGATCCGTTCGGGGACGCCACCCGGGCGCCCCTCGATCCGGTCGAGAGCGTGCACCGGCTGGCCGAGCTCGGGGCCCATGGGGTCACTTTCCACGACGACGACCTGCTCGCCGTCGAGCCCGATCGCGACCGGGCGATCGCGGCGTTTCGGAAAGCGCTTGCCGAGACCGGGCTGAAAGTCCCCATGGCCACCACGAACCTGTTCACGCACCCCGTCTTCCGCGACGGGGCCTTCACGAGCAACGACCGTGACGTGCGGCGATACGCCCTGCGCAAGGTGATGCGCAACCTCGACCTGGCCGCCTCGCTGGGCGCCACCACCTACGTCTGCTGGGGCGGCCGCGAGGGGGCCGAGTCCGACGCGGCCAAGGACGTGCGGGCCGCGCTCGGCCGCTACAAGGAAGCCATCGACCTGCTGTGCGGCTACGTACGCGAGCGCGACTACGGCATCCGCTTCGCGATCGAGCCCAAGCCGAACGAGCCGCGCGGCGACATCCTGCTGCCCACGATCGGGCACGCGCTGGCGTTCATCGGCGAGCTCGAACACCCGGACATGGTGGGACTCAACCCCGAGGTGGGCCACGAGCAGATGGCCGGGCTCAACTTCGTGCACGGCATCGCGCAGGCGCTGTGGCACGGCAAGCTGTTCCACATCGATCTCAACGGGCAGCACGGGCCCCGCTTCGACCAGGACCTGGTGTTCGGGCACGGGGACGTGATGAGCGCGTTCTTCCTGGTCGACCTGCTGGAGCACGGCGGCTACGACGGGCCTCGGCACTTCGACTACAAGCCGCTGCGCACGGAGGACCCGTCCGATGTGTGGGTCTCGGCCGCGGCGAACATGCGGACCTACCTGATCCTCCGGGAGAAGGCCCGTAATTTCCGGGCCGATCCGGAGGTGCGCGAGGCGCTGCGGGCCTCCCGTGTCGAGGAGCTCGGCCTGCCCACGCTCAACCGCGGCGAGACGCTGGCCGACCTGGCGGGGGACGACTTCGATCCCGGCGAGGCGGCTCGGCGCGGATACCATTTCACACATCTCAACCAGCTTGCGCTGGAGCACTTGTTAGGAGTTCGTGGGTGACGCTGGTCGCTGGGGTCGATTCTTCGACGCAGAGTTGCAAGGTCGTCATTCGTGACGCGGAGACGGGCGCGCTGGTGCGGCAGGGCCGGGCCCCGCACCCGGACGGCACGGAGGTGCACCCGTCGCACTGGTGGGCGGCGTTGCTGCGGGCCATCGAGGAGGCCGGCGGGCTGGACGGCGTGGCGGCCATCAGCGTGGCGGGGCAGCAGCACGGCATGGTCTGCCTGGACGAGTCCGGAAATGTCGTACGCGACGCGCTGTTGTGGAACGACACCCGCTCCGCCCAGGCCGCCGTCGACCTGACCGCGGAGCTGGGCGGGCCGCAGGCGTGGGCCGACGCGGTCGGCTCGGTGCCCGTGGCCTCGTTCACGGTGACCAAGCTGCGCTGGCTGGCCGAGCACGAGCCGGGCAACGCACGGCGTACGGCGGCGGTGTGCCTGCCGCACGACTGGCTCACGTGGCGGCTGGCGGGCGCGCTCGCGTCCGGGGCCCCCTTCGACCGGGAAGCCTGGCAGGACGCCCCGCTGCCGCCCCTCGACCACCTCACCACCGATCGGGGCGACGCCTCGGGCACCGGCTACTGGTCGCCTTCGATGGGGACTTACCGTACGGACCTGCTGAAGGCCGCCTTCGGCACGGTGCCCGTGCTGCCCCGGGTGCTCGGTCCTACGGAGGAGGCCACCGGCGCGGCCGCCGGCAGCGGACGGATGCTGATCGCTCCGGGGACGGGTGACAACATGGCCGCCGCGCTCGGCGTAGGTGCCCGGTCCGGCGACGTCGTGGTGTCCCTCGGCACCTCCGGCACCGTCTTCGCGGTCGCGGAGTCGTCCAGCGCCGACCCCTCGGGTGCGGTGGCCGGCTTCGCCGACGCCACGGGGCGGTTCCTGCCGCTGGTGTGCACGCTCAACGCCGCCAGGGTCATGGACGCCGTCGCCCGCATCGCCGGGGTCGGCCTCGGCGAGCTGAGCGACCTCGCGCTCCAGGCGCCTCCGGGGGCGGACGGGCTGACGCTGGTGCCGTACCTGGAGGGCGAGCGCACCCCCAACCGCCCGACCGCGACCGGCTCCATCCACGGGCTGACCCTGGCCACCTCGACCCCCGCCCACCTGGCGCGGGCGGCCATCGAGGGCATGCTGTGCGGCCTGGCCGACGCCCTGGACGCGCTGGGCATGCGGCCGGAGCGGGTGCTCCTGATCGGCGGCGCCGCCCGCTCGGAGGCGGTGCGCCGCATCGCCCCCACCGTCTTCGGCGTCCCGATCACGGTGCCGCCACCGGCCGAATACGTCGCCAACGGCGCCGCCTACCAGGCCGCCACGCTCCTGACGACCCCGGACTGGCGGTCGGAGGACACGGCGACGTACGAGGGCGAGGCGGTCCCGGAAATCCGCCACCGCTACGCCCGCGCCACCGCCCACATCCTGGACTGACGCGTACCCCGAGGAGGCCCGCCCTCCTCGGGGTTCGACGCCCGTGGACGAGAACGCCCCGGAACCGCGTGCCGGAGGCCGCCGCATCGGGCGACCGGACACGGTGCGGCCCGGGCGATGGCTTGGGCATGTTGGCGGTCACGTGTACGGGGGAGGGGCCGGCCGGGAAATCAGGGTCGTGTCAGGGATGCCTCGGGGGCTGTCTCTTAGACACATCGTACCCTTCCGCT
>NZ_VCJS01000257.1 GCF_005893125.1 Nonomuraea basaltis | reverse complement strand
TTGTCTTAGGGTCTCGTGGGCTCGGAGATGTTTATAAGAGACAGTGGTAGTGCGGCCCGTGGGTGGCGGGAGGCGGCGGGTACGCGCCGTACACCGGACCCGGCGCGCCCCGCACCGGTCCCGACGTGCCCGGCATGGGACCTGAGGCGGCCGCGGCGCTGCCCTGCTGGAGGAGGCCGGGAGGCTGGGCGGCGGGGGCGTGGCCGAGCAGCCGCATCAGCGCCTCGCCGGCCGCCGGTCGCCGGGCCGGGTCCTTGGCCAGGCAATCCCGAACCAGCGCCCGTAGCCCGGGATCCTCGATCGAGCCGACGTCGGGCTCGTTGTGCAGGATCCGGTTGACCACCGCGGGCAGGCTGTCCTGCCCGAACGGCGCCTGCCCCGACGCGGCGAACACCAGCGTGCAGGCCCAGGCGAACATGTCCGACTTCGGCCCGGGGCTCGCCTCGGTGAGCTGCTCGGGCGCCATATACGAGGGCGTCCCGATCGCCGCGCCGGTGAGCGTCGAGGAGAGGTCGAGCGCCCTGGCGATGCCGAAGTCGATCACCCGGGGGCCGTCGGAGGCCAGCACCACGTTCGACGGCTTGAAGTCGCGGTGCACGATGCCTGCCTGGTGGATGGCGACCAGCGCGGTAATGGTGCCGATCGCGAGCCGGTGCAGGGAGGTGCCCGAGCGGGGCCCCTGGGTGCGTACGACGTCGGCCAGGGTGGGGCCGTCGATGTACTCGCTGACGATGTACGGCCGCCCGCCGAACAGCCCCGTCCCGATCACCTGTGCGGTGCAGAACGGCGCCACCCGCCTGGCCATCGCCACCTCGCGGACGAACCGCTCCGACGCGTCGGTGTCGCCGGCCAGGTCGGCGCGCAGCAGCTTGAGCGCGACCTTGGTGCCGTTGGGGGACGTGGCGAGGTAGACGATGCCCTGTCCGCCCTCACCGAGGCGTCCGGCAACCACGTACTCCCCCACCGACGCGGGATCCCCTGGCCTCGGGTCCGCGAGGTCCGGCATGGACAACCCCCATATATGGCGACTTTCTCGCCATTCTGGTGGGTGGCGCGGGTCGCCGTCACCGTTATGGAGTGCTTCCTGGGGTGGCCAGGACCGCGTCCACGATCGCTCCCGGGTCCTCGAGCTGGACCTGGCGGCCCGCTCGCGGCAGGCGTACCAGCTCGGCGGAGAGGGCGCCGGCCAGCCGCTCCGCGCAGCCGTCCCGCCCGCGGGCGCCGATCACGGTGACCGGCACGTCGGGGAACGGCTTGTCCGCCCTGATCTGGCGCAGGTCGGCGGCCATGTCGCGGCGCGCGAGCCACTCCCCCGCCACCGCCGCGGGCACCTTGCCCATGCGGTAGACGCCGAGCGGGTCGGCCACTCCGGCCAGCCGCCGGTGCGCGGCGGGCCCGGCCAGGCGGGCCAGCGCGGTCGCGCCCCACGTGCCGCCCAGTGCGGGCAGCCACCGGCCGGCGGCCCTGGCGATGGACAGCGGCCCGCGCTCCTCCGGGCAAGGCGGGTCGACCAGGACGAGCTTGGCCACGCACAGCGGGTGCAGCCGGGCGAACGCCTCCGCGTGCCAGCAGGCCACGCCGTGGGCGACGACGGTGACCTGCTCCGGGTGGGCGGGGGACAGCGCGGCCAGGCGGGCGACCTCGGCGTACAGGGTGGGCGGGGACGGCGAGCGCGGGCTGAGGCCGAGCCCCGGCCGGTCGAAGCGGATGACGTAGTGGCTGCCGGCCAGTTCCCTGGCCACCGCGTCCCAGTGGAACCAGGCGCCGGCGGGTCCCGCCGTGATGAGCACCGCCGGGCCATCGCCCTCCTCGATCACGTGCGGCGCGCCGTGTCCGGCCGGCTGCCGTTCCGCGATGAGCAGGCGCAGGGCCACGTACACCAGCCAGACGGCGATGAGGGTGAGCTGCGCGCGGTGCGCGATGCCCACGCCGTGCCCGGCGGCGAGGGCGGCCGCGGTGAGCGCCGTCGCGGCCAGGGTCAGCCACGTGAACACCCACGCCGCCCGCGAACGCCACCGCGCGGCGAGCAGCGCCATGGCGGCCAGCACGGCGCCCGCCGACAGCGCCCCGGCGAGCAGGTGCGCGCGATGCCCGAAGGACGGCGCCCGCAGCCCGCACGCGGAGTCGCTCAGCGCGGCGCAGTCGAGCGGGAACAGCCCGGCCGCGACGGTGAGGAGCCCGAAGGCGGCCAGCGCCAGCCAGCCCGGCCACTCGCGCGCCACCCTGGGCACCAGCGCCACGCCGAGCGCGCAGGCCAGCCCCGACAGGGCGTCGCTGATCCTGAACAGGGCCGTCCAGGGCTGGTCGCGGGCGGCCAGCTCGCTGACGTACCCGTGGGTCCTGTCGACCGCCGGCGTGGTGAACTGGCCGGTGATCCAGGCGCTGCCCAGCACGGCCGCCACGATGAACGCGGCAGCCGTGAGCACGTACAACCTTCGCTCCACGTGATCATTAGATCACTCGGGGCCATCACAGCCCGGGAGCGGCCCAGACGGGGAACCAGCGGCTGAGGTCGGACTCCAGCGGCAGCTCACCCTCCAGCGCGCCCCTGACCTGCATCTCCAGCGAGTTGTCGCGCTTCTGCCCGGTCAGCGGCGCGAACGGGTAGAACGTGCCCCGCTTGTACAGGTAGACCACCGCGAGCCGGCGCCCGTCCTGATCGCCGAACGACACCAGCGAGCACAGCAGCGACGGCCCGAACCCGGCCGACTCCAGCGAGGAGTTGACCGCGTGCAGCTCGGTGACCAGGTCGCTGACGGCGTCGGGCGCGCGGCGGACCAGCAGCCAGGAGTAGCCGTAGCCGTCGTCGAACTCCTCCACGCGGTCGCCGAGCAGCGCCTTGACGTCGCGTTCGAGCGTGGCGAACGCGCCGCCCTCGGCGGCCCGGAACGCCACCGACCCGAGGCCGGTGGGCTCGAGCCCGGTCGCGGCCTGCAACGTCACGGCCGCGGACGGCAGCGCGAACAGCGCGTCGAGGTTCGGCTTCGCCGGTTTTGACCGGCCGAGCAAGGTGTCGAGCCAGCCCATGTGGTTCAGCCCCTTCCGAGCTGCTTGGAGATGTTCGCCAGCTGCTCCAGCCGCCGCTCCAGCGGCGGGTGGGTGGCGAACAGGTTCGCGATCGACTGGCGACCGGACAGCGCCGGGGCGAAGTAGAACGCGTTGAACGGCTCCGCCTCGCGCAGGTCGCGGGTCGGGATCCTGGCCATGTCGCCGGTCACCTTGGTCAGCGCGCTGGCCAGGGCGGACGGGCGTTGCGTGAGCAGCGCACCGGCCCGGTCCGCGGCCAGCTCGCGGTAGCGCGACAGGGCGCGGGTGAGCAGGAAGCTGACGGCGTACACGACGGCCGAGACGAGCAGGATGATCACTCCGACGGGCACGCCGCCCTGACCGCCGTTGCGGCGGCCCGCGAGCCCGCTGTAGAGCGCGAACCTGGTCATGAGCCCGGCCACGATGCCGAGGAACGAGGCGACGGTCATGACGGCGACGTCGCGGTGCGCGACGTGCGACAGTTCGTGGGCGAGCACGCCCTCGAGCTCCTGCGGCTCCAGGCGGCGCAGGATGCCGGTCGTCACGCAGACGACGGCGTTCTTCTGGTTGCGGCCGGTGGCGAACGCGTTGGGGACGTCGGAATCCGCGATCGCCACCCGCGGCTTGGGCATGTCGGCGAGGGCGCACAGCCGGTCGATCAGGCCGTGCAGCTCCGGGGCCTCCTGCGGCGAGACCTCCCGCCCGTGCATCGCGAACAGGGCGATGCGATCGGACAGGAAGTACTGCACGAGCAGCAGACCCCCGGCGAGCACCAGCACGGTCAGCGCCCGTACGCCAACGGCGATCAGGGCACCGACGAACACCACGTAGAGCAGCCCGAGCAGGAACATCGTCACGACCATGCGGCCGGCCAGGCCCCGGTCGGACGCGAACCGCGTCTTCACCGGGCTCAGCCCGGGATGAGGCCCTGGTCGCCCAGCATCTCCCGGACCTCCTCGATCGAGGCGTCCGCGGGGGGAAGGATCAGCTCTGACGGCTCAAGGCTGTCGTCGGGGAGCGCCTTGCCTACGTGGCGCACCTTGTCGAGCAGCGCATGCAGCTTGACGCGGAAGGCCTTCTCGTCGCCGGCCTCGATGGCCGCCTCGAGCTCGCTGTCCAGCTCGTTGAGGATCGAGATGTCGTCGGCGGAGATCTCCACCTGGCCCTCGCCCATGATCCTGACGATCATGCGCCCTCCCCAGGCTGGCGCAGCTGCTGGGTGCCGCCCTGGCCCTGGCCCTGGCTCTGCTGCTGGGGCTGCGCCGGCTGCGGCTGAGCCTGCTGCTGCCCCGGCTCGATGGCGCCCTGCGGCGCCGGGCCCTGGCCCAGCTCGGCCTTCATCCTGGCCAGCTCCAGCTCGACGTCCATGCCGCCGCCCATGCGGTCGAGCTCGGCCTGGATGTCGTCGCCCTTGGTGCCGGTGTAGTCGTCGAGCGCGCCACTGGCCAGCAGCTCGTCGATGGCGCCCGCGCGGGCCTGCATCTGCGCGGTCTTGTCCTCCGCGCGCTGGATCGCCAGGCCGACGTCGCCCATCTCCTCGGAGATGCCGGAGAACGCCTCGTTGATGCGCGTCTGCGCCTCGGCGGCGGTGTAGGTCGCCTTGATCGTCTCCTTCTTCGTGCGGAAGGAGTCGACCTTGGCCTGCAGCCGCTGGGAAGCCGTGGTCAGCTTCTCCTCCTCGGCCTGCAGATTGTCGTGCTGGACCTTGAGGTCGGCCATCTGCGACGCCAGATTGGAGCGACGCTGCAGCGCCTCGCGCGCGAGGTCCTCACGCCCGACCGACAGCGCCTTGCGGCCCTGCTCCTCAAGCCGCTTGGCCGACTGCTCCAGGCCGTTGATCTGCAGCTCCACCCGCTTGCGCGACGTGGCCACGTCGGCCACCCCCCGACGCACCTTCTGCAGCAGCTCGAGCTGCCGCTGATAGGAGTAGTCGAGGGTCTCGCGCGGATCTTCCATCTTGTCCAAGGCCTTGTTGGCCTTGGACTTGAAGATCATCGAAAGTCTCTTCATCACGCTCATGCGCGTCGGCCGTCCCCTTCTAGGTCGTGCTGGTGGTCACCCAATGCAGCGCAGCCGCCTTGGGATTACCCTACGCATAACGCACGGGGGCGTCACTAAGTTGCAGTCCAGGTAGGGTTGACGTCGTGTTGCGACGCCGTTCCCAGACCCCAGTGGACGAGACCCCCGTCCCCATTGACGATCCTAAGCCCCAGGGTAAAGGTCGTCCCACACCCAAGCGCCGGGAGCAGGAGAGCAAACGGCGCCAGCCCGTCCATGCGCCGAAGGACCGTAAAGAGGCCTATCGGCAGACGCGGGCCAAGCAGGCCGCCGAGCGCGAGCGGGCCCGCAAGGGCATGCTCGCAGGTGACGAGCGGTATTTTCCCGCTCGTGACAAGGGCCCCGCGCGCAAGTTCGCGCGCGACTGGGTCGACTCCCGGCGGCTGCCGAGCCAGTATTTCCTGCCGTTCTCGCTACTGATCCTGCTGGCCACGTGGGTTCCCTGGCCCCCCGAGATCCGTGAGCAGGTGCTCAGTCTCGTGATCGCCTTCGGTTGGCCGATCATGATGATGGGCGTGCTCTTCACCTCCTTCTACGTGGCCTGGAAGGTGAAGCGGCTGGTGACGGAGAAGCTGCCGGACGAGAGCCTCAAGGGCGTCGGGTTCTACGCGGCGATGCGGGCCCTGCAGATCCGCAAGCTGCGCTTCCCGCCGCCCCTGGTGCTGCCGGGCGGCAAGCCGGTGCCACCGAAGAGATAGCCGCACCGGGTCCGGCGTCTACGGGTTGCCGCCTTCGACGTTGTCCCAGCGCAGCACGCCGCGCTTGACCGCGGGCCGCCAGCCGTCGATCTCCTTGCCCTGATCCAGGGCGTCGGCGACGGCCCGCAACAGCGCGTAAGAAGACGGCAGGCGAGGGCCCATGCCGGAGATCGTGTCGTCCCATCCGACGGCGCCGCCGGCGGAGTCGACCACGGCGTACTCCATGTCCTCCGAGTCCCGCTCCCCGAAATAGAGGAACGGGATCATCCGGCCGTTCCAATATTCGATGGAGGGATCGGTCCCGACGTCGGTGCGCTCCCACGAGCAGAACCAGCGCCAGACGTCCCGGATCTCCCGGATGCTGAGGGTCTCGGCGCCGTCGAACCAGAAGCCGAAGACCGATCGTCCGCGTGAGCCGTTGTGGCGCAGGAGCGAGGCCCGCAGGTCGTCGGGGAAGTCCACGCCCATCTGAGACTCGGCGACCGCGATCGTGCGTGCCTTGCCGGGCTCGCCGAGCGTCTCGTACGTCTTGGGCGCGTTCGCCTTCAGCCACCGCTCGATCCGCCGCCACTGCCCGTCTACGGCCCGCTCGACCTGTGGGTCGATCGGCCGCACGGTGACCGGGCGACGGGCGGGCGAGCAGTTGGGGTCGGGGATCTCGACCGGCGGCCAGGTAGGGACGTCGGCGGGAACCGGGCCCGGCGTGACCGGTGGTCCGGTGGGAGTGTCCTGGCGCTCCAGCTCGGCCGTGAGGGCCGCCTGCTCGGTCTCATAGGCCCGCCACCCCGCGGCGGCCGCCTGCTGCGCCTCCGTGGGGATCAGCGCGGCCGCCAGCGTCACCGCCACGATCGCCGCGATGACGGCCCACACCAGGCCCATCCGCGAGCTCCGTGCCGGCCTCTTCACCGGCGGCTCGGGCTGCTTGTCAGGCATGCGGGCGGTGGACGTGCGGCGCAGCCGTACCGCTATCGCGGTGAGAATGGCCGCCGTCAGCGCCAGCCGTACGAGCTTCAGCACGTCGCGCACCCTATCCCGAAACGGATCACTCCATGCGTCGGCATTAAGGTCGGACGCATGGAATTCCGACACCTCGGTCGCAGCGGTCTCAAGGTCAGCGAAATCAGCTACGGCAACTGGCTCACTCACGGCTCCCAGGTCGAGGAAGACGCCGCCAAGCAGTGCGTGCAGGCGGCGCTCGACGAGGGCATCACCACGTTCGACACCGCGGACGTCTACGCGGCGACGAAGGCCGAGGAAGTGCTCGGCCGGGCGCTGAAGGGCGTGCGCAGGGAGTCGCTGGAGATCTTCACCAAGGTCTACTGGCCGACAGGGCCCGGTCAGAACGACCGCGGCCTGTCGCGCAAGCACATCACCGAGTCGATCAACGGCTCGCTGCGCCGCCTGCAGACGGACTACGTCGACCTGTACCAGGCGCACCGCTTCGACTACGAGACGCCGCTGGAGGAGACGCTCAAGACGTTCGACGATCTGGTACGCCAGGGCAAGGTCCTCTACATCGGCGTCAGCGAGTGGACCGCCGACCAGATCGCCCAGGCGTTGAAGATCGCCGACGAGATGGGCTTCGACCGGATCGTGTCGAGCCAGCCCCAGTACTCGATGCTGTGGCGGATCATCGAGTCCGAGATCGTGCCGCTGAGCGAGAAGGAGGGCGTCGGCCAGATCGTCTGGTCGCCGATCGCGCAGGGCGTGCTCACCGGCAAGTACCTGCCCGGTCAGCAGCCTCCGGAGGGCTCGCGGGCGACCGACGCCAGCGGCAGCGCCATGATCGCCCGGTTCATGAACGACGACGTGCTGACCCGCGTACAGGATCTCCAGCCGATCGCCGCCGACCTGGGGCTGAGCATGGCCCAGCTGGCGATCGCCTGGGTGCTGCAGAACCCGAACGTCTCCAGCGCCATCGTCGGCGCCAGCCGCCCCGAGCAGGTGCGCGACAACGTGAAGGCGTCGGGCGTGAAGCTGGAGGCGGACGTGCTGCGGCGGATCGACGACGTGCTCGGCCCGGTCGTCGAGCGCGACCCGTCCAAGACCGTGAGCCCCCGCACCCGCCCGTAACCCCCCTAAGCCCCAAAGCCCCTTGAGTCACAAAGCGCTCAAGGGGCTTTTCATTTATCCCGGATTCACTCCGGGCGCAATGACAATCCCGTGTATTCGACGCGGTCCTCATCGAGCAGCGCCACCCGCTCAACGCCATATTCGAGCAGCTCACGCCAATTTTCGCCGAGCCAGGACTCGGCATCGGCCTGACTCGGAAAAACTTCTCGCGGCAAAGGGCGATCCGTCACCTCACCACCATTTGCATTTTCATAACGCCACCGCCATGTCATGCCATACGCTCCTTTTCCGCGGGTTCGCCGGCGCACCTTCCGACGGCACTGGCACCCTACTCCCGAGCTTGGAGGTCAATCGATGCTGCGCGCGTGCCGTGTTGCGGCCGGAGTCGCCCTCGCGGCGGCCGCCTTACTCTCCCTCCCCCTTTCCGCCCTCGCCTCGCCCGCCATCGAACCCGCCAACCCCCATCCCGGTTCGGCCGGCCCCGATGCCACGCGGCTGTGGAGCGTCTGGCAGAGCGACGGCACGGCGTGGCTGGCCGCCGCGGCCGGGGATTCGCCGCAGGACGGCTCGGTCATCGGCTGGCGCTTCTCCGCGGCGCCCGACCGGGCGGCGAGCGAGTCTCCGGGCGGGGAGCTGCTGCCGATTCCGGTGGCGGGCTGCCGATCGCGCTGATCGCGGGCGCGGTGGGGGCGCTCGCCCTGCTCGGCGGCGGCGCGGTCGCCGCCACCCGCCGCCGCTCGAAGCCCTCCGTCCCGGCGGGCCGTTAGGCCGCGGCCTCGATCATTCCACCACTCTTTGTACGCTCGGCGCGGTGAAGGTCCTTCTCTCTGGTACCGGGGGCGGCGCGGGCTGGCCCGCACCGGGCTGCGGCTGCGCATCCTGCGCCGGGCTGCCACCCGGCCATCGCCGCCGCCCGTTCGAACTGGTCGTGGACGACGCGGTCCGATATCCCTTCGTCGATCCGCCTCCCGGGTACCGGGCCTGCGCCGGCGGCCTCGGGCTGGTCTGTCCCGGTGGTCCGGCCCTGCTGTACGTGCCGCCGGGAGAGCAGAGCCCGCCCGGGGACGGGCCCTCGCGGTATGACGTGGTGCTGATCGACCTGCTCGACCAGCCGGAGCGGCTCGGGGAGCTGCGGCGGGCGGGGTCGGTGGACGAGGCGACCCGGGTGGTGGCCGTCGGGCTGGATCACCGGATCCGGTCGGAGGAGGAGCTGGCCAGGCGGCTGGGGCTGTGGGGCGCGGTCGCCGTGCCGGATGGGACGACGCTGGAGATCTCGGCCGGGCGACCGCGCGCCACGCCTTCCGGCAGCCGGGGCCGGTTGGCGCGGCGGGCGTTGTTGCTGGGCGGGTCGCGGTCGGGGAAGTCGGCGGAGGCCGAATTACGGTTGGCCGCGGAGCCGTACGTGACTTATGTGGCGACCGGCCCGGACGGCGGCGGCGACGGGGAGTGGGCCGCGCGGGTGCGGGCGCACCGGGTGCGGCGGCCCGCGCACTGGGACACCGCCGAGACCACCGACCTGACCGCGACGATCGGGAACGCCACCACGCCGCTGCTGATCGACGGGCTCGGGACGTGGCTCGCGGCGGTGTTCGACGAGCACGGGGCCTGGGAGGGCGACCGCGCGCCGGTCTCCGGACGGTGCGACGACCTCGTGGCGGCGTGGCGGCAGGCGCCGCAGCCGATCGTGGCGGTGTCCGATGAGGTGGGGATGGGCGTGGTGCCCGCCACGGCCAGCGGGCGGGCGTTCAGGGACGCGCTCGGCCGGCTCAACGAACGGCTCGCCGCCGAGTCCGAGTATGTGGCGCTGGTGGTCGCGGGGCGGCTGCTCGAGCTGTGACCGCCGAGCGCGTCCCGCGGCCCGGACGTCGTGCTACGGGGACTACGGGCGGACGGCGCGGGCGTACCAGCGGCCGTCGAGGCGGTCCACGTGCAGGGGGCGGCCGAAGCACTCGGAGAGGTTCGCCGGGGTGAGCACGTCCGCCACCGGCCCGGCGGCCAGAACCCGGGCGTCGCGCATGAGCATGGCGTGCGTGGTCGTCGCCGGCACCTCCTCCAGGTGGTGCGTCACCATCACGGTGGTGAGCACGGGCCTGGTCGTGGCCAGGTCCTCGACGGCGGCGATGAGGTCCTCCCGCGCCGGCAGGTCGAGCCCCGCGAACGGCTCGTCGAGCAGCAGCACCGCAGGATCGCCCATGAGCGCCCTGGCCACCCTGACCCTCGCCCGCTCACCCTGCGAGCACACGCGGAACGGCCGCTCCGCCAGGTCCTTGCAGCCCAGGTCGGCCAGCAGGCGGAGGGCCCGGTCCCGCTCCGCGTCGCCGTACTTGTCCCACAGCGGCACGCTCGTCCCCGTGTGCCCGGTGAGCACCACGGTGTGCGCGGTCGCCCCCTCCTCCTCCATGAGCTCCTCGTCGACCAGCCGCTGGCTGGAGGCGACCAGGCCGATGTGGCGGCGCAGCTCCCGCAGGTCGACCCGCCCGAACCGGTGGCCGAGCACCTTGACCGTGCCCTCACTGGGGTGCCGTACGCCGCCGGCCAGCGAGAGCAGCGTCGTCTTGCCCGCGCCGTTGGGGCCGAGGATCGCCCAGTGGTCGCCGTAGTCCACCTGCCAATCGACCGCGTCGAGCAGCGACTTGCCGACGACTCGGACGCCTACGCCTTCGAGTTCAACCACGTGCATCCCGCCACACTAGTGGGACCTAGGATGCGCGGTTATGTCCTTGGTGCACGGGCTGCGGTTCGCCGTCGGCACGCTCAGCGTCTTTCCCGTACGGGTCGAGCACGTGGATCGGCAGGTCGCGGGGCAGGCGATGACGTTGGCGCCGGCCGTGGGGGCGGCGCTCGGCGTGGTCGCCGGGCTGCCCTTGTCACTGCCCGCGCCCCCGCTGCTGGGGTCGGCGCTGGCGCTCGGACTGCTGGCCGTGCTGACCCGCGGCCTGCACCTCGACGGGCTGGCCGATCTGGCGGACGGGCTGGGCAGCGGCAGGCCCGCCGATCAGGCGCTCGACATCATGAAAAAGTCGGACATCGGGCCGTTCGGCGTGATGGCCCTGGTGTTCACGCTGCTCATCCAGGCCGCCGCGCTGGCCGAGGCCGGGTTCGCGGCTCTGGTGACCGCCTGCGTGGCGGGACGGGTGGCGCTGACGTGGGCCTGCCGGGCGAGCGTCCCCGCCGCCCGGCCGGACGGGCTGGGTGCGATGGTCGCCGGCACGGTACGCCCCTCCGCCCCCTGGCTCGTCACCCTGACCGCCCTGCTCGCGGCCGCCTCCCTCGGCCTCAGCATCGACGCGGGCGCCTGGGACGCCGGGCTGGGGCTCCCCGCCTTCCTCACACTGCCGCTCGGCCTGCTCGCCGGGCTCGGAGCCGCTCTGTTGCTGCTCCGGCACACCGGGCGGCGCCTCGGCGGCATCACCGGCGACGTGCTGGGCGCACTGGTGGAGACCGCCACGGCCGCCGCGCTCGTGGCGTGCGCGGTGCTCGGCTGACCGGAGCCCCCCGGTCCGGCTGCGCGGTCAGTCAGCCAGAGGGGCCGGTTGCGGCGGGCGTACCGGAGAGAAGCGGAGCAGGGCCGCGCAGGCCAGCGCCAGCAGCACCCAGCCCACCAGGCCGGTCACCCCCACCAGCACCTCGTTCGGCGGCGCGGCGGCGTCGCCCAGCAGCATGGCGGCCGGGGCGACGGCGTTCAGTGAGCCGTGCGCCACGACAGCGGGCCACACGCTGCCCGTACGCAGCCGCAGCCACCCGATCAGCACCCCGGCCAGCACGCAGAACCCGATGAAGAACAGCGCCGCCCACGACCCGAGCCGGGGGTAGTTGTAGCCGAGCAGCGTGAGCGGAGCGTGCCAGACGCCCCAGATGGCGCCGGAGAGCAGCAAGCCGGCGAAGACGCCGTTCGCGGACACGAGCCGGGGCAGCAGCCAGCCGCGCCAGCCCCACTCCTCGCCCAGCGTCGGGATCGCGTTCAGCAGGGGACCGATGAGGATCCCCACCGCGATCTGCAGCACGGCCACCGAGCCGAGATCGGCCGGCAGCTCCGTGCCCCGCGCCTCCAGTGTCGTCCTGAGCAGGCTCAGCTTGCCGAGGTCCAGCGACACCAGCCCGGCCGCGGCGCTCACCCCTATCGCCAGGAAGATCAGGAACGGGGTGCCGAGCCACGCGGCGAGCATCATCGCCCCCGTGCGGCCCTTGCGCTCGCCGAGCGTCAGGCCCGTCTGCCTCGCCCACTCCTTGAACGGGGTGCGCGAGACGGCCCACACGCCGAGCACGCCCGCCGTGGGCGTGAACATCATCAGCGTGGCCAGCCCCATCAGCAGCGGTGAGCCGAGCTTCCCGCCGAACCAGATGGGCAGCACCGCCGCCCAGGACAGCCCGAAGGCCAGGGTGATGAAGATGAGGAGAGGTCTTTTCATGGCTCCGCTCGCTCCGGGATGAGGGCGTTGATGAGGGACGCGCCGCGTGCGGCGTCGTCGATGCTGATCGCCAGCCGGCCGCCGGACCGGTAGCCGAGCACGAGGCAGTCGCCGCCGCGCAGCATGATGGTGGCACCGCCGGGCAGCCCGCGGATGCCCCAGCCGCCGACCTGGCTCGGGTGGCGGGTCTCCGACCAGGCCGACTGGATCTTGGACAGCGCGATCGTGCGCATCGGCCAGCCCAGCGGGCCGAACCCGATGACGACCCAGTCGTCCCCGGCCCGTACGGAGACGGACGAGGTCAGGACCCCGGCCAGCAGCACGATGACGAGCCCGGGCAGGATCCTGACCACCGTGCCGCCCGCCAGCACGCCCACGAGGTAGAGCGCGCCTGCCCCGGCCATGGCCGCCACTGCGATGAGGGGGATCAGGGCGAGGTACGGGTTGGCGACGTGGCCGACCCAGACGGTGCGCTGTCCCGGCCTGAGCCGCAGGCGGGCCGGCTCCCGCCCGGCGGGCGGGAGCTCGTCGGGCGCTCCCCTGCCCAGGTGGCCGGCGAGCAGCGTGACGGCGAGCGCGGCGCCGACGACGATGAGTGCCTGCCATCCGGGCAGCCGGGTCTCGGTCCAGCCGGGCGCGTCCAGGTTGGCCAGCAGGGTCGTGACGTTCATGCCGAGCGCGAACACGCCCAGCCCGAAGAGCGCGCCCCACCAGATCATCCGGCCCTGCCTGCGGGCCGGCGCCCGTCCCCGCACGGCCAGGCAGACCAGCCAGGGCACCGCCCAGACCAGCACCTCCATCGCCAGGTACGGGCCGAAGGCCATCGTGCCGTCGGGCCTGCCGTCCGGGCCCCAGTGCGTGGCCAGCGGGCCGGGGAGCCGGTCCCGCGCGGCCAGGGGCAGCAGGACCTGGACGGCGATGCCGGCCAGGCCCCACACGGCGGCGGTGATGCGGGGATTCATGGCAGTTCCTCCAATATGGCGATGAGGTCGTCGCGGCTGTAGCCGTACCTCCTGGCCTCGTCCATCAGCTCGCGTGCCCGCTGCGCGAGAAGGGCGCGCCCGTCGGCGCGGCCGGCGACGCTGACGCCGCGCCCGCGCCGGAACTCCAGCAGCCCTTCGTCCCGCAGGTCGCGCAGCGCGCGCAGCACGGTGTTGGAGTTGATGCCAAGCGTCCTGGCCAGGTCGCGAGCGGGCGGCAGGCGGTCTCCGGGTGCGTAGGACCCTTCGCCGATCGCACGCCGGATGGCGCCGGCCACCTGCTCATGGAGGGGCCGTGCGTCGTTGAGATCGAGCGTCAGCAACATGATGCTAATGACACTAGCACCATGTCTCCGAAAATGCTGCCCGAGAATTTGTAGGATGAACCCCTGTTTGTGAGTACGCAGAAACCGTGGATAGCATCGGTTTACGTGACCACTGTGCGGCTGAACTCAGCAGATCCAGTCTCCCTTGACACCGACGCGTTGATCGTCGGCTTCAGCTCCGGCGAGGCGGGCCCCCGGGCCGCCACGGGCGCCGAGTCCCTCGACTCTGCCTTCGGCGGCAAGCTGGCCGCCTCCCTCGAGGCGGTCGCCTTCTCCGGCAAGAGCGGTGAGCTGGCCAAGCTGCCCACGTTCGGCGCCATCGCCGCCCCGCTGCTGGTCGCGGTCGGGCTGGGCGACTCCTACGACGCCGAAGGGCTGCGCCGCGCCGCCGGCGTCGCCGTGCGGTCCCTCGCCGGCACCTCCCGCGCCGCGCTCGCCCTGCCCGCAGGCTCCGCAGAGGAGGCCGAGGCGGTCGCGCTCGGCGGGCTGCTCGGCGCGTACGCCTTCGCCCGTTACCGCACGAACGGCGAGCAGAAGCCGCCGGTGGCCGAGCTGACGGTGGTCTCCGGGCAGCCCGACGCCGTCGCCGAGCGCGCGGCCCTGCTGGCCGAGTCCGTCGCGCTGGTCCGCGACCTGGTCAACACGCCGCCCTCGGACCTCTGGCCCGCCAAGTTCGCCGAGATCGCCGAGCAGGCGGGCGGCAAGGCCGGGCTGAGCGTCGAGGTGCTCGACGAGAAGCAGCTCAAGGACGGCGGCTACGGCGGCCTGGTCGGCGTCGGCCAGGGCTCGGCCAACCCGCCGCGCCTGGTCCGCCTCTCCTACAACCACCCGGAGGCCGGCAAGACGCTGGCGTTCGTGGGCAAGGGCATCACGTTCGACTCGGGCGGCCTGTCGCTCAAGCCGGCCGCCGCGATGGACTGGATGAAGTCCGACATGGGCGGCGCGGGTGCCGTGCTCGGCGCGATGCTCGGCATCGCCAGGCTCGGCCTCCAGGTCAACGCCATCGGCTACCTCTGCCTGGCGGAGAACCTGCCGAGCGGCACCGCGCAGCGCCCCTCCGACGTCATCCACAGCTACAGCGGCAAGACGGTCGAGGTGCTCGACACCGACGCCGAGGGTCGCCTGGTGCTCATGGACGGCATCGCCAGGGCCGCCGAGGACGACCCGGACGTGATCGTCGACGTGGCCACCCTCACCGGCGCGCAGATCGTCGCGCTCGGCTGGCGCACCGCGGGCGTGATGTCCAACGACGACGCCGTCAGGGACCTGGTCATCGAGGCCGCCGGCACGGCGGGCGAGGGCGCGTGGGGCATGCCCCTGCCCGAGGAGCTGCGCAAGGGTCTCGATTCACCGATCGCCGACATCGCCAACCTGCAGCCGGAGCGATGGGGCAGCATGCTGGCGGCGGGCATCTTCCTGAAGGAGTTCGTGCCCGACGGGGTGCGCTGGGCCCACATCGACATGGCCGGGCCCGCCTTCAACAAGGGCGAGCCGTACGGTTACACCCCGAAGGGCGGCACGGGCGCCATCACCCGCACCCTCATCGGACTGGCCGAGCGGCACGCGAGCATCTGAAACAAATGAAAAGATGACGGCATCACGAACACCCCCGACAAGGAGCCTTCCTGTGGCCTATGACATCGTCGTCCTAGGGGGCGGCAGCGGCGGTTACGCCTGCGCCCTGCGGGCGGCTGAGCTGGGCAAGTCGGTCGCCCTGATCGAAAAGGACAAGATCGGCGGCACCTGCCTCCACAGGGGATGCATCCCCACGAAGGCCCTGCTGCACTCGGCCGAGGTCGCCGACGAGACCCGCGAGAGCGAGGCGTACGGCGTCAGGGCCAGCTTCGACGGCATCGACGTCCAGGGCGTCCACGCCTTCAAGGACAAGATCGTCACGCGGGCCTGGAAGGGCGTGCAGGGCCTGTTGAAGGGCGCGGGCGTGACGATCGTCGAGGGCGAGGGCCGCCTGATCGGCGCCAACAGGGTCCAGGTGGGCCAGGACGTCTATGAGGGCCGCAACCTCGTGCTGGCCACCGGCTCGGCGCCCAGGTCGCTGCCCGGCCTGGAGATCGACGGCGAGCGCGTCATCACCAGCGAGCACACGCTGAAGATGGACCGCGTGCCCACCTCGGTGATCGTGCTGGGCGGCGGCGTGATCGGCGTCGAGCTGGCCAGCGTCTACCGCTCGTTCGGCGCCGAGGTCACGATCGTCGAGGCGCTGCCGCACCTGCTGCCGGCCGAGGAGGAGTCCAGCTCCAAGCTGCTCGAGCGGGCCTTCCGCCGCCGCGGCATCAAATACGAGCTGGGCGTCTTCTTCGACAGTGCCAAGACCACCGAGACGGGTGTCGTCGTCACGCTGGCCAACGGCAAGACCCTCGACGCCGAGCTGCTGCTCGTGGCGGTCGGCCGGGGCGCGGTCTCCGCGGGCATGGGCTTCGAGGAGCAGGGCATCGCCATCGAGCGCGGCGCCGTCGTGGTGGACGAGCACTGCCAGACGTCCGTGCCCGGGATCTACGCCATCGGCGACCTGATCCCGACGCTGCAGCTCGCCCACGCCGGGTTCGCCGAGGGCATCATGGTGGCCGAGCACATCGCCGGCCTCAACCCGCCGCCGATCGACTACGCGGGCGTGCCGCGCATCACCTACTCTGACCCCGAGGTCGCATCGGTCGGCATCACGTCCGCGCAGGCTGCCGAGCGCGGCATCGAGATCGTCGAGCAGGTCTACGATCTCGCGGGAAACCCCAAGAGCCAGATCCTCGGCACCTCGGGCGCGGTGAAAGTCATCGCCCAGAAGGGCGGCCCCGTGGTCGGTGTCCACATGGTGGGCAGGCGCATCGGCGAGCTCGTCACGGAAGGCCAGCTGATCTACAACTGGGAGGCGCTGCCCGCAGAGGTCGCCCAGCTCATCCACGCACACCCGACCCAGTCCGAGGCCATAGGTGAGGCGATGCTGGCCCTGGCCGGCAAGCCGTTGCACGTACACAACTAGTCCAGCCCTCGAGATCAGAACGCGAGAGAAGAATAACGATGCCGGTCTCCGTACAGATGCCCCAGCTCGGCGAGAGCGTGACCGAGGGCACCGTCACCCGTTGGCTGAAGAAGGAGGGCGAGCGCGTCGAGGCTGACGAGCCGCTCCTGGAAGTGTCGACCGACAAGGTCGACACCGAGATCCCGTCGCCGTCCGCGGGTGTCCTCACCAAGATTGTCGTGGCCGAGGACGAGACCGTCGAGGTCGGCGCCGAACTCGCCATCATCGACGAGAACGCCCAGCCCGGCGCCGCAGCTCCGGCTCCGGAGGCGGCCCCCGCCCCGGCGCCCGCTCCGCAGCCCGAGCCCGAGCCGGAGCCCGCCCCGGCTCCTCCGTGCTCCC
>NZ_VCJS01000256.1 GCF_005893125.1 Nonomuraea basaltis | reverse complement strand
GGTAAGAAGGTTGTAAGGGCCAGCCTGACGCCCGGCCCCAGCCGCGCCTCCGCCCACCGACACGACGCCCGCCCCAGGCGCGCCGCTGTGCCACGCACGCGCTGTGCCGGTGTGCCGCCCACACGCTGCGTCAACCCCTGAGCGCCCGGCGCGATCAACCGGACCGGGTTTGGCGCGCATCTCCTGAGTACGGGCCAACGCCGACTAGGATCCTTGGGCATGACCCAGCTTCCTCTGCGGGCCCAGCTCGCCAGCGCCCTGGGACGCAGTGCCGCCACGCTGTCCCGGATGACCGGGCGCGGCGACGGCTCGGTGATCGGCGGGCGGGTCGGCCTGATGCTCGAGCCCGATCTCCTGCGCAAGCTGGCCAGCGATCGCAAGCTGGCCCTGGTCAGCGCCACCAACGGCAAGACCACGACCACCAGGTTGATCACCTCGGCGCTGCTCGACCTCGGCGAGGTGGCCACGAACGCCTACGGCGCCAACATGCCCGCCGGCCACGTCTCCGCGCTCTCCCAGCACAAGGCCGCCCCGTACGGCGTGCTGGAGGTGGACGAGAAATACCTGCCCGAGGTGCTCGACACCACCGGCGCCGGCGTCGTCTGCCTGATGAACCTCAGCCGCGACCAGATGGACCGGGCCGCCGAGATCTGGCTGCTCGCCCAGAAGTGGCGCAGAGCGCTGTCGGGCAAGCCCACCCATGTCATCGCCAACTGCGATGACCCGCTCGTCACCTGGGGCGCCTCCACGGCGGCCAAGGTCACCTGGGTCGCCGGCGGGCAGCGGTGGAAGGAGGACTCCTGGTGCTGCCCCGAGTGCGGCGGTCCCCTCGACCGCAAGGACGCGTTCTGGGCCTGCCGCGAGTGCACGTTCCACCGGCCTGAGCCGCAGTGGGTGCTGGACGACGACGTGGCGATCGACCCGCGCGGGCAGCGGTGGCTGCTCGACATCCAGCTCCCCGGCCTGGCCAACCGCTCCAACGCGGTGATGGCGCTGGCGGTGTCGGAGGCGTTCGGGGTGCCGGTCGAGCGGGCGCTGCCCCGGCTGCGCGAGGTCACCTCGGTGGCGGGCCGCTACACCACGGTCGAGCGCGACGGCCGCCACGCGCGGCTGCTGCTGGCGAAGAACCCGGCGGGCTGGCTGGAGGCGTTCGACGTCGCCGATCCGCAGCTGCCGATCATCCTCTCGGTCAACGCTCAGGGCCCCGACGGCCGCGACACCTCGTGGCTGTGGGACGTCGACTATCGCATCCTGCGCGGCCGTCCCGTCTTCGTCACCGGCCAACGCCGCCTCGACCTGGCGCTCCGGCTCGACGTGGCCGACGTGCCGTTCACGCTGTGCAGCACGTTCACGGAGGCGCTGGCCATGCAGCCGCCCGGCCGGCTGGACGTGATCGCCAACTACACCGCCTTCCAGCAGATCCGATCGGAGTTCGGCCGTGCCGTCTGACAGCGCCCTTCGCATCGTCTGGATCTATCCCGACCTGCTGAGCACATACGGGGACCAAGGCAACGCCCTGGTCCTCGAGCAGCGGGCACAGCGCCGCGGGATCGAGACGGAGACGATCCACGTGCGCTCGGCCGACGCGGTGCCGGAGAGCGGCGACGTCTACCTCATCGGCGGCGGCGAGGACCGCCCCCAGATCCTGGCCGCCGAGCGGCTGCGCAGGGACGGCGGCCTCCACCGCGCCATCGCCGGCGGGGCCGCCATGCTGGCGGTGTGCGCCGGCTACCAGATCATGGGCAGCACGTTCGGCGGCGAGGAAGGCCAGCCGGTGGACGGGATCGGGCTCCTGGACATCTCCAGTTCCCGCGGCCCGGCCCGGGCGGTGGGGGAGCTGGTGGCCGAGGTGGACGCCGCGCTCAACATGCCCACACTGACCGGGTTCGAGAACCACATGGGTGTCACCCATCTGGGCCCCGGGGTCAAGCCGCTGTCCAAGACGATCAAGGGCGTGGGGAACGGCGACGGCTTCGAAGGCTGCTACGCCGGGCGCGTGGTCGGGACCTACCTCCACGGGCCGGCGCTGGCCCGCAACCCCGCACTGGCCGACTTGCTGCTGTCCTGGCGGGTGGGCGAGCTGGCGCCGCTCGACGACTCCCGCTACGAAGCCCTGCGCCAGGAACGCCTGGCGACCGTCCTGGCGGACTGATCTCCGTCTTGCCCGGCTGACCTCCGCGACGCGGCAGGGGGTCGGGGTCCGCACGCCTCGCGGCGCGCTCTCGGTCAGTAGACGAGGGCCTGGGTGCCCTCGGCGAGCACTTCCTCGACGAACGACGGAGCGCCGGCGATGCGGACGCCGTCGATGAGGTCGTCCACGGTGATGTTCCTGCGGGCCGCGCACTGCGTGCAGAGCGTCACCCGCCCGGCCGTCAGGACGACGTCGAGCAGGTCCGCGAGCGGCGTGGCGTGCGGCAGGCTGAACTCCTTGGCCCGGCCCGGCAGTGCGAACCACGACGACTCGCCGGTCAGCCACAGCGAAACGGGTACGCCACTCGCGAGTGCGGCGGCGGCGACCGTGAACGCCTGGTTGCAGCGCTCTGGGGCGTCGGCCCCCGCGGTCACCTTGATCACCAGTGATCGTGCCATACCGCCACACTAGCTCCCCTGGCCCGCGGATGAGGGGAAGGAGGGCGAGTATGCGGATCGAGGCTGAGCTGGAGGGCACGTGGCTGGAGGTGGAGGCGGTCGCCGAGTCCGGCGCCGTACGGGCCAGGCGCCACTACGCTTGGGGAACATGGAAGAACCTGAGGTGCACCCCGCACTTGAGCCGATCGCGTTCCTGCTCGGCCGGTGGGAGGGCGCGGGCGTGGGCGGCTACCCGACGATCGAGAGCTTCAACTTCGGGCAGGAGATCGAGTTCGGGCACAACGGGAAGCCGTTCCTGACCTATGTGAGCCGCACGTGGCTGCTCGACCAGGAGGGAAATCGGGTCAGGCCGCTGGCCACGGAGTCGGGATACTGGCGGCCGCAGCCGGACCGGCAGATCGAGGTGGTGCTCGCGCATCCGACCGGGATCGTCGAGATCTACATCGGCGAGGTCGTCTTCCACAAGATCGAGTTGCGTACGGACGTCGTCGCGCGCACCACCTCGGCGAAGGAATACACGGCGGGCCACCGGCTGTACGGGCTGGTCAACGGCAACCTCATGTGGGCCTATGAGATGGCGGCCGTCGGCCACCCGCTCACGGACCATATGTCGGCGGAGCTGAAGAAGGTAGCTTGATCCGATATGAGCACGCCTTTCACCGCTGACGCCATCGAGGCGATCAAGCGCCATATGAACGACGACCACGCCGACGACGCGCTGATCATCGTACGGGGGCTCGGCGGGCGCCCCGACGCCACCACGGCCGTGACGAGCGACGTCGACGCCGAGGCGATCGAGTTCACGATCGACGGCGGGGAGCGGGTGCGAGTGCCCTGGGGCGAGACGATCACCGAACGGGCACAGGTGCGCAAGGCCGTGGTGACGCTCTATCGCGACGCGTGCGGCAAGCTCGGCCTGCCGGCCAGAGGTGAGCATTGAAGAGGGCCCCAGGCATCACTCCGCCTGCGATCAAGCGGGCCGGATGGACCATGGTCGGGATTCTGGGATCCCGCCCTCCGGCTGCCAGGGGCCCCGGTAGTTGCCTCGAATTCGCCAACGTCACGAGACGAGACAAGAGTCCGCGGCGTTAGCGGACAACCACCTCGCTAGCCCGACTATGACTATCCATTATTCGGACCACCTCCTTTCCGCGTACCAACGAAGCTATGCGGTCGTCGGCGGCAGGGGCAAGTGAATATCACCGGGCCGTGCGGATGGGCCGCGTTCAGCGGACCACTGCAGGTAGCAGGAACTGCACCTACACTCGGGGCATGACGGAGACGCAGTGGCACGAGGAACTCCGTGCGAAGGGCTACCGGGTCACTCCGCAGCGCCAGCTCGTCCTTGAAGCGGTCAAGGAGCTGGAGCATGCCACGCCCGAGGAGATCTGCGTCAAGGTCCGCGAGACGGCCCGCGGCGTCAACATCTCCACGGTCTACCGCACGCTGGAGTTGCTCGAAGAGCTCGGCATGGTCACCCACACCCATCTGGGGCACGGCGCGCCGACCTACCACCTGGCGGCCGAGGCCGATCACGTGCACCTGGTGTGCCGGGGGTGCGACGAGGTGTTCGAGGTGCGCCCCGAGCTGGCCGAGGGATTGGTCAAGGGGCTCGACGACGAGCTGGGGTTCGTCGCCGACGTCCACCACCTGACCGTCTTCGGGCGTTGCCGTAACTGCCGATAGCCGCCCGGCCGTTTACGGGTGTCCTCGCGGCTGCCGATAGCCTGGGTGGCATGCGTAGCCCTCTGCTCGACCTTCCCGGCGCCGTCGCGGCCGACGGGCCGGACTCAGACGTAGCCGCGCACTACGGCGACCTGTTCGCCGAGCAGCGCGCTCTGACCAAGGGCGAGGCGATCGTCGACCGCAGCAATCGCGAGGTGATCCGGATCTCGGGCGCCGACCGGCTGAAGTGGCTCAACGACCTGACCTCGCAGAAGCTCGACATGCTGAAACCGGGCGAGTGGACGCAGACGCTCGACCTCGACCTTCAGGGTCGCGTGCTGCACCACCTGACGCTGGTCGACGACGGTGAGAGCGTGCTGGCCCATGTGGAGCCGGGCACCGCGCAGAGCCTGATCGACTATCTCGACCGCATGCGGTTCATGCTCCGCGTCGAGGTGTCGCGGGCCGACGACCTGGCCGTGCTGTCCACGGCGACCGAGGACTTCCTGGTGCCGCGCGCGGAGCTGCCCGAGCACTTGGAGCGGCCGATGGCGGGGCTGTGGGCGTACGAGGCGCTGCGGATCGAGGCGCACCGGCCGCGGCTCGGGTTCGAGACCGACCACAAGACGATCCCGCACGAAGTGGGCTGGGTCGGCACGGCCGTGCATCTGAGCAAGGGCTGCTACCGCGGCCAGGAGACGGTGGCCCGGGTGCACAACCTGGGGCATCCGCCGCGCCGCCTGGTGTTCCTGCACCTCGACGGCAGCGTCGACACGCTGCCCGTGCACGGCGCTCCGGTGATCTTCGAGAGCCAGGAGGTCGGCGTGGTCGGCTCGGCCGCCCGGCACCACGAGCTGGGGCCCATCGCGCTGGCGGTGATCAAGCGTACGGTGCCGGTGGACGCGCCGCTGCTGGCCGGGGGCGTCGCGGCGGCCCAGGAGGTCGTGGTGCCGCCGGACGCGGGTCGCAACGTCAGCATCGATCCCTCGCTGCGCCGCCGCCTCCGCTGACCGTCACGTCTCCAGGACGAGGGTGATCGGGCCGTCGTTGACGAGGGAGACCTTCATGTCGGCGCCGAAGACGCCCGTCTCCACGTGGGCGCCCAGCGCGCGCAGCTCCTCGACCACGGCCCCCACCAGCGGCTCGGCGACCGGTCCTGGGGCGGCCGCCTGCCAGGTGGGCCGCCTGCCCTTGCGCGCGTCGCCGTAGAGGGTGAACTGGCTGATCACCAGGAGCGGCGCGGACACGTCCGAGCACGACTTCTCGCCGTGCAGGATGCGCAGGCCCCAGAGCTTGGCGGCGAGCCTGGCGGCCTCCGCGCGCGTATCCGTGTGCGTGACGCCCACCAGGACGAGCAGGCCGGGCTCTGTGACCGCTCCGACGGTACGCCCCTCGACCTCGACGGAGGCTGAACTCACTCGCTGCACCACTGCTCGCATGGGATCCCATTCTGGGCCAGGAAAAACCCTTCGTAGACTCATGCCGGAAAGGGGTGGCGAAATGTCGCTGATTGTGGAAGTCGTCCGGTCCGGGTTCGTGGAGTCCACGCATCAGGCACGCATGCTGACCGTGGACGCGGAAGGACGCCCGGTCGAGGCGCGGGGCGCGGTGCACGTACCGGCGTCGCCACGGTCGTCGATGAAGCCGCTCCAGGCGCTCGGCATGCTGCGCAGCGGGCTGCGGCTGGAGGGCGAGTTGCTCGCGCTGGCCTGCGCCTCGCACTCGGGGGAGCCGTTCCACGTGGACGGGGTCAGGAAGATCCTGGCGGGGGCGGGGCTGGAGGAATCGGCGCTGCTGTGCCCCGAGGACTACCCGTTCGACCGGGCGGCGACCGAGCGCGGGCGCGTCTACATGAACTGCTCCGGCAAGCACGCCGCCATGCTGGCCACCTGCGTGCTGAACGACTGGCAGCTGGACACGTACCTGGAGCCGATGCACCCGCTGCAGCGCGCGATCAGGGAGACGGTGGAGGACCTGACGGGGGAGCGGGTGGCGGCCTCCGGCGTGGACGGGTGCGGGGCGCCGCTGTTCTTCGTGTCGATGCTGGGCGTGACCAAGGGGTTCAGGGCGTTCCCGATGTCGTCGCCGGACTCGTACGAGCGCAAGATCTTCGACGCCATGAGCACCTACCCCGAGTGGACGTCGGGCACCGACCGCCCCGAGGCCGCGCTCATGCGGGCGCTGCCGGGGCTGATGCTGAAGGCGGGGGCGGAGGCGTTCGACGCGTTCGTGTTCGAGGACGGGCGCGCAGGGACCGTCAAGATCGAGGACGGGTCGCAGCGCGCCCGCGTGGCGGTCACGGTGGCGGCGCTGCGCTCCCTCGGGCTGGACGCCCCTGAGCTGGCCGAGCTGGCCAGCCCGCCGGTGCTCGGCGGGGGCCGCCCGGTCGGGGAGCTGAGAATCCGCTAAAGCGTGCGGAACTGGCGGGTCGCGGAGATGGCGCCCGAGGTCGTGGTCGTGAACGTGCGCATCGAGCCGGCGAACTTGGACAGGTCCCACTCCGCGGGCCCGTGGTACCAGTAGAGGTTGTCGCTCTGGCTGCCGTTGCCGGTGACCGAGGCCACCACGCGCGACCAGTGCTCCACCCCATCGAAGATCACGGCGTACGGCAGGTAGCGCGAGAACAGCTCCACCCGGTGCTGCTCGGGCACGTTGCCCAGCTCGCCGGAGAACAGGTACTGGCGGAAGCCCATCGTATGCGCCAGCGCGGCCGAGCCCTTGGCGGTCTTGGCCGGCATGTACTGGCCGCCGACGGCCAGGGCGGCGCCCGCGATGATCAGGGCAAGCCCGAGCAGCCCGTACGTGGTGAACCAGGCCAGCGCCACCGTGGCCAGCAGTCCTGTGCCGATCAGCACCACGCCGATCGTGGTCCACCTGGTGCGCTCGGTGTCCGGGCGGCGGGCGAACCAGCCCTGCTTGACCACATCGGCGTACAACGCGTCGCGGACCTTGCCCAGGTGGGCCGCGAAGGAGCCGGACATCTGCGACAGCAGCACAGTGTCCCGGCCGTCGAAGATGGCCTCGAAGAGGGCGCGCTCGTACGGCAGGAGCGCGTCGACGGGCGCGTTCCGCCTGACCAGCATCCAGTCGGGTGCGTCGTAGGTCTGGCGGGGCTGCTCGTCGATCCGCAGGTAGCCGCGTACCGCGAGGTCGATGATCGTGGCGGTCACATCGACCACGTCGGCCTGCTCGTCCACGAGCGTGCCGATCTGGCCGGGGCGCACGCCGTCGGGCGGGGAGAAGTGGCCGTTCTGGACGGGATCGACGGCGCCCTTCTCGTGGTCGGCGACCCGCGCGTCGCGGCCCCGCGTCCAGTAGAGCAGGACGACGCCGCCGAGCAGCAGCACCAGCAGGCCGGCCAGGGCGCCGCCGGTGATGGTGTCGAGGGTGAACGCGGCCGCCAGCGAGAAGCGCTTCTCCAGGATGGGGGCGCCGCCGCTGGAGCCCTCCGGGTAGCCGACGACGACGGTCAGGGCCTGGCTGGGCGCGAGGTTCTGCTGCTCGAAGTCGGCCTGGGTGGCGCTGTGGTCCATGGAGGCCGCCGTGCAGCCGATGGCCGAGGTCAGCTCGCCGGCGAAGCAGGACAGGTTCTGCACCTGGCCGGGGCCGTTCACCCGTACCGTGGCCTTGGTGACCTGCTGGTTCCAGCCGTTCACCGCGAACCAGCGCAGCTCCTCGACCCCGCCCGAGGTCGTCACCGTCCCCTTGACGTCGTACTCGACGGTCTGGCCCGTCACAGTGAGCACGTCGCCTTCGAGGGTGCCGCCCTTGACGTTCGAGATCTGGTAGACGCGGTCGTTGCCGTCGTCGTACCGCGTCCTGGTGATGAACGTCCGCTTGAGTCCCCCCGACGCCCCGGTGATCTTCTCGACCACGTGCAGGGTGCCGTCCTTGCCCAGGGTCATCGTCACCTCGTCCGTGATCCCGGCCTCCGCTGCCATCGCGGGGGCGGCGGTCAACGCCAGAGCGGTGGCTCCGAGGGCGGCGATCGTGAGTCGGATACCCGTCATGGCGGCAAATCGTATCGGTTCGTACCGTCAATCCAGCGTGATGCCGGTTGCGGCCCGCTGAACGCTCTCCGGCGCGGCGCCCTGGCCGGGGTTCTCGAGCGCGAGCGCCTGGTTTGCCGCGACGAACGGGCGCATGCGCTCCTCGTAGCGGTCGAACGCCGCGGCCGGGTCCGCGCCGAGCTCCTGTGCCAGCACGTACGCCCCCACCATGGCCAGGCTCGTGCCCTGCCCCGACAGCGGCGTGGCGCAGTAGCCCGCATCACCGATCAGCGCCACCCGGCCGGTCGACCAGCGCTCCATCCTCACCTGGGCCATGGCGTCGAAGTAGAAGTCGTCGGCCTTCCACATGGCGTCCAGCAGCCTCGGGACCTCCCAGCGCAGTCCCGAGCAGTGCTCCTGGACGAGGCGCTTCTGCTGGTCGATGTCGCGGTAGTCGTAGTCGATCGGGCCTGCCTCGAAGCCCAGGTTGACCCGCATCACGCTGGTGTCCCTGTCGCTGAAGACGGCCCCTCCCCCGATGCCCTCGCGGAACCACGTCTGCCAGTGGTCCAGGCCGAGGAAGTTGCCGGTGGTGTAGATGGAGACGTACATGCCGAGGTGGTGCAGGAATTGCGACTCCTCGCCGAAGGCGAGCCTGCGCACGTTGGAGTGCAGCCCGTCGGCGCCGATGACATAGTCGTAGCGGCCCTGCCTGCCGCTCTCGAACGTCACCTCCCCGTCCTCCGTGAGAGCGGCGATCGAGTCGCCGTAGAGGTAGCCGGCGTCCGAGGCCGAGGTGAGGATCGCGACCAGGTCGTCGCGCATGATCTCCACGTCCGGGCTGTCGAAACGGCCGCCGCTGAGCGTCTCCTCGGTGCTGCGCATGATCTCGTTGCCGTCGCCGTCCACCATCGACATGCCGCGCATGGTCGTCTTCATGGTCCTGATCTGCTCGAGGACACCCATCTTCGCGGCCACGGTCAACGCGGCTCCTCTGATGTCGATCGCCTGGCCACCCTTGCGGGGGGCGGGGGCGCGCTCGACGACCGTCACCTCGAAGCCGTGCTGCCGCAGCCAGTAGGCCAGGACGGGGCCGCCTACGCTCGCGCCGGAAATGAGGACCTTCATGATGTGCTCCCTGTGCTGTTGACGCTGTATGCGATGTGAATGTACGACGTACATACAGCTCGTCACAAGGGTATGCTGGCAGGATCTGTACTAGTACAGGAGGGTTCGATGGGTGCTCCGCCCTACGCGCGCATAGTGGCCGACATCAAGCGGCGCATCGCGGACGGCAAGCTGCGTCCGGGGGAGCGGGTGCCGTCCACCAGACAGCTCGCCAGGGACTGGGGCGTCGCGCTGGCCACCGCCGCCAAGGCGCTCACGCTGCTGGCCCAGGAAGGGGTGGTGGTCGCGGAGCCGCGCGTGGGCACGGTCGTGGCGGAGCTGCGCGGTGGTAGGGGGGCGGAGCCGCGCGGTGGGAGAGGGGCGCAATCGGGTGGTACGGCGCGGCGATCCTCGCTGCCCGAGCATGAACTGGCCCGCGAGCGCATCGTGCGGGCGGCCATCGAGATCGCGGACGCCGAAGGGCTGGCCGAGCTGACCATGCGCGCCCTCGCGGTCCGGCTCGGCATGGCGACCATGTCTCTCTACCGCCACGTGGGCGGCAAGGAGGACTTGGTGCTGCTGATGTTCGACGCGGCGATCGAGGATTTCCCGCTGCCCGCGGAGCCTCCCGCCGGCTGGCGGGCGGTGCTGGAGACGTCCGCACGCCTGCAGTGGGCCGCCTACCGCCGGCATCCGTGGATGGCCGGGATCACTCCGCTGTCCAGGCCGCTGCCCTCGGCGGGGCTGCTCAAGCACTCGGAGTGGGTCATGGCAGCGCTGGCGGGCACTCGGCTGGACGCCACGGCCAAGATGAACCTGCAAATCCTGGTCTACAGCTACGTGCAGGGCATAGCCGCCAACATCGAGCTGGAGCGGCGGGCCCGTGCCGCCACGGGCCTCACCGACGAGGAGTGGCTGAGCGTGCAGGGGGGCCGCATGCGGGCGATCACCGAGTCGGGGCGCTATCCCGCCTTCGCGGAGTTCCTGGCCGAGCTGGGCGACTTCGACCTCGACCTGGACCGGCTCTTCGAGTTCGGGCTGAGGCCGCTGCTGGACGGGCTCGCCGCGATCGTGGAGGGACGCTAGTCGGAGATCTGGATGCGCAGGCGGCGGAAGCCGCGCCCCTTGCTCTCGATCTTGGCCACCTTGATGTGGCCGATCTGCTTGGTGGAGGCCACGTGGGTGCCGCCGTCCGCCTGCGTGTCGAGGCCGACGATGTCGATGATGCGCACGTCCTGGACGGTCTCCGGCACCAGGTTCGTGGCGGTGCGGATGATGCCGGGGATGGCGAAGGCCTCCGGGCGGGGCAGCACCTTCACGTCGATGCGCCGGTCGGCGACGATCTCGGCGTTGCAGGCCTCCTCGACGGCCTCCTTGAACCCCGGAGGCACCTCGGGCAGGTTGAAGTCCATCCGCGCGGTGAGCTCGTCCATGTTGCCGCCCGTGACGAGGCAGCCGTAGTCCCGGAACACCACCCCGCACAGCACGTGCAGGCCGGAGTGCGTACGCATGAGGGCCGAGCGGCGCTCGTCGGCCACCGCCCCCCGGACCACGGTGCCCACGGGCGGGACCGGGTCGCCCTCGGCCGGGATCAGGTAGAGATCGTCGCCCTTGCGGACCCCGGCGATGTGGGTCTCCACGCCCTGCCAGATCAGCACCCCATGGTCCGCCGGCTGGCCGCCGCCGCCCGGATAGAACGCCGACTTGTTCAGCACGATCCCCTCGGGCGTGGCGTCCAGCACGACGGCCTCGAAATCCCGGAGGTTCTGGTCCGACAGTTCCAAGCGTTGCGTGCGTCCGTGGAGGTCGTGAGTCATATCGTCAGCCTAGTACTCCCAGGCGGATCGCCCCCTTCGCGCGGCGGGTCTACCAGCCGCCGTACGGACCGCCGCCGCCCCGGCCGTCCATGCCCTTGACGGCGGGTTTGACGTCGACGATGTAGATGGTGGCGGCGATGACGGCCGCGATCGAGAACAGCCCGAGGCCGATGCCGATGAACTCGGCGGCGCCGACGATCATGAAGGCGTTGAAGTAGGTCCACGCCCCCGCGCCCGAGAACAGCGTGGCCAGCCCCAGGATGAGCAGCCAGAGGGGTTTTTGCAGCTTGCCCGCCGAGACGAATGCGTTGGCCGGCACCCGGAGCGCGTGTACGCCCGCGTAGACCGACATGCCGAAGATGATGGCGGCGAGCACCAGGAAGAGGAGGTTGAAGACTCCGTTGATCAAATTCATGTTGTTGGCTCCGCCCAACGCCGCGATGAAATCGGCCCCAGCCTAATAGGCGCCCCCGACAGCCGGGCACCCCAAGAGGAAAAGGCCCGTCTCCCGACGGGAGACGAGCCCTTCCGTAATGTCAGGCCTTGGCCTTGGTGGTGCGGGTCGTGCGGGTCCGCTTGACCGGCTCGGCGACGGGCGGCTCGGCGGCCTCCGACACCTCTTCCAGCTCGAGCGCGGCCTCGCCCGAGGCCTGGCTGACGACCTTGCGGCCGCGCGTGGCGAAGTCCTCGTAGACCTCGGTGGCCTTGTGGGTCAGCTGGCCGGCGTACTCGCGGGCCTTCTCGGGGAACTCCCTGGCCAGGCCCTCGGCCTTGTCGGCGTAGACGCGGGCCTTCTCCGGCAGTTCCCGGGTGAGCTCGTAGCGGCGCGACTGGAGCTTCTGCAGCTGCTCGGGCAGCTCACGAAGCTTCTCGACGGCGTAGTCGCCCACACCCGCGACCGCGTAGAACGGCTTGGAATCGGTGAGCTTCTTGACCTCGGTGGCGAGCGTCATGGGTTAACCTTCCTTGGTTTCCTGGGTGACGTTGCCGTTGCTTGAGGTCGCCGCATAGGGCTCAAGAGCGGCGAGAAACTCCTCGGGCAGCGGCTCGTCGTCCGATTCGGAGTCGTGCTGAGGGCGGGCGTTCTGGGAGGTCTGCTCGTCCTCGGCGCGCTTCTCCTTGCGGAACGACTCATAGATATCGATCAGCACCTGGCGTTGCCGCTCGGTGAGATGCGTGTCGGCCCTGATCACAGTGATCACGTCGCTCGGCGGTTCGCGGTCCTCGATGAGGCCCGCCTGCACATAGAGCGCCTGCGAGGAGATGCGCAGACCCTTGGCGATCTGGTTGAGAATCTCCGCGCTCGGCTTGCGCAGCCCGCGCTCGATCTGGCTGAGGTAAGGGTTGGAGACCCCTGCCGCCGCCGCGAGCTGGCGCAGCGAGATCTTCGCCTGCTGCCGCTGCTCGCGGATGTATTCACCGATCGAGCCGACTTTGGGTAGTGCCATGCCTGTAGTCTGCCTCGCGCTGCTTGCAATTGCAAGCGCCGTGGTTAACTCCAGCAAGCGTTAGAGCTGGATAACCCACAGGAAGGGCGCGGTGGTGACCAATGTCACAGAGAGTGCGGCGTATCCGTAGCGCACCGGCGTGGCCAGCTCGGGACCCGGCTTGACCAGGCGATCGACCCTCGCCATGACGTTCTGGGCGTGCACGCCCAGCATGCCGTTGGGCGTCGGCATGGCGCCGGCCGTGCCGAACCTGAGCAGCGCCGTGGCCAGGCGGCGCGGCGAGCAGTAGCGCCGGGCGCGGTCGTCGGCGGCCATCTCGATGAGCAGCTCCACCTGCGCCTGAGCGTCGGCCACGACCTTCGACCAGGGCAGCGCCCGGCGCAGCGCGGCGAACGGCAGCAGGACCAGGTCATGGCGCTCGCGTACGTGCGCCGCCTCGTGCGCGAGCACGGCCGCCAGCTCGTCGCGCGACAGCAGCCTGAGCGCGCCCTCGCTGACCACGACCTGCGAGCGCAGGCCGGGCACGCAGTATGCCGCCGCGCCCGGGTGGTCGAGCACCCGCACGCCCGGCATGCCCGGGTCGTCGTGGGCGATCAGCGTGAGCAGCATCCGGTGCCGCCTGCGCGCCCGCAGCGCCTGCACGCCGGCCGTGACCAGCACCACGACCAGCACGGCGAGCGCCGTGATGCCCGCGATCATGGCCAGCACGTGCAGCGCGTCCCAGGGCTCGCGCGGTGTCCGGCCGCTCACGAACGCGATGAGCCCCTGCAGCACGCCCACTTCGTAGGGCTGGACCGCGTACGCCAGCATGGCGCCGGTCGTGGCCAGCCCCCAGGCGACGCCGAGGGACTGCCAGAGGATGATGGCCAGCCGGGGCGCGCGCGAGGTCCACCGGGCAGTCGTGAAACGCCAGGAGCCAACCGCGCACGCCGTGGCGAGCGCTGCCAGCGCCGCTGCCGTGATCACTCGTCCTCCAGCTCCGTAAGGGCTCTGCGCAGGATCTCCGCCTCCGGGCCCGACACGGCCTGGGCGAAGCGGGTGAGGGCGGCCGACCGGTCGCCCGTCAAGTCCAAGGCCTCAAGCATAAGCTCAGCGATGTACGCGTCGCGGCTTTCCGCGGGCTCATATCTCCACGCGCGGCCGTCGCGGGTCCGCTGCAGGAATCCCTTGCGGGTGAGCCGGTCGAGGACGGTCATCACCGTGGTGGGGGCGAGATCGCGGTCGGCGATGAGCCTCCCGACCTCGCGGGCGGTCAACGCGGTGCTCTCCGCCCAGAGGATGTCCATGATGCTGCGCTCAAGCTCGCCAAGACCCTTCACGCCCTTCAGGGTAGCTCTACAACCTGTCGAGCTGGCAGATGGGTGCTCGATTCTCGGAGGGTGTGGCCATAGTCACGTCATTGACGCGAACGGGAGAAAAGGATACGTTCCGGGAGATTTCACGGTTGTCCAAGGGAAATCCGGTGAGATGCCGGTGCGGACGCGCCACTGTATCCGGGACGTAGATCCCGGGAGCCAGGTCGCTTGGCGACCGTGACCTCACCTGTCGGGACGCGTCATCCCAGAGGAGGCCTTTATGAGTGGCCTGTCCGCTCCATCCACCATCTCTCTCCCCCGCCTGCGGCTGTGGTTCCTGGCCGTGCCGGTGCTGCTGCTGATCGCCTACCTGGTGCTGATGGACAACGGGGCCATCTCACAGACGGGGGCCTACCTGCACGAACTGATGCACGACGGGCGGCACCTGCTCGGCGTGCCCTGTCATTAGGCACGGCATGGTACGCACCCTGCTGGTCAGGGGGCTGCTCCTGGGCCTGCTGGCCGGATTGATCGCGGGCGGCTTCGCCTTCGCCTTCGGGGAGCCGCGGCTGGACGGCGCGATCGCGCTGGAGCACGCCGCCGACGGCCATGGCCACGGCGAGGAGGCGCTGGTCTCCCGGCCCGTGCAGAAGGCCGGGCTGTTCCTGGCCACCGGCCTGTACGGGCTGGCCGTGGGCGGCGTCTTCGCACTCGTGTACGCGGGCCTGCGCGGGCGGGTCGGTCCCCGGTCGGAGGGCGGGCTGGCGCTCGCCGCCGCGGGGACGGCCTTCGCGGCGGTCATCCTCGTACCGTTCCTGAAATATCCCGCCAACCCGCCGGCCGTGGGAGACCCCGAGACCATCAACGGCCGGACCCTCCTGTACGTCGTGATGATCGCCGTCGGCCTGGCCGCGACGGCGATCGCCGTGGCGACGGCGCGTCGCGTCTCCGGAGGGCCGTGGGCCAGGTGGAGCGCGGCCGTCGCCGCCTTCCTCGTACCGGTGGCCGCCGCGTGGTTGCTGCTGCCGCCGATCGACGAGGTGCCCGACGGGTTCCCCGCCACGCTGCTGTGGGAGTTCAGGCTCGCCTCGCTCGGCACGCAACTGGTCTTCTGGACGGTCTTCGGCGTGCTGTTCGGCTGGGTGAGCGACCGGGCGGCGGCGCGCCGGTCAGCCTCGCCGGTCTCGACGAGTTGAGTGGGGTGCTGTTCGTCCGGCACGCCACCACGCCGGGAATGCGCGCCGCCTGCTTTCCCGCCGACGAGGACGCCGACGCGGCGAGCCTCGCCAGGGCCGCCGCCGCTCTGGGGCCGATGATGGCGGGCGCGACGGCGTGGGCCGCTCCCACGGCCGCCGCCCGGCAGACCGCCGCCGCCGTGGGGCTGGAGGCCCGTGTGACCCCGGCCCTCGCGGAGGCGGACTGCGGCCGGTGGCGGGGCCTCCCGTACGCGCGGGTGGCGCGGGAGGAGCCGGACGCGCTGGCGAGCTGGCTGACCGACCCGCACGCGGCACCGCACGGCGGCGAGAGCCCGGCCGAGCTGGCGGCGCGGGTGGCGGGCTGGCTCGACACGGTACGCGCCTTGACCCCCGCCTCGGCCGGCGCTTCTGCAGGTGCCTCAGTACGCACCCCGGGACGTGCGGAGCCCGACGCGGCACGCGCGGAGCTCCACGTGGTGGTCTTCTGTGACGCGGGTGCCATCCGGGCGGCGCTCGGGCACGCGCTGGGGCTGGACCCGCCGCGCACCGCCCGTTTCGATCTCGCGCCGCTGTCCCTCACCGAGCTGACCGCCACGCGAGCCGGCTGGCGGGTCGGCCACGTCAACCGGAAGGTCCTGTCTTGATCGTCACGTATCCGTTCAGCGCCGTCGTCGGGCTCGACGACCTGAAGCTGGCACTGGTGCTCAACGCGGTCTCGCCGCGGGTGGGCGGCGTGCTGGTCCGCGGTGAGAAGGGCACCGCCAAGTCGACCATCGTGCGCGCTCTGGCCGCCCAGCTGCCCGCCGTGACCGTGGTGCCCGGCTGCCGCTTCGCCTGCGATCCCGCCGCCCCGGACGCGGAGTGCCCGGACGGCCCGCACGAGCCGGGCGGGCAGGGGTTCGACCGCCCGGCCGCGCTGGTGGAGCTGCCGGTCGGTGCGTCGGAGGACCGCCTGGTCGGCTCGCTGGACGTGGAGCGGGCGCTGACGGAGGGCGTGAAGGCGTTCGAGCCCGGACTGCTGGCCGCCGCGCATCGCGGCGTGCTGTACGTCGACGAGGTGAACCTGCTCCACGACCACCTCGTCGACCTGCTCCTCGACGCGGCGGCCATGGGCACGTGCTATGTGGAGCGCGAGTCCGTGTCCGTACGGCACGCCGCCAGGTTCCTGCTGGTCGGGACCATGAACCCGGAGGAGGGCGAGCTGCGGCCGCAGCTGCTGGACAGGTTCGGGCTGACGGTCGAGGTGAAGGCGTCCAGGGATCCCGGGGAGCGCGCGGAGGTGGTCCGGCGGCGGCTCGCCTTCGACGCCGGCCCCGAGGCGTTCGCGGCCCGGTGGAAGGCCGAGGAATCGGCGCTGGCGGCCAGGATCGCCCAGGCCAGGGTCCGGGTGCCGGGCGTGCGGCTGCCGGATGCGCGGCTGCGGCAGATCGCGACGGTGTGCGCCGCGTTCGGGGTCGACGGGCTGCGGGCCGACCTGGTCACGGCGAACGCCGCCATCGCCCACGCGGCCTGGCAGGGGCGGGACGCCGTGACGACCGAGGACGTTCGGGCCGCCGCGCGGCTGTCGCTGCCGCATCGGCGGCGGCGCGATCCGTTCGACGCGCCGGGGCTGGACGAGTCCCTGCTCGACGAGCTGCTGGCGGGCACGTCGGGGGAGGAGGGCCCGGACGATCCCGACGGCGGGGGTTCCGGGCCTGGCGAGGACGGCTCCCCGGGTGGTGCGCCGACGGGCCGGGACGGCGAGGCGTCGGCGGAGGAACAGCCGTCCGGCCCATCGGAGGCTGACCCCTCGGGGGCCGGTCCTTCGCCCTCCGGGTCTTCGGAAGGCGGCGGGCGGGCATCGGACGGCACGGTGTCGGAATGGCCGGGACGGGGCGCCGAGGGCGGATCGGATGCCGGAGGGTCTGGTGAAGGGGCGGGGCGCGAGCCTGGCGGGCGGGTGGCCACCCCGGCCACCCGCCCG
>NZ_VCJS01000255.1 GCF_005893125.1 Nonomuraea basaltis | reverse complement strand
ACGCGGTGCGGATCAGCACGACGACGTCATAACGCGCCGGCCGGATGCCTCGGGCGGCCAGCAGCTCGTCGCCCTCACCTGGTGTACGCAGGACGGCGCGGAACACGTTCGCCTCCCGCGCCTCGATGCCCGTGGCCAGGGCCTTGAGATGGGCGGCCAGCTGCGCGGGAGGCGACGCGAAGTAGCTGCCGCGCCAGGTGCCGACCTCGCCGGCCAGCATGAGGAAACCCTCGCCGGTCGCGGGCAGTACCCGGGCCTTGACGGCCAGATGATCATTGATCAGCTTCATGTCGCCGACGCTAGCCGGGGCCCTCGCGGGTCGCCTCCGTCACCTGACTGATGTTCCAGCCCATCACACCAGCATGCTGACTGTGATCGTCTCCTCACCTCGATCCCCGGACAGAGTGATCGACAGTTCCCATACGCCGTCCATGACGAACACCTTCTCCTCGGCGACGAAGCGGCCGAGATCGGCCTGGACGGTGGCGACCGGCGGCAGAGCGCGGCCCATGCTCGGCATGACCTCCGCCAGCGTGACCGTTTCGGCCTTGCCCGAGGTCACCCGCACCTCGAGGGGATCGGCCGGGAGCACGCTGACCGCATACCGCGTGCCCGCCGTCTCCACGCTCTCGAGACCATCGGTGAACTCGGCGCCCGTGGCGGGCCGGGCAGGCAGTGTCGAGAAGCGGCCCTGCACAAATGGCCGTCCGACCTCGGCGACGGGCACCGCGCCCTCCGGCTGGGCCGCGAGCAGGTACGGCCGCAGCAGCATCACGACGACCGCGACCGCCGCGGATGCGCTCGCGGCGCCCACGACGGGCCTGGACAGGCGGCCGGTGAGCACGCCACCCACCACCAGCACACCGACCAGCAGGAACGCGCCGTCGCTCACCATCGCCCAGGAGGCACCGCCGGGCACCTGCGAGACCCCGGCGATGACGAGTGTGACCTCGCCCGTCCCGAAGGTCTGTGTCACCCGCAAGTCCGCTCCGGCCTCGACGACATGCGCCCGGGCCGGAGGAGGGGTCAGGGACAGCACCAGCAAGAACACGACAGCGAAGACGCGGATCATGCCTCGAGCAGCCCCACCGCCATTGATCGACTTCATGACGTAGACGCTAGGCAGCGGCTCTTGTGTATCGCCTCCGTCACGTGACTGATGTGCCCCGGGCCCCGATCAGTCACGTGACGGAGGCGACCGATAGCGCCATCTTCCTAGGATTTCGGCCATGACCAAACGACCTGAACCCTACTCGGCAACCGTGATGGCAATCCTGGCCGCCGCCTTCTGCACCTGGGCACTGCTGACCCTCCCCATACAAGGTGCCGTCATCCTCGTGGTCGCCAGCGTGCTGGGCTGGAGCGGGTGGATCGCCTTCAGCTACGCCCGTCCGGTGAAGTCCAGGAAGGTGATCGCCGTCTACCTGTGCGCGGTGGGCTTCCAGCTCATCCACATGGCCGAGGAGTACACCGGCGGCTTCCCCCACGAGATCGTCGAGCTGTTCGACTCGCCCCGGGACTGGCCGGAGAAGGAGTTCCTGCTCGTGTTCGTCTTCGGCTTCGGCGCGCTCTACTTCTTCGCCGGCGCGGGCGCGCTCTACCGGATCCGGGTGTCCAACTTCTTCCTGTGGTGGTACGCCCTGGGCGCCGGCCTGCTCAACGGCATCGCCCACTTCGTCTTCCCGATCATCAAGGGCGGCTACTTCCCCGGCCTGTACACCGCCGGCGGCCACTTCATCATGAGCGGACTGCTGATCTACTTCCTCATCAAGGAGAACCGCCAGCTCAAGACCGAGGAGCAGCAGGCTCAGTCGCTGGTCAGATAACGGGCCACTCGATCAGCTCCCTACATAACCAACCGGCGGGAGCCTCGCAAGGCTTCAGCCACCATGACTGATTCGGCCGGAACCGGCGGGCCGTACGGTCGTGATCAGCCATCTGACCATGGGAGGAACGCTGTGCGGACCATTGTGGTAGAGCCTGTCGGAACGGTCGTCGGTGGGCGCGTCGAGGCGTTCGACGACGACTGGAACACCGAACAGGCGCTGATCCGCCTCGACGGGACCCGTTTCGGGCCGGAGGCACTCGCTGGGCTGGATGCCTTCTCGCACCTGGAGGTGGTGTTCCAGTTCCATCTTGTGGACCCGTCTTCGGTCAACACCTCCGCCCGTCACCCTCGGGGCAACCCCGACTGGCCCAAGGTCGGCATCTTCGCCCAGCGGGGCAAGAACCGCCCGAACCTGCTGGGCGTCTCCCGCTGCCACCTGATCGCCGTCGAAGGTCTCGACATCCACGTGCGCGGCCTGGATGCCATCGACGGCACCCCGATCCTGGACGTCAAGCCCTACATGGCCGAATTCGGCCCGCAAGGCCCGATGGTGCAACCGGAATGGGCGACCGAGCTGATGCGCGCCTACTACTGACCCGGACCCGAAAGGACCACTCATGTCGAAAACCGTCCTGGTGACCGGCGCTTCTACCGGAATCGGCCGTGCCACCGCCCTCCTGTTGGCCCGCGAGGGCTTCACCGTCTACGCCGGAGTCCGCAAAGAGGCCGACGGCGAGGCGCTCGGCCCGACCGTCACCCCGATCAAGCTGGATGTCACCGACGCCAGGCAGATCGCCGATGCCGCCGAGCGCATCGGTCATCTCGACGCCCTGGTCAACAACGCCGGCATTGGCGTCACCGGACCCCTGGAGTTCGTCTCCCTGGACGCGCTGCGCTGGCAGTACGAGGTCAACGTCTTCGGCCAGGTGACCGTCACCCAGGCCATGCTGCCGAAGCTGCGCGCATCGAAAGGCCGCGTCGTCACCGTCGGCTCGGTCGGCAGCTGGATCACCCTGCCCTTCGGCGGCCCGCTGTGCTCCTCCAAACACGCCATCCGCTCCCTCAACGACGCGCTGCGCATGGAGGTCAAGCCCTGGGGCATCCGCGCGGTCCTCATCGAGCCCGGCTCGATCCACACCGCCGCCGTCGACAAGCTCGAAGGCGAGGTCGAACCGCGGCTGGCCGACATCGGTGAGGAGGGCAGGCTTCTGTACGGCGCCGCCTACCGGACCATGGTCACCAGCGGGCTGAAGGAGGAGCGCTCGGGCTCCAGCCCCGACGTGGTCGCCCGCGCCGTCCTGCACGCCCTGACCGCGCGCAAGCCCCGCTCCCGCTACCCGGTCGGCAAGAAGTCGCGGCTGATGAGCACGCTCGGCCGCGTCGTCCCCCAGTACACCCTCGATGCCCTGCGGCTGCGCGCGCTGGGCCTGTCCTGAACGGAGCAACCATGACGCAGCTCGCCGGAGCCGACGCCCTCGTAGCGCTCGACCCCGTCTTCGCCCAGCTCGCGGTCGGCGCAGGCCACAACCTGTGGGGCCTGACCCACCTGACCATGCGGGAGAAGGCCTTCGTCTGCCTGACCGCCGACCTGTGCCACCCCCATCTGGACCTGCCCCTGGCCATGCACGTCCAGATGGCCCTGGCCAACGGGGTCGACCCCGAATCAATCCGGGAGCTCTACCGCCACCTGGCCCCCTACGTGGGCTACCCCATCCTCGTCCCAGCCTTCCAGCGCCTGACCGAACTCGGCCTGCCCCCGGCGCAGGACACCGACCCGATCAAGCCGGTGCCGCTGACCGGAGCGCTGGCCCGCGCCGTACACGATCTCGAGGACTTGGACCCGGGACTGGCCGCCTTCACCGAAGACCAGCTCGCCCAGCGCTGGGCCCGCCCGCACCTCAGCATCCGCGAACGGGCGATCGCCTGCCTGACCGTGGACGTCTTCTACCAGACGCTGGGCCAGTCGATGCGCCTGCACGCCGCCTTGGCACAGGCGGACGGGGCCACCGAGGAGACCTTTCGTGACCTGATCCGCGGACTGGCGGAGTTCGGGCTCGCCCGAGCTTGGACCGCCGCGGAGGCCCTGCTTCCTCAGCGGGGCCCTGGCACCGAGGACGCAACATGAGCGTCGTCATCAGCGGCTGAAGTCCCTCACCCCGATGGCCCCCGCAGACCACCTCGGCAGTCGGGGTGTCGTGATCGCCCGCCGGACGGTGCGTGAGTTATGTCACTGGACGCACTTGTCACGCCGGGCGATACCCATCCGTCCCGGTATGTGTGAAGACCTCGCAGACACTGAGGAAGATCATGGTCAGACTTGATGAGACACCGCCGGCTTCGGCCGAGCGGCCCGCCCGACGGCGGCGCTGGCCGCGATGGCTGGCGGGCCTGGTCGCGCTGCTGATGGCCGGGGTCCTGTTCATCGCGTATGTGTGGCAGCCGCCCGCCGTACAGGGATACCGCTCGCCGTACCTGAGCCGCGTTCACTCCCTGTACGCCGACACGCCCGTGGCTCGCTTCCACTACACCAAAACCGGACAAGGCGCACCGGTGGTGCTGATCGCGGGTGGCGCCCAGTGGCAGTACTCCTATCGGGACACCATCCCCGCCCTGGCCAAGAACCACACGGTCTACGCCGTCGACCTGCCGAGCCAGGGCTATACCCGGGCGGCGCAGAACTTCACCTACACGATCCCCGCCATGGCGGACGCCATCAGAGCATTCCTGGACGCGGTGGGCTTGACGAAGGCGTCGCTGGTCGGTCACTCGTGGGGTGGTGCGTGGACCCTCTCCTTCGCCGAGCGCCACCCCGACCGGGTCGACAAGCTCGTACTCCTGGACTCGCCTGGCCTGGACAAGGAACTGGCTTCGCAGACGGCGGTGTTCGGCGTGCCGGTGGTGGGTGAGGCCGTGGTGAAGTTGATGCGCCGCGCGGACTTCGAGACCAGCCTGCGCTCCGCGTTCACTCACCAGGAACGGGTCACCGCGGAGGTGGTCGACGAGAATTGGGCATGGATGTCCAGGTCCGAACAACGAGACGCCTTCGTCAAGCTCGTCCGCAGCCAGGATTACGCCCCTATCGACGCGGGCTTGGGCCGGATCACGGCCAGGACGCTCATCGTCTGGGGACAGGATGATCAGTGGCTGCCCGCCTCCTACGCCCGCGAGTACGGTGAACGCATCCCCGGCGCGGAGGTCAAGGTGATTCCGAGCGCCGGGCACAACGTGCACGAAGACGATCCGGCACAGGTGATCCCGCTCCTCGCCGCGTTCCTCAGCGGCTGAGCGAGAGCACCGGCACACGGTGGCCCGCCCTACCCGCCGCGTGCCGGCGATCGGCCTGCCAAGCGCCCCGCAACGGATTCCTTCCAGGTCAGTGGTAGGCACGCATCACCCCGCCAGCGACGCTTCCCAGGGGTCCCGCGGGATGCCGGTGACCAATCCATCTACTTGACATTAATTGCCAAGTACTTGCTATCGTTCGTCAAGTGATCCATGCAAGTACTGCAGAGCACATCGAACTGGCCGGGGCGCTCGTCCAGCTGATGGAAACCCGGATCGTCGACCCGCTGGAGATCCTTTTCGAGTCGGATGATCAGGTCCGGCCGATCCGGGAACGGCTGCGCATCGAAGCCGAGGTGTGGGCGGCTCAGCTGCTCGGCCCTGACGACAAGCTCGCGGTCCGTACGGCGGCGCGACTGATCGCGGCGGCCTTCCCCGGCGACGAGCCGTTCAACCCGCCAGAGGCGTGGTGGCGTTCGCCCTTCGGGCAGACCGTCGCCCGCCGCGCGGGGCACCCAGGCGCGGCCGCCGTACCGTACACCACTGCCGCAGCCATGCTCGGCATCACCCGCCAAGGGGTTCACGACCTCGTCAAGCGCGCCAAGCTCGAACGTCATCCCGACGGCGGAGTGACCACGGCGTCCGTGCGCGCCCGGCTCAAGCAACCAAAGGAGCAGCGTGTCCCCTCAGACCATCACCATCACTGACCACGTCATCCCGCTCGCCGCTCGCGACCACGGCGGGGACGGCCCCGCCGTACTACTCCTTCACGGCCTCGGCGGGACGCTCGAGGCTTGGGACACCCTCGCGCCGCTCCTCGCGCGGAAGCACCGGGTCGTGGCGGTGGACCTGCGCGGCCACGGGCTGTCCGGGGACGGTCCATGGGAATGGGACGCGGTTCTCGGCGATCTCGAGGCCGTGGTCAAGCACTTCCGCCTGGACCGCCCTGCGATCGTGGGCCACTCGCTCGGCGGCATGCTCGCCCTCATGTGGGCGCGAAACCACCCCGGATGCCCGGCGATCGTCAACCTCGACGGCCTCAGGTCCGCGGAGAATGACCCGGGCAACTATCCGGGCATGACGCGGGACGCGCTGGACATAGCCCTCGACCAACTCCAGGCCGCCTTCGACGCCCAGGCCGCGGCGATGAGCCACCCGGTCCCCGCCGAGCAGGCGCACATGCTCCCCCAACGGACTCTGACCACCAGGAACGGCCACAGCTACCTCCGGCCAGGCCCGGAGATCCTGACGGCGGTGCGCTACGCGCCGGAGTTCCGTGACGCGATCCCGCTGCTCCGCGGCGTGACCTGCCCCGCGCTGGTCGTCCTGGCCGACCGGGACCCGGCGGGAATGGACGGCGGCGAGCTCATGGCGGCCTTCCGTCGAGGGGTACGGCGCGACCTCCACGACCTTCCGGGTGCCGTTGAGGTGGTTGAGCTGGCCGCGAGCCACAACATGGTCGCGGAGCAGCCTGGCGATCTCACCGAGCTGATCATTCGGTTCCTCGTAAGCTCTGGGAAACCGGGCCAGACCGCTCCTTCCCGCACGCGTCAGTGAAGCGTCTGGAACACGCGCCGGGCGTTCCCGTGGAGGAACATGGCACGGGTCTCCTCATCCAGCCCGAGCTGATCCAGCCCGTCCAGTGCCTTGAGCGGTGTGATCATCGGGTAGTTGGTGCCGAACAGCACTTTGCCCCCGCCATGGCTCTTCAGGTACGCGACCAGTTCGGCGGGATAGCGGCGAACGGTGTAGGCGGAGGTGTCGATGTAGACGTTGGGGTGCTTGGTGGCCACCGCGATCATCTCGGTGGTCCACGGATAGCCGATGTGCCCGGCCACGATCGTCAGCTCGGGAAAGTCCAGCGCCACCTGGTCGAGATACGGGATGGGCCGGCCGGGCTCGGAGGGACGCAACGGGCCGGTGTGGCCCGCCTGAGTGCAGAACGGGATGCCGAGCTCGACGCATTCGGCGTAGAGCGGGTAGTAGCGGCGGTCGGTGGGCGGCAGCTCCCACAACCAAGGCACGATGCGCAACGCCTTGAAGCCGAGTTCGGTGACCGCCCGCCGGAGCTCGCGGATGGCCGCCATCGGCTTGCGCAGGTCGACGGAGGCGACCCCGGCCAGGCGACCGCCTGACTCGGCGACGAAGGCGGCCACCTCGTCGTTGGAGATGAGCGCGCCTTCTGGCCCGTACCAAGCGCTGATCAGGGCCAGGTCGACGGCGGCCGCGTCCATGGCTGCCACGGTGACGGAGAGCGGCGGCTGGTCGGGTGGCAGGGAGGTGCCGGACCAGTTGCGCAGCGAGTCGAACATGTCGTGTTGGGTGAAGCGCCGCGTCGGGTGTTGTGCCCAGACATCAATGATCGGCAAGGCGGTGTCTCCTCCTCATGGTGCCGCCGGTAGGGCGGACGAGGCCGGTCACGGCCGGCGACCTGCCGGCTGTCCGGCTATGGTGCGGGCTCGCACGCGCTTCGGCCCCATTCGATCCCTTCAGGACTAACGGAGGGTCGCTCCGGAACCTACTGTCCGGTCCATGAAGGCCCGGATCCGGCCGTCGGTTGCCGCCGTCGTCCACAGTTCCACGGTGGCCGGCTCGGTAACACGGTCGAGCCGCTCGTTCACCTCCTGCCGGAGTTGCGTCTTGGTGCAGCGGAAGGTGTCGGCCGGGATATCGGTGGCCATCCGGCCGGCAACGGCCATCGCGTGGTCCAGCAGGGCGTCCGGGTCGCTCAGCTCGTCCACCAGACCCAGGGCCAGGGCCGCCTCCGGCTCGTGGTTGGCACCGTCGAAGATCGCACGGCGGGCGCCGACCGGGCCCAGCGCGAACCGCAGGATCTCCAGCGCCGACTGCGGGAATGGCACCCCGACCCGCAGCTCCGGAACCCCGATCGTGCCGCTCCCCGATGCCATGATCCGGTGGTCGCAGGCTGCGGCGAGCACGCAGCCACCGGCGATGGCGTGCCCGTTGACCGCGGCGACCACCGGCTTGCCCAGGTCGAAGACGGATCGGAAGGCACCGCTGAGCGCGGGCAGGAACTCCGCCACGTACGCGGCGCCGCCGTCCACGACGCGCTTGAGGTCGACACCCGCCGAAAACACCCGTCCAGCTCCGGTCACCACCGCGGCCCGCGCAGGTCCCCGCTGATCGTCCAGATCGCGCATTGTCTGCTCGATCGCCCGGCACAGCTCCAGATCCAGGGCGTTCACCTTGCCATGGGCCAGTCGTACGACCCCGATGCCGTCCATCACGTCGACCGCGATCATCGCGTTCCCTCCCAAGCCTCGGCTCTATCCAACTACGGACGAGTGCGCCCGCCTCATCTGTGCCGGCCTCCCGCACCAGCAAGATCAGAACACCGTCACCATCACCACGCAGAGCTACCTTCGCGCTGAGGTCACGTTCGGCAGAAGACCTCCTGTCCAGCTGGTCGGCGTGGCTGGGTCAGCGGTTGTGACGAGGCGGTAGCCCAAGTCGAGGGTGCCGACGGCCAGGAGGCGGCGGTGACGGTCATGCCAGCGTCCGGTGGCGACGTCGACTGCGAGGCGTCGCATCGCGCACTCGACAAGGTGCTGGTCGAGGTTTGCCAGCGCGGAGATGGCGGCGCGTACCTGGGGGTCGAGGTAGCGGTGCGGGCGTTGCCAGTACGCGCCCAGGAATCCGTCGGTGCAGTCGGCGGCCACCGGCACGGGAGCGACGCTCACCCGTGCGCCGTTGCGCCGGAACCAGGTCTGGACAATGTCGAGAGAGGCGAGTCCGGCGTCGGTTTCGGCGATCTCCGGGAAGTACTCCTCGACCAGCCAGAATCGTGCGGTGACGGCGGGGTCCCAGGTGAGGATGATCTGCCGGCCGGATATCCGGCGCATCTCGGCGAGGCCCGCGGCCGCGTCGGTCCAGTGGTGGACGGTGAGAATGGCCATCGCGGCGTCGAACGACTTGTCAGGGAACGGGAGACACTCGGCGTATCCCTGGATGACTGGCGCTGAGCCGGGGGCACGCTGGCGCATCATCACCGTGGACGGCTCCACAGCGGTGACCCGCCGGCTGCGGGGCTCGTAGGAGCCGGTTCCGGCGCCAACGTTGATCACCGTCTGGGCGGATCCCAGGGCCTGGTTGATCTGGTCGGCGATACGGGGGTCGGGGCGCCGGTGGCGGGAGTAGCCGAAGCCGATCGTCTGGTACGGGTTGGCGTTCACGAACCTCGTCATTCCTCTCCGTCGGCGGGATCGACGTGCCCGCGCCGGGCTCCCAGCACCAGCAGCGGCGGGCGTCTGAGATGTTCGGCCAGGTGAGGATGGCTCTGGAGAGCGGCGGGGCTGGGAACGGGTTCGTCGATGCCGGTCAGCTCCAGGCCGGCGTCGAGCAGGCCGCCGATCAGCGTGGCCAGCTGCCTGTGGTGTTTCTCCACGCCTTCGATGATCCAGTTCTGGGTCCGGGGCCCTTCGGAGGCATAGTCGTCGACCGGCCAGACCGTGCCCTCGCCGATCTTCAGCCATCCGGCCATCGGATCGGCGGCCGTGCAGATCGGGTGTTCGATCGAGAAGACGAACCGCCCATCCGGCCGCAGCCAGTGCGCGACGCGCCGGACCAGCCCCGGGTAGTCGGCGACGTAGTGCAGGACGAGGCTGCTGACGACCAGGTCGGCGGAACGGGCGGGCAGCGTGAGCTCGTCCAGGTCAGCGTGCAGGTAGCGGACTCGCGGATGCGGGGTGGCCAGCGCCAGCATCCGCTGGGAGGAGTCCACCGCCAAGACGTGCGCCGCTCCCGCGTCGGCCAGCCGGCGGGCGAGCGCGCCGACCCCGCAGCCCAGATCGAGGACGGCGGCGCCCGCCACGGGAGAGAGAATCCGGCTCATGGCCGGGATCTCGATGGCGTCGTTGATCCCGGCGCCGGAATCCCTGAGCCGGCGGTAGCCCTCCCAGAAGCGGGGATCGTCGTAGAGGTCGCGGCCCGCTGTGATCACAGGTGCTTCCTCAGGTCGTCCACGTCGAGGAGCGGCAGGCCCCAGCGCAGCGCGGCCACCTCCAGCTCGGCGGCGTTGGCCATGGTTCCGTCGGGGTTCATGACCTCGCAGCACACCCCGACGGGCGGTAGCCCGGCCGCCACGCACATGGCGACGGTGGCCTCGGTGTGACCGGCGCGCTCGGCGAGACCTCCAGGGCGTGCGGCCAGCGGGAAGACATGCCCGGGCCGGAGGAAGTCGGCCGGGCCGGACTCCGAGTGGGCCAGGCGGCGTACGGTCGCGGCGCGTTCGGCCGCCGACACCCCGGTGCCGGTCCCGGCGGCCAGATCCACCGGGACGTGCGGCCGGGTGCCATGCCGATCACCCGGTCCAGGGATGGGCCCGATCTCCAGCCGGTCCAGGACCTCGAGCGCGCACGGCACGGTCGGATGGCCGCAGACCTGGGTGAGCAGGAAGGTGAACGCCTCCGGGCGCAACCGCGCCCCGGCAAACACCACATCGCCTTCACCTTCCCGGTCGGGATCCCAGATCACCACGGCTCCTCCGGACGCGAGCTGCGTCACCGCCTTCTGCACGCCGGCCCCGCCCGAGACCCGTCCCGCCCACGGCAGCGCCGCGACCACCTCGGTCACCGCCTGTCCCGGGTCGGACGGCCAGCGCCGTACCAGGCGGGTGAGCAGGTCGGGCTCCAGGTTCACGCGATCGCCGGCCGACAGCTCCGCCAGCGTGGTGGCCTGCAATGTCGCGGGGATCAGCGCCACCGAGAACCGGTCACGGGACACCTCGGCGACGGTCAGGCTGACGCCGTCGACCGCGATCTGCCCCTTGGGAACGACCAGCGGGAGGAAACGCTCCGGCGGCTTGATCCACAGCCGCCGTGCGCCGGCCTCGTCGTCGACTCTCACGACCTTGCCCGCGGCATCCACGGCGCCTTGGACCAGGTGACCACCGAGCGGGTCGCCCAGCGCCAAAGGCGCCTCCACGTTGACCCGCGTGCCGGGCTGGATCTGGTCGAGGGTCGATCGGCGGCGGGTCTCGGCCGTAAGCCTGGCTTCCAGTACGTCCGTCTCGTGCTCGGTCTGGACGATCATCAGCCCGACGCCGTTCAGGCAGATCGAAGCCAGCGCGCTCGCGGCGGCCTTGGGCGCTCTGACCGCGATACGAGCTTGGTCGATGGCCACCACTGTGCCGACTTCTTGGATGTGCCCGGTGAACATCCGACACCACCTCTCGACAGCGGGAGGACGGTCCTCGCCGCACGAAGGAGTCAGGGGCCGTGAGCAGGGCCCGAGAGGTGGCGGGGTGTCACCGCGTGGCCCGGAATCACACCGAGTCGTCCCGCCGCTACCGGCGGAACCGGCGGGCTGTCACCGCCGCACCTTGGAATCGCACCGATCCACCTATATCACCCACCCGTCGGCAAGATCAACGGTTCGGTGAGCCCGATCGGCGCTCCCGCCGACGAAACCCCCGCCGCCCCCGGTTCACGCAGGCTTCGAGGTACGACATGATCACTGGCGTGAATGTCGGTCGGAGATCTCCCGATCGGCGAACCATTCTGACCAATGGGACCCGCTCACCGGGCCACACCGCACAATGGAGGGCCATGATGCCTTTCGACGCAGTGCTCTGCGACCTTGACGGCGTGCTCCGCCAGTTCGACCATGCCGTTCAGGCTGAGATCGAGGCCCGTTACGGGCTGCCACTGATGCGGACCGCCTTCGACCCCGTCCTCATCGGGCCGGCCACACTCGGCCTGATCAGTGAGGAGGAGTGGGCGGAGTCGGTCGTCGTCGCCCTGGGCGGAGACGAACGGGCAAGGCTCGCGGTCGCCGAGTTCATCGCCGTACCGTTCACGGTGGATGAGGAAGTCAAGGCGCTGCTGGCGAAGGCACAGGAGCGAGTGCCGGTGGTGCTGGTGACCAACGCCACGGACACCTTGGATGAGCACCTGGACCGAATCGGACTCACCCACTTCGCCGACGCCGTGGTCAGCAGCGCCACGGTCGGGGTAGCCAAACCCGACCAGCGCATCTACGAGATCGCTGCAGAACTCGTCGGCGCCGCACCCGAGCGCTGCCTGTTCGTAGACGACCGGCTCGAGAACGTAGAAGCGGCCACATCGCTCGGCATGACCGCTGTCCACTACCGAACAGTGGCGGACCTCGCCGCGGTGTTGACCTAGCGGTGACCAGGTTGCATGCCGCTCTCCCGCACCGACTCCGCAATTGATCGCCGCTTGCAGTGGGTGTGCTCAGCCACCTCCTTGAGGAGGCCCAGATCGCCGGCGCCAAGTCCAGCTAGCCCTGAGGAGCGGCTTGGCGGCTCATCGAACGCTTCCTGACGGCACCCCAAGTAGGCCTTCTGGTAGAAGTCCTCGCGGGTGAAACCGAGCGCGATCTGGTCCCTGATGAACTCGCCAGCCGGGTCCTGCTCGTCGACATGCCGGAGCAGGCGGAACCACCGGGCGGCGAAGGGATTCGTCGACGCTCGCCGTGATAAGCGCGCTCCGGACGCGGTGTGAGCCGGATCACTGTCTGCTCCTGTCACAGGCCCGCTGGGTCGTGGCCTGGTTCTGCATGCGCGCCGCCCTCGGGCTGCCGCTGCATCTGAACGGCGGCGGCCACCAGGTGCGCGATCTGGTGCACGTGGACGACATCGCCACCGGCACCCTGCACGCCCTGATCGCGCCGACGGCGCACAACCAGGCCCTGAACCTCGGCACCGGGGCCGGGACCACCATCCGTCAGGTGGCCGAGCTGGTCCGCCGACACTACCCGGATGCCACTGTTACCGAGACGCCGCAGCCGCCCGGCGACCCGCTGGGCGGCTACGCCTGCACCCGCCGCATGGCCGAGTTGCTCGGCTGGCAGCCCGGCATCACGGTCACCGAGGGCGTCGCTCGATACGCGGCGTGCCCCCTCGGCCGTCCCCGCCTGGGTGCGCCAGCCGGCCGCCGCCTGACCCGCCCCTGCTACCGGCCGCCATGGTGGCCCCTTGCCCGGGGAGAGATGCCCATGTCAGCACGCCCGCAGCCTGCCCTCTCGCTCCGGGAGTCGGCCCTGCAACGGCGCCTGCCGCCGCACCAGGCGTCGCCGCGGGCGAAGTGGATGTCGGAGTGGCAGATGCCGCAGAACTGAATGTCGAGCTTGACGTCGTGCGGGCCGACGTCGCGCGCTCGATCGTGACCGTCTGCAGCGGCTGGCCGACTTCGGTGACACCGTTGCTGTTGACGGTGGTGCTCATCAGGATCTCCTCTGGTGCCTCTGGGTGAGGGGGTGTTGCCGGGTGGTCAGCGCAGGCCGACGCGCCGGAGCCAGGACAGGACGACGGCGCTCGCCTGCTGGACCTCTTCGCCGCGCACGGCGAGCCCGTCGCCGATGGTGGCGCCGGGGCAGGCGGCCGCGTACTCCTCGGGCGCGGTGCCGAGCCCGCTGACGGCGTAAGTGACGACAGGCAGGATGGTCTTGCCGGTGAAGTCGAGGCTTTCGGCGAAGGTGCGCATGATCATGGGTGGGCGCACGTTCCAGATGCCGCTGCCCAGCAGGACGACGTCGTTCGCTGATCAGGCCGGCCAGCACCTCGGTGTTGCCGACCTCCAGGTCCTTGCGGCCGCCGTAGTGGTAGTTCTCGCCGGCTCGGGAGAAGTAGGCCAGCAGGACACGCGGCCTTGTCCCGGTCGCCGTCGCGGGCGGCGTCGCCGCGGCGGGGTCCGTACCTGTGGTGCCTCTCGGTGTCTGGGTGCTGCAGCCCGTCGACCAGGTACCGCCGGCGACCGCCAGTGCGGTCGCGGCGCTTGCCCGGAGAAAGCCACGACGGTTCGGGCGGTCGGTGATCACGCCGCCGATTCGGGAGCGTGCGCCGATGGTGCTCACGTTGTCACCTCCTCGCGGGTGGTGTCGTTGATGGGGTTGACGGGCATGGTCGATGGGGTTCGCCTGGCGGGGACGATGACGATCACGACGACGAGCAGCGCCATCGTGAGCAGGACGGTGGAGCCGGTGAGCGCGGCGCTTACGTGTGCGGTGACCGCGGCCGCCCCACCGAGGGCACCGTCGAGCGGCCCGGTGTGCGCCGCGGCCGCGACGAGAACTCCCAGCCCGAGTGCCATGCCCAGCTGGTTCGCGGTGTTGACCAGGCCGGAGGCGGCGCCGGCGTCGGAGGCCGGACGCTCGTTCGGGGTACTGGCGTTACCTCCTTGCCTGCCGTCACCTCACCTAGCCTGGGGTTATGAGCCAGATCGACCACGGCGCCGAGGTCCGCGATTTTCTCCGCTCGCGGCGGGCGCGCATCACCCCGGAGCAGGCGGGGCTGCCCGCCTACGGCGCCAACCGCCGCGTCAAGGGACTGCGGCGCGAAGAGGTCGCCATGCTCGCCGGCGTCTCCATCGACTACTACGTCCGCATGGAGCGGGGGAACCTCTCCGGCGCCTCCGACAGCGTGCTGGACGCCCTGGCCCGCGCCCTGCAACTGGACGAGGCCGAGCGTGAGCACCTGTTCGCCCTGTCCCGGACCGCCGGGCCGGCCCCTCGCCGCCGCCGCTCGCCGCCGACCAGCGTGCGGCCCGCGATCCAGCAGGTGCTGGATGCCATCACCGACGCGCCGGCCTGGGTACGCAACGGCCGCCACGACATCGTCGCGATGAACCGCCTGGCCCGCGCCCTGTACGCCCCCATCCTGGCCGACCCGCGCCGCCCGGCGAACACCACCCGCTTCCTCTACCTCGATGAGGCCGCGCGCGACTTCTTCGTCGACTGGGACCGGATCGCCAATGACGCCGCCGCCATGCTGCGGCTGGAGGCGGGCCGCAATCCGCATGACCGGGCGCTCATCGAGTTGGTCGGCGAGCTGTCGACGCGCAGTGAGATCTTCCGGCAGCGCTGGGCCTCCCACGACGTGCAGTACCACCGCAGCGGCATGAAACGGCTGCGTCACCCGGTGGTCGGCCGGCTCGACCTGAACTTCGAGTCGATGGAGCTGCCCTCGGAGCCCGGCCTGATGCTCAACGTCTACACCGCCACCCCGGGCAGCCCCACCGCCGACGGCCTGAAGATGCTCGCCAGCTGGGCGGCCACCCAGGGCATCGCCGAGGTACAGCAGGCGGCCCCGGATCAGAGCTGACCCGCACAACCACATCACAAGCCTGCCAAGCGCGCGAAATGCCGCGCGCCCCCCACTGCATCGAAGCCCGTCCGGCCCGCCTAAGGCCGCACGACGGGCCCGTAAACCCCGCTGGGGGGCACTGTCATTACCTGTAACAGCAGACCCTGCCGCATGCCCGAGCGAGCCTGTTCCATAGAGCTTGACCAGGGAAAATCTCGGAATCCACGCAGGGGAAGGGACGCATGCGGCGAACCGGCCGACCCGATGATGCGGCAGCGGTAGCGGCCTTCGGCTCTCTAACCCAAGCCGCCCCAGCCGCACATCGGCAGGGTGGGCCACGAGTTTCCCGGCAGCCGCTCCGAGTAGCTGACATATCCCTGGCCCAGGCCTGGTGACCTTGAGCGTGGCGCTGCTCGCACAAAGGCGGGTGACCACTTGGTACTGGTGCCGCGCGGCCGCTGCGGTGCCGGCACGGATTTAGCTGTAGCGGACCTGGCCCCGGCCAGCCGATCGATCGGCCTTGGGTAGGCCCGACGACGAAGACAAGAGACGGAACACTTTGATGCGAGCTACCTTCCTGTACGGTGCCGGCGACGTGCGCGTGGAGAGCGTGCCGGACCCGGTGCTGCGGCAGCCCACCGACGCGGTCGTGCGCATCGTGCGCGCCTGCGTCTGCGGCAGCGACCTGCACCCGTACCACTCCCTGCCGGCCTCGGAGCAGGGCACCCCGATGGGGCATGAGTTCCTCGGCGTCATCGAGGACCTCGGCGCGGAGGTGTCCGGGTTCAAGCGCGGCGACCTGGTGGTGGCGCCGTTCGCCTACTCCGACAACACCTGCGATCTCTGCCGGGAGGGCCTGCACACCTCCTGCCCGAGCGGCGGCTTCTGGGCCGCTGGCGGCGTCGGCGGGGCCCAGGCCGAGGCGATCCGCGTGCCGCAGGCGCAGGGCACGCTGGTCAAGCTGCCCGTCAGCGAGGATTCGGAGCTGTTGCCGTCCCTGCTCACGCTGGCCGACGTGTACGGCACCGGCCACCACGCCGCCAAGCGGGCCGACGTCAACGCGCGTACCACGGTGGCGGTCATCGGGGATGGCGCGGTCGGGCTCATGGCGGTGCTGTCGGCCCGCCGGCTCGGCGCCGAGCGCATCATCCTGATGGGCCGGCACGACGACCGTACCAAGCTCGGCATCGACTTCGGCGCGACCGACGTGGTTCCCGAGCGCGGCCGCGAGGGCGTCGAGCGGGTACGGGAGCTGACCGGCGGGCAGGGCGTGCACGCGGTGCTGGAGGCGGTCGGCTACCTGAACGCCTACGAGCAGGCCGTCGGCATCGTCCGCCCCGGCGGCGTGATCAGCCGGGTCGGCGTGCCGCAGTACGAGGACGCGCCGATCGGGTTCGGCAGCCTGTTCGGCCCGAACAACACGCTGACCGGCGGCCCCGCCCCGGTGCGCGCTTACATCGACGAGCTGCTGCCCGGCGTGCTGGACGGCACGGTCGAGCCGGGCCGGGTGTTCGACCAGGCTATCGGCCTGGAGCAGGTGCCCGACGGCTACCGCGCGATGAACGACCGCAGCGCGCTGAAGGTCCTCATCCAACCCTGACACCAAGGAGACGTCCCCGATGGACACCTGGACCAGCGACGAACTCACCGCCATCGGCGACGCCGAAGAACTCGACCTCGCCTCCCGCCGCGACGACGGCACGCTGCGCCGGCCGGTGACGATGTGGGTCGTCCGCGTCGGCGACGACCTGTACGTACGCTGCATGAACGGCCGTGCCGGCGCCTGGTACCGCGGCACCCGGACCCGCCACCAGGGCCGCATCTCGGCCGGCGGCATCCAGGCCGACGTCGCCTTCACCGACGCCGACCCCGGCGACACCGCCGTCCACGACCGGATCGACGA
>NZ_VCJS01000254.1 GCF_005893125.1 Nonomuraea basaltis | reverse complement strand
CCCCCACGACGACCTCCTGACCCCACCGGATCACGTCCCCAGCCCATGCCGCCTGGTGCGGCATGGGCTGATTCCTTTCTGAAACAACCAGCGCCGGCGCCCCGGCCGCCCACCGGCTCCGCCCTCGGCCTCCGCTGAGGACGGAGCCGGTGGCCGTTGCGGGCGCGTGTTCCGCCCGAAATCGTGGGTTGACTTTGGCAACAAGACTGTTAACAATTCTGGCTACGGTTTCATCAACAGGATGTTACAGGAGCCGGCATGACTGTGATCGCGATGCTGGGACTGGGCGAGGCCGGGCGGATCTACGCGCGTGACCTGCGCGGCGCCGGCTATCACGTCCGGGGCTTCGACCCGTACGTGCAGCTCGACGACGAACAGCTGGAGCAGCTGTCGAGCGCGGAGGAAGCGGTGGCCACGGCGGACCTCGTCATCAGCCTGGTGGGCGCCCGCGCCGCCGAACCGGTCGCCCGGCAGGCCCTTCCCCACTGTCCGGAGCACGCCGTCTACGCCGACCTCAACACCGGATCACCGGCTCTGAAGAGGACGCTCGCGGAGCTGGCGGCCGCTGAGAGCGTCGCGTTCGCCGACGTCGCGGTGCTGGCGCCGGTGCCCCGGCGGGGCGCGCGCACCCCGCTGATGGCCAGTGGCACCGGAGCCGGGAAGTTCGCCGAGCTGGTGCGGCCCGCGGCCGTACCCGTGGAGAGCATTCCCGGAGGGGCGGGTGCGGCGGCCTCCCGCAAGCTGTTGCGCAGCGTCTTCATGAAGGGCCTGGCCGCTCTGATGCTGGAGTGCGAGACCGCCGCCGTCGCCGCCGGGGAGCAGGCGTGGTTGCGGGCCCAGATCGTCGATGAACTCTCGGGTGACGTCGATCAGCTGATCGACCGGCTGATCGACGGCAGCAAGGTCCACGCGGCCCGGCGGGTCCACGAAGTGGAGGACGCGGCGGACTACCTGGTGGAGCTCGGCCGGCCCGCCTGGGTCATGGGAGCCTCCCGCGCCTGGCTCGCCTCGCTGCTGGACGACTGACCGCCGCGGCCGGCCCTGCCCTATCGAACGCCGACATATCGCTACGAAAGGCAACCGATTCATGACCGTTCGGAGAATGCTGGTCGTCGGAGCGCACAGCGCCGACTTCGTCTGGCGCGCCGCGGGCGCCATCGCCAAGCACACCCTGGCCGGCGGCGAGGCCCGGGTGGTGACGCTCTCGTACGGCGAACGCGGTGAGTCCGGAGAGCTGTGGAAGGACCCCGGCCAGACCGTCGAGAACGTCAAGCGGATCCGGCACGACGAGGCCTCCGCCGCGGCGGAGGCGGTGGGGGCGAGCTACGAGTGCTTCGACCTCGGCGACTACCCGCTGCGGGCCGACGGCGCGGATGTGGATCGGCTCGCCGAGCTGATGCGGGACTTCGCCCCGCACGTCGTCCTCACCCACCCGGCGAATGATCCGTTCAACCCGGACCACCCGGTGGCCTACCAGGTGGTGTCCCAGGCGCGGCTGCTCACCTCGGGCGCGGTCGTCGAGGCCGGATTCCGGACCGCGCCGCCGTCGGAGTTCCTGGTCTTCGAGCCGCACCAGCCGGACCTCTGCGGCTTCGTCCCCACGGTGTTCGTCGACATCACCGCGGTGTTCGAGGCCAAGGCCAAGGCCATGGCGGCGATGAGCGCGCAGGCGTACCTGCGGCAGTACTACACAGAACGGGCCGAGCACCGGGCCAACCACACCCGCAAGGTCACCGGCGACAAGGCGATCCGCCACGCCGAGGCGTTCCAGCGGATGGTCCCGAACGTGGTGGGTGCGCTGTGAGCGAGCGAACCGATGAACGCAGCCGACGTGTCGCTCATGGCACCGCCGAAGGCGGTGGCAGGAGCGAGGACCGGTTCGGTGAGCTCGCCCGTCTCGGCGTGGCGACGGTGTACGAGGCGTCCGGCCGTGAGGGGCTGGTCGACGAGGACTTCATCCGGCTGGTCCCGGGGAGCAGTGTCGCGGGCCCCGCCCGGATCGCCGCGTGCGGTCCTGCGGACAACCGCGCCGTTCACGAGGTCGCCGCGCATACCCGGCCGGGCGACATCGTGGTGCTCACCATGGACAACCCGGTGCCCGTGGCGCTGATCGGCGACCTGCTCGTCACCCAGTTGAAGACCCAGGGCGCGGCCGGCGTGCTGGTCAACGGCTCGGTACGGGACGCGGACACGCTGCGGGAGCTGGGCCTGCCGATCTGGACCCGGTGGATCCGGGTACGCGGCGCGGCCAAGGCGCACCGCGGCGCGCTGAACCGGCCCGCCGTGGTCGGCGGTGCCGTGATCCGCCCCGGAGACGCCGTGGTGATGGACGGCGACGGCGTGGTCGTCGTCGCCGCCGATCGGATCGACGACGTGCTGGCGGCCTCCCAGTCCAGGGAGGCGAAGGAGGCCGAGGCACGCCAGCGGTTCCTGGCCGGCGCCCTCTCGTACGACCTGCACGGTTTCCGCGCGGCGGACGAAGGGAATCCGGCATGAAGGTCGACGTCGCCGGCTGACCCTGAAGTACGGCGACGCGGCCTCGGCGATCCCCGACGCCGAGGACTGACGGGTTGCAGGACCTGCGTTATCGCGGTGCGAGTGCGGCGAAGGCCTCGTCCAGGAGGTCGACGAGGTCGAGCCGGCCGTCGGAGGCGGTCCAGTGATCGATGGCGATGTTCAGGCAGTCCAGGGCGGCGGCGGCGCGTACAGACAGGGCCAGGGTCGTGGGTTGCGGGGAGCCGGCGCGCTCGGCGAGAGCCTCGGTCAGGGCGGGGCGCCAACCGTTCTGCTTTTCGAGGCTCCGCGTGCACAAAGCGGGGGTCTCTGTGACGAGGCGGGTCATCGCGAGGGCGTAGGCCGGGTCCTGGTGGTAGGGCTCGATGACGGTGTCCAGTGCGCGCCGCAGCGCCGTCCAGTCGTCCTCGCCGGCGGGGCGGGCGCGCAGAGCGCCGGCGACCTGTTCGCCCTGTGCGTCGAGGGCGCCCAGGACCGCTTCCTCCTTGGTGCCGAAGTAGCGCAGGAAGGTGCTGCGGGACACCCCGGCGGCCGCGGCCAGGTCGTTGACGGTGACCTTCTCGAAGCCTTTGCGGAGGAACAGGTCGAAGGCCACCTGGGCTAGTTCAGCCCGGACGGCGGCTCGTGCGATGTCTCTCGTGCTCGTACGCGCTGCTCCGTTCACCCGGCGATCCTACCCATACTCGATCCCAACTTGCAGTATCGAACCTCAGTTACTAATGTGACACCGAGTTCCATTATCGATCCTAAGACTCAGATGCATGAAGAAACGCGGCGATGCCACGGAACGGCCGTCCCGCGCCACCCTTCACCTGCTGAAACGGAGACATCGCACTGTGAGCAAGACCCTCGGACTCATCGGCAGCGGCATGATCGGCAGCGCACTGGCCCGCCTCGCCATCGCCGCCGGCCTGGACGTCGTCCTGAGCAACTCCCGCGGCCCCGAAACCCTCTCCGAACTCGTCGCCGAACTCGGCGAGCACGCCCGGGCGGCCGGCCCCGCCGAAGCCGCACAGGCAGGTGACCTGGTGGTGGCGACCATCCCGCTGAAGGCCTACGACCGGCTCCCCGCGGCAGCCCTGGCCGGCAAGACCGTCATCGACACGATGAACTACTACCCCGGCCGCGACGGTGACATCGCCGAACTGGACACAGGAACACTGACCTCCAGCGCCCTGGTACAGCGGCACCTGGCCGGCTCCCACGTGGTCAAGGCGTTCAACAACATCGACTTCCACCGCTTGTTCACCCTCGCCCGGCCCTCCGGCGCCCCCGACCGCAGCGCCCTGCCTGTCGCCGGCGACGACCGAACCGCCAAAGCACAGGTCACGCAACTGCTGGACACCCTCGGCTACGACACGGTCGACATCGGCACCCTCGCCGACAGTTGGCGCACCCAACCCGGCACCCCGATGTACGTCCAGCCGTACTTCACGGCGCAAAAGCCCGAGGGGCTGAGCCCGGAGGAGGCCTACCGCTGGTTCCTGGAGACCCCGGGAGTCCCGGTGCCCACCGGCCGGGTGAAGGAACTGATCGGCACGGCTGTCCGGGGCCCTGCGGGTGGCTCCCTCACGGCCCTCGCCGGGGACTGATCCCGAATCGTCCGCGCCTCGGCGTGGGCATGCCATGCCCTCGCCGAGCAGGCAGCGTTTTGAGGGGTCGAGGTGGATTTCGGTACCGTTCTGAGGTCGTAGCCACGCGCCGATGGTGGCGCTCCGGAGAAGTGGAGACACCGGATGGCGGAGTTCGGGCCGCTGGAGCAGGCGGTCATGGAATGTCTGTGGGCGGCGAGCCGTCCGCTCCTGATCCGTGACCTTCTCGAGCAGGTGAATCGTGGGCGCGAACGGCCCCTCGCCTACACGACGGTCCAGACGGTCGCCGATCGGCTCGCTCGCAAGGGCCTGGTCATGCGCAGCCGGGCCGGCATGGCGATCGCCTACGCGCCCGCGCGGTCGCGCGAGGAGCACGTCGTCGCCGTGATGCTGGACGCGCTGTCGGATCTTCCTGATCGCGGTCCCGTCCTGGCCAGGTTCGCCGAGAGCGTCGACTCCGAGGACGCCCAGAGGCTCCTCGACGCGCTGGCCGACCGGAGCACGAACGCCCCGACGCGGAGTGAGGGGCCATGGCCGGAAACATCGCAGGACTGATCGTCGCCGCGTTCCTGATGGCGCACCTCGCCGGCCCGGTGCTCGCGCGCGCCAGGTGGCTGCGCCGGCATCCCGGCGTCGCGGTGGCGGTGTGGGCCGGTGTCGTCGCGGGAGTGGTCGTCGTGCTGCTGGCGCTGACGGGTTCCGTGCTCGCCTGGCCGCCGGGGCCGGTGCATTCCTGGGTCGAGCACCTTCGTTCCTGCCTGCCGGGACACACGCACAGCGGAGAGCTGGCGACGATGACGCTCGCCGTCCTGTCCGGCGGAGCGCTGTTGCGGGCGCTGTTGCACGGCGCGGCCCGAGCCCGCCGCACGATCGCCGAGCGGCGGCGGCACCACGACATGGTGCGGCTGATCGCGAGGTATCCGGACGATCCGAGCGACGTCTGCCTGATCGAGCATCCCGCGCCCGTCGTCTACTGCCTGTCGCAACGGTCGCGGCCGATCGTGATGACCACCGGCACCCTGGAACGGCTGGACGCCTACCAGTTGAGCGCCGTGCTGGAGCACGAACGCACCCACCTACGGCGCAGGCACCACCTCCTGCTCGCGGTGGTCGACGCGGTGCAGGCGGCGCTGCCGTGGTCGGCGACCCTCCGGCACGCCCGGAGCGAGCTGTCCCGGCTGGTGGAGATGGTGGCCGATGATGCCGCCGCGCACCGCTACGGTCCTGCCCCGGTGATCGGCGCGCTCCGCAGCCTCGAACTCCGGTCCGGCCCGCCCGGCGGCCTGGCCGCCGCCGGAGAGACCCGGGAGTTGCTGGAGCAGAGGATCGCCCGCCTCGAATCGGGAGAGGTGCCGGGCAGGCTCAGTGTGGGAGCCGCGATCGCGCTGGCATGTCCCCCGCTCTTTGGTCTCATCGTCATTGCGGTGGGATTACAGCTCTCATGTTGAGAAGTTCGCATTTCACCACTAAAGCGGACAATTCTCGCGCTTACCTGTAAGTCTCCTACGAAATGTAGGACTGACTCTTCCCGACCCCTGGTGCTTCGCCTTATGTTCCCGTACAGCCACCCTCTGCCACCACTACGGAGGAACATCCTCTATGGGTCACAAGGCCAACCGCCTTGCGGTAGCCGCAGTCATCGCTGCGGGCGCAACACTGGTATCACTGGCACCATCCGCGTTAGCGCATGACGGTGCGACGAGCAGCGACGGCGCGATCGACAACGCGAAGATCACGCACAATCACCACCAGCACGGCGGCGACGCGGGCCATCTGCCCGCATCGAGTGCCAACGTCGACCTCGTCAGCAAGCTCGCGCTGAAGAACGTCGAGCCGGAGAAGATCGCGGACGTCGGCGTCTTCAAGGGCTACGCGTACCTGGCCGCCTGGGGCGGCGCGACGTGCAAGTACAACGGCGTGCACGTCGTCGACATCAAGAACCCCGCGCAGCCCAAGGAAGTCGCGTTCATCGTCGCGAAGGAGGGCAGCGCACCCGGTGAAGGCGTGCAGGCCCTGCACATCGACACGCCTGCCTTCAACGGCGACATCCTCGTCACGAACAACGAGAAGTGCAAGGAGAGCCCCGGAGTCGGCGGGCTGAACATCCACGACGTCACCGACCCCGCCCATCCGACGCCGCTCGCGGTGGGCCTCGGCGACGAGACCGTCGCGGGCGCCGGCAAGAAGGACGCGAACGAGATCCACAGCGTCTTCGCCTGGGACGCCGGCAACAAGGCCTACGCCGTCATCGTGGACAACGAGGAAGGCCACGATGTCGACATCCTCGACATCACCAACCCGAAGAAGCCGAAGGTCATCGCGGAGTACGACCTCGACGAGAAGTTCCCCGGCATCACCCAGCCGGGCCTCGACGAGATCTTCCTGCACGACATGGTGGTGAAGGAGATCGGCGGCAAGCAGGTCATGCTGCTGTCGTACTGGGACGGCGGCTACGTCCAGATCGACGTGACCGACCCGCTGAACATCTCCCTGCTGGCCGACAGCACCTTCGCCGACCCCGACACCGAGGCGCTCGAGAGCGGGCTGACGGTCCGGCCGGAGGGCAACGGCCACCAGGCCGAGTTCACCCTCGACAACAAGTACGTCCTCGCCGCCGACGAGGACTTCTCGCCGTACGCGCTGAAGGCCTCCAACGTCACGGACGGCACGGTGATCAACGCCGGCCAGGGCGACGGCACCACGAAGCTCGAGCCCGGGCAGACGCTGACCGGCGTGAGCAAGTTCGCCGGACGCGCCTGCAACGCGCCCGACGATCCCGCGGTTCCCGCCGGAGACCCGAGCGTCGTCGACATCGCCGTGGTGGAGCGTGGACTGTGCACCTTCTCCGAGAAGGTCGCCAACGTCATCAAGGCCGGCGGCTACGACGCCGTCCTGATCTTCAACCGCACCGGAACGGACGGCTGCGACGGTTCGCTCGGCATGAGCGTCGAGGGTGACATCCGGGCCTTCGGAGTGGCGCCGCGCAGCCAGGGCTTCGCGATCTTCAACCAGCCGTACAGCAACGACGCCTGCCTCGCCGGCTCCGGCCCGGAGCGGCTGCCGGTGCCCCTGGGGACGGCGGGCGACACGCTGACCTTCTCGTCGTACTTCGACGGCTGGGGCTACGTGCACCTGTACGACCAGAAGACGATGGCCGAGCTCGACACCTACGCGGTGCCCGAGGCGCACGACGCCGCCTACGCGACCGGCAAGGGCGACCTGTCGGTGCACGAGGTCGCGACGTCCGCCAAGCAGGCCGACCTCGCCTACTTCTCCTACTATGCCGCGGGCTTCCGGGTGACGCGGATCGTGGACGGCAAGATCCAGGAAGTGGGTCACTTCATCGACGAGGGTGGCAACAACTTCTGGGGTGTGCAGGTGTTCGAGCACAACGGTCAGGAGTACGTCGCCGCCAGCGACCGTGACCACGGCCTCTACATCTTCCGCTACACCGGGAACTGACCGCCCGGCCAGTGACGCCGATGCCGCTCCGGCAACCATCCGGGGCGGCATCGCCGGTCGAAGGGGAGCCTCCACCGGTCTTGGTGAAGGCGGATCCCGCACGGTCCGTGCGTTGGTCCGGCTGCAGGACGAAGTGCTCGGTCACCGGGGCCGACATGAACGCCGCCCTTGATAGCCGGCCACCCCCGAGCTCTGCCGCTCATGGATTGACACTTGCTATTTTATTAACACTTGTCCATTATCTTGAAGTATGTCGTTCGAGCCGGTGTCGGCCGCCCCAGCAGTTGAATCCAGCAGGCCCGTAGGGTCGTCCGAGCCCGAGGTACGTACCGCCGTCGGCGCGGTGCGCGGCCGCCGGGAGGACGGTCTGGCCGTCTTCCGCGGCATTCCGTTCGCCGAGCCGCCGGTGGGCGATGCGCGGTTCGCGGCGCCGCGGCCGGTGCGCGGGTGGGACGGGGTGCGGGAGGCGTTCTCCTTCGGCCCGCCGTCCCCGCAGGCGGCGGGGATGGCTGGAAGGGCCGGTGCGCCGGAGCTGCCGGTGGGCGACGACTGGCTGACGGTCAACGTCTGGACACCCGACCCTGATCCGGCCGCCCGGCGTCCGGTGATGGTGTGGATCCACGGCGGGGCCTACAAGCTCGGCTTCTCCGGCAGCCCCGGCTACGACGCCCGCCGGATCGCCCGCGACGGCGACCTCGTCGTGGTCACCATCAACTACCGGCTCGGCATCGAGGGGTTCGCCCGGATCGACGGGGCGCCGGCCAACCGCGGCCTGCTCGATCAGGTCGCGGCCCTGCAGTGGGTACGGGAGAACATCGCGGCGTTCGGCGGCGACCCCGATCAGGTCACGGTCGTCGGCGAATCGGCCGGCGCCGGATCCATCGCCGCGCTGCTGGCCATGCCGAGCGCGGCGGGCCTGTTCCGGCGGGCCATCACGCAGAGCATGCCGGGCACGTTCTTCTCCGACGAACTGGCCAGGGACATCGCGGCCGCCATCGCCGCCGAGCTGGGCTTGCGTCCGACCGTGGGTGACCTGTCCGGTGTGGACCCGCGGCGGCCGCGCGCACGTGTACGAGCTGACCTGGCCCGCCCCGGCGAACGGCGGTGTCATGGGCGCCTGCCATGGCCTGGACGGGCCGCTGTTGTTCGGCACCTTCGACGCCCACCTCGGTCCGATGCTGCTCGGTCCCGAGCCTTCGTCCGAGGCCGAAGCGTTGTCGCACCGCTTCCGCGCGGCCTGGAACGCCTTCGCCGCCACGGGCGACCCGGGCTGGGCCCCGTACGACACCCAGCGGCGCCTGGTCCAGGTCTTCGACGCGGACCCGGTGGTCACCGCCTACCCCGAGGAGAACTCCCGGCGCCTCTGGCAGGATCACGGTTTCACGGCGCTTCCGCTGCTGACCCCATAGCCGCAGCCGACCTCTACTCGATCACCAGGGTGACCGGGATGTTGCCGCGGATGGCGTTCGAATACAGGCGCTCCACCGGGTCCGGCGACGTTGTGCGGGCAGCGGCCGCGGCGCCAGGCCGTCAGGGGGTCTGTTCGTCGTCGAAGCCGGCGTAGTAGGAGGCGGCCACAGTTGCCCGGCCTCCGCGGGCGACCCCAGCGTGCGCGACATCATCACCGGCGCCCGCGACATCCCCGCCCACCGGATGGCCCGCGACCTCGACCGGCTGGCCGAGCTGCGGGCGCGCGCGATGGGGCGGCTGGCCGGGCTCGACGCCCTGCTGCTGCCCACCGCGCCGCGCCACCCGCGCGTCGCCGAGGTGGCGGCCGACCCGATCGGCGTCTACACCAACTTCGTCAACCTGCTCGAACTGTGCGCGGTGGCCGTACCAGCGGGTGAGGTGGACGGCGGACCGTTCGGGGTCACGCTGACCGGCGGTGTTGCGATCGAGGGGGAGCTGTGGTCCCTGCCCCCGGCCGCGCTCGGGCCGCCTACCTTCGGCGATGACCGCCATCCCAGGCTGTGTCCGCAGCGATCATGACCGGCACCTGAACCCCGGCGCCGCCGCAGCCGTACCTCCTGTCGACTGTCCGGAGCAGAAAGTCCTGTTGCGTTCAGGTCTCAGGAGGACCCCGGTGTCCTTCCAGATGGGCGGGCAATGGCACACGGCACCAAGCACGGCGACGCGGTGGACACGAGAAGAACCGGCGACGACCCCCGGCGGGTCGGCGGCCATCGCATCATCCGCCGGCTCGGCGCGGGCGGGATGGGAGTCGTCTACCTCGCCGAGAGCCGTTCCCGGAGACTGGTGGCGATCAAGGTCATCCACCGGCACCTCGCCGGTGACCCGGAGTTCCGCCGGCGGTTCCGGCGCGAGGTCGCGACCATGCAGCGGGTCGCCCGCTTCTCCACGGCTGCCGTGCTCGAGGCCGATCTGGACGGCGACACGGCCTATGTGGTCACCGAGTACGTGCCGGGGCCGACGCTGTACCGCGCGGTCAAGGAGTGGGGCCCGATGTCGGGCTCGGAGCTCGAGGGACTCGCCATGAGCATGGCGGTCGCGCTGGGGGCGATCCACGCGGGCGGCGTCGTCCACCGGGACCTCAAACCGTCGAACGTGCTGCTGTCCCCCGTGGGCCCGAAGGTCATCGACTTCGGCCTCGCCTTCGCGGCCGACTCCACCACGCTCTCCGTGACGGGGATGGGCACGCCGGCGTACATGTCTCCGGAGCAGGTACGCGGGACGGCGACACCTGCCTCCGACGTCTTCGCCTGGGGCGGTGTCATGGTCTTCGCGGCCGGTGGGCAGCCTCCGTTCGGCTCGGGGACGGGTCACGACGTGCTCTACCGGGTGATCCACGACGACCCCGTGCTCCCCGAGCTGGACGGCGTACTCGGCGAGCTGGTGCGGCGGGCGCTGAGCAAGGACCCGGCGGCGCGCCCGACGGCCGCGGAGCTCGCGGACGCGCTCGCGAGCGGCACGACCACACGCCTTCCGCCCGTCTTCGTCCCGGCTCCGGCGGGGAACCCTGGCCGCGTGGCCCCGGCCCCGGCAGGGCACCCTGGCCGCTTCGTCCCGGCTCCGGCCGGGGACCCTCGCCGGGACGCGCCCGGGATCGAGTTCCCGCGCGTCTATCCCACGGTCCAGCCGACCGCCCCGGAGCCGGGCGGCGCCACCGGGCCGGGCAGGCGCCGCCGCCGCCGGGCCACGTCCAAGCGCTGGGCGTGGGGCGGCGCCGCGTTGGCCTTGGTGACGGCGGGCGTCGTCCTGATCTCCCAGGCGAACCCTCTGCTCCCGGGCCCGCCCGTGCGGCCCTCCGTGATCCCCGCCGTCGCGGAGGACGCCGGCACGCGGTGGCGGAAGCTCCCCGGCGAGAACCCTCTGCGCCGGAGCCCGGCCGGCGACGTGCGGTTCTACGTGCAGCCGGACACCGAGGCGGCGCGGCAGGCGCGGACCTGGTCGGCGCAGGGCAGGACGGCCGACGCCGCCCTCATACGGACGCTGTCGGAGGTCCCCCAGGCCATGTGGCTGGCCGGCGGCTCCCCCGCCGACGTCTCCCGAACGGTGCGCGAGGCGGTCACCCAGGCGGATCGGCAGCAAACCGTTCCGGTGTTCGTCACCAACAACATCCCGGGACGTGACTGCTGGAACGGCGGCGCCCCGGACGCCGGGAGCTACCGGGCGTGGATCGACGCGGTGGCCGAGGGCATCGGGAGCCGGCCCGCGGTCGTCGCCCTGGAGCCCAGCGGCCTGGCGCGGATGCCCGGCAGCCCGGAGTGCCCGCAGGGCGGCGAGGCCGCCGCCACCCAGCGCTACGGCGATCTCTCCTACGCCGTGGAGGCCCTCACCCGCCTGGCCCGCACCGCCGTCTACCTCGACGGCGGGCTGGCGGGGTGGCCCGCGTTCACGCAGGTCGCCGACCGGCTGGTCAACGCCGGGGCGGTCCGCGCCGACGGCTTCTACGTCAACGTGGTCGGCTACCGCCCGACCGAGGGGTCGCTCGCGTACGCCTCGAAGCTGTCCAGGTGCGTCTACCTGCGGGCGGCGGCGCGGACGGCCTCGTGCGCCGACTCGGCTCTCGCCGCCGTGCCGGACGACGCGCCCGGCCTGCCGCACTTCATCGTCGACACGAGCCGGAACGGGACGGGCGAGTGGCAGCCGCCCGCCGGGCGGTTCCCGGTGCCGGACGAATGGTGCAATCCTCCCGGCAGGGGTGCGGGGGCCAGGCCGACCGCCGACACCGGGAGCCCGCTGGCCGACGCGCTGCTGTGGCTCAACAGTCCGGGCTTCTCCAACGGTCAGTGCACGCGGGGCACCTCGGGACCGGCGGACCCGGCGTACGGCATCGTCACCCCGGCCGCCGGCCAGTGGTGGCCCGACCAGGCCCTCGAGAGGGCGAGGAACGCGGTTCCACCGCTGACGACCCCCTAGCGCGCGGCGGCAACAGGGATCACACAAGTCCCTTATGCCCTAGAATCCGACAGATGTTCAGGGCCCCCGCCAGGCTGGCCTGGCTGGACGCCCTGCGGGGACCGGCAGCGCTGGCCGTCACCATGCACCACGCCGGCTGGACCTTCATCCCTGCCGTCTGGGCGGAAGTGGACCGCCGGATCGATCTCGGCACGCTGGGCGTGTTCGTGTTCTTCCTGGTCAGCGGGTACATCATCCCCGCCTCCCTGGAACGGCGCGGTGACCTGCGCGCCTTCTGGACCGGCCGGGCCTTCCGCCTCCTCCCGATGCTGCTGGCCGCCTGCTGCCTGGCACTCCTTCTCGCTGGAGCAGGCCTGCTCCCTCTCGAACCGAGGCTCGGCGAACGCCCCCTGCCGCTGGTCGTGCTGGGCAACCTGACGATGCTCCAGGAACTGCTCAATCTGCCCGCCGTCATCAGCGTGACGTGGACGCTCTCGTACGAGATGGCGTTCTACCTGATCAGCGTCGCGCTGTTCACGGTACGGCAGGCGCACAGATCGGCAGGGATCGCCATCGCCCTGGCGCTGGCGGCCGTGCCGCTGGGCCTGCTGCTGCCGCGGGCGACCATCAACGGCCGTGCCGACCTGCCCGCCGCGCTGCTCGGCCTCGCGGTCGTCGCCGCCATCGCCGTGACCGTGCTGGGGCGCGGCCGGGCCCGTACGGCGGCCGCGGCCGCGGGCGGCCTCCTCGGGCTGGCGCTGGTGGTCCTGGGCAGCCGGGGCGGCACCTGGCAGGGTGTGATCATCCTGGCGACGATGTTCGCCGGAACGGCGGTGTACCGCGCCGAGCAGGGCACGATCTCCTGGCGCACGGCCGCGGTCGCGGTGGCCGGGGTGCTGGGGTGCGGGATCCCCGCCAAGGACGATCCCGCCTGGGCTCCGGCGATCGTGCTGGCGTTCGGCGTCTTCGCACTGGCGTACGCGCTGCGCCGGCGGGAGTTCCCGCGCTGGCTGACGCAGCTCGGCCTGATCAGCTTCTCCCTCTACCTGCTGCACCCGATCCTGCTGCATGCGATCCCGGATCTGACGCTGTTCCTCCTCGTCCTGATCCCGCTCAGCCTCATGACCTACCACCTGATCGAGACCCCGGCCCAGCGCCTCGGCAAACGCCTGATCCGATGACCCGGTCCTAGTCCGAGCCCGGCCTCACAGGGCCGTCAGGGCGGACGACTCGCGCAGCCTGCTCTTTCATTTGCACCAAGAACACCGTAAATCAACAGGAGCTCTGGACAACTCGTCACTTCCGTGGTCTGACGGAGTAAGGCATCGGACGATCAGGAACAGGAGCACCTGGAAATGAGCGATATGCCGCGACTGCACACCGCCGGCACGACCCTGCTGGACCGGGCCCGCGAGCTGCGCCCGCTGATCGAGCGCGACGCGGCCACCGCCGAGGCGCAGGGCAGGCTCACCACCCCCGTCCTGGACGCCCTGCATGAGGCAGGACTTTTCGGCACATGGGTGCCCACGCCGCTCGGCGGCGCCGAACTGTCCCCCAGAGAACTGATCCACCTCTTCGAGGCCCTCTCGTACGCCGACCCCTCGACGGGCTGGGTGGTCATGGCCACCTCACTGGCGAACGGAACGGCCGGCGCCTACCTGGGCGACGACGCCGTCGAACGGATCTTCAAGGGCCCCCGGATGCCGCTCATCGCGGGCCAGGGCACCCGGCCGGGCACCGCCGTACGCGAGGACGGCGGGTTCCGCCTCAGCGGGCAGTGGGGCTTCGCCTCGGGCATGCTGCACTCCCAGTACGCCCACAGCCTGGGCGTCATCGAGGGCACCGGCGAGGGCCGGATCTTCGTCACGCCGATCGAAGACGTCAAGATGCTCGGCAACTGGGACGTCCTGGGCCTGCGCGCGACAGGCAGCATCGACTACGCCATCAGCGGCGCCTTCGTACCGGAGTCGCAGACGCACGTCTTCACGCAGAACGAGCCGCTGCGCGGCGGCGCGATCTACCGGCTCGGCGTGCTCGACCAGGCGCTGATCGCCCACTCCGGGTGGGCACTCGGCGTCGGCCGCCGACTGCTCGACGAGCTGATCCGCCACGCCGGGGCGCGGGCCGGGCGGCCCGGGCAGATCGCCGGCAGTGACGCCTTCCACGCCGACTTCGCCCGTGCCGAGGCGAAGTTCCGCGCGGCGAAGGCCCTGGTGCACGAGACCTGGGACGACACCGAACGCACCCTGGACTCGGGCCGGCTGCTCGACGTACGGCAGGAGACGATGGTGCGCCTCGCGCTCAACCACGTCACCTCGACGCTCGCCGAGGTGGCCCGGTTCGTCTACGCCTCGGGCGGCACCTCGGCGCTGCGCGACGGGCTGATCCAGCGGCTGTTCAGGGACGTCCACGCCGGCACCGCGCACATCACCTCGGGCCCGCAGGTGCTTGCCGAGTGCGGCCGCGAACTGGCCGGCCTGGCCCCGGATCAATCCTGGATGATTTTGGCCCTGGAAGCGTGAGAGGAGCCGTACGCCATGTCCCGCGTTCTGACCCTCCTGGCCGGGCTGTGCCTGGCCCTGGCGATCTTACCCACCGGCGCGACCCAGGCCGCGCCGGTCACCGTGCCGGTCGGCGCCCAGTTCACCGACACCTCCGGCAACCTGCTGCACGCCCACGGAGGCGGGGTGGTGAAGGTCGGCACGTACTACTACTGGTTCGGGGAGAACCGCAACGCCGACGGCACCTTCCGGTACGTCTCCGCCTACCGCTCCTCCGACCTGCGGAACTGGGAGTTCCGCAACCACGTGCTCACCCAGGCCGGCCATTCCGAGCTGCAGGTCGCCAACATCGAGCGGCCGAAGGTCATCTACAACGCGAGCACCGGGCGGTTCGTCATGTGGATGCACAAGGAGAACGGCCGCGACTACGGCGAGGCGCGGGCGGCCGTCGCGGTCTCCAGCACGGTCGACGGCGACTACACCTACCTGCGCAGCTTCCGGCCGCTCGGGCACATGTCGCGCGACATCACCGCGTTCGTCGACACCGACGGCGCCGGCTACATGATCTCGGCCGCCGACGAGAACTACGACCTGCACATCTACCGGCTGACCGCCGACTACACCGACGTGGCCACGCTGGCTCGGATGTGGGACGGCGACCACCGGGAGGCGCCGGCCATGTTCAAGCGCAACGGCGTCTACTTCCTGCTGACCTCCGGCGCGACCGGCTGGCAGCCCAACCAGGCCAGGTACGCCACCGCCACCAGCATCACCGGCACGTGGAGCGCCTGGCAGAACGCCGGCGACGGGTTCACCTACGGCTCCCAGCCGGCCTTCGTGCTGCCGGTCCAGGGCACGTCGGGCACGTCGTACCTGTACCTGGGCGACCGGTGGGCCGGCGCCTGGGGCGGCCCGGTCAACGACTCCCGGTACGTGTGGCTGCCGGTGCAGTTCCCGAGCGGCACGACGATGAGCCTGACGTACGCGCGGGAGCTGACGATCGACGCCGCGGCCGGCACCATCACCGCGAACGGCTCCGGCTACGACCGGCTGGCCGTGCGGCACTCGGGCAAGTGCGCCGACGTGCGCAACGGCTCCACCGCCAACCTGGCCCCGATCATCCAGTACACCTGCGGCGGCGGGATCAACCAGCAGTGGCGCGTCCAGTCGATCAGCGGCGGCTACGTGCAGATCGTCGCCCGCAACTCCGGCAAGTGCCTGGACGTCAACGGCGTCAACACCGCCGACGGGGCCGCGCTGCAGCAGTACACGTGCGGCAACGGCACCAACCAGCAGTGGTCGCTGCAGGACGCGGGCGGCGGCCATCTGCGGCTGGTGGCCAGGCACTCGGGCAAATGCGCGGACCTGCCGTCGTCGTCGCAGGCCAACGACGTGCAGTTCAAGCAGTATCCGTGCAACGGCGGGCAGAACCAGCAGTTCACCCGAACCCCGCTGTAGGCCGTCATGCCCGGCTCGCCGGAAATTGCCTCGCGGCGGGCCGGAGCCTTGGCTAGATTCACCAGCAGTGATCCAGGCATCGGGCGACCTCCTCGAGATCGCGTGCGACGAGTCGGGGGCCGAGGGCGAGAAGCTCGTCGGCGGCAACACCGACGTGTTCGCGCACGCCAGCGTGCAGCTGGATCTGGGCTCGGCCGAGGAGTGCATGCGGGAGCTGCGGGCCAGGGCGCCGTCCCCGGTCACCGAGTACAAGGCAAACCACATCCTGCGTGAGAAGCACCGGGCGGCATTGCGGTGGCTGCTCGGCCCGGCGGGGCCCGTGCTCGGCCACGTCCACGTCTACCTGACCGACAAGGCCTTCCTGGTCGTCGGCAAGGTGGCCGGTCTGATGGCCGGCGCGGACCCCGTGCCGGGACTGCGGCTGGACCCCGAGACCGGGGCCATGGCCGTCGCCCTCTACCGGGAGGGACCGCGGGCGTTCGGGGCCGGACGGTGGGCGGCCTTCCTCGACGCGCTCAACTACCTGCTGCGCGCCAGGAACGGCCAGGGCATCACCGTCACCGTCGACGACGTCTTCCGCCTGGTCGGCGAGCTGCGCCTGGCGGGCGGCCCGGCGGGCGAGATCATGGAGCTGCTGTGGGCGGCCAGGCCGCGTGTGACCGCCTTCCGCGCCCGGCTGCTGGCCGACCCTCAGTCCTTCCCGTCGCTGGACCCCCTCATCCCGGGCATCGTGCACGCCGTCGCCCACTGGGGCCGCGGCGGCCGGCCCGTCTCCGTGATCCACGACCGGCAGACCACGCTCACCGAGGAGCGCGTCGCCCAGCTGCGGCGGCTCACGCCCGGGCTGGCCGGGCTGCGGCTCGCCGCGTCCCACCTGGACGCGCGGGTCCAGGTGGCCGACGTCGTGGCCGGAGTGGCCCGCAAGATCGCCTCCGACGAGCTGAATGGCCGCGGCGACGCGGGGCTCACCGCGCTGCTGAGTCCGTACGTGGACGCGGACTCGATCTGGGGCGACGACCGGAGCTGGGCCCTACTGAATCCCCCAGACGCGGTCATGACCGGGTAAAAACCCCACTCCCGCCCAAATGCCACAAAACGCGACGACAATGTGAGCCTGCGGTTCGCAGGGCCCGGCTACGCACGAGAGGCCATCGCGTTCTAGGCTCCATTCACCCACGATTGGAGTCTCACGCCGTGCCACAGCCCGACCTGCCCGTCCCCATGCGCCTGGCCACCACGATCCGCCCCTACGACTGGGGGTCGGTGACCGCCCTGCCCGAGCTGTTCGGAACAGAGCCCACCGGGCAGCCGCAGGCCGAACTCTGGATGGGCGCCCACCCCGCCGCCCCCTCGAC
>NZ_VCJS01000253.1 GCF_005893125.1 Nonomuraea basaltis | reverse complement strand
GAATTAACGAGTTGATGAGTGCTTTAACATAATCTGCATGTTCACGTTGTTTAATTTTTTTTTCAAGCAGAAGACGGCATACGTGATGTCTTAGGGTCTCGTGGGCTCGGAGATTTGTATAAGGGACAGGGCGGGGACGTACGCGCGCGCCGCGGAGGGGCTGGTGGACACGCTCCCGCAGTGGGTGCGCCGGATGGGGCGGGTGACGTGCGAGGGCGCGTGGTACGGCAAGGCCGACCCCTACGGCGAGCAGACCCTCGCGGTCCTGTCCTTCCGCTACGAGAACGGCAAGGAGCCGCACATTCTGGTCGTGGGGATCGATCAGCCGAACGGGGGCCTGGCGGTCGACGCGCTGGTCGAGGAGGTGAAGTTCCTCGACGATCTGGGCCTGGAGGCGGCGGAGCCGGGAGTGGTGGGTGGACGGATCCTGGACGCGTTCGATCTGGATGACCGGATCATGGGCGCGATCGTCGCCGAGACGCTCCCGGACGTCCGGCCGCTCGCGATCGCCCGCGCCTACGCCATACCCGGCCTCGTCCGCGGGGCGGCCGATGACACCGTGTCCCGGTTCGATGAGCTGCCGGACGTGCCGGGCGCGCGGGAGGCGTTCGAGAAGCTCGTGGAGTTCGTCGGGGACCGGCCTCTGTGGTGGAGCCCGGGCCGGGTGTCGCAGTTCATGACGTCGTGGTTGCCTCGGGAGGCCATTCTGACCGACGAGGCGATCGCCGCGATGCCGGAGGTCGTACGCGCCTGGAGCCGTTTCTCCGGTGATCAGCCCGCGGTGCTCCGCCAGATCGACGAGGACGCGCCCCGCCTGCCCGCGCTCATGGCCGACGACTCCCTGGCCGGGCTGGGCAAGCGGATCGCGCAGAATCGCATGTGACCCTGCCTCGCCTGTCGCGACCGCCCGTCACCCACCGATCGAGGCGAACGAACGGCAGGCGCCCGGTCAGGGGCCACGATCGTCGCGCGGTGAGATCACGCCCGCTCAGCGTCCGGCTGCCCTGGCGACGAGGGTGGTTTCGCAGGGTATGGGCCACGGTAGTCGCGGTATCGTCATTGCGAAAATAGGTAATTGCACGCTGTCCATCGCCCGAAGGGCGGGAGGCCCGGCGGCTGCCCCGCGCGAGGAGTGCCGATCGAGGTGGGCGGCTCAGGCTGGACGGAGCAGTGATGTCGGTGCCGCTGTATGAGGCCAAGGCGGAGCTGTTCCGGCTGCTGGGCCACCCGGTACGGATCCGGGTGCTGGAGCTGTTGCAGGACGGGCCGAAGCCGGTGCGCGAGTTGCTGGCCGCGATCGAGGTGGAGGCGACCGGGCTGTCACAGCACCTGGCCGTGCTCCGCCGCTCGGGCCTGGTCACCGCCCAGCGTGAGGGCTCCACGGTCGTGTACGCGCTGGCCGGCGGCAAGGTGGCCGAGTTGCTGCGCGCGGCCCGCCAGCTGCTGACCGAGAAGTTGTCGGGGCAGAACGAGCTGCTGAGCGAGCTGTTGGCGACCGACGCGGAGCGCGGCGCCTCGTAACCCTGGCCCGCCGCCATGGATCGCTCAGGGATGGCGGTCCTCCTATATTGCGCACTTGAAGAAATATGCAATTTGCTACATCATCGTTTCCGTAGATACGCAGGATCGGAGACAGTTCGAGCCTGTCACAGCAGCTCGCCGTGCTGCGCCGGACGGGCATCGTCACGGCGACCCGCGGGGTTCCACCGTGGTTTACGCACTGAGCAGCGCTGATGTGGCTAACCTGATGGGGGCGGCGCGGCAGATCATGACCGACATGATCGCCGGTCAGGGCGAGCTGATGGATGCCGATGTGCCGCCGGGGTGATGTCCTGCTGGTCGTGGTCGGTCGGATCTGAGGCAGGAAGTCATCACGGTGGGTTTGTGGCGAAAAATCAGGAAAACGGGACGCGTGGCAGAGCCCGCACCCGAGCGTGCGCCGGGCGAAGTCCCGCAGCCCGAGCTACGCGGCTCGGTGCAGATCCGGCACGTGGACGCGGGCTCGTGCAACGGCTGCGAGGTGGAGATCGCCTCGGCGTTCGGTCCGGTCTATGACGCCGAACGGTACGGCGCGCGGCTGGTGGCCTCGCCCCGGCATGCGGACGCGCTGCTGGTGACGGGCCCGGTGACCCGGAACATGGAGATGGCGCTGCGCCGTACTCATGAGGCCGTGCCGCGCCCGTGCCTGGTGATCGCGCTCGGTGACTGCGCGCGGGACTGCGGGGCGTTCGCCGGCGCGTACGGCGTGGCCGGCGCGGTCGGCGACGTGGTGCCGGTGGATGTGGAGGTGCCCGGCTGCCCGCCGGAGCCGGAGGCGATCGTGGCGGCGCTTCGGGGGTTGACCGGCCGATGAACCTGGTCGGCCTCCTTTACGTGCTGGCGCTGGCGGCCTGCGCGGTGGCAGCGCTGGCCGCGACGGCCGTCCCAGCCCGGTGGCGGCCACTGCTGACCGGCCTCGGTACGGCCGGCGCGGGCGCGCTGGCCGCGGGTGCGGGCGTGCTGGCGATGACCGGCCAGACATGGTCGGCCTGGATCCCGGAACTGCTCCCCCTGGCCGGGGTTCGGCTGGCGCTCGACCCGCTGGGCGGCCTGTTCGTGGCGGTCACCGGCGCGGTGGCGGTCTGCACGGCCGTCTACGGCATCGGCTATGCCGCCCACGGCCTGGACGGGCGCGTCTTCCAGGCCACGGTGCCGCTGTTCGTGGCCGCCCTGCTGCTGGTGCCCGCGGCGGCGAGCGTGTCGACCCTCCTGCTGGCCTGGGAGCTGATGGCGCTCACGTCCCTGCTGCTGATGCTGGCCGAGCACCGGCGCCGCCCCGCGGTCGGGCAGGCCGGCTTGTGGTACGCGGTGATGACCCATCTCGGCCTGGTGACGATCCTGGTCGGGCTGGGCGCGTTCGCGGCCGGAGCGGGCGGGGAGAGCTTCGAGCAGCTGCGGGCCGCCGCCCTCTCGCCGGTCACCCGCGACGTCGTGTTCGTGGCGACGTTCACGGGGTTCGCCTCCAAGGCCGGGATCGTGCCGCTGCACGTCTGGCTCCCCCGGGCCCACCCGGAGGCGCCCAGCCACGTCTCGGCGCTGATGAGCGCGGCCATGGTCAACATGGGCGTCTACGGCATCGCGCGGGTCGGCTTCGACCTGATGCCCGGCGGCCCGGCCTGGTGGTGGCTCCTGGTGCTGGCCGCGGGCGCGATCTCGGCGCTGTTCGGCATCCTCCAGGCGACGGTCGCCTCCGACCTGAAACGGCTGCTCGGCTACTCCACGACGGAGAACATGGGCCTGGTGCTGATCGGGCTGGGCGCCGCCGGGTTCTTCGCGGCGGTCCAGGCCCCGGCGCTGGCCGGGCTGGCGATGGCGGCGGCCCTCCTGCACGTGGTCAACCACGCGGGCTTCAAGACACTGCTGTTCCTGGCCGCCGGCTCGGTGCTGCACGCCACCGGCACCCGGGACCTGGACGCGCTGGGCGGGCTGCGCACCCGCATGCCGTACACCACCATGCTCTTCGCGGTCGGCGCGCTCTGCGCGTCGGCGCTGCCTCCCGGCAACGCGTTCGTCAGCGAGTGGCTGCTGCTGCAGAGCTTGATCCACGCGCTGCCCGCCTCCGGCGTGACAGGCGCTGTGACGATGCCGCTGGCGGTGGGGGTGATCGCGTTGTCGGCCGGACTGGCGGTCGCCACGTTCGTCAAGGCGTTCGGCGTCGGGTTCCTCGCCCGGCCGCGCAGCCCGGAGGCGGAGGGGGCGTCGGAAAGCCCGCCGACGATGCTGGCCGGCATGGCGCTGGCCGCCGTCGCCTGTGTCGTGCTCGCGCTGGCGCCCACCGTGGTCGTGCCCGCGATGAGCGCGGCGGCGGGCGCGCCGGCGGCGGTGACCGGCGAGCTGACGCTGCGCCTGGCGGGCGTGCCGGGGGCGATCTCACCGCTGCTGATCACGCTCGCGCTGGTGGCGGTCGTCGTGGGCCTCCTCGCGCTGGTGCGGGCGGTGTCTCAGCGGCGCGCGGCGCGTCTTTGGGACTGCGGCGCCGGCCCGATGACGGCCCGGATGGAGTACACGGCGACCTCCTTCGCCGAGCCGCTGCAGCGGGTCTTCGACGACGTGCTCGCGCCGGAGAGCGACGTCGACGTCACTCCGGTCAAGGAGTCGGCCTATCTGGTGGAGGCCGTGCAGTTCCACGCGCGGGTGCCGGATCGCATCGAACACCGCGTCTACGTTCCGATCATCGCCGCGGCCGGTGTGGCAGGGCGGGCGGCGCGGCGGCTGGCCACCGGCAGCGTGCACCGCTACCTGGCCTACGGCTTCTACGCCCTGGTCGGCGTGCTGATCGTGATGGTGGTGACCCGGTGAGCGGCGTGGTCGGGACAGTGCTGCAGGTGGTGCTGGTCGCGGCGGGCTCGCCGCTGCTGATCGGGGTGATGCGGCAGGTCCGCGCCCGGTTGGAGGGGCGGGCCGGGGCCGGGATCCTGCAGCCGTGGCGCGACTTGCGCAAGCTCATGCGCAAGGAAGCGATCACGCCGGACGGCACCGGCTGGGTGTTCCGCGTGGCGCCGCTGCTGCTCGCGGGCACGGCGCTGGTGGTGGCCGCCGTGGTGCCGCTGGTCACGACGGCCTCGCCGCTGGACACCGTGGCGGACCTGTTCGCGGTGACCGCGCTGCTGGCCCTCGGGTCGGTGGCGCTCGCGCTGGGCGGGCTGGACACCGGCACGGCGTTCGGAGGGATGGGCGCCAGCCGGGAGATGACCGTGCTGGCGCTGGTCGAGCCGACGATCCTGGTGTCGGTGTTCGCCCTGTCGATCAGGGTCGGCTCGACGAACCTGGGTGCGATCGTCGGCGCGACGCTCAACGACCCGCTGGCGGTCATCTCGCCGGTAAGTGTGCTGGCCGCGGTCTCGCTGGCCATCGTCACGATCGCAGAGACCGGCCGGATCCCGGTCGACAACCCCGCCACCCACCTGGAGCTGACGATGGTCCACGAGGCCATGGTGCTGGAGTACGCGGGCCCCGACCTGGCGCTGATCGAATGGGCGTCGGCGATGCGGCTGTCGCTGCTGCTCGGGCTGCTGGCCGGCCTGTTCACCCCGTGGGGCATCGCCACCGCCGGCGCCGGGGCGGTGGCGGTGCTGGTCGCAATCGTGGCGGTGGCGGCGAAGGTGGTCGTGCTCGGCGTCGCGCTGGCCGCCGGTGAGGTGTTCATGGCCAAGCTGCGGCTGTTCCGGATCCCGGAGCTGCTGGCCGGGTCGTTCCTGCTGGCCCTGCTGGCGGTCGCCGCCTCCTTCTTCCTGGCGTGATGATGACTGAGACGACGTACATCCAACTGCTCGACCTGGCCTGCGGCGCGTTCCTGCTGGCGGGGGTGCTGGTGCTGTGGCGGCGCGACCTGTCGGCGATCGTGTGGCTGTTCGCCGGGCAGGGCGTGGCGCTGGGCGCCTTGATCGTGATCCTCGGCGTCTACCAGGGGCACCTGGAGCTGGTGCTGGTGCTGGTGGGGGTCGGCGTGGGTGGCCTGCGGGCCGGGCTGCTGCCGTACCTCATGAGAAAGACGCTGGTCGCCGGCGGGGCGGTCCGCGAGATCCGGCCACTGGTCAACGTGTCCACCTCGCTGCTGGTCGTGGCCGTGCTGGCGATGCTCGCCTACGCCGTCGCCCAGCCGGTGATCGATCTGTCGCCCAGCCCGGCCACCCAGGCGGTGCCGATCGCGCTGACCGTGCTGCTGATCGGGTTCTTCGTGCTGGTGACCCGGCGGCGGGCGCTGTCGCAGGTGGTCGGGTTCCTGCTGATGGACAACGCGATCACCGCGACCGCTTTCCTGACCACCAGCGGAGTGCCACTGGTCGTCGAGCTGGGGGTGTCGCTGGACGTGCTGCTGGCCGTCCTGGTGTTGCAGGTGCTGACCACCCGGATGCGGGCCGCGTTCGGCGGCACCGATCTGGACGAGCTACGGGAGCTGCACGACTGATGAACCCGCTGGTGATCGCTCCCGTGGCCGTTCCGCTGGCGGCCGCCGCGCTGTACGCGGTGTTCGGGTGGCGGAGAGGCACGGCGTGGCTGGGCGCCCTGGCCGCGGCCGGGCTGCTGGCCTGCGCCATCGCGCTGGCAGTCGTGGGAGACACCGGGGCCGGGCCGCTGCGGGCCGACGCCTTGAGCGCGTACATGCTGATCGTGATCGGCGCGGTCGCGCTGCTGGCCATGCTCGCCGGCCCCGCCTATCTGGCGGCCGAGCAGGCCGGGCACCGGGCGATGCGCCGCTACGGCGTACTCACCCAGATGTTCATCGCCGCGATGGCACTGGCGGTGCTGGCCTCCAGCCTGGGCATGCTGTGGGTGGCGATCGAGGCCACCACCATCCTGACCGCCTTCCTGGTCGGCCACCGCCGGACCCGGCAGGCCACCGAGGCGGCGTGGAAATACGTGGTAATCTGCTCGGTCGGGATCGCTCTGGCCCTGCTCGGCATCGTCCTGCTGCACTACGCGGGCGCCCACGTCGGCGTCAGCTCCCTGGACTGGGCGGCGCTGTCCCAGCACGCGGCGCGGCTCGATCCCGGAGTGACGCGCCTGGCGATCGTGCTGCTCGTCCTCGGGTTCGGCACCAAGGCCGGGCTGGCGCCGCTGCACGCCTGGCTCCCCGACGCGCACAGCCAGGCGCCCGCCCCGGTCTCGGCGCTGATGTCCGGGGTGCTGCTGTCGGTGGCCTTCTACGCCATCCTGCGGATCAAGGTCATCTCCGATGGCGCACTCGGCGTCGGCTTCGCCCGGCTGCTGCTGGTCATCGTGGCGCTGGCGTCGCTGGCGGTGGCGGCGCTGCTGCTGATCGGGCAGCGCGACTACAAGCGGATGCTGGCCTACTCCAGCATCGAGCACATGGGTGTGGTCGCGCTCGGCGCGGCCATCGGCGGACCGCTCGCGCTGGCCGCGGTCCTGCTGCACATCCTCGGCCACGGCCTGGGCAAGTCGGTGCTGTTCCTGTCCTCGGGGCACCTGCTCCACGCGTCCGGCAGCAGCGCGATCGACGCCGTTCGCGGCCTGGCCGCCCGGGCGCCGCTGCTGGCCGGCGTCTTCGGCCTGGGGCTGATGGCGCTGCTCGGGCTGCCGCCGTTCAGCCTGTTCGCCAGCGAGGTGGGCATCGCCCGCGCGGGGCTGGCCGCCGGGCTCGGCTGGCCCGTCGCCGTGGCCCTGCTGCTGATGCTCATCATCGTGGCGGCCGTCGGCAGGCACGCCCGGGGCATGATCCTCGGCGAGCGGCAGGGCGAGGCCATCGCCGTGCCGCCCACGGCGGCCACCGCGCTCGTGGCCGGGCTGGCCGCCTGCGCGCTGCTCGGCATCACCACCGGCCCCCTGCGGTCGCTGCTGCAGGCGGCCGCCGCCGTCGCCGGAGGCACGCCGTGATCGCCGAAATCGCCCCGGGCGAGCTGGCCGACCGGGCCGCCGAACTGCTGGCCGGCGGCTACCGGCTCGCGCTGGTGTCGGCCGGCGACCAGCCGCGCGTGGTCTACCTGTTCACCGGGCCGGACGACCGCGTCGAGCTGCACGTCCACGTGAGCGGCCAGTCCGTGCCCAGCCTGGCCGCGCTGTCCTTCCCCGCGGGCCGCTTCGAGCGGGAGATGCACGACCTGTACGGCATCACGCCGACCGGCCATCCGCTGCCCCGCCGCCTGGTCCGCCACCACCACTGGCCACGGCACTGGTATCCGATGCGCGCCGACGCCGGACCGCCGCCGGCCTTCGGCGACCCCGAGGGACCGTACCCGTTCGTCACCGTCGAGGGCCCCGGCGTCTACGAGATCCCCGTCGGCCCCGTGCACGCCGGGCTGATCGAGCCGGGCCACTTCCGCTTCTCGGTGGTCGGCGAGACCATACTCAAGCTCAAGGCCAGGCTCTGGTTCGTGCACAAGGGCATCGAGAAGCTCTTCCAGGGCCGTGCCCCCGCCGACGGGCTGGAGCTGGCCGAACGCGTCAGCGGCGACACCTCGGTCGGGCACGCGCTCGCCTACTGCCAGGCGGTCGAGGAGGCCACCGGGACGCCGGTGAGCGATCGGGCGCGGCGCGAGCGCGCCGTCCTGCTGGAGCTGGAACGCCTCTACAACCACGTCACCGACCTGGGCGCGCTCTGCAACGACGTCGCCTTCGGCGTGCTCTACGCCCAGACCGGCCGCGTCCGCGAGCAGTTGCTGCGCATCAACCGCGAGGTCACCGGCCACCGGCTGCTGCGCGGCGGAGTACGGCTCGGCGGCGCGCACCTGCGCACGCTGCCCGATCCGGAGCGGCTGGCCGCCATCGGCGCGGACGTCGCCGAACTGGTCGAGCTGGCGCTCGGCCACACCGTGGTCGCGGACCGCTTCACCGGCACCGGTGTGCTGCCCGCCGAGGCCGCCCGAGACGTGGGCACGCTCGGCTACGTCGCCCGCGCCAGCGGGCTGGACGTCGACGCCCGGCGCGGCCGGCTGAACGACTTCGATCCCGTTCTGCGCACCGGCGGGGACGTGCTCGCCCGCTTCCAGGTCCGCGCCGACGAGATCGCCGCCTCCATCGCCCTGATCGCCGGCCTGACCTGCGCCGATCACGAGCCCGTTGCGCCGTCCTCCTCCGGGGTGGGCATCGCCGAGGGCTGGCGCGGCACCATCGTCCATCGCGTCGAGCTCGGCCCGGACGGCCGCCTGACCCGCGTGAAGATCGTCGACCCGTCGTTCTTCAACTGGCCCGCGCTGCCGATCGCCTTGAACGGTGCGATCGTCCCCGACTTCCCGCTGGTCAACAAGAGCTTCAACCTCTCCTACGCCGGCAACGACCTGTGACCTCTACTTCGTGAGCTGGGCCGCCGCGCTGGACAGGAGCATGCCGAGAGCCGTCGGGTAGGCGCTGTCGTTCATGCGGGCGACCAGCAGTGGCGCCGTGGCGGCGATGTTGGGATGGGTGGCGGCGGGCAGGCGCGCGTACGTCTCCCGCCAGACGTCCTCGTCCCCCTCCCGTGCGGCCGCGGGCAGGGCCAGCGTGGCGGCGTCGAGGATGGCGAAGGCCAGGCTCTGGTCGATGAACGCGTGGTAGATCCGCACCGCGTCGGCGTCACGGAACCCGGCGCCGCGCAGGATGCCGAGGATCGTCTCGTCGGAGCCCACTTCGTTCGGGCGGCCGGTGACCCGGCTGGCGGTCAGGACGGCGGCCTGCGGGTGGGCCAGGTACGCGTGATGGATGCGCAGCCCGAGATCGCGCAGGTCGGCCCGCCAGTCGCCGGTGGGCCGCCAGCCGGCCATGGCGTGGCCGAACAGCTCGTCCGCGATGGCCAGGGTCAGGTCGTCCATGCCGCGGAAGTACCGGTAGACGGTGCTGGCGTCGGCGCCCAGCGCGAGCCCGAGGCGGCGGGCGGTCAGGCCGGCGGCGCCGTGCTCGCGCAGCATCCGCAGCGCGGTCTCCACGATGAGCCGGTGGGTCAGGACCTGCCCGTGCTTGGTGGGACGCCGCCGCCTGCGCGCCGCCTCGGGCACCACCCGCTTGGCCACGGCGAGCCCTCCTTATGCCAACGCCATTGACGTTGATGAGCGTAGCCGAGTTGGATGAACGACACAGCCCCCCAAATGCCTCCAAAAGGGGATTTATCGTCATGCGCATCCTTCTAGTGGGAGCCGGTGGCGTGGGAACCGCGATCACGCGGATCGCCGCCCGCCGCCCGTTCTTCGACCACATGGTCGTCGCCGACTACGATCTCCCCCGCGCGAAGGCGGCCGTCGCCGCGCTGGGCGAGCGCGCGGCCAGGTTCACCCCCGTCAGGATCGACGCCGCCGACTCCGCCGCCGTCGCCGCGCTGCTGTCCGAGCACGGGTGCGACGTGCTGCTCAACGCCACCGACCCGCGTTTCGTGCTGCCGCTGTTCGAGGCGGCGCTGGCCAGGGGCGTCGACTACCTCGACATGGCGATGTCGATGTCCAAGCCGCACCCCGAGCGCCCGTACGAAGAGGTGGGTGTCAAGCTCGGCGACGAGCAGTTCGCCCGCGACGCGGAGTGGGCCGCGTCGGGCAGGCTGGCGCTGGTCGGCATGGGCGTGGAGCCCGGCCTCGCCGACGTCTTCGCCAGGTACGCCGCCGACGAGCTGTTCGACGAGATCGGCGAGATCGGCATCAGGGACGGCGCCAACCTCACGGTCGACGGCTACGAGTTCGCCCCGTCGTTCTCCATCTGGACCACGATCGAGGAGTGCCTCAACCCGCCGGTCATCTACGAGAAGGGCCGCGGCTGGTACACGACGGAGCCGTTCAGCGAGCCGGAGGTCTTCGACTTCCCCGAGGGCATCGGCCCGGTCGAGTGCGTGAACGTCGAGCACGAGGAGGTGCTGCTCGTACCCAGGTGGATCCCGGCGCAAAGGGTCACCTTCAAGTACGGCCTCGGCGAGGACTTCATCGGCACCCTCAAGACCCTGCACGCGCTGGGCGTGGACAGCACCGAGCCGGTCCAGGTCAGGACCGATCAAGGCATGGCCAGGGTCTCACCCCGGGACGTGGTCGCCGCCGTGCTGCCCGACCCGGCCGAGCTCGGCGACCGCATGCACGGCAAGACCTGCGCCGGCACCTGGGTGAAGGGCGTCAAGGACGGGCGGCCGCGAGAGGTGTACCTGTACCACGTGGTGGACAACCAGTGGTCGATGCGCGAGTACGGCTCCCAGGCCGTGGTCTGGCAGACCGCCGTCAACCCGGTGGTCGCGCTGGAGCTGCTGGCGACCGGGGTGTGGAAGGGCACGGGCGTGCTGGGTCCCGAGGCGTTCGAGCCGCGGCCGTTCCTGGACCTGCTGGTGGAGTACGGCTCACCATGGGGCATGCGCGAGCAGTGAGGGATCATGGGGTGCGACGACCCGTACACCCGGAGGAAGTTCCTTGAGCATCGCCGACGATCCCGACCGCGCACCCGCCCGCTCCCACCTGTACGCCATGGGCATGTCGGAGGAGGAGATGCGCCGGCCCGTGGTCGGCATCGCCTCCACCTGGACCGGCACCATGCCGTGCAACCTCACCCACCGCGAGCTGGCCGCCCATGTGGCCGAGGGGGTGCGGGCGGCGGGCGGCATGCCGATGGAGTTCAACACGATCGCGGTCTCCGACAACCTCACCATGCACACGCCGGGCATGCGTACCTCGCTGATCAGCCGCGAGGTCATCGCCGACTCGATCGAGCTCATGGGCCGCGCGCACAGCTTCGACGCGCTGGTGGCGATCGTGGGCTGCGACAAGACCGTGCCCGCCGCGATCATGGCGCTGGCCCGGCTGGACGTGCCGTCCGTGGTGCTCTACAGCGGCAGCATGATGCCGGGCCGGTGGCGCGGGCGCGACGTGACGATCCAGGACATGTGGGAGGCGCTCGGCGAACGCGCCGTCGGCCGCATGGACCAGGCCGAGCTGGACGACCTGGCCAGGCACGCCTGCCCGGGCGCGGGCACCTGCGCGGCCCAGTACACCGCCAACACCATGGGCAGCGTCGCCGACTTCCTCGGCCTGGCGCCGTTCGGGGTCGGCGACATCCCGGCTGTGGCCGGGGAGAAGAGCACCGCGGCGCGGCGGGTGGGCGAGATCGCCATGGAGGCGCTGGCCCGCGACGCCCGCCCCTCGCGCGTGCTCACCGCGGACGCCCTGCACAACGCGATCGTCTCGGTGGCGGCCATGGGCGGCTCCACCAACGCCGTGCTGCACCTGCTGGCCATCGCCCGCGAGAGCGGGCTGCCGCTGCGGATCGACGAGATCGGCGAGGTCTGCCGCCGGGTCCCGATCATCACCGGGCTCAAGCCGAGCGGCGGCGACCACACTGCCGCCGACCTGTGGCGGGCCGGCGGCACTTCGCTGGTGGTGCGCCGCCTGCTGGAGGCGGGGCTGCTGCGCGAGAACGTCACGCTGGTGGACGGCCGCACGCTCGCCGACGTCGCCGCGTCCGCCACGGAGGCGCCGGGGCAGCAGGTCGTGGCGAGCGTGGCCGAGCCGGTCAAGCCGCGCGGCGCGCTGGCCATCCTGCGCGGCTCGCTCGCGCCCGACGGCTGCGTGCTCAAGCTGGGCGGCAAGAACGACTTCCGCCACGAGGGCCCGGCCAGGGTGTTCGACTCGGAGGACGAGTGCTACGCCGCCATCCAGGCGGGCCTCATCGTGGCCGGCGACGTGATCGTGGTCCGCTACGAGGGCCCGGCGGGCGGTCCCGGCATGCGCGAGATGCTGTCGATCACGGGCCCGCTCGTCGGCCGGGGCCTCGGCACGTCGGTGGCGCTGGTCACCGACGGGCGGTTCAGCGGGGTCTCGCACGGCCTGGTGATCGGGCACGTGACGCCGGAGGCGTACCACGGTGGGCCGATCGCGCTGGTGCGGGACGGGGACACGGTGGTCATCGACAGCGCGGCCGGCACCCTCGACCTGGTGGTGCCCGAATCCGAGCTGGCCGAGCGGCAGGCGTCCTGGCGGCGGCCCGAGCGGCCGGTCGAGCGCGGGGTGCTGGCCAAGTACGTGGCGACGGTCGGCTCCGCCTCCGACGGCGCGATCACCGTTTGACCTTGGACGAGCCCGGGATCCACCAGAGGTCACGGGCGGCTATGCTGCGCAGAGACATTTCGGCGGTGCCCTGATCGGGCGTTTCAGAGGAGACTTAACGCGATGTACAAGGAGTTCGCTGTCGAGGCCGTGATGTGGCTCGTTCCGGTCGTTGTGCTGATCGGATTGGCGCTCCTCGTCACCGCGTGAGCCAGGGACCGAGCCGGGGATCGGCCGGCCCCTGGCCGGTCGATCAGCGGTAGTACCTGTAGGACACGTTCGTGCTGGCGCGGTATCTGAAGCCGGTGAAACCGTCCAGGAAGTTGTTGTAGGCGCGGCTCAGCGAGCTGGTGCGCACGGTGCAGGCCGCGTAGCGCGTCCCGTAGGACCTGATCGTGCCGACGTAGTCGGTGCACGTTCCGACGCGCCTGCCATTGACGCTGAGCCGGGCGTTCAGGCGGACGTTGTAGAGGTACTTACCTGAGATATTCCTGACCCGGACGTTGATCCGGCAGGTGTCACGGCACCGGCCGAAGGAGACCCTCGTACGGATCAGCTGAGCGCCGGCGGTGAGGGTGGCCTCCGACTCGCTCGCCACGCTCACCACGGACGTGGCCGCGGAGGACGACGACGCGTTGGCGGGCGCCGCCATGAGCGCAGCGGCGGCAGCCGCCACTAAGGCCATACCGGCAAGATTCTTGAGCATTCTGCCCCCTGTGCAGAGACACGGTCGCTCCCCCCTTGGCAGCGACCCGTACCTGTCTGACTACTATCAGGAAAGCAGCCTGATCCACATTTCGCCACGATGATCCGATACGAAACGGTTATCCGTTTACGTCGGTCTTATAGGGGCTATGCCTACGAGGCCCACGCCAGCAACGGCCCGCCCTTCCTGAGCCGTTTCAGCGCCTGTTTCTCCAGTTGACGGATGCGTTCCCGGGTCAGGCCGAGCTGCTCGCCGATCTCGGTGTACGTCTTGATCTCGTGGCCGCTCAGGCCGTACCGGAGCCTGATGACGTACGCCTCCCGCGGCGGCAGCATCGTGACCACCTCGTTCAGCTCGGCGCTCATGGCGCGGCGCTCGGTCAGCTCCTGGACCTGTATCCCGTCCTCGTCGGCGATCATGTCGCCCATCCGGCCCTCGCCGTACTCCCCGACCGGGACGTCCAGGCTGACCATGTCCTGCCCGAGCCGGCGTAATGAGGCCACCTGGGCGGAGGTGCGCTCGGCCGACTCGCCGAGCTCCGCGTCGGTCGGCTCCCTGCCCAGCTCCGTAGCGAGCTGCCGCTCGATCCTGATCAGCCGCGACAGCTCCTCGGCCACGTGGATCGGCAGCCGTACGGTGCGGCTCTTGTCGTGGATGCCGCGCTCGATGGCCTGGCGGATCCACCACATGCCGTACGTCGAGAACTTGTAGCCCCGCCGGTAGTCGAACTTCTCCACAGCCCTGATGAGTCCGAGATTGCCCTCCTGGATGACGTCGAGCAGCGGCAGCCCCCGGTAGGAGTAGCGCCTGGCGGCCGCGACCACCAGCCGGAGGTTGGACCTGATCAGCAGGTCCTTGGCGCGCCGCCCTTCGAGAGCGACGAGTTCGAGCTCTGGCGTGCCCTCACCACGCTCGATCAGATGGCCCGCGTACAGGCCTGCCTCGATCCGCCTGGCGAGGTCGACCTCGTCCGCGGCGGAGAGCAAGGGGGTCTTACCGATCTGCTCCAGGTACGTGCCGAGCAGGTCGGGCTCTTCGGCCGACATGCACGGCGACTACCCGGTAAACGGCGGCGAATTCCCGGCTTCGTTGAGTTCTGCGATGGCCAGCTCCGCTGTGCTGCGGATATCGAAGAACTTGTCCAGCGCGGTGATCGCGAACAGGTGCTTGCACCTGCCGTTCAGCCCCGACAGCAGCAGCCGGCCGCCGGAGGCGGTGACCGCCTTGTGCAGATAGACCAGCACGGACAGCCCGGAGGAGTCGCACACGCTGACCGCCTGCATGTCGATGACGAGCAGCGGGGGCTGGGTGAGATCGAGGGCCTTGGTGACGCGATCACGGACCTCGGCCGCGGAGCCGAAGTCGAAGTCCCCCGTCAGTCGCGCGATGACGCAGGGTCCTTGGAGCCCGAGGCTGATCGACAAGGCCTGCTCCGAAGTCACCCAGCTCCACCTACCCGCGTAGCTCACCCGATCCGACTACTTTACGAGAAGTAGCGCTTCGGGTTGAACACCAGCATCTGCTCAATCTGGTCATCGGTCACACCCGAGCCGAGCAGTGCGGCCAAGACATCGTCGTGAATGTGATCGTAGCGCCAGTTGGGCGCGAGCGTGCCGCTGGCCTCGTCCCAGGCGCCGCCGAAGTAGTCCATGAAGCAGGCGGTGTCGTGGCTGAGCACCATGCGGTCGGCGTACCCGCGCTCGCACAGCGCCGCTATCGTGGCCACCCGCTGCGCGGTCGGGTTGTAGATGTCCAGGCCGAACCGGTCCATTCCGAGCGTGGCGCCGGTGTCGGCCAGCCGCATGAGGTAGTCGAGGTCGTTGCTGTCGCCAGCGTGCCCGACGACCACCTTCGTCAGGTCGACCCCCTCCTTGGCGAACAGGTCCAGCGCGATCGGCCCGCTCTGCGTGAAGGAGTTCGTGTGCACGGTGATCGGCGCCCCCGTGCGTAGGTGCGCCTGGGAGACGGCCCGGCATATGCGCTCGACGCCGGGCGTCAGCCCCTTCTGCTCGACGACGCACTTGAGGAACGCCGCCTTCACCCCGGTGTCGGCGATGCCGTCGGTGAGGTCGCGGACGAAGTCGTCGATCATCGGGTCCGGCACGTCCATGAGCAGGCCGGGGCCGCGGTGCTCGTACTGGTGCGGCAGCTCCTCGTAGGCGTAGATGCCGGTCGCGACGACGATGTGCAGACCGGGCACCTGCTCGGCGATGCGCTGGATGCGCGGGATGTACCTGCCCAGCCCCCACACCGTCGGATCGACGATCGTCCGCACGCCCTTCGCGGCCACCGCGTTGAGCTTGGTGATCGCGTCCGCGACCCGGTGCTCCTCGTCCCACCAGGCGCCTTTGCCGTAATTGTCCAGGTGCTCGGTGGCCGTGACGAAGACGTGCTCGTGCATCAGGGTCTGACCGAGATCGTCGACGTCCACAGGACCGCGGACGGTGTTGACGGTGGGCATGGTCGCCTCCATACCGGCTGGTCGGTTTGCGCCAACCTAGACGCCCGCCCGACCGCCGTCAACCAGCGACTCCGCCAATCTCCGATAGAGCGGCGCGGGCCGCGCCAGCCGCTCACCGTCCACCGCCGCCGCTGTGCGCGCCGCCGCCGTGGGCAGGAAGGGCTCGAGCTGTACGGCCAGCGCCCGGCACGCGTGCACGAGCGTGCCCAGCGACACCTCCTGCCCCGCCCGGTCCTGCCGCCAGGGCTGGGTGCGCTCGACGTACCGGTTGGCCTGCTCGACGATCGTCCACACGGCCGCCGCCGCTCGCCGGAAGTCGAACTCCTCCAGCGCCTCGTGCACCGCGCCCGGCACCCGCCCGCACTCCTCCGCGAGCCCGCCGCCGTCGGCCGGGACGTGGCCGTCCAGGAAGCGATGGACCATGGTGACGACCCGGTTGACCAGGTTCCCCAGGCCGTTGGCCAAGTCCTCGTCGGCCCTGGCGATCAGGCGTTCCGTGGTGAAGTCGGCGTCGCCCACGCGCGGCACCTCGCGCAGCAGCCACCATCGCACGGCGTCCGCTCCGTACGCGTCCACGAGCGTCACGGGATCGACCGCGCCGCCCGCCGACTTGCTGATCTTGTGCCCGGCCACCGTGAGGTAGTCGTGCACGAAGATCTCCGTGGGCAGCGGCAGTCCCGCGGACAGCAGCATCGCGGGCCAGTAAACGGCGTGGAACCGGATCACGCCCTTGCCCATCAGATGGACCTTGCGCTGTTCGGAGACCCACCAGCGCTCGTAGCCGTCGCCTTCGAGCGCCGTGATGTAGTTGGCCAGCGCGTCCCACCACACGTAGACCACCTGCGCCGGGTCGTCCGGCACCGGGATCCCCCACCCGCGGGCGCGGGCCGCCGACCGCGAGACGCTGATGTCCGCCAGCCCCGCCTCGACGAACGCCAGCACCTCGTTCCGCCGGGCGACCGGCTCGATCCTGAGCCGCCCGCCGCGGATCAGCTCGCTCAGGACGTCCTGGTAGCGGGAGAGCCGGAAGAACCAGTTCTCCTCCGACACGCCCTGCAGCGGCTCCCGATGCCCCTCGGGACAGGGCCCCGCGGCGTAGAACTGCTCGCAGCCCACGCAGTAGAGCCCCTCGTAGTGCCGCCGGTAGAGGTCGTGCCCGACGGCCCGCCAGATCCGCTCGACCCCGGTACGGTGCCCGGGATGGCTGCTGGTCCGGATGAACGCGTCGAAGGACAGGTCCAGCGGCCGCCGGAGGCCTTCGAACGCGGCCGCGTTCCGGTCCACCAGCTCCCGCACCGGCACACCCTCCGCCTCGGCGGCCAGCACGTTCTTGAGCGAGTTGTCGTCGGTCCCCGTCTGGAACCGCACGGGTTCGCCCCGCCGACGGTGATGCCTGGCCAGCACGTCGCCCTGGACGAGCTCCAGGGCGTGCCCGAGGTGCGGGCGGGCGTTGACGTACGGGATGGTCGTCGTGATGTACATCGGATGCCTCCAAGGGGCCCCGGACACGACGAGAGGCCCCGGTTCGCAGGGCCTCAGCAAGACGTCGCCGATGAAACCCCTAGTAGTACTTTGTTAGTTTGGAATTTGGTGTGAGATGATCTTTGCGTGACTCCGGCTGAGCTGGCTGATGTTCGAGGCCGTCTTGAGGACTTCGCGGGCGAGGTGTTCACTTCCTTCGCGCGTC
>NZ_VCJS01000252.1 GCF_005893125.1 Nonomuraea basaltis | reverse complement strand
GTGGAACCCCGCCCACCCGGCGCGACAGCCGGGCAATCCCGCTGACCACAGCGAGGAAATCGACCTCCAGCCGGACCTCTTAGCCGACCAGATCAAGATCGAGAAAGATCGAGGCTAGCCTAGGGCGACGCTGAAAATGAGCATGTAGGCGGCACTCCGGATGGGGAGATGGACGACATGAAAGACCCCGCCGGGGTGGTGTCCTGTCCGTGGTGCTCAGTCTGTCGCGATCACTCCATGCCGCTCGGACGCAACGGTCATGCGGTCAGCCGCCAGGGCGACCACGACGGCCGAGACCGGCTCGTGGTCGACACCACAACGGGACAGCCGCTCGCGTTCGAGTCGACCTTCACGGAGGGCGGCGAGCAGTTCCACACCTACGAGGCGATCAAGAAGATGAGCTGCACCGACGAAGAGCCCGAGCTACCTGCCCGCCAACGCAGCACCAACCTGCCCTCCGACTGACGGGGCAACGCCGTTGCGCGCCGCTGAACCGGGCGGGGTCGGGGAAGGTCACCCCGCCGACGTGTATGCCCAAGGGCCGGCTCAGATCCAGCCTCGTTCCCTGGCCAGCAGCGCGGCCTGGAAACGGTTTCCCGCGCCCAGGCGGGCGAGCAGGCGGGCTACATGGCGCCGGTACGTGCGCAGGGAGACGCCCATCCTCCGGGCGGCGAACTCGTCCTTGGTGGCGTTGTTCAGCAGGTGGAGGACTTGGCGCTCGGTCGAGGTGAGCAAGGGGTCCTCAGGTTCGAGGTCGCTCGCCCGGGCCCAGGTGTGCTCGAAGAGGTTCAGCAAAGTGGCGACGGCACCGGGCTGCCGGATGACGAGCGCCCCGGCGCTGCCCGCGTCCGGAGTGACGGGCACGAAGGCGACGGAGCGGTCGATGATGACCATCTGCTGGACGGGGGGATCAAGGACGCGGTGACGGTCGCCCGCCCGGTGCAGGCGGGTGGCGTGGGCGAGGACCTCGGGCGCGCGGAGGCTCTCGACACCGATGATGGTGCGCCAGCACACGCCGTCCGCCAGCCGCCGCAGGGTGCTGTCGAACCTTTCGGGGGTGATCGGGCGGCGGCGGATGGGGCGGACGGTGAGCAGCTCTTTTGCCGCCATGCCCAGGCGGTAAATCCGCCGGTCCACCTCGTCGTGGTCGTCGATCCGCTCAAAAGTAACGTCGCTGCCGGCGTCCCCCGTCAGTGACGGAAGGGCGGCCCAGGCGGAGGCGATGCGGGCCATCTCGGCGTTGGTCTCGTTCAGCCTGCGCGTGATCAGTCCGGAGACCGCGGACTGAGGATCGACGGCCACGATGTCTCCCGGCGGGGTTCTGCGCAGCAGGCCGAGCTCGGTCAGCCGGGCGAGCGTGGCCGCCATGGCGCTGTCGCTGCGGATGGGGGCCGCAGGCTCGCGCAGGAGCATGCGGTAGACGTGCTCCTCGTAGTCGGTCAGTCCGAGACCGGCAAGGTTCATGGTGGTCCTCCAACGACGTGTCACCAAGCTGACGCGTGCAGGTTGATGACAACCGGACGATCTAGAAACTTCCAGCGCCACGAACTGACAATGATCCCATTCTTGGGCGAACGCCCATCATCCGGGAGTTGTGATCATGTATGCGTAGCATTCTGGCTGTGGGGGCTCTTGCCCTGAGCGTGGTCGCAGTGGCGCCGACTCAGGCGGGAGCGATGGCCACGGTCGAAGAGCTGGTGCCGGTCTTCGCCGAGGACTTCACCCCCGCCCAACCGCTGGACCCCGGCTTATCGGTGGCATTGGAGCGAGCCGAGGCCAGGGCCGAGACCCGGCCCATGGAACTGGCGCCACCGTACGTCAGCGAGGGACGGATCGTGGCGCCGACCACGGCGGACACGACGGGAACGGGCCGGGTGCCCTATGCTGCCGCGGCCATCGCGGTGAGCACCGACGCGCTCGTCGACGAGGGCGGCGACGACCCGAATATCGGCGGCACGGGCGAGGGCAAGGGCGGCATCCCCGCCGAGCCCACGACCGCGGCGGCCACCGAAGAGGAGGAGTCGTCGGCGGAGCCCTCGTCCACCGGCGTCGCCACGTACTACTATCCGATCGTCACCACGGTGAAGTACACCTACGCCGAGCTCATCGCGGTCCAGGAGGAGATCCTCACTCTCGACGTCCCGGGCGCGCCGATGATGCACTCGGCCTACGTCGACGCAGCGCGCAACCGGGTCGTGGTCACGGTCGCGCACGTGGACGACCTGCTGAGGCGGGCGCTGACCGAACGCTACGGCGCCGAGAAGGTCGCCATCGAGGTGAACGCAGACGAGGTCGCCCCCGCACAGACTGCTCGCCACAACGACACGAGCCCGTTCTTCGGCGGAGCCCGGACCACCACTTCCACCTGCACCACGGGCTTCGCCTGGAAACACGAGGGCGTGCCGTACCTCGTCACCGCCGGGCACTGCGTCGTCCTGCACCAGTACTACTACATGCCCGTGCCCAGCTATGCCGTCGGCAAGGTCACCTCGGACAACTGGGACAACACCCGCGGCACCGTCAAGTTTCCCAGCCAGTCGTACTACGCCGGAGACCTGGGCCTGGTGAGGCTGGCCGGCGGCAACAACGCGGCTCCATACGTTTACACCGGGAACGCGACGTCGAACACCAGGCGGGAGGTCGCAGGGCCGTGGAGCCGCGCACCGCGGCGCGGCGACAAGTACTGCACGGGCGGCGCGACCACCGGTGAGCTGTGCGGCTGGATGGTCTCGCAGACGGGCGTCACGGTGAAGTACAGGAGCGGCGGCGTGGCCCGCAACATGGTCAAGGGCAGCAAGACCGGCAGGTGCACGGCTGCCGGCGACTCCGGCGGCCCCATTTACACCGTCAGGAGTGACGGCAAGATCGTGGCCAAGGGCATCAACAGCGGGGGCGGTGGAGGTGGCAGCGACAACTACGGCGGCATCTACGACCCGTGCCGCGACTACTTCACCGACATCCGGCTCGCCGAGAAGGCGATGCCTGGCATCATCAAGAAGTACTGATCGAGGGCAGGGCGGCGGCCGTCATCGGGGTGTGGACGCTCCGGCCGAGCGTCCCTTAGAGGGCTCGGGTCTTCGGGGGTGCCGGCCATGCCCATGCTCCCTCCTCGTCCCGCTGTTCAAGGAACCATGAGAACCATCTTCGCGGCGACCGTCGCTACCGCTTCCCTCTGCTGGTCATGCTTCCCCCACCGCCTCTGCGGGCGCCACCGCGCGGCCGTACTGCAAGACGGCCCCGTGGGCCACCTCATCAACCGCCTCCAGCCGCTAGAGCCCAGGTAGAGACCCGCATCGGCCTCTAGACCCCCTAGACCTAGACGATCTACTTTTCAGTCACAATGATCGATAAAGGACTATCCATGCCAAAAGGGGCAGGAAGGTCTGACATCAGGGCGCGAGAGGACAAAGAGTGAAGAACAAGAAGACGAGCGTTGTCACGGGGGCGATCGTGGCGGCGGCTGCGGCGGCGACGCTCGCCACGCCGACCCCGGCCGGCGCCAGTTCCACGCAGGGTTTGAACCCGTACAAGCCCCACGCGGTGTGCGGAAGCGGGTACACGTTCGTCAAGCGGGTCAACATCCGGACCGCGGACGTCTACCTCATGTGGAACAGGCAGAAGAACACCAACTGCGTCGTCACGCTGAAGAAGAAGGACGTCGGAACGCCCACCCCCGTGACCGCTTCGCTCCACCGGGCTGTGGACGGCAGGCCGGCCGCCGGGACCGGCCTGGGCAGCATCCAGCGGGGCTCCTTCAAGTACTACGCGGGCCCCGTCTACGTCCGCGCGACCGGGGCGCTGCGGCTCGGCAATGCCTCGCGCCTGGAGACGTGCGTGTTCTGGGCGGGAAGCACCAGTCATGACGTCGACCCGGGCGCGTGGATTCACTGCAACCCCCGACCCCGCGACTAGAGGGCATGTCCCGTGGATCTTTGATGCTGGTTTGGCGTAGATCATCTGTGTGGATGAGGAGCGTCTGAAGCGTCATGATCTGACAGATGCCGAGCGAGAGGGCCGTACTCCTCGACGCCCGCGATGACCTCCTTGGCCCGCCAGTAGTTCCACGATCCCGCTGTCGATCGAGGGCACGCCCGAGCCCTGGTACGTCTTCGACGGCCGTGAGCACGTGATGGGCTACATCCGCTCGGTGGCCGCCAAGTTCGACCGGGGCGTTCCTGGACAAGGTCTACACGGTCAGCGAGGACGGCTCGTCGGTCGGTCGCCTACGCCAACCTCGGGATCAAGGACTCCGAGGCCGAGTCCGCCGCCAAGGCCGGCTGACCCCGCCGCCGAGCCCGCCGCAGCCGTGGGGTGCGGCGGGCGGTCATCCGTCGAGGGCGGCGGCCATGCGGTCGAGGTCGGCCAGCAGGGCGTCCAGGCGGCGGACTGGGATCGCGCCGATCATGCGCCGCTCGATGTCGTAGACCGCAGCGCGTGCCGCCGTCAGGCGGCGCAGCCCCTCGTCGGTGAGGTGCACCGGCAGGGCCCGGCCGTGGTCGGCGGTGGCGGGGCGGGTGACCAGGCCGCCGTCCTGCAGGCCGCGCAGCACGACGCTGGAGGACACATCGCGAAGGAGTGGCGAACTCAGCTTCGGAGAGACCTTCAGGAGGTGTGGGAGCAGGCGCTCGCCGAGCGGGCCTGGTTCGATCTTCACTCGCCGGTTGCGATACTCGACGATCTTTTGAGGCCGTTCCGCGAGGGGAAGCGGGACCCGATCCCGCCGTTCTCCGCCGACGCGGACGTGATCGAGTTGGTGTCGGCGGAGGCCTGAAAATCCAAGATCGATCGCACTCTCATCGCACTCGATCAAGAAAGCCCGGCCCGAGTTGATCTCGGACCGGGCGTTTTTCCCTGTTCAAACCTAGAGCCGACGAGGGGAATCGAACCCCTGACCTTCTGTTTACAAGACAGATGCTCTGCCGATTGAGCTACGTCGGCACGGCCTACCAGTGTAGACGCTAGAGACGCCTGTGACGAGCGACTTCATACAGCGCCACGCCCGCCGCAACACCCGCATTCAGCGACTCCGCCGCCGCACGCATCGGAATGCGCGCAACAACGTCACAGTGCTCACGGACCAGTCGGGAGAGCCCCTTGCCCTCCGACCCCACAACGACCACCAGCGGTTCGGTCAGCAGGTCGACGTCGCCGATGTCGTTTTCGCCGGCGCCGTCGAGGCCGATCACGAACAGGCCCGCTTCCCGGTATTCCCGTAGCGCCGCCGTCAGGTTGGCGGCGCGGGCGACGCGTAGGCTGGCCAGGGTTCCGGCGGACGTCTTCCAGGCACCCCCTGTGACGCCGGCCGAGCGGCGTGAGGGGATCAGGAGGCCGTGGGCGCCGAATGCGGTGGCGGAGCGGGCGATGGCGCCCAGGTTGCGGGGATCCGTGACGGAGTCCAGGGCGACGATCAGGGGGATCTCGGCTGCGTCCTGTGCGAGTTCCACCAGCTCCGTCGGGTGGGCGTAGTCATATGCCGGGATCTGGAGGGCGATTCCCTGGTGGACGGCGCCTTCCGTCAGGCGGTCGAGCTTGTCGCGGGTGACCTCGAGCAGGGCGATGCCGCGCTCTGCCGCGATCTTGATGGAGTCGCGTACGCGGTCGTCGTTTTCGACGCGCTGGGCAACGTAGAGGGCGTTGGCCGGCACTCCCGCGTGCAGGGCCTCAAACACGGGGTTGCGGCCGCCGATGTATTCGGGAGCGTCTTCCGAGCGCGGCCGCTTGGCCGGTCCGGTACGCCGTGCGCCACCGCTGTCTTCGCGGGCGATGCGCTCGGCGCGGGCCTTGTCTTTGTACCAATGGCGCATTTCGGCAGGCGGAGTCGCGCCCTTGCCCTCGAGCGACCGGCGCTTCTGCCCCCCGGTGCCTTTGGACGGGCCCTTTTTCTTCGCGGGCCTGCCCGATGCCCTACCCCCTGCTGCCATGTCATCAAGGGTACTCGGGCCGTCAGGCACCTCATCCCACACCGGCAACGTCCTGACACGTCCGCATATGGGCCAACTGTCAATGCCGCACCCCAAGCGCAGCTCAAGGTATGCGGCGGAACGAGGACTGGAGCACTCCAGGATCTGGGCACCACCTACTTACGTGCTTGCGGCTGCGGGATGCGGAACATGCCCACGAGTCTGACCAGCGCATCCGGGTCCCCGGTGGCCTGGGCGCGATGCTCTCTGATCGCGGCCGCGAGCGTCGTGCGGCCGGCGGCCATGTCCACCAGGACCTCGTCGTCGGTCTCGATGACCGCGTCCGGACGCTGGGCCGGGCCGTGCATGGTCTCGATCGTCCCGTTCTCGACGATTGCGTGGAAGACCTCGTCCGATACGCGGAACTCGTACATCGCGCGCAGGCCCTCCGCCGATTCCGGGTCGAAACAGGCCCTCAGCCCCAGCACCGCCCAGCCGCCGTGAAAGGCCTCGCCCTCCCGGCGCTCCCCCATGGCCCACTTCATGCCCCAGCGGGCCAGTGCCAGGACGGCGGGTGCCAGTTCGGTGCCGGCCTGCGTGAGGGCATAGGCGGGGGTACGAGCGGGCGCAGGGAGCGTGATCTTGCGCACCAGGCCCTCACGCTCGAGGTGCTTCAACCGCGCCGCCAGCAGTCCGGTGCCCAGACCCCGGAGGCTGTTCTGGAAGTCCGAGAACCGCTTAGGGCCCGTGAGCAATTCTCGGACGATGAGCAGCGTCCAGCGCTCGCCTACGAGGTCGAGGGTCCGCGCGGTGGCGCAGAACTGGTTGTACGTTCGATCCACTTCACCAGCTTAATCTTGGACTTCCAATTTCTGAACTCGGCGATTCGGTGTCATGGGGTTTCCGCTACTGCTCCGGCTCCGGCTTCGGCGAGGAGCAGGCGGGCGAGGGACTCTGGGGCGCTCAGCATGACGTCGTGCGGGCCGTCCACAGGGATCGTGCGGTAACCGGCGGCGCGGCCGAGTCGCTCGAAGGGGAACGTCTGAGGGCGGCAGTAGATCGCCGTCCCCGGGATGCCGTCGACTGCTCCCGTGAAGTGGGTACGGTCGGTGAACGTGCGTAGCGGTTGCGGGCGCAACCTCTGTGCCAGCCAAGCGGTGTCAGCGGGGTCGGTGATGCCGAAAAGTTCCGGTGCGGGGGGCGGGATGAGCTTGTCATTCCCGCCGTTGGTCGCGGCGCGGATGGCCTGTACGAAGGCGTCGGGGGCGAGAGTGAACATGCTGCTCCCGTCCGGTCCCGCCCAGCCGTCCACCAGGACGACGTGGCCGACGCGATCCGGCCGGAGGTCCGCTGCCTGGCGTACCACCAGGCCGGCATAGCTGTGCCCGACGAGCACCACTCGCTCGCCGCCTCCCGCGGTTGCGGCCTCGGCTTCGGTTGCGGCCTCGGCTTCGGTCGCGGCGAGTGCCGCGATCACCTGCTGCACGTGGTCGTCCAGACCGGTGCCGGGGGTGTACGTCAGATCCGGGATGATCGTTCGCGCCCCGGCGCGTTCAAGGAGAGGTACGACGCGGTGCCACGCCCACGGGCCATGCCAGGCGCCACATACGAGAACGAAGGTGGTCACGTGTTCTCCCTCACCTTGGCCAGGACCTGGTCGGCGAACTGTTCCATCGCCGGCCGGTGGTCGTCGACCGCCAGCCTTATGACCACATGCCGGGCACCGGCCGCGGCGTAGCCATTCAGCCACGTCACGACGTCGGCCGGGGTGCCCGCGAACATCGCCTGAATGCTCTCGACGAACTCGAGCGGGGCGTTGTAGTAGCGCTCGACGCTGGCGCGGAGGCGGTGGCGGGCGCGTTCGGGATCCTCGTCCAGGCAGATGGTCGCGTACAGAGCCGGAGTGAACGCCCCTCCCGGACCCTGGCCCACAGACGCCGCCGACTCATCGGTGACGCTGATCTCAGGCGGCGAGAACCCGTCAGCGTCCACCGTGTCGAGCGCTGACAAGCGGCCAGCCTCCACGGTCTCGGCCGTCATCGGGTTGCGGGCGCCTTTGACCGCGGCCTTCTCCAGGTCGCCGGTGGCGCTCATCTCGAGCGTTACCGCCTGCTCCGGAACTCGGTTCGCCAAAGCCATCAGATCCTCGGCGTACCCCTCGTGAGTCGGTGGATAGGGCATCCAGCCGTCTGCCAGGCGCGCCACCCGCCGCAACGCCGGCTCACCACTCCCCGCGAGCCAGATCGGTGGCCCGCCATCCTGGACCGGTTTGGGCGCGAGCGTCACGTCATGGAAGGCGAAATGCGCCCCCTCGTGAGAGACCGACTCCTCGCTCCACAGCCGTCGCATGATCCCGATCGACTCCTCCATACGGCTGATCCGCCGCTTGAAGTCCACCCCGCTCGCCCTGAACTGCGCCTCCGTGTACGGATGCGCGAACCCCGCCCCCATCCCCGCGATCAGCCGCCCTCCCGCCAACCCGTCCAGCGTGGCGAGTTGGTGGGCCAGCAGCAGGGGATGACGCAATGCGGGCAGCAGCACGGCGGTGCCGAGGACGATCCGGTCCGTGACCGCGGCAGCGGCGGCCAGGACCATCAGCGCGTCCGCCCTGGGACGGGTCACCGGGCTGTCTCCCGCCCAAACCGAGTCGAACCCCATTTCCTCCGCCGCCCGCGCCTGCTCTACGAGGTCCGGTAAGTCCCGGTTACCCAAGACCGTCCAGTCACGGGTCGGCAGAAGGTAGCCGATCCGGAGCTTTGCCATGTCGCCTCCGAGGTTCGATCGCGCGCCCAGGCCACACCATGTGGATGGACGTCTTGTTCCAGTATGATATCCGTTGACTTCCTGATTTTGAAGTCTATGATTCCAAATCAAGAAGCCCGAAGATAAGGAGAAACATCATGACGAAGCCGCTCTACACGGCAGAGGCGACTGTGACCGGCGGGCGCGCCCAAGGGCATGGCGTAACCAGCGACGGCATTCTGGATCTACAGCTCCGGCAGCCGAAGGAACTGGGCGGGAACGGTGACGGCACCAATCCTGAGCAACTGTTCGCCATCGGCTATGCCGCCTGCTTTTCCACTGTGCTGAGCATGCTCGGACGGCGCGAGAGCCTCGAGGCGGGCGACGCGGCGGTGAGCTCGAAGGTCATGCTCATCCCGAACGCCAACGGCACCTTCAAGCTGGGCGTCGAGCTCGACATCGCTCTGCCCTCCATCGAAGATCCGGTCCAAGCTACGAATCTGGTACGGAGCGCGCACCAGGTCTGTCCGTACTCGAACGCGACACGCGGCAACATCGACGTCGCCCTGGTCGTCAACGGCACGACGATCTAGCCGGCAGGCAGGTCGGCGAACCTGCCGCCCTCCCCCCGAGGGACCTCTTCGATCCCTCTTGAAATGGGCGAATCCTTCCAGTGGCTCGGCGCCTCTCATACGTGTCCCGGTAACACGCCGGCGACAACGGACATGGAGGTCGTCGTGGTTATAGGTATCGCCGTTGCCATCGCTGTCCTGCTCATCGGCACATGTAGTGTCGTCGTGCTGCGCCGGAGGGGGCGGGAACGTGGCTGACCCGACCTGGTCGGACGAGCGGCTGGTCGCCGCCGCGCGTGGTGGTGATGTCGAATCCATCGCCGCGCTGGTATCGGGGGCGCATCCGCACGTGCAGCGGTTCGCGCGCTCGTTGTGCGCCACGCCCGAGGACGCTGAGGATGCTGCGCAGGAGGCGCTGATCGTCCTGTATCGCAAGATCGGGACGTTGCGGGCTTCCGGAGCGCTGGCTTCGTGGATGTTCCGCATCATTCGCAACGAGTGCATCCGGCGGGCTCGGCTGATGTTGCGGCCTCATCCACCTCTCGCCGGGGGTACCGGATCATCGGCTGCCATGCCGTCGGCTGAGGAGGAGATGTTCCAGCGTCTGGAGGCCGCACGCGTGGCGGCGGCGATCGCGGCGCTGCCCGCGGATCAGCGGCAGGTGCTGATCATGCGGGATGTGCAAGGGCTCAGCGGGCGGATGGTGGCTGACGCGCTGGGATTGAGCACCGCCGCGATGAAGTCGCGGCTGCATCGCGCTCGTGCGGCGGTGCAGCGCATGCTGTCCGAGGCGGCTCTGGGAGATCTCGATGTGGCTGGCTGATGCGTGGTTTCTGGGGTTGCGATGACTGACGGTCGAAGCTTCGCGAGTTCGTCGGTGCCGCGGCATCTGGTGCGCGGTGTGGTGGGGTTCGGCGCGCTGATCGCCTCGGTTGGGCTCATCCCGGTCGTGGGGCCGGTCAGCTTGCTGCTGGCAGCGGTGGGGGTGCTCGCTTTTCGCGGGTGCCCGACCTGCTGGGCGATCGGGCTGATACAGACGATCTCGATGGGACGGCTGCGCCGTTCGTGCTCGGACGGCGTATGCGAGCTGAGAGCCACGGAGCGGTCCGAGGCCCGCCTGTCGCCCCGGAAACCGCCGAACGGTCCGAGGGCCGCCGCAGTGCATGACGGCCGTAGTGCATGAACGTCGTCGGGCGCTCGGGGTGTCGCGCCACACTCGCTCGACGTACGTACGACCGCTCAACGTAGGTACGACCGCTCGACGTACGGGGCGACGCGAGTCAACCTCCAGCGGGCTTGAGATTTTAGCGTGGCGTCATCCACTCCATTACGACCAGCAGTGCGAAGGATGACGATGCGGATCTCCACGAGCCTGCCCGGCGGCAAGGCCGGCATCCCGGACATCACCATGGCGCGTCACCTCGAGTCCCTCGGCTACGACGCCGTGAGCATGCCGGATCTGATCATCGGCGACGGCACGCCGGGATTCGACCCCACCCTTGTCCTGGCGGCGGTCGCGGCCGTCACGGAAGAGATCAAGCTGGAGTTCGGCGTGCTCACCCTCCCCCTGCGCCCGGCGGCGTGGGTGGCCGCTCAGATTCAGACCCTCCAGCATCTGTCCGGCAACCGGGTCGTGCTCGGCGTCGGCATCGGAGGTTTTCCGGGCTCGCCGTTCTGGCGGGCGGTCGGTGCGCCGTCGCAGGGACATCGGGGACGCCGTACCGATGCCGCACTCGAGGCCCTGCCGCGTCTTATCCGGGGAGAGCCGGTCGAGGTGGCGCATGAGGCCGAAGTCGGAAACGAGCCCAGGTCCGGGAACGAGCCCAGGTCCGGGAACGAGCCCAGGTCCGGGAACGAGGTCAGGTCCGGAATGAGTGTCGCGTCCGAAAGGGGTGCGGACACGGGGAAGGGCGCCGTGGCAGGGACGGTGGAGGTGGTCCTCGCGCCGCCCGCTCCAGTACCGCCCATCCTGATCGGCGGGAACTCCGAGGCCGCGATGCGCCGCGCCGTACTGCACGGTGACGGCTGGATGCCCTCCCTCATCAGCCCGCAGGCCCTGGCCAGGAAGGCGGCACGCCTACGCGAGATCGCTGACGAGTTCGGGCGCCCGGTACCCGAGATCTCCGTGGGAGGGCATGCCTTCCTCGCGAGTGACACGGACGCGGCCCTCAAAACCTTCGTCCGCTCCCTGGTCGACGTGCACGGGATGTCCACGGAGGAGGCGGAAGGCGTGGCGGTCACCGGCAGCCCCGCACAGGTGGCCGAGCGCCTCGCCGCGTACGCCGCGGCCGGAGCCGACGCGGTCGGGTTCGGCCTCGACGGCGGCGAGTGGCCCCGGCAGGCCGAACTGCTCGCCGAGGCGAGAACCCAGGCGGCACAGCGCGCCTAGCGGGAGGGATCAGTCCGGTGCGGAGGGCCTAGCAGGAAGAATCCGTGCGGCCCAAGGACTGGCGGGACCGGCCCGTACGGTGCGGAGCGCCTAGCGGGAAAGCTCCCAGCGTGCCCCATGCGGCGTGTCCTCCACCGTGATCCCCGCCGCCGCCAGCTGGTCCCTGATCGCGTCCGCCGCCGCGTAGTCCTTGCGCGCCCGAGCCGCCTTCCGCTGCTCCAGCGCCACCGCCACCAGCGCGTCGACCACCGGCGCCAGATCCGACCCGGCCCCTCGCCACTGCGGCGAGCGCGGGTCGAGGCCGAGGACGTCCAGCATGTTCTGGGTCTCGGCCAGCAGCCGCGCCACGGCCTCCTTGTCGCCCTTGGACAGCGCCACGTTGCCCTCGCGCACCACCTCGTGCACGACGGCCAGCGCCTGGGGCGTGCCCAGGTCGTCGTCGAGCGCGTCCGCGAACGCCTGCGGCAGCGGCGCGTCCGCGTCGACGTCGTGGATCACCTCGGCGGCGCGCGTCACGAAGCCCTCGATGCGCTGGTATGCGGCCGCCGCCTCCAGCAACGCCTCCTCCGAGTAGTCGATCGAGGAGCGGTAATGCGGCGCCGCCAGGTAGTAGCGCAGTTCGACCGGTCGCACCTTCTGCACCATCTCGGGAATCAGCAGGGAGTTGCCGAGCGACTTGCTCATCTTCTCCGCGCCGATCTTGAGCATCCCGTTGTGCATCCAGTAGCGCGCGAACCCGTCGCCGGCCGCCTGGGACTGGGCGATCTCGTTCTCGTGGTGCGGGAAGATCAGGTCGATCCCACCACCGTGGATGTCGAACGTGGGCCCGAGGTATTTTGTCGCCATGGCCGAGCACTCCAGGTGCCAGCCGGGACGCCCGGGCCCCCACGGAGTCGGCCAGGTCGGCTCGCCCGGCTTCTCGCCCTTCCACAGGGCGAAGTCGCGCGGGTCGCGCTTGCAGGACTCGTCGTCGGTGTCGGCCGCGGCCCGCATGTTCTCCACCTTCTGGTTGGAGAGCGAGCCGTAGCGGTCGGCGTACGACCGCACGTCGAAGTAGACGTCGCCGCCGGAGGCGTAGGCGTGCCCGAGCGCGATCAGCCGCTCCATCAGCGTGATCATCTCGGGTACGTGCCCCGTGGCCCGCGGCTCGACCGTCGGCGGCAGGCAGCCCAGCGTGTCGTACGCCCACGTGAAGGCCCGCTGGTTGCGCTCGGCCACGACGAACCAGGGCACGCTCTCCTGGGCCGAGACCCTGATGATCTTGTCGTCGATGTCCGTGACGTTGCGGCAGAACGTCACGTCATAGCCGGAACGCGCCATCCAGCGCCGGAGCACGTCGAAGTTCACACCCGAACGGATATGCCCGATGTGCGGAGGAGCCTGCACGGTAGCCCCACACAGGTAAATCGACGCCCGGCCGGCTTCGACCGGAACGAATTCGCGGATGGCGCGCGTGCTGGTGTCGTAGATGTGCAGGCTCACGAAGGCAAGGCTAATGCCTGAGCCGCGTTATCACGTCGATTAATCAGCCCCGCAAGGTGACCTTGTCGGGCCGGATCCGGACAATCAGCCGCTCGACGCCCGGCTTGTCCTCCCATGGCAGGCCCCGGTACTTCTGCGAGAGCTCCTCGATGAGCGCGCCCTCAGGGTCGGGGATCACGGTCACACGCCCGCGGACCTCCACGTACCGGTAAGGGTCCTCGGGATCGATGACCAGCAGACTCGCCCTCGGGTCGCGGTCGAAATTCCGCGGCTTCCTGCGCCCCTTCGCGGTGGAGAACAGCACGTCGTCGCCGTCGGTACGCACCCACACGACCGTGGACTGCGGCCCGCCGTCGGGGTTGAGACTGGTCACCGTGGCGTAGTTCGGCGCGTCCAGGAGTTTGCGGGCTTCTTCCGGCAGGTTGACCATGTCTCTCCCTCGATCGGTCTTGATCCCCATTCTTCTGTAGGCTCGAGACCGCCATGGACGTGACTCCCCCCTCTTTGCTCCGTCGCCTCGGCCTTGCCCTGGCGGGGCTCGCCGTCGCCGCCCTGACCGGGGCCGCGTGCGCGCTCTCCTTCGACGACCTGCGGGCGCTGGCCATCACCGGCGAGGCCCGGCAGGATCTCGCCTTCCTCTATCCGGCGGCCTTCGACGCGCTCCTTGTGGTGGCGCTGATCGGCGTGCTGCTGCTGCGCTCGGCCCGGCTGCTCGTGCGCCTGCAGGCGGCGCTCGTGCTGGTCGTGCTCATCGTGGCCGCCGCGGCGGCGAACGTCGCGACGGCGATGCGGTTCACGTTCGACGTGCGCCAGGCGGCCGTGGGCGTGGCTCTGGCGCCCTGGGTCATGCTGGCCGTGGCTCTGTGGCTGTGGCTGCTGCTGATCAAGCACGTACAGGATCATCGGGCCCCGGAGGACGGCGAGCACGAGGAGGGTACGGCGGAGCCGGACATCGTGCCGTTCCACCCCGCCCGTCCGGCCGAGACGCCGCCCCCGCTGGTCACCGAGGCGCCCGCACCCGTGATGGAGTCCGCACCGCTCGTCGGCCCCACCGCCGCCCCGGAGACACCGCCGATTCCCGCGGGGGAGAAGCATGTCTCGGAGCGGGAAATGCCTGTTTTAGAGCTGGAGACCCCTATCTCCGAGCAGGTGGCCGAATGGCGTGCCCAGGAACCGGTCCCCGAGCCCACCCAGGTCCAGGAGCCCGTCCAGGCCACCCAGCCCACCCAGGTCCACGAGGACGAGGCCGTTCAGGCCCAGGAGACAGGCACGGAGCCCGCCAGGGCCGAGGAAGCAACAGCCCAGGAGTCCGTACAGGAGCCAGAGGAGCCCCAGCAGGAGCCCGAGCCCCGGCCCGCCGCTCCAGAGCCCGAAACCCGCCCCGTCCGCTGGGGTGACCGGGTCAAGCCGACCGACGTCCTCGTCCACCCGCGCCCGGACGAGCGCGACGCCGACACCCAGCCGCACCCTGTCTTCGAGGACGACGGCCCAGACCCCGGGCACGGCCCGGAGGCCGCCGATGACAGCGAGCGCCAGGAGGCAGACCGCGCCGCCGAGGGACGCGAGGACGAGTCGGCGGACACCGTCCCCCACCCGGTGATCCACGACGACACCCCGGCCCCCTCAGGGCGCCTGCGCAGCACCCCACGCCCGCCGGAGGACTGACGCGGCGCACGGCAAGAGGGCCCGCCCGGAAGGCTCGCTCCCGGGCGGGCGGCTGTATTTCGCCTAGACGCTGGTACCGCGCCGGAGTCCGGCGACCAGGCCCACGCCGACAATGGCCAGCACCACCTGCATCACCAGCTCGATCCAATCGATGCCGGGCGTCGTCTGCACGCCCAGCACCTGCGCGAGCAGCGTGCCCAAGAGGGCGGCCACGATGCCGACGACGATGGTGAGGATCCACCCGATGGCCTGCCTGCCGGGAAGCAGCAGGCGACCGATTGCGCCAATCACGGCGCCAATCACGATGGCGCCAAGGATGGACTGGATTGTCATGTCTCGAATACCTCCCCGTGAGAGTGAGCGGTTCACCCTCACGGGGAGGCTCGCTACCCGATCTACGGCGATTATGCGCCGACTTTACGAATGGGCAGGTCAGGTTGGTGTTCCACGGGTACGTCTGGTGCGTCCCATGCCCATTCTCGTAACGAGGAGCACACCCACGACCGCCAGTGCGAGCTGGAGTATGTGCTCGATCCAGTCGATCCCCCGCGTGTCGGCCCAGCCGACCGCGTGCGCGATCAGTGTGCCGATCAGCGCGGCCACGATGCCGACGATGAGAGTCAGGCCGATCGACATGTTCTGCTTGCCGGGCACCAGAAACCGGGCCAGTGCACCGATGATCGCGCCGATGACGACTGCGGAAACAATCGCGCCGATCATGTGTAGCTCCCCCCGAAGACGTTCACATGTCTTGGGAAGACCTACCCGCTGAACAGGACAAACAACCTAGGGGAAGGCGGCGGTCCGTACCGCGCCAGTGACGAACCGCCGCCCCCGCACTAGGCGGGCCAGCGACGGCCCGCCAGGACACCCTCACGCATCCCGCAATTAGGACGCCCGGCTATGCGGAAAGGTTGACTACCAACGCGGTCGCGAACGCCGCGATGCCCTCTCCGCGCCCGGTCAGCCCGAGCCCGTCCGTGGTGGTGGCGGAGACGCTCACCGGCGCCCCTACGGCGGCGCTGAGCGCCTTCTCGGCCTCCTCGCGGCGCGGCGCCAGCTTGGGCCGGTTGCCGATCACCTGGATGGCCACATTGCCGATCTCGTAGCCCGCGGCCCGCACCTGGCGGGCGGTCTCCTCGAGCAGCGCGGCACCCGAGGCGCCCGCCCAGCGCGGGTCGGAGGTGCCGAACAGCCGGCCCAGATCGCCAAGTCCGGCCGCGGACAGCAGCGCGTCACACGCGGCGTGCGCGGCGGCGTCGCCATCGGAGTGGCCGTCGAGCCCGTTCTCACCTGGCCAGTGCAGGCCGGCGAGGTTGAGCTCGCGGCCTGAGGCAGCCGAAGCGAACGGGTGGACGTCGACTCCGACGCCCACCCGTGGAAGATTCGCGCTCAGGAGTTGAGAACCTCGTCGAGAAGGGCCTCAGCCTTATCCTCATTGGTCTTCTCGGCCAGAGCCAACTCGCTGACCAGGATCTGCCGCGCCTTCGCGAGCATGCGCTTCTCACCTGCGGAAAGACCACGCTCGCGGTCTCTCCGCCACAGGTCCCGAACCACCTCGGCGACCTTGTTCACATCGCCGGACGCGAGCTTCTCCAGATTGGCCTTATAGCGACGAGACCAGTTGGTCGGCTCTTCCGTGTGCGGCATCCGAAGGACATCGAAAACCCGCTCAAGGCCTTCCTGGCCGACAACATCGCGCACACCGACGAGTTCTGCGTTTTCGGCTGGCACCTGGACGGTAAGGTCGCCCTTGTCGACCTTGAGCACCAGGTAGGTCTTTTCCTCACCCTTGATGGATCGCTTCGTGATTGCTTCGATCCGAGCAGCCCCATGGTGGGGGTAGACGACAGTGTCGCCGACCTGGAAAGTCATGTGACAAGTACCCCTTCCGCTGTACTCCAGCGTACCACGCATCCACAGCCTCCCGGAACAGTGAAAACCTCATAACTGCAGGTCAAAGCCGCATATTGGGGCTTGACAATCGGTCAACTCTATGAATCTTCATTCGTGACATACCGAATGACCTGCGGGGGCGTGGATATGACCATGGAATCAGGTGGATATGGTGGGCGCTGCCCTACACGCACGCGCAAGACCAAGGAGAACCCGCCCGTGAGCAGCCGTCGCTGGATTGTCGTAGCCGCCGCGTTCTTGGCAGCCCCCGCACTCGCCGGCTGCGGGGCTGGATTCGACGCCACCACCAACAAGCCCTACGCCCCCAACGAGGCGCAGGCCTTGATCGTGAACGGTGGCTATGGCACTCGCGGCATTCAAATCCCTCAGGCGTTCATCCTCGGCCCGGATTCCGGAGCGCAGCTCCCCTGGCGCGGCTCCGCCCCGATCTACCTGAACATCCTGAACACGTCCGGCACCCCCGACACCCTGAAGGCGGTCTCCGCCGGGAGCCTGGGCACGGTGAAGGTCACGGCCCCGATCCAGCTCCCGAGCAACCAGCTGGTGAACACCGGCAAGCCCAGCCCGCAGATCATGCTCGAGGCGATCTCCAGGAGCCTCAGAGGCGGCGAGTCGATCAAGCTGGACCTCGAGTTCGCCAACGCCGGGATCGTGTCCTTGAACGTGCCTGTGGTCACGCGCAGCCGCGAATTCGCGGACTACCCCGCGGCCCCTGGCGCCACCC
>NZ_VCJS01000251.1 GCF_005893125.1 Nonomuraea basaltis | reverse complement strand
CCCCCTCGCCCACGCCGACCGGGCCGGCCACCCTACCGGCCCCCACCGGCGACCAGCCGGTCGGCACCACCGCCCTGTACCTGAAAGACACCTCCCGCCCCGATCCCTGGAACCTCGACGTCGACGCCAGGGAGCTCAAGGTCACCCTGTGGTATCCGGCCAAGCAGCGGGACGGGCAGCGGGCCCCGTACATGACACCGAAGGAATCGGAGCTCACCCTGAAGAGGGCGAGGATCACGGGCGTGCCGGACGACACGCTGAGCAAGACGCGCACCAACGCCATCAAAGACGCCGAACCCACGGGACGGAAGCTTCCGCTGGTGGTGCTGTCCCCCGGCTTCACCAAGCCGGTAAGCACACTCACGTCCCTGGCCGAGGACCTGGCCAGCCGCGGCTATGTCGTGGCCGGGATCGACCACACCTACGAGAGCTACGCCACGACCCTCTCCGACGGGCGGGTCGCCGAATGCCTGGCCTGCGACAGCGACACCGACCCGGGCTTCGGCACGGGCGTGGTCGAGGGCCGGGCGGCCGACGTCTCCTTCGTGCTCGACCAGCTGCCATCGCAGTGGGACGGTTCCGAGCTGATCGACCGCTCCAGAATCGCGATGGCGGGCCAGTCGATCGGCGGGGCCGGCGCCATGGCGGCCATGGTGAAGGACTCCCGGGTGCGCGCCGGCATCGACATGGACGGCACCACCTACGCCCGGATCCCCAAGAGCGGCTTGTCCCGGCCGTTCATGTTCATCGGTTCGGCTCTGCACGTCTCCGGGGGTCCCGCCCCCACGTGGGACCGCGACTGGAAGCTGCTGACCGGGTGGAAGCGCTGGATCGTGCTGACGGGCGCGGAACACCAGTCCTTCACCGACGGCCCGCTGATGGCGGGCGCCCTCGGCATCACGCCCACCTACGGGATTCTGCCCGCCGCGCGCGCCTCCGAGCTCACCCGCACCTACGTGGCAGCCTTCCTCGACCAGCACCTACGGGCCAAGCGCCAGCCCATCCTGGACAAGCCGTCATCGCGCTACCCCGAGGTCAAGTTCTGCCCCGCGACCTGCGGTCAATCCTGAGGCCCGGCGCACTCTGAAGCCATCACGGAGTTCGTGCGCGTGATGCAGGAGGAGTCGGTGCCGCTGCTGGAGAAGGCGGGCATCCGGGTGGTGGAATGCGGTGCGTCCCTGGTGGCCGAGGGCGGACACGAGGAGGCATACCTGATCCGTGCGTTCGCCTCACTTGCCGAGCACCGCGAGCAGGAGGATGCGTTCTACGGCAGTGACGCCTGGCGGCACGGTCCCCGCGAGGCCATCGTGTCCCGGATCGACAGCTCCCACACAATCGTGCTCGATGTGCCAGAAGACGCCGCGCAGGCGTTCCGGCGTGGGTGACACACGGCCGGGACCTACGACGGGCCGCATTGAGCCCTCACTCCTGCTTGCCTTGTCGGACCTCCACGATGGGCAGCATGGTGACGGTGGCGGGGAGGCCGAGCTCCCGTGGTGTGGGGCCGGCGGGTGTGGGGATGTCGGTGAGCCGGGCGAGGAGATCGTGGTGTTGCGGCATGAGGTCGCGGTGCTGCGTCGCTTACCGGGACCGCGTGGACCATCATCGCGCGCGACGGCGACACCTGCAAAGCCCTGCTGGCCAAGCCAGCGCGGGAATCACGGCGGATCGCCGCATACAACTCGACCTTGGACTTCAACCGCCCGGGTCCCTGATTGACGCCCGCTCCCAACTGTTGTATATACAACGTATGGCCGAGGAGTTCGACGCGCAGGTGCACGAGATAGTCTCGGCCTGTCTCGCCTACCGGACAAGGAAGCTGGCGAGGACCGTGACCCGCCTCTACAACGACCGGCTGCGGCCGTTGGGGCTCAACATCGCCGAGATGAACCTCATGGCCGCCATCGCCATGATGCGGTCCGTGCAGCCCGCCGAGCTCGGCCGGGCGATGGAGCTGGAGAAGTCGACGCTCAGCCGCAACATCAGCCGCCTCGCCGCTCGCGGGTGGGTGGCGAGCCTCGACCATCCCGACGGGCACGGCGCGCTTCTCTCGCTGACGGCCGAGGGAAACGAGATGCTGGTCCGCGCGGTTCCGGCGTGGCGGGAGGCGCAGGCGCAGGCCCGCGCGCTGGCGGCGGGGGCCGGCCTGAAGATCTAATTTTTTTTTCGGATAATAGTTGTATATACAACCCGAAGGAGCGGCATGGAAACCGAATTAGCCAAGACGCGCGGCACCCTCCCGGGGCCGATCACCTACGTGGTCCTGGCCGTATGGGTCGGCGTTGTCGTGACGGCCATCTTCGACGGCGTCTTCGGCGGCGAAGGGCTGGGCCGGCTGGCACTGCCGGCGGCGGTGTTCGTCCCGGTCGCCGCGGTCGTCGTCGCCTATCTCGCCTCGGCCCGGTTCAGGAGCTACCTGCTGGACCTCGATCGGATGCTGGTGCTCGCCGTACAAATGTGGCGGGTGATCGGCATCGCCTTTCTCTTCGCCCTGGCGTTCGGCCAATTGCCCGCGGGCTTCGCCGTACCGGCCGGGGTGGGTGACATCGCCACCGGACTTGCGGCCGTCGGTGTCGTCATGGCCCTGAGCAGGGGTCGCCTGACCAGGCGCCGCTTCTACGCCTTCACCGCGCTCGGCGTGACCGACTTCCTCGTCGCGTTCGCTGTCGGTCTCCCCCTCGCCCCGCCCGGCCTCGTCACCTGGCCGCTGGCCCTCTACCCCGCCTTCATGGTGCCGCTCTTTCTGATCCTCCACCTGATCTCGGTTCTCCAGAGCATGCAGATCACGCCATCCCAGAAACGGAGCAACCATGTCGTCAGTCGCTGAAGCCGGTAGGGCACGCCGCCTCGAGCACAAGACCGCGGTCATCTTCGGGGCGGGCGGCGAGGTCGGCGGCGCGGTCGCGCGGGAGTTCGCGGCACAGGGAGCCAGAGTCTTCCTGTCCGGCCGGACGAGGGCGAGCGTTCAACCGCTGGCCAAGGAACTTTCCGGGGTGAGCGCCGAGGTCGACGCGCTGGACGAGGCCGCGGTGAACGGATACGTCGACGAGGTGGCCCGCGCCGCCGACGGCATCGACATCGTGTTCAACGCGATGGGCCCGCAGGCGGCGGAATATCGGAACGGGACCGGCACCATAAAGCTGCCGATCGAGACGTTCATGCTGCCGATCATGACGATCGTGCGGTCACAGTTCATCACCGCGCGGGCCGCCGCGAGGCACTTCACGGCACAGGGGGACGGGGTCATCGTCTTCCTGTCCGCGACTCCCTCCCAAGGGCTGCAGAACACCGCGGCGATCGGGGCCGCCTATGGGGCGATCGAGTCGTTGACGCGGTCGCTCGCCGCCGACCTCAGCCCTTCGGGGGTTCGCGTCGTGTGCGTTCGCTCCATGCTGATGTCTGGTTCCCGGATTCAGCGGCAGACGATCGCGATGGCCGCCGAGGCCGCGGGGTTGCCTGAGGCGAAGATGGCGGAGATCATCAGCTCGCGCGTGCTGCTTCGAAGATCGGCGACGGCCGCGGACGCGGCGCGGGTCGTGTCGTTCGTCGCCTCCGCCGAGGCCGGCATGCTGACCGGTGCGATCGTGAACGCGTCGGGTGGTGCCGTACTGGACTGACTTACGACGTGGCGCGCAATAGGGCGGACCGGGGCGTAACTGGATGATCTGGGCGTGTCGGGCTGGGAAATGAAGAGGCCGCGCAAGATCATGGAGATGTGTCGTCAACATGGGCCCGCGCGGCTTTGTGCCATTCTGCCTTTACCGGCATCACCCATTAGTCCGGGGCTGCGGGGCAGTGCGGGGTCTGCCTCCACGGTGAGCGCCACATGGACGTCTGTGACGTGCGTGGACGATTGAGGAGGGTGCGCCCGGGGACGGCCAGGACCGACCATCCCGTCATGGGCACCCGGAGCTTGCCGCCATTCATCGTGCGGGCGGACCGGCCGCACGTCGAAGCGTTGCCAGGTGACGGTCAGCGCGCCCAGGCGGGTAGGGGCGGGTGCCCATCGTCGACCAGCCAGGTCATGTTTGTTGACGACAACGTCGGCGCGGCCTCTGGCATGCCAAGGTCCGATCCTCATCCCGCCGCACGCCCTGCACCTGCTCGCCGCGCACCAGGCCTTACGCCGCCGCCACAACGCCGCCGACGACGAGCCGCTCTTCCTCAACGACCACGACCCCCACTCGAAGCCCCGCCACCGTCCTGCTGCAGCGGACCGGCCGAACCTGGACAGTGAAGGTCCACGTGGCCAACATCGGCACCCGTACCGAGGCCGCAGCCATCGCACATGGCAACGCCTGGCTCTAGCTCCTTTGGGACCCGTCTGCCTGCATCTGCATGACCTATTGGATCACCACGGCGCTTGTCACCGCCGAGCTGGGAGCGGGCGGGGGGGTGAGACGTCTGGCAGGCACCGCGGTTCCGGGGGCGTGGTCGATCATCTCGGGTACCCCTCGCATTTCCTGATCATTCTGGGGTCTCGAAGATCCTGGGCGCTCTGGCGCTGCTCGTCCGGCACCTCGTGATCCTTGCCGGGGGTCCTCGCTGACAAGATCACAGCCCCACTCGTCCGCGCGGCTACAGCGTGGCGAGGAGGCGATGGACGGCTTCCTCGTCGCCCTTGATGACGACAGGCAGATCCTTCAAGGGGCGTTTCTTGATGACCAGCGCGGCGAACGAGCGCAGGTCGGTGTCGATCACGGCAGCGGGATCCGCGGGATCGGCGCGGGTGATCGTGAGCGTCCCGTCTGAGAGGCGCACGCTGAAGCGGTCGTCGCCCAGCCGTACCGCAATCGTGGCACTCAGCCCCGGGTCCGCATCGGGGTCGAAGTGGCTGCGCAGGGCGAGCATGAGCGCGTCCACGCTGGCCATGGCGTGCGGGTCGCGGCGGGGTGAGCGCCTGCCCCAGCGGCCGAGGTGGATCAGGATGGGCTCGAGGTCCAGGCCCCACTCCGTGAGCTCGTAGGCCCACACCGCGGCGGGCGGCCCGAGCTTGCGCCGCTGTACGACTCCTGATTCCTCGAGCTCGTGCAGGCGTTGCGACAGCGCGTTGGAGCTGGCGTTGGGCAAGCCGGCCTGGAGCTCGGTGAACCGCTTGGGGCCGAGTAGGAGCTCCCTGACGATGAGCAAGCCCCAGCGCTCTCCGATGAGGTCGAGGGCGTGCGCCGCGGCGCAGCCGTCGCCGTACTTCCGCTTTCCCGTCACAGCCCTCAGTCTACAGGAAAGAGAGAAGATACTTGTTTTTTAGGAGTGTTTAGAGAAATATTACAAGTGAATCGAAGGAGTGTGTGATGTGACCAGACAGACCTGGGTGCTGGCGTTAGCGTCGCTGGGCGCGTTCATGATCTCGCTCGACAGCCTTGTCGTGACCACGGCGCTCGGCACGATCAGGCAGGACCTTGGCGCCTCGCTCGAAGAGCTCGAATGGACGGTCAACGCCTACAACCTCAGCTTCGCGGTGTTGTTGCTGACAGGTGCGGCGCTGGGTGATCGCTGGGGGCGCCGACGAGTGTTCGCCGGCGGCCTCGCCGTCTTCACCCTCGCCTCGGCAGCGTGCGCCCTGGCGCCTGACGCGAGCTGGCTGATCGCGGCTCGCGTGGCTCAAGGAGTCGGGGCGGCATTCACGATGCCCCTGGCGCTGACGTTGCTCGCGGCGGCCTTCCCACCGGAACGGCGCGGGCGGGCGATCGGCCTGTTCAGCGGTGTTGCGGGGCTGGCCACGTTCGTCGGTCCCTTCGTCGGCGGAGCCATCGCCGCGGGGCCGTCCTGGGAATGGATCTTCTGGATCAACGTGCCGGTCGGGGTGCTCTCCGTCGTCGGCGTCCTCGCCAAAATCGGTGAGAGCCGCGGACCCGACAACCAGCTCGATCTCGTGGGGCTTCTGCTGGCGACCGCCGGTGTGCTCGGCCTCGTCTGGGCGCTCGTCCGAAGCGGCGCGTCGGGCTGGGGCAGCGCGGAAGTGCTCGCAGCGCTGGCCGTCGGCGTCGTGCTGATCGTCGCCTTCGCAGGCTGGGAACGCCGCGTCCCCGCGCCCATGCTGCCCATGCGGCTCTTCCGCAACCGCGCCTTCACGACCGCCAACCTGGCGAACTTCGCCCTGTTCGCGGTGCTGTACGGGATGTTCTTTTTCTTCGCACAGTTCTTCCAGACCGCTCAGGGCGTCGGGCCGCTGGAGGCGGGGCTGCGGCTGCTGCCCGCCACCGGCGCGCTGATGATCGTGGCACCGGTGGCGGGGGCGCTCGCCGACAAGGTAGGCGAGCGCGTGTTCACGGTCGCCGGGCTCGGCCTATGGGGAATCTCTTTGGGGTGGCTCGCGCTCGTGGCCGATCCTGGCATGCCGTACCTGCAGATTCTGCCGTTGCTGGTCGTCGGCGGGGTCGGTGTGTCGATGGCGATTCCGGCGGTGCAGAAGGCGGCGGTGGGCGCGGTCGCGCCCGCGGAGATCGGCAAGGCGTCGGGCGCGGTCACCACGCTCCGCTTCCTCGGCGGCGTCTTCGGGGTCGCCGTTGCTGGCATGATCTTCACGAGCACCGGCGGGTACGGCTCGCCGCGCGAGTTCAGCGACGGGTTCGCCGCGGCGATGGGCGGTGCGGGCGTGATCGCACTGCTCGGGGCGGTGGCCGCACTGGGCATGCCGGGTCGGCGACGCGTTCCGACACCGGAAAGGGAGCCAGTGGCATGACACGCACGGGGAGTTCCGTGAGGGCCAGGCGGCTCCTGGTCGCCGTCCACGTCCTGGTCACGGTGAGCTGGCTCGGCGGCGCGTACGCCACCCTCGTGCTCGCCATTTCCGCCACATCAGCTTCATACGCGCTCATCCGGCTCTATGACCTGGCCATCGTCGTCCCCTTCGGCCTGGCCGCGCTGGTGAGCGGGGTTGCGCTGGCAGGCTGGGCGGGACTGTTCACCCAGCCCTGGGTGGTGGCCAAGCTGGTGCTGACGGTTCTGGCCCTGGCGGGGTCGCTGCTCCTTCGTGCCGGGTTCGTGGCCGACGTAGCCGCGGGCGACGCGCGGGCCGCCTCCCGGGTGGTGACCGGATCGGTGGTCATCCTGGTGGCGCTGGTCGCCATCGCACTCCTCGGGATGTACCGGCCTTGGGGTCGCCGCGCAAGCAGGCGCTGAAACTCGGTACGTTCGTCTTCCTGCCAGGCGGTTGAGACTGGCCTGGCGGCCCGGCACCTCGCCGCCCGCCCCCGTCGATCCCGACCGACCCGCGGCTGACATCCGCATCGGCTACGCCCGCTGCTCCTCTCTCACCCAGGAACTCCAGTCCCAACTGGACGCCTTGGAAGCGCACGGCATCGACCGCGACAAGATTTTCAGCGAGAATATCTCCATCCGCCTCAAAGTCCGGCCCGAGTTCGAAAAGGCCCTCGCCACCGCCCGGCAGATCAAGGCCCATGCCCCACACTGCCGCGTCATCCTCACCGTGTACGAGATGAAGCGGCTCGGCCGCGACGCCGGCGAGCTCACCGCCCTGGCCGACCACCTCACCGCGCACGGCCTGGTCCTGGTAAGGGGGTCCCGGTAGCAATGAAAGAAATCCCCAACGGAAATACCGCTGACCTGCGACGATCTGCGGCTCTATGGCTGAGGTCTCGATTCGCTTACGGTGTTGACCATGAGCGACGACAGACCGGAGTTCGGGTACGGCGCGGGCGGTCGGCCGCTATTGACGCTGAGGTCATTCGGACGACGCTGCGCAAAACAGGACGGCGGGAGTTCAGCGAACGCCATGACGGGTTCGTCGTCGACGGCGGAGAGAACGGAGCACCGTTCCTGATCGCCTACACCGACGACGACGCTGAGGTTTCCGCGCAGGAGCTCACGCGGTCTCAGGTCGATCTGGGCCAGGCCGGATACCGAGTCGAGCCCGACCCCGACGATGATCAGGTGCTGCTCGTGCGGGACGGCTCGTGATCCTGCGGTCCACCGGCTGGCGCGGGAGTCAGCGAGTGCGGCGACGCTGGGCGGGGTCGGCATCGGCGGTGATGCGGGCGGAGGTCTCTTCGCCGAGTCGCACGTAGTGGCCGAGACTGGCCAGGTGCTGATGGCGGCTCTTGGCCTGCAGTTCGGGCGCACTGCGCCCGGCCTGGGCGAGATGCTGGAGCACCGAGTGCCGCAACTGGTGCAGGGTCCAGCCCTGCTGGTGCGGGTCGAGTTTGGCGGTGGCGGTTTTGAACAGGTACTCGGCGCGCGGGTAGGACAGGCGGCCGCGCCGGGTGGTGGGGTCGATGTCGCCGTCCGCCGGCGCTCGGCGGCCGGAGGTGGGAGCGCGTCGGTCGGCCAGGAACACCGGTCCGCTCGTGCGGCCGGCGAGATCAACGCGCTGTTCGAGATGGACGGGCCCTCTTGGTCGTGGCCGGTTTGGCCCGCGCGGACTGCCGAGCCGATCGCTCGCGGGCCTGCGTCTGGCCCGGCCCGCTCGGCGCGGGCTGCTCCCGACGGCGCTGCCGCTGCACGACCATCGTGCCGACGCCGATGGCGGCCGCGACAGGCCACTCGACGACCCCGAAGACCGCCAGCGCGCCGAGCGCCCCGTAGTAGGCGACGCGCTCGGGCGACGGCACGAACCTTCGGGCCACGTCGGCGTAGTGGCCGAGCTCCTGCCTGCCGATGTGCGGCATCGGGACACGCGGCTTCGGGACAACTTCCAGGTGCGGCATCCGCATCTCGGGCGGGCGAACCTCGATGCTGAGCATCGGCAGATCCAGCGTGACCCGCTTGGTCCCGTTCCCCTCCGATACGGCGCTGGCGCGCCCGCGTGCACCTGCTCGGCCAGGTCGAGGGCCGCACCATCGCCGCCGTGACCGGCTGGCTCAACCAGCGCCCGGCAGCCTGGCGCGAGCAGGTGGCCTTCGTCGCGATCGACATGTGCACCATCTTCAAATCCGCCGTACGAGCCGCGTTACCGCAGGCCCGCCTGGTGGTCGACCACTTCCACGTCGTCCAACTGACCAACCAGGCCCTCACCGAAATCCGCCGCCGCATCACCGTCCAGATCCGCGGCCGACGCGGACGCAAAGGTAACCGCGAGTGGGAGCTGCGCAACCGGCTCACCCGCTCCGCCGCCCGCATGCACGCCTCCCAGCTCGACCCGATGGTCGATGACCTGCACGCGCTCGGCCGCATCGGCACGCCGATCCTGGCCGCCTGAACGCCAAAGAAGACCTGCTGGACCTGGCCCGCACTCACCCTGACCGGACCGTCATTGCCGACCGGCTGTTTCGCTTCTACGACCGCTGCGCCGCCTCCGGCCTGCCCGAACTCGAACGCCTGGCCACCACGATCGAGCCCTGGTGGCCCGAGATCCTCGCCTTCATCCAGACTGGCATCACCAACGCCGGCTCCGAAGGCACCAACCGCGTCATCAAGACCGTCGCCCGTGACGCCTACGGCTTCCGCAACCCGGAAAACCAGCGGCTACGCACCCGCTGCGCCACCACCCGAAAGAACCGTGGATATCTCAACCCCGCTTAAATTCGAGACCCGGCATCGGCGGCCTCGTCGGGTGGTGTCGCGGCGGGTACGGAGCGGGGGTACGGAGGGGGCACATTGTTTCGTGTGGGTGCCTTGCCGTCTCTAGTCGCTCCACCTACGGCACGGGCACGTTGCGCTGCTCGTTCTGCTTGCGCTGTTGCTCGCGCCGCTTCCGCCACCCGTACCGGGTTGTGCCCCGTGGCTTGAACACCGCCAGAATCGTGACTACGAGCAACACCACCAGGCCGCCGACGGAGTGCAGCAGAAAGCTCGGCAGCCCCCGGGGATCGGCGACAGAGGCTGCTACGCCGGCCCTGTGGACCACTGTCGGGGTGTACTGCACCAGCAAGATGACGGCAACGATGGTGAGCACGAGTTTGAAGAGGACCCAATAGTGCCGGAGCAAGCCCCAGGTGGTGCCCAGCGACTGGATAATCCCGGTGAGCAGTGCGGCAAGGGCCAGCGGGATGAGGACGTACCAGATGATCGTCTCCATCGCGAGGTAGGCCGCACGCACCGTCTGAACATCGTCACTGGCCTGGGCGGTGATGTCGAGGGCGAGGAAGGCGATGACTGCGCCGAGCCACCCGATCGAGGACGTGACGTGCACGGTCAGTGCGACCGTGCGAAGGCGGGGTGGCATGGTCATCGGTGGCCGCCCCTGGTCGGTTCGTGGTCAGTGCCGCGGGTGTCTGGGCCTGCGTCGTCTGGCTCGGTGGCTTCGAGGGTGAAGTCCGTCGTACGGACCTGCCCGTCTGCCCGGAGATCGAGGAACTGGATGTCCGGTGCCGCCGCGCCTTCGACCGCGCCGGGGTTGGCGTTCCCAGCGCCGTGACCCGCACCGCCGTCTCCGCCGCCGTGGTCCCCACCAGCGAGGAAGAACGCCCCGACAGCCAGCAGGAAAAGGCCGACGAGGCTCCCGAACACCCACACCCAGCGTGGTGTTCTCGGTGGTCGATCCGCGGTCGGTCTGGTCGCCGGTGTGGGGCTCGGTGTCGGATTGGGGGGTGGGTCGGCCATGTGCGTGTCCTCTCGTGCGTGGTTGTCGAGGTCTCCACCGCCTCCCGAACCAGCCATGCTGTGCACGCGAACCAGGATGGACCGCCGGCAGCTCTTGCGTCGTCACGTAGGCGGGGTATTCGCGACGTACCCCTGATGGGGTACGAGGATCCTCCCGCTGGTGGTTCTGGCCGGCGCTACCGGGTGCATACGCTGAGGGCGTGAGTGTCGTCAGCCATGTGGCGCGGTGGAAGCGGGCTGCGCGGTTCCACCCGTTGACCATGGACGTGGTCGCCGTGGCCATGCTGTGCGGTGCCGCCTTGATCGACAACGCCGCGAACACCTGGCACGACGGTGGGACGGTGAGCCTCCCCGCGATGCTGGTGACCGTGGCCGCTGCCTACGGTGCGGTGTTGTTACGCCGCCCCTTCCCGATTGCGGCGTCGGCGGTGACCGTCACGGCCGCCGCCGTCTCCATGATGCTGAGCAGCCTCTACTGGTGGATCGCGCCCGCGCCGATGATCGCCCTTTACCACCTGGCCGTTATCACCGGCGACCGGCGCAGGTTGCTGGTCGCCGGCGGTCTGGCAGCGCTGGTGCTGATCGGTGTCCCCACGCTGGTCACCTCGGCCCCGTGGTGGGACGCTTCCTGGCTGCACGGAACGAACGCCGCGCTGGTCGCGGCGTGCGGCCTGGCGCTCGCCGCCGGTGATGCCACCCGCAGCCAGCGTGCCTACCTGGCCGCGGTCGAGGAGCGGGCCTACCAGGCCGAGCACAGCCGCGAACAGGAGGCCCGGCGCCGGGTGACGGAGGAGCGCCTGCGCATCGCCCGCGACCTGCACGACAGCATGGGACATCACATCGCGCTCATCAACGCGCAGGCGGGAATGGCCGAGCATGTATTCCACGACCAGCCCGACACCGCGCTCCAGGCGCTTGGTCACATCCGGCAGGCCAGCCTGGCCGCGCTGGACGATGTGCGGGACACCATCGGGCTGCTGCGCCAGCCGGGCGAGCCCGCCGCTCCCACCGAGCCGACCGTCGGAATCTCCGGCATCGGCGACCTGGTCACCGCCTTCCGTGGGTCCGGCATGCGAGTCGAGCACGAGGTCGACGGCACCGTCCGCCCGCTTCCACCGGCCGTCGGCCTGACCGCCTACCGGGTGGTCCAAGAGTCACTCACCAACGTCCGCAAACACGCCGAGGGCGCAGCCGCGCGGGTTCGGCTCAGTTTCGGCCCCGAGGCGCTCCACGTCGTGGTGGAAGACGAGGGGAACGGTCACCCGCCACCCCGCGCCGATGTCCCTTCACCGCCCGCGCGGAACGGCGCCGGGCACGGCATCGTGGGGATGATCGAACGCGTCTCGGTCGTCGGCGGCAGCCTCGATGCCGGCCCGCAGCCGGGCGGCGGTTTTCGGGTCAGCGCGGTGCTTCCGCTGGCCGGGAAGGTTTGGCCATGACGGTCCGCGTCCTGCTCGCCGACGACCAGGCGCTGCTGCGCGTCGCATTCAGGGTCATCATCGACTCGGCACCGGACCTGGAGGTGGTCGCAGAGGCCTCCACCGGTCGGGAAGCGGTCGAGCTGGCCAGGCAGACCCGCGCCGACGTCGTACTCATGGACGTGCGCATGCCCGACATGGACGGCCTGACCGCCACTCGCTTGATAACTGCGGACGAGAACTTGGCCGGCGTCCGCGTACTGATCATCACCACGTTCGATTTCGACGAGTACGCGTTCCAGGCGCTACGGGCGGGGGCCAGCAGTTTCGTGGGTAAAGGCATCGAGCCCGGCGAACTGATCGAGGCCATCCGCATCGTGGATCGCGGAGACGCCTTGCTCTCACCCACCGCTACCAAGGCCCTGATCACCCGGTTCCTTGACCAGTCCGACGGCCGCGGCCGGTCGACTTCCGAGCGGCTCAGAGGGCTCACCGACCGAGAGCGTGAGGTTCTGACACTGGTCGGAACCGGCATGTCCAACGACGAGATCGCCCAGCATCTGGTCATCAGCGTCCACACCGCCAAGACGCATATCAAGCGGGCCATGGACAAGCTCCAGGCCCACGACCGAGCACAACTCGTCGTGATCGCCTACGAGACCGGCCTGGTCCGGCCCGGCACCGGATGACACTGGTGCCTCAACCCCGCATTACTTCGATGAGCCGGCATGCTGGAGTTGCCGGAGTCGGTCGGGCTGGAGCAGGCTGCGGAGCGGTCGGCCAAGCGGCACCGACAGTTCGTGCGGGAGCGGCTGAGCGTGGTCTACGAGCCGGCCCGGGTGCGGCAGATCGCCGAGGAGGCGATCCGCAAGGCGGCCCAGACCAAGGACAACCCGGCTGACCTGATCAACGTGGCGCTGGAGGAGCTGGTGCGGGCCTGGTGTGAGTTACCGGGCTACACCACGTTGGACGCGATGACCGCGACGATCCGCACGGAGATTAACACCGGCCTGTTCGCGATGGTCGCGGGCCGGGTGGACGGGGCGGCGCGGGCACGGCTGAGCCGGCTGCTGCTGGTGGATCCGGTCAGCCGGCGCAGCGAGTTCGACAAGCTGAAGGAGGTTGCCCAGGCCGCCTCGCTGACCAAGTTCAAGACGCGGCTGAAGTTCCTGCGTCACTTTGATGCGCTGGGCCCGACCGAGGACTGGCTGGAAGGCGTGCCGCCGGGCAAGGTGGCGCATTTCGCCGGGGAGGCGAAGGTCACCGACGTGGCCGACCTGCGCAAGGTGCTGGCCGAGGACAAGCGGCTGACGCTGATCATCAGCCTGCTGCACACCGTGCGGACCAGCGCCCGCGATGAGGTGGTGACCATGTTCTGCAAGCGCATGGCCGCCATCCACAAGAAGGGCCGCGACCAGCTGGAGGCGCTGCGCGAGGCGCACAGGGCCGAGTCCGAGCGGCTGTTAGGCGTGTTCGGCGAGGTGCTGTCGGCGGTCCGCTGGGCCATGGCCCCGCCCGGCACCGCCGAGCAAGAAGCCGCCGAGCAAGAAGCCACGGAGCAGAGTCCGCGTGGAGGACAGAGACGACAGTTCGAGGGTCTCGTGCCGAACACGGAGCTCGCGGGCGATGAGATGGAGGTCGGCGACATTCTCACCGTGAGGATCCGTCTGGTCGACGTTCCCCGACGGCGGATCGGCCTGACGCTCGCGCAGGCGCCGGTTGGCCTGCGGCCGCTGCGCGATGCGACGGCCGAAGACGATGAACAGGACTGACCACGACAGGGTGCCCCGGTCCGCCCCAACCCGACACCCCACGTATTGGGGTCACACTCCAAGCGCCCCAAGCCGGCGCCTGAACGTGGTCAGAACCCGTGGTTCAGGAGCTTGGGAGCCGCCTCAAACACGTGGCACCCACCCTCGATCTGCTGGACGAGCTCGGCCCGCTGCCCGACGACATCACCGTTCACCTGGACGCGGGCTACGACTCCGGCAAGACCCGCGACTTGCTGGCCGGCCGCGGGCTGACCGGCGAGATCGCCCTTAAGGGCATCAAAGCCCCGGTGCAGGCGACCCAGCGCTGGCATGTGGAGCGGACCAACGCCTGGCACAACGCCTTCACCCGGCTGGCCCGCTGCTACGAACGACGCGCCCGGGTCGTCGAGGCGTTCTTCGACCTGGCCGATACGATCATCACCGTCCGTAGCCTGATCCGTCGCTCGTGGATCACTCACCGCTGGGACGGCCGCCCGGAACGGCGACGATGACGGTCACCAATTCGCGTGACCTCTTACTGAAAGCCTTCGGAGCTTTGTCCTGCTTAGGGAATCCTTCAAGCCGCCGCTGGGCACAACAAGCGCGGGGCGTCGGCGCCGCGTGAACGCCACCGGGGCGGCGTCGGCGTGACCCGGGTGCCCGGTTTTCACCGGGGAGGCCCGACATAGATGATCAACGCCATGTGATCGCGAGAACGAGGAGTGACTTGATGGGCTACATCACGGTCGGGACCGAGAACAGCACCAGCGTCGAGCTGTACTACGAGGACCAGGGCTCCGGTCAGCCGGTCGTCCTCATCCACGGCTACCCCTTGAACGGGCACAGCTGGGAGCTCCAGACCCGCGAGCTACTGGCCACCGGCTACCGGGTCATCACCTACGACCGCCGCGGCTTCGGCCAATCCAGCAAGGTCGGCAGCGGCTACGACTACGACACCTTCGCCGCCGACCTGAACACTCTCCTGGAGACGCTGGACCTGCGCGACGTCATCCTCGTGGGGTTCTCCATGGGCACCGGCGAACTCGCCCGCTACGTGAAGATCTACGGCCACGAGCGGGTCGCCAAGCTGGCGTTCCTTGCGTCGCTGGAGCCGTTCCTGGTGGCGGCCGACGACAACCCCACCGGAGTGCAGCAGTCGGTGTTCGACGGCATCGCCCACGCCGCCCGGACCGACCGCTACGCCTGGTTCACCCAGTTCTACAAGAACTTCTACAACCTGGACGAGAACCTGGGCAGCAGAATCAGCCAGGAGGTCGTCACCGCTAGCTGGAACACCGCCACCACCTCCGCACCGGTCGCCGCCTACGCGGTGGTGCCCGCCTGGATCGAAGACTTCCGCGAGGACGTGGCCGCAGTCCGCGCCGCCGACAAGCCGTCACTGATCCTGCACGGCACCAACGACAACATCCTCCCGATCGACTCCACCGCACGCCCCTTCCACGAGGCGTTCCCCGAGGCGGAGTACGTCGAAATCGAGGGGGCGCCGCACGGCCTGCTGTGGACGCACGCCACTGAGGTCAACGAGGCGTTGCTGGCCTTCGTCGGCAGCTGACCCGGTCGGACCGGGAGCGTCGTCGCACGGTCGCGCAGCGGGCACAGCCCGGTACGGCGGGGTGGGAGAAGGCATAGGCGGCAGATTGATGTGGTCGTACCAACTGCGGGAGCGACCTTGAAAAGGCTGCCGCTCGCCCCGGTTTCGGCGATCAGCCTCGCCGTCGCCGTGATCGGAGGCGGATAGCTCCCCGCATGGTACGGCGTGGCATACGCCGCCGTGCTGATCCTGTTGAGAACCTCCTGGGCGGCAAAGCCCTGATCCGCCGATCGTCAAGCTGCTCAACCGGTAGTGCTACGGCCGCGCGGTTACGGGAGGGGTCATCGCGAGATCTCCGCATCTGGCCGACGTCACAGTTGAGACGCCTTCACCCGCCTGGCCCGCTGCTACGAACGACGTGCGAACGTCGTGAAAGCCTTCTTCGACCTCGCCGACGCCATCATCACCGTCCGTAACCTGATCCGTCGAGCCTGGCACACTCACCGCTGGGACGCCCGACCCCATCGGCGCCGATGACCGTACCAATCCGCGCGACCTCTTAGCCCGACACGCGAGTATCCGTCCACCGCTCAGGACCCCGCAGACAATCGAACTACAACGGGTGTAGCTCGTCCGCACCCTTCTTGTTCTGGTCGACCGGAGACGACCAGTGCAGGCAACTGCGGCTCTACGCCGAAGAGGTTGTTCCAGCGGTGCGCGGCCAGGTCCAGGTCTCATGAGAGTGCCGCAAGTAAGTCAAAGAGCTGCCGGTTGGGCCGGCTGCCTACGACGATCGGCGGGCGGCGTCGGCCGAGAGCTCGGGGACCGCGTTCACCGTCATACTGGATGCGGCCGGTGGTGCGGCCAACCTGTCCTTCGGAATCGCCATGTTCACGGCTGGATGGGCGGCCGTCGCGGGCCGGGCTTTACCAGTGCTGTTGGGCTGGCTGAGCCTTGTCACCGGGACCTGCACCGTGCTCACGGTGTTCGCGCCCGACACCCAGTTGACGAATCTCGCAGGTGTCCTGTTCATGCCGTCGCTGCTGCTCAGTGTCGTCTTCAGGACCTGGGCCGGAATCGCTCTGGCCGGAGGAGAAGGGAAAGCCGCATGGCGCAGGCACAGAGTCCGCGAGAGATCAGCGCGATAAGCCGCCGACTGACCGAATCCGGTTTCACTAAGGGGATGCGGCATTCCACCGGCCCGATCCACATCGAGGTGGACGGCAACCGGGCGCGCGCGTTCTCGTACTTCTGGGTCGCCCGCGTCGACGACACTCCCTCTGTCTACGCCACGGGGGCATTCACCGGCCCCCTCGAGAAACTCAACGGTGTATGGAAGTTCGCCCATCGCATACAGGACGGCGACCAACCGCCTCCTGGCAGTGGCACGAGCCTGGATGGGAGGGCATCCCATGGCTAATGTGTTGGCGAGGGCGGGCGTGATGCTCGAGGAGGTCCGCAACGCCGTGATGGCCGTCGATCCGAACGCGGTGGCGAAACTATTGGCCGCCATCGACGCGGCCCCGGCCGTGTACTTCGACGGCAGGGGACGCTCCGGGCTGGTGGCCCGGGCGCTCGCGATGCGGTGGATGCACCTCGGGTTGCGCGTCTACGTGGCGGGCGAGACCGTGACACCCGCGATCGGAGCCGACGACCTGCTGATCTGCCTGTCCGGAAGTGGGCGCACCAGTGGACCCCTGGCCAGCGCCGGTATCGCGAGGGCACAGGGCGCGCGGGTGGGCGTCCTGACCGGTGATCCGGACTCCCCGCTCGCCGCGGCGGCCGATCTCGTCGTCGTGGTCCCGGGCGTCGAGCGCGACCAGCAACCCGGGTCACTGTTCGATCAGGCCTGCCTCGTGCTCGGGGATGCCATGTGCGGGACGTTCCAACATGCGTCCGCCATCCCGCCCACGGCGCTCAACCAGCGGCACGCAAACCTGCAGTGACCCACGCCCATCTGCCGCAGCGGCCGATGACACGGGTAAGCCGCGCAGTTGGTGCCGCGTCAGGCGGTCTTCGGTAGGTGGTGGAACCCTGAGTTCACCTGACCACATTTCTCCCGGGTTCCGCAGTTGGTAGTCACACGTGAGCCCGGAATTGAGGGTTGACCTGGGGGAACGCGTGCAGGGCCGTAGAGGGTCGTGTGCCTACGCCCTCCGCAGCCAGGCGCCGGTCGGGTCAGGCC
>NZ_VCJS01000250.1 GCF_005893125.1 Nonomuraea basaltis | reverse complement strand
CGCCCAGCCCCACCCCGCACGACAGCGCATCCAGATCCGCCGCACTCCACCGGGCCGCCACGTTATCGGCGGTCAGCTCCCGCGCCAGACCGGTCAGCCAGACCACCCGCTGCACCAGCAGCGCCTGCGGGACGACCTGACCGGTCTGCTCCACGATCGCGCCATGGGCGGTGCAGGTCGCGGTCGCGGTGAGCTTACTCATTCACCCACCGGCCCCGCCGCGGGTAGGCCGAAGCTGACGAGTAGCACCGGCATTGGCTGGCATTCGGCCATGCTCGACGACCGGCACGTCTGCATGCCCCCACCCCGCCCCGCTCCGACTTTCACCGTCAGTGACCGTAAGAATACCAATAGTTGGCTCTGTCGGGTAGAACACGTGAACGACATGACGCTAGCCTCGCCCTGACCTGCCTGGCCAGAACCGGCCACCGCCCGTCACGTCGCAGGGCGTGAAGGCTCGGGCCGCGTCACGGAACACCAGATCGGCGGACGCCTCACCGATGCGCACCTCCGCCTGCCTCTCAAGAGGGAGTCCCCTCACTCCCACGGCCCACCGAGTCGCAGATTTCCCAATTTTTCTTAGATAGGAATGTACTTAGGCGGCCACTTCGCACTCAGTAGTGGTGGGAGCCGTCCCCGGCACGGGGGAGGCGGGGGACGGCTCCGGCGACTCGCCGCGAAGGAGGGGACGGCACGTGCCGCGGGTCGGGACGAGCGGTCTGCCAGCCGCCATCCTGACCCGCGGTAGGTGCCGGGGCCGGCCAGGAGCCACCCTGCGCCGGGGACGAAAGAGGGCTCGGGGCTACGCCGCGGAGGGCGCGTGGCCGGTGCTGCCGCGTGGGGTGAGCGCGGCCGCCTGGTCCTCGTAGGGTGGCACGCTCTCGCCCGCGATCAACGCCAGCAGCCGCTGGGCGGCGTGCGCCCCGTAGGCCGGGATGTCACGGGTGAGCGCCGTCAGCGGCGGCCGTACGACCTGGGCCAGCGGCGAGTCGTCCCACGCCACGAGCGACAGGTCGCGCGGCACCTCGACCCGCATCTCCTGGGCCACGGAGAGGCCCGCCACGGCCATGATGTCGTTGTCGTAGATGATCGCCGTGGGCCGGTCGGGCGAGCTGAGCAGCCGCCTGGTGGCCCTGGCGCCCTCCTCGCCGGTGTAGTCCGTGTGCACGGTGACGTGCTCGGCCACCCCGTGGCACGCCTCGGCGAACGCCTGGTCGCGTACGACGGTGTGGACCAGCTCGGACAGCCCGGCCACCCGCGCGATGCGGCGGTGGCCGAGCGCCACCAGGTAGCCGACGGTCTCGCGGACGGCCTGCCCGTCGTCGGACCAGATGGCCGACAGCGAGCCCGACTCGGAGGGATGGCCGATGACGACGACCGGCATGCCGAGCCGCTCCAGCTCCGCCACCCGCGCGTCCGAATGGTGCAGGTCGACGAGGAAGACGCCGTCGATGCGGCTCTCGCCCCACCAGTGCCGGTAGACCTCGCTCTCCTGCTGGTGGCTGGAGACCACCTGGAGCAGCAGCGCGTAGGACCGGTCGGCGAGCACGCCCTCGATGCCGCTGATCAGCTCCATGAAGAACGGCTCGACGCCCAGGACGCGGGCGGGCCGGCACAGCGCGAGGCCGACGCAGTTGGCCCTGGCGCCGTTGAGCGCCCGCGCGGCGCTGTTGGGCCGCCAGCCGATCTCGTCGGCGATGGCGACGATCCTGGCCCGCGTCGCCTCCGACACTCCGGGTTGCCCGTTGAGCGCGTAGGACACCGCCACCTTGGACACGCCGGCCCGGCTGGCGATGTCGGCGATCGTCGGTCGCTTCACGGACTCCCTCTCTGAACCGGGTAACCAGTCATACTGTAGGCCACGCCGGAGCGAGGGCATTAACCGCTTAAGCCACGTGCCAGGGCCTGGCCTCCTGGGTCTCCTGGGCGGTGTCGGCCACGCGCAGCGCGTACGTGGCCCGCTCAGTCTCCTCCACGGGGCCCAGGTAGGTGTGCCCGGTCAGGTGGCACCAGGCCGGCAGGTCCACGGGCGCGGCCGGGTCGGAGGCGATCAGGTGGATCACCGCGCCGGGACCGGCCTCCCGTACGTGGCCGCGCAGCTCGATGAGCAACTGAACGCACAGCTTGTCGCCGCCGTCCACTACGAGATCAGGCATGCGTATAGGAAATCATCCCTTGAGACCCGCGTACGCCAGACCCTCCCCGAACCGCCGGCGGAGTGTGTCAGGTGGTCAGGAGAAGCTGGGCGGCGACGTCGAGTCCCTGATGACGAGCTGGCACGGCATCTTGTGCACCCCCGGCGTGGCCTTCCCGTCCATGGCCGCGAACAGATGCTGTGCCGCCGTCCGGCCCAGCAGCTCCAGGCGCATGTCCACGGTCGTCAACGCGGGTCGCGTCTCCGTGGAGAGCACCTCCCAGTTGTCGTAGCCGACCACCGCGATGTCGTCCGGCACCCGCCGCCCCCGCTCCCGGGCGGTCTCCACGAACCCGGCCGCGATCTGATCGCTGCCGCAGAAGACGGCGTCCACGTCCGGTTCGGCCATCAGCAGCATCTCGGCGGCGTGCCGCCCCCACCGTTGCGACCACGGGCCGGACAGCGTCTGGCCGGCCTGCGAAAGCCCGGCCTCGGCGAGCGCCAGCCGCAGCCCCTCCTCGCGGTCTCGCGCGGCCTTGTAGTGGGTGGGCCCCGTGATGTGCGCGATCTTGCGGCGCCCCATGGCCAGCAGGTGGTTGACGGCCATGGCCGCCGCCCCCACGTCGTCCGGCACGAACGACACGTCGTCCGGATCCTCGGACGGGCCGTACGCGTACACGACGGGCACCGGCAGGTCCTGGCTCACCGACGGCCGCGAGTTCGTGCTCTCGCCCACCACGATCAGCCCGTCCACCCGGCGCGACAGCAGCGCCCGCACGTGATGCTGCTCCCTGATCGCGTCGCCCCGCGCGTCGCACAGCAGCACGGCCATCTCGCCGGCCCCGAACGCGTCCTCGGCGCCGAGGAGCACCGGGATGCCGAACCGGCCGACGCTGTCGGAGGTCAGCAGCCCCACGGTGCGCGTCTGACCCGACAGGAGCCCCCTGGCCAGGGCGTTGGGCTGGAAGGAGAGCTCCGCCGCGGCGGCCAGCACGCGCTCGCGCGTCGTCGCCCGCACATCCTGACGCCCGTTCAGTGCCTTGGACGCCGTGGCGATCGAAACCCCCGCCAGCGAGGCCACATCGTTGATGGTCGCCCGCTTAGTCGCCATGTTTCGAAACCCTTTTCGGTCATTGTGATCTGTCTAAGACCCTAGCACCCATTGACATGGGGTCATGTTTCTTCTACGTTTCCGAAAACCTTTAAGTCCAGGAGCACATCATGAGACGAAGGCTGGCCGGGATCTCCCTCCTCGGTGTGTTAGCGCTCACAGCAGCGGCCTGCGGCAGCGGCGGCGGCGGTGGGGGCGGCACGCAGCCCGCGGACGGTCCCGTGACGATCACCATGTGGACCCGCGCGGCCACTCAGGCGCAGAGCGAGCGGCTGGTCCAGGCGTACAACAGCAGTCACAAGAACATCCAGGTGAAGCTCACCGTCATCCCCACCGACAACTACCAGCCTCGCATCGCCGCGGCGGCCGGCGCCAAGCAACTGCCCGACGTGTTCGCGGCCGACGTCATCTTCGTCCCGAACTACACCTCCCAGGGTCTGTTCATGGACGTCACCGACAGGATCGCGAAGCTGTCGTACAAGGACGGGCTCGCGCCCTCGCACATGAAGCTGGGCACGCTCGACGGCAAGCAGTACACGCTCCCGCACACCCTCGACCTGTCGGTCTGGTTCTGGAACAAGGACCTCTACACCAAGGCCGGGCTCGACCCCGAGAAGGGCCCGAAGACGCTGAAGGAGTTCGCCCAGCACGCCACCACCATCCAGGAGAAGCTCGGCAAGGACGGCAAGGTCCACGGCACGTTCTTCGGCGGCAACTGCGGCGGCTGCTACGTCTTCACGTTCTGGCCGTCCGTCTGGGCCGCCGGCGGGCAGGTCATGAACGCCGAGGGCACGACCTCGCTCAACGACCAGCCCGCGATGACCGACGTGTTCAAGATCTACCGCGAGCTGTACGAGAAGAAGGCCACCGGCCCGACCACCAAGGAGGAGCAGGGCCCGACCTGGACCGGCTTCTTCCCCAAGGGCGAGATCGGCGTCATGCCGATGCCCTCCACCACGCTCGGCCAGATGCCCAAGGACATGAAGATCGGCGTCACCCCGATCGCCGGTCCCGACGGCGGCGAGTCGACGTTCGTCGGCGGCGACTCCGTCGGCATCTCCTCGACCTCGCAGAACGCGGACGCGGCCTGGGACTTCCTGTCCTGGACGGTCTCCGACGAGGCCCAGGTGGAGGTCATGGCCAAGAACAAGGACGTGCTCGCACGCACCGACCTGGCCAGCAACAAGTACTCCTCCGAGGACCCGCGCGTGGTGCTGGTCAACTCGCTGGTGGCCAAGGGCCAGACCCCGTACGCCCTGCGCTTCGGCCAGACCTTCAACGACCCGCAGGGCCCGTGGCTGCGCTTCGCCCGCGAGGCCCTTTTCGGTGACGCGTCGAAGCTCCCGCAGCTCAACGCCGAGATAACGAAGTCACTGCAACAATGACCTTGACGATCACGCGATCCGGGCGGCGGCCGGCACACTCCGCGCCGTCCGCCCGGTGGCGGAGCAGGAAGGCCCAGGGCTGGCTGTACGCGGCCCCGACGGCCGTCATCGTGGGCGTGCTCTTCATCGCGCCTCTGGTGCTGGTCGTCTGGATGTCGCTGAACCGCTGGCCGCTGCTCGGCCAGGCCACGTTCAACGCCCCCGCCAACTACCTCAAGATCGCTGACAACCCGCTCTTCGTCGACTCGGTCCTCTTCACGCTCAAGTACACCGCCATCACCACCGTGCTGCTGTCCGCGGTGGCGCTGGGCCTGGCCCTGCTGGTGCAGGACCGCAAACCGGGCATCGCCTTCTTCAGGACCGCGTTCTTCCTGCCGGGCGCGGTCGGGTTCGCCGCGGCCGGCCTGCTGTTCTACGGCATGCTGAACAACGACTTCGGCCCCATCGACCCCATGCTCCAGGCGCTGGGCATCACCAGCGAGCCGGTGAAGTGGATCGGCACGCCGAACATGGCGCTGTTCTCCACGATCACGCTGGTGATCTGGCGCTTCGCCGGGTTCAACATGCTCATCCTGCTGACCGGCCTGCAGGCGATCCCGACCGAGGTGTACGAGGCCGCCAGGAGCGACGGCGCCAACCGCTGGCAGATCTTCACCAAGATCACGCTGCCGCTGCTGCGCCCGACCCTGGCGCTGATGCTGATCCTCAGCATCACGGGCTCGCTGCTGGCCTTCGACCAGTTCTTCGTCTTCACCAACGGCGGCCCGGACAACAGCACGGTCTCGATGGTCATGGTCGTCTACCGTGACGCGTTCTTCCGCTTCGACCTCGGCGGAGCCGCGGCGCTGTCGGTCGTGCTGCTCGTGGCCCTCGTCGGGCTCAACACGCTGATGATGCGGAGGCTGCGATGAGCCGTTACCTCACGCTTTCCGCCCTGGCGGTGCTGTTCCTGTTCCCGCTGGTGTGGAGCGGCTACGCCTCGCTGGAGGAGCCGTCCAACTACCTGGAGATGGCCCGGCACGGCGAGGGCGTCGGCACGTACGCGACCAACAGCGTGCTGGTCTCGGTGATGACCGTGGCCGGCACGCTGATCGTCTCCGCGCTCGGCGGCTACGGCTTCGCCCGCTTCGACTTCCCGGGCAAGAACCTGCTGTTCCTGGCGACGCTGGCGATCCTCATGGTGCCGTACGCGACGATCCTCATCCCGCTCTACGTGCTGCTCGGCTACATCGGCCTGCAGAACTCCCTCGTCGGGCTGTCGCTGGTGTTCGTGATGTTCCAGCTCCCGTTCGCGCTGTTCATGATGCGCAACGCGTTCGAGGCCATCCCGCGCGAGCTTGAGGAGGCGGCGCTGGTGGACGGCTGCGGCACGTTCCGGGCTTTCACCAGAATCCTGCTGCACGCCGTGCGCCCGGCGCTGATCACGGTGGGCCTGTTCGCGTTCCTCGCTTCGTGGAACGACTTCTTCGCGCCGCTCATCCTGCTCAACGACGGCTCCTCGTTCACCCTGCCGGTGGCCGTGGTCAGCATGACGCAGCAGACGTTCGGCGCGATCGACTACGGCATGCTCCAGGCCGGAGTCATGGTCATGGCCTTCCCCTGCCTCATCCTCTTCATCGTTCTGCAGCGCCACTACGTGCGCGGATTCATGTCAGGAGCTCTGCGTGGCTAACCCCGTCCTGCCCTCATCGGGCGTCCTGTCCCCCCTTGGCCTCGACACGGTACGGCTGTTGCCCGGCTTCTGGGGGGACCGGGTCGCGCTCAACCGCGAGATCACGATCGCCCACTGCCAGGAATGGGAAGAACGCGAAGGCTGGATCGGCAACTTCCGGGGTGAACGGCCTCGCCGGGGCCGCGAGTTCAGCGACTCAGAGATCTACAAGCTGCTGGAGGCCATGGCCTGGGCCGATCATCCCGGGCTGCCCGCGCTGGCCGAGACCGTGGCCCAGGCCCAGGAGGGCGACGGCTACCTCAACACCAAGTGGTCAGGCAGCCGCTACACCGACTTCGAGTGGGGCCACGAGCTCTACTGCTACGGCCACCTCATCCAGGCCGGCGTCGCCAGGCTGCGCATGCACGGCGAGGACCAGCTCACGAAGGTGGTGGCGCGGGCCGCCGACCACGTGTGCCGCCGCTTCATGGAGGACACTCAGACCTGTGGCCACCCCGTGATCGAGATGGCGCTCGTCGAGCTCTACCGCGTGACCGGCACCGAACGTTACCTGGAGATGGCCCGCCGCTTCGTCGAACGGCGTGGCCTGCCGGCGCTCGCCGACATCCCCTTCGGCCGCGGCTATTACCAGGACGACATGCCGGCCAGGCAGGCGCAGGTGTTCCGCGGGCACGCCGTGCGGGCGCTCTACCTGGCCTCCGGCGTGGTGGACGTGGCCGTCGAGACCGGTGACGAGGAGCTGCTGAAGGCGGTCGAGTCGCAGTGGGAGCGGACGATCGCCCGCCGCACGCACCTGACCGGCGGCATGGGGTCGCGGCACATCGACGAGTCGTACGGCGACGACTACGAGCTGCCGCCGGACCGGGCCTACAACGAGACGTGCGCGAGCATCGCCTCGATCATGCTCTCCCACCGGCTGCTGCTGGCCACCGGCGACGTGCGGTACGCGGACGTGGCCGAGCGGACCATGTACAACATGCTCGCCACGGGGGTGGCGCTGGACGGGCGGTCGTTCTTCTACGCCAACCCGCTGCAGGTGCGGGTGCCCGCGGAGCCGCTCGAAGGCGTCAACCACGCCGCCGAGGGCGGGCTGCGCTCGCCCTGGTTCGACGTGTCCTGCTGCCCGAACAACATCGCCCGTACGCTGGCCTCACTGCCCGCCTACGTCGCGACCAGCACGGCCGACGGCATTCAGATCCACCACCACACCCCGTCGGAGATCCGGCACGGCGACCTGGCGGTGCGGGTCGAGACCGGATACCCGTGGTCGGGCGGCGTGACGGTGACGGTGCTGGAGGGCGGCGAGGGCCGGATCGCGCTGCGCGTCCCGGCCTGGGCCACGGACGCGACGCTCGCGCACGGCGGGACGGTGCGTGCGGCGGCCCCGGGGTACGCGGTCGCCCACGGGCCGTGGCGGGCCGGCGACGAGCTCCGGCTGGAGCTGCCGATGGCGCCGCGGTGGACGTTCCCCGACCGGCGGATCGACGCGTTGCGGGGCAGCGCGGCGGTGGAGCGGGGGCCGCTGGTCTACTGCGCGGAGTCGGTGGCCGACGAGCCGCCGCTCGGCGACCTCACGGCGCGGGTGTCGCCGCCCGTGGAGCACCACACGGACGGGGTCGTGGAGCTGGAGGTCCAGGCGTCGCTCGGTGCCGGGGAGAACGGCGGCTGGCCGTACGGCTCCGCGCAGGACGGGCGTCCCTCGGGTGCGGACGTCGGTCTTCGGCTGGTGCCGTACCACCGGTGGGGCAACCGGGGGCCCGCGACGATGCGTGTCTGGCTGCCGATCTGAACCCCTGGAGAACGCGCATGCGTAAACAGCTGGCTTGCTTAGAGTGTTAGCGCTCACAGCCTCGTTGGCCACATCACCCTCCCATGCGGACGCGGTGGACGACCTCGGCCTGCCGGTGTTCACCGGCGCCGACTCCTACTCGAAGGCGGGTGGACGCCTACAGCCGGCCCAGGCCACCGTGTACGTCCGCGCCACCGACGCGGTGACCATCACCTCGATCGCCGAGGAGGCGGTCACGACCGTCGCCGCCAAGGCCACGGTCACCGTGGAGTAGCGCCTATCCTGCACTGGCCCTGCGCGTTCGCGGGGCCAGTGCGGGGTAACGGGCTAGAAACGTTGAAGGGATTTATCCCGATAAGGGGACATAATCCTGGTCAACGGGGGCGTGCCCGGGATCGGAGAGGCGGAGAGGCACGTGGCTGGATTCGCCGAGATCACCGGGGATGCCACCATTGCGGGGAAGGTGTCGCCCGCCAGGATGTGCGCCGTCGCCATGGCGGTGGTGTCGCCGATCCTCGGCCTGGCCGCGCTGCTGATCTGGGCCGGGCTGCCCCCGGAGTGGATGCCCAGCACCACGGTGAGCCCGCAGTCCGCCGTCACCCTGACGTTCCCCGCCGTCGGCGCGTTCCTCATCCACCACCGGCCCCGGCTGAACATGGCGTGGCTCATGTGCGCCGGCGGTCTGGCGGGCGCGGTCAGCGACTTCTCACGTGCTCTGATGTTCCGCGCCGCCGCCGACGGGGACCTCGCCTTCGCGGGGTGGCTGCGCCTGCCGGCCAACGTCGGGTGGGCGGTGTGCGGTGTGACGCTGGCGATGCTGCTGCCGCTGTACTCGCCGGGCGGCCGCCTGCCCTCCCGGCGGTGGCGGCTCGTGCTGTTGCTCGGTTTAGCCGCCATCACGGCCGAGCTGCTGCACCGCGTGTTCCGTGCGCCGCCGGTGCGCTCCGCGGACTACCCGTTCCCGGCGGTCATCCCCAACGCGCTGCAGATCCCCGCGCTGACCCCGTTCAGCGAGACGATCATGGTGGTGGCCTGGACGGGCATCTACGCCTCGATGGTGCTGGCCGCGCTCTCCCTGGTGCTGCGGCTGCGGCTGGCCGACCCGGTCGGGAAGCGGCAGATCGGGTGGCCGCTGCTCGCGTTCTCGGGCTACATCGTGTTCCTGGTCGCCGGCACCTTCGTGCCCGTGCTCATCTGGCCGGCGATCGTCTGGGCGGCGGCCATCCCGTTCGCGGTGGCGTTCTCGGTCATGCGTTACCGGCTCTACGCCATCGACACGGTGATCAGCCGCGCCTTCGTGGCGGCCGGGCTGGTGGCCGTGGTCAGCGGAGTGTATTTCGGCGCGGGCACGCTGTCGTCGCTGCTGGTCTCCGGCTACGGGCAGGTGGCCGGGGTCGCCGCCGCGCTGTTCGCCGGCGGGTTCTTCCAGCCGCTGCGGCGCGCGCTCCAGCGGGCCGTGGACCGCCTCTTGTACGGCGCCGTCGGCGACCCCGGCGTGCTCGCCGAGCGCCTCACCCAGGCCGTGCGCCGCGGCGATCCGGCCAACGCGCTGACCTCGGTGCTGGGCGTGTTGCGCGACGGGCTGGCGGTCGAGGGCGTGGCCGTCGAGGTGGCCGACGGCGAGCCCCGCTACGTCGAGAACGGCCGGGTGGGTGAGGACCCGCGCGAGGTGCCGTTGATCTGGCACGGGGAACGCGTCGGCCGCCTGCTCGTCGGCCCGCCGGGGCCGCGCCGGTTCCCGGCCGCGCACAACGAGCGGGTGCTGGCCACGCTCACCCCGTACGCCGCCGACGTGGCGCACGCCGTGCGGATGGCGGCCGACCTGCAGCGCTCGCGCGAGCGCATCCTGACCACCAGGGAGGAGGAGCGCCGCCGCCTGCGCCGCGACCTGCACGACGGGCTCGGCCAGACCCTCTCGGCCATGGCCATGACCATCAACATGGCCCGCATCAGGCTGAAGAACTCCCCGGAGACGGCCGACGAGCTGCTGGGCGAGCTGCACGCCGGGATGAGCGCGGTCACGGGGGACATCCGCGAGCTCGTGTACGGCCTGCGCCCGCCCGCGCTCGACGACCTGGGCCTGGCCCGGGCCGTACGGGAGCTGGCCGGGCAGTCGTCGCCGGACACCGCGGTCGAGGTGGAGGTCGAGGGCAGCCTGCAGGACCTGCCGGCGGCCGTCGAGGTGGCGGTCTACCGGATCGTCCAGGAGGCCCTCACCAACATCCGCAAGCACGCCGACGCCTCGCTCGCCCGGATCGTGCTGCAGCGGGAGCGGCCGGTGCTGCGCGTGCTGATCTCCGACGACGGCAAGGGGCTGCCCAAGTCGTACCGGTCGGGCGTGGGCCTCGGGTCGATGCGCGAGCGGGCGGCCGAGCTGGGCGGGATCTGCGTGGTCGGCGGCGAGCCCGGCGCGGGGACCCGCGTGGAGGTCATGCTCCCGCTGCTGTCCGCGCCGTCCGAGGCGTTGACCTGAGCATTCGCTCATGACGGCCGCGTGGTTACGCATTGCCGTTCCTGGCCGGGCCGCCGCATAGTGAGGCCCATGGATCGTTCCCTGCACGTCGCGGTCATCGGCGACTACGACAAGACGTTCGCCCCGCACTGGGCCACCGACGACGCGCTGCGCCACGCCGCCGCATACCTCGGCGTCCGGGTGGACGTCCGCTGGCTGGCCACCGAGCCGCTCGAATCCGACCTGTCCGACGTGAAAGGCGCCGACGCGCTGTGGTGCGCGCCGGGCAGCCCGTACCGGAGCCTGCTCGGCGCCGTCGCCGCGCTCCGGCACGGCCGCGAGCACGGCGTCCCCACCCTGGGGACGTGCGGCGGCTGCCAGCACATGGTGATCGAGTACGCCCGCCACGTGCTCGGGCACGAGGACGCCCAGCACGCCGAGTACGACCCGTACGCGTCGACCCTGTTCGTCTCGGAGCTGACGTGCTCGCTCGCGGGCAAGACCATGCCCGTCACGCTCACCCCCGGCTCCCGGGTGGCCGGGCTGTACGGGGAGACCGAGGTCGAGGAGCAGTACTACTGCAATTTCGGCATCGACCCCGCGCACCAGGGCACTCTCCACGACGGCGGCTTCCTGGTGACCGGCGTGGACGGTGACGGCGAGGCCCGGGTGCTGGAGCTCCCCGGCCACCCCTACTACGTGGCCAGCTTGTTCGTGCCGCAGGCGCGCTCGCGGCCGGACGCCCCGCATCCACTGGTCGTGGGCCTGCTTCGGGCGGCGCTGTGACGTTCACGCAGCTCAGGATCCTGCAGGCGGTGGCGCGCACGGGGAACATGACGCGGGCGGCCGAGGAACTGGCCACCACGCAGTCCGCCGTCAGCCACGCGCTGCGGGCCCTGGAGAGCGAGCTCGGGATCGCGCTGCTGGTCAGGGGCAACCACGGGGTCAGCCTGACCGCGGCCGGGCGTGCCGTCCTGCGCCGTGCCACCCTCATCCTCACCCAGGTGGAGGCCCTGGAGCAGGAGGTGGCGGCGGCGCGCGGGCAAGAGCGCGGCAGCCTGCGGGTCGGCGCCATCCCGAGCGCCAACGCCCGCCTGCTGCCACCGATCCTGCGCATGTTCGGGGAGACGCATCCACGGGTGCGGCTGGCCGTCATGGAGGGCTCGGACGAGGAGGTGCTCGAATGGCTTCAGACGGGTGCGGCCGACGTCGCCACCGTGACCAACGCCGTTCCCGGGCTGGTCACGCGACCGCTCGCCACCGATCGCATGCTGGCCGTGCTGCCCAGCGGGCATGAGCTGAGCGTCCGCGACCCGGTCCCGGTCGCCGAGCTGGGACGGCATCCGTTCATCATGTCCACGGGCGGGTGCGAGCCGCTGATCACGGAGCTCGCCCGGGAGGCGGGGGTGAGCCTGCGCTGCCACTACCGAGTGCGCGACACCGGCAGCATCCTCGCCATGGTGGGCGAGGGCCTCGGCGTGAGCGTCGTCCCCGAGCTGTCGCTGCCCGTCCACTACGCCGGTGTGCACGCGGTCCCGCTGGATCCTGCCGCCGAGCGCACCATCCTGCTCGCCCTGCCCGCCGACCCGCTACCCACGGCCACCGCCTTCGCCGACCTGGCCGCCGCGGTCGCCGTCACCTTCCCTGGCCTGTCCGCCTACGTCGCCACCGCCGTAGCCCGCCAGATCGAACGCGACAACCTCAACGAACTCGTCGCCGTCGCCGAGGCCGAACACGGCTCCGTCACTGAGGAAGACACCGGTTAACCGGTTAGGCGCAGGGGTCAGCGGAGCGTTGGCAGGCCGGCGGCGATCGCGCTGAGCGTGCGGCCGAGCGTGGGCGCGAACGGCGGACAGGCGGCGGCGAGATCCGGGTCCTCGGCGTAGAGCTGGACGATCGTCGGGGGCGGATTGCAGATGGGATAGAGCACGCTGGCCAGGGCGACGGCGGCCGTGACGAGCTCCATGCCCTCGCCCTCCGTCAGGTCCGTGCTGTCGGCGACCTGCCTGCCCACCTCGGCGAGCTGGCCGAGCACGGCCCGCTTGTAGGCGCGCGCCGCCGGGACCGACACGTTGTGCTCCAGGCTGGTCGAGAGGTTACTGAGCAGGTCGCAGAAGAGCGGCCGCTCGGCGAGCGTCTCCGCCAGCGCCGTCACCGTATCGGCAGTGCCGCCGGCCTCCCGCAGCCGCTCGGCGACCGCCTCCGCCCATCGTTCCCCCTCTTCCGTGGCCAGTTGGAGGTAAATCTCCTCCCTGGTGCCGAAATAGCGCACGATGTTGGACTTCGCCAGCCCGACGGCCTCCGCGACCGCGCCCAGGCTGACGTTGCGCACGCCGGAGGAGGTCGCAAGCTCGCGGGCGGCGTCGAGGATCGCCTCGCGCCGCTGCTGCTTGTGCTCCGGCCGCCTGGCCCGGAGGAATGCCGATCGCGTCATGTCGCTGCCAGCATACGACCGACTTAAAGGAACGCCGTTCTCTTGTTAAGTGGACGCCGTTCTGTTAGCGTCCCGTTTCGTGACTGAGATACGGATGCGGGTGAACGGCGCCGACGAGAAGCTCGACGTCGAGCCGTGGGTCAGCCTGCTCGACGCGCTACGCGAGCGCATGGGGGTGACCGGCCCGAAGAAGGGGTGCGACCAGGGCGCCTGCGGCGCGTGCACGGTCCTCGCCGACGGCGTGAGGATCAACGCCTGCCTGGCCCTGGCCGTCCAGTACGCGGACAAGGAGATCACCACGATCGAAGGGGTAGCCCCGCACCCCCTCCAGGAGGCGTTCATCCGCCACGACGGGTTCCAGTGCGGCTACTGCACCTCGGGCCAGATCTGCTCCGCGATCGCCATGCTCGATGAGCACGCCGCGGGCATGCCGAGCGCAGTCTCCCAGGGCGACCCCGAGCTCACCGAGGCCGAGATCAGGGAGCGGATGAGCGGCAACCTGTGCCGCTGCGGCGCCTACAACGGCATCGTGGACGCGATCAAGGAAGTGGCCGGATGAGACCGTTCGCGTACGTCAAGCCGATCGACGTCGCCGCGGCCGTGCACGCGGTCGCCACCGAGCCCGCCGCGAAGTTCATCGGCGGCGGGACCAACCTGGTCGACCTGATGCGCGAAGGCATCGAGCGGCCGGACACCGTCGTGGACGTCAGCGGGCTGCCGCTCGACGAGGTGGCCGAGCTGCCCGGCGGCGGGCTGCGGATCGGGGCGCTGGTGCGCAACAGCGTCCTGGCCGCCGACCCGCGGATCCGCACCCGCTACCCGGTGCTGTCGCAGGCGATCCTGGCCGGCGCCTCGCCCCAACTGCGCAACATGGCCACGGTGGGCGGCAACCTGCTGCAGCGCACCCGCTGCCCGTACTTCTACGACCAGGCATCGGCCTGCAACAAGCGCGAGCCGGGCGGCGGCTGCGACGCGCTCGGCGGGTTCAACCGCTCCCACGCGATCCTGGGCGTGAGCGAGAGCTGCATCGCCACGCATCCGTCGGACATGTGCGTGGCGCTGGCCGCTCTGGACGCCGTTGTCGAGGTACGCAGCGTGCGCGGCACGCGGCGGATCCCGCTGGCGGACTTCCACCTGCTGCCCGGCGACTCGCCGGAGATCGAGACCGTGCTCGCCGCCGACGAGCTGGTCACGGCGGTCGAGCTGCCGCCCGCGCCGGCCCGCTCACGCTATCGCAAGGTACGCGACCGGGCGTCGTACGCGTTCGCGCTGGTCTCCGTGGCCGCGGCGCTGGAGGTGCGGGACGGGACGGTGACGGCGGTGCGCCTGGCGCTGGGCGGCGTCGCGGCCAAGCCGTGGCGGGCGCGCGAGGCGGAGCGGATCCTGCTCGGCGGCCCGGCGAGCGAGGAGGAGTTCCTGCTCGCGGCCGACGCCGAGCTGGCGCCCGCGACCGTACGGCCGGGGAACGCGTTCAAGGTCAAGCTGGCCCGCGCCACGATCGCGGCCACGCTGCGCGAGCTGAGCACCGGAGAGGATGCGGCATGACCACGACCGAGACCGAGCGCAAGGCCGCGACGAAATACGTCGGCCAGCGTGTCGACCGGCTCGACAGCCGCGCCAAGACCACCGGCGAGGCCCGCTTCGCGGCCGAGCACTCCTACCCCGGCCTGGCCTACGCCGCGCTCGTGCACGCGACCATCCCCCGGGGCCGGATCATCGCCATCGAGACCGCGGCCGCCCGCGCGGTGCCCGGCGTGATCGCCGTGCTCACCCACGAGAACGCCCCCGCCATGAAACCCGCGCCCAAGGCGAGCATGCTGGACGTGAGCACGCTCGTCATCGGCACGTCGGTCAACTACCTGGCCACCGATGAGGTGCACTGGAACGGCCAGCCGGTGGCCGTCGTGGTCGCCGAGACGCCCGAGACCGCCCGGCACGCGGCCTCCCTGGTGCGGCCGGCGTACCAGGAGCTGCCCGCCGCGATCGACTTCGCGGCCGAGGAGCCGAACGCCACCCCGCAGAAGAGCAGCGCGCTGCAGCCGGGCGGGGCAGACAAGGGCGACGCGCGGGCCGCTCTGGCGACGGCGCCGGTGTCGGTGGACCTGCGCTTCACCACGCCGCCGCACAACCACAACGCGATCGAGCCGCACGCGACGACCGCCGTGTGGGACGGCGACCGCCTTACCGTGCACGAGGGCTCGCAGAGCATCGCGTGGATGCGCAAGCACCTCGCCGTGCGGTTCGGCGTCCCCGAGCAGGGCATCCGCCTGCTGTCCCCCTACGTGGGCGGCGCGTTCGGCGGCAAGGGCATGGTCTGGGCGGGGACGCTGCTGGCGGTGCTGGCGGCGCGGGCGACCGGCCGGCCCGTGCGGCTGGCGCTCACCCGCGAGGGCGTCTACCACACGGTCGGCGGCCGCACCCCCAGCACGCAGCGGGTCGCACTGGGCGCGGACACGGACGGGAAGCTGACCGCGCTCATCCACACCAGCGTGGCCAGACTGGGACGGGTCGGAGGCATGCCGGAGCAGATCACCTCCGGCTCCCGGCACCTCTACGACGTCCCGAACATCCATCTGCGCCAGAACATCGTCAAGCTCGACCTGCTCGCCAACACGGCCATGCGGGCGCCGGGCGAGTCCATCGGCACCTTCGCCCTGGAGTCGGCCGTGGACGAGCTCGCCTGCGAGCTGGGCATGGACCCGATCGAGCTGCGGATGCGCAACGAGCCCGCGCGCGACCCGGTGAGCGGCAAGAGGTTCGCGCACCGGATGTTGCGGGAGGCGTACACGCTGGGGGCCGAGCGGTTCGGCTGGCGCGAGCGCGATCCGCGGCCCGGCTCCATGCGGGACGGGCGGTGGCTGGTCGGCATGGGGGTCGCCACCGCGTACCATCCGGCGTTTTCGATGCCTGCCAGCGTCACCGTGCGGCTGGCCGCGGACGGCGGGGTCGTGGTGCGGTGCGGCCTGCACGAGATGGGCATGGGCGCGGCGACCGTGCAGGCGCAGATCGCCGCCGACGAGCTCGGCGTGCCCCTGGAGTCGGTACGCGTGGAGTACGGCGACTCCGACCTGCCGCCGGGCCCCATGGCGGGCGGCTCGGCGCAGACCGCGAGCGTGGCCGCCGGCGTGCTGGCCGCCTGCCGCAAGCTCAAGCAGTCCGCGCTCGCTCTGGCACGGCGCTCACCGGAATCGCTGTTGCGCGGTCGCCGGCTGGACGACCTGGAGGCCCGCGACGGCGGCCTGTACCACGGCGGCGCCGGCGAGACGTATGCGGCGATCCTGGCCAGGGCGGGCCGCGACCACCTGGAAGCCGAGATCAAAGGGAGCATGGTCAAGTTCCTGGCGAAGATGATCCGCGACCAGAGGCGCTGGGTGAAGGCGGCGTGCGGGGCGCAGTTCTGCGAGGTGCGGGTCGACCGGGACACCGGCGAGGTGCGCGTGTCGCGCTGGGTCGGCGTGTTCGACGTCGGCCGGGTCATCAACGCCAAGACGGTGGACAGCCAGCTGCGCGGTGGCATCGTGATGGGCATCGGCATGGCGCTGTCGGAGGAGACCCTCGTCGATCACCGTACCGGCCGGATCATGAACCCCAGCCTGGCCGAGTACCACGTGCCGGTGCACGCCGACATCCCCCGCATCGACGTCCACTGCCTGGACGATCCGGACCCGACCATGCCGCTGGGCCTGATCGGGGTGGGCGAGGTCGGCATCACGGGGGTCGCCGCCGCCGTGGCCAACGCGGTGCGGCACGCCACCGGCAAGCGCGTCTCGGACCTGCCGATCACCCTCGACAAGCTGCTGTGAGTTTCATGAGGCCAGGCAAGCCGCGATGAGTGCGGCGGCGGCGTGGCCGGCCGACCGCGCCGCCGCGGTGCCCGGGGGGCTCACCATGGCGGTGACGGTGGCCCCGTCGACCAGGACGAGCACCTGCTCGGCGAGCAGGTCCGGATCCGCCGCCCCCGCCTCGGCCGCGAGCCCGCGCAGGTAGTCGCGCAGCCGCTGCTTGTGCCGCCGCACCACGTCGCGGACGGCCTCCGACGTCGCGCCGAGCTCCCCGTAGGCGTTGACGAACCCGCACCCGCGGAAGTCGTCCTCGCCGAACCACCGCTCCAGCCACTCGAACACGGCGGCGATCGAGTTCCGGCGTTCGGCGACGTAGGCGGTGAGTGAGGACATCCACCGCTCGTCCCGCCGCTCCAGATACGCCACGACCAGCGCCTCCTTGGACGGGAAGCACTGGTAGAGCCGCTTGAGCGACACCCCGGACGCGGCCCTCACGTCGTCCATGCCCACCGCCCGCACGCCGCGGCGGTAGAAGAGATCGCCCGCGGCGGCCAGGAGCCGCTCCTCGTGTTCCACGCCACCTCCGCTTGCCCTTGCCCTGGAGAACGAGCGTTCTCTAGGCTACCGGGAGAACGTCCGTTCTCCGCCCGCCGAGGAGGCACCATGTCCCGCCCGCC
>NZ_VCJS01000024.1 GCF_005893125.1 Nonomuraea basaltis | reverse complement strand
GGTCCGTATGGTGGGTGGAGAGGGGCCGAACGGAAATCGCTCCCCGTGCCGTAAATCGCTGGTCAGATCGGGAATTTCGCCGCCCACGTCCGGGGTTTGGGATAGAGAGTTCGGATCCTGGGATAGCCCGAATGTTCGCAATGCGGACGTGGCGGGCACCATTCCGGCAGGGTGCGGTAACCTCTACCCACGATATGCAGCAGGGCCAACGTCGTCCCCGCCTGTAGAGCAGTTCTGGACAGACGAAGACGACGGGAGGGATTCAATGCCTGCTGCCCACCTCGGGTTCCCCGAGCCCCAGGGCCTGTACCACCCCGCCAACGAGCACGATGCCTGCGGTGTCGCCATGGTCGCCGACGTCGCGGGACGCCGGGGGCATGGGATCGTGGTCAAGGCGCTGACGGCGCTGTGCAATCTTGATCATCGGGGGGCCAAGGGTAGCGAGCCGGACACCGGCGACGGAGCCGGAATCCTGACGCAGATCCCCGATGGGTTCTACCGCGCCGTGGTGCCGTTCACGCTGCCCGCCGCCGGTGCGTACGCGACCGGCCTCGCCTTCCTGCCGGCCGACGAGGAGGCCCGCGGCATCGCCGCCGGGCTGATCGAGGAGATCGCGGCCGAGGAGGGCCTCACCGTGCTCGGCTGGCGCGACGCGCCGGTCGACCGCGCCCTGCCGGGGCCGAGTGCCCGGGCCGTCATGCCGCATTTCGCCCAGCTGTTCGTATCGAGCCCCGACGGGCGCGAAGGGCTGGAGCTGGACCGGCTGGCGTTCTGCCTGCGCAAGCGGGCCGAGCACGAGGCGGACGTCTACTTCCCCTCGCTGTCCGCGCGCACGATCGTCTACAAGGGCATGCTCACCCCCGACCAGGTCGAGCCGTTCTTCCCCGACCTGTCCGACGAGCGCTACGAGACCGCGATCGCGCTGGTCCACTCGCGCTTCTCGACCAACACGTTCCCGAGCTGGCCGCTGGCCCACCCTTACCGCTACATCGCGCACAACGGCGAGATCAACACGGTCAAGGGCAACCGCAACTGGATGCGGGCTCGCGAGGCGATGCTGGAGTCCGCCCACATTCCTGGCGATATTTCGCGACTTTTCCCCATCTGTGACCCAGAGGGCAGCGACACCGCCAGCTTCGACGAGGCCCTCGAGCTGCTCCACATCGGCGGCCGCAGCCTGCCGCACGCCGTGCTGATGATGATCCCCGAGGCGTGGGAGAACCACACCGAGATGGACCCTGCCCGCAGGGCCTTCTACGAGTTCCACTCCTCGATGATGGAGGCCTGGGACGGCCCCGCGTCGATCACGTTCACCGACGGCACCCTGGCCGGCGCCGTGCTCGACCGCAACGGCCTGCGTCCCGGCCGCTTCTGGGTGACCGCGGACGGCCTGGTCGTGCTGGCCTCCGAGGCCGGCGTGCTGGACTTCAAGCCCGAGGACGTCGTACGCAAGGGCCGCCTGCAGCCCGGCAGGATGTTCCTCATCGACACCGCCCGTGGCAAGATCATCGAGGACGACGAGATCAAGGCCGAGCTGGCCGCCGAGCTGCCGTACGAGGACTGGCTGCACGCCGGCCTGGTCCGCTTCGAGGAGCTGCCGGCCCGCCAGCACGAGATCCCCACGCACGAGGCGCTCGTCAAGCGGCAGCAGACCTTCGGCTACACCGAGGAAGAGCTGCGCATCATCCTGACGCCGATGGCGAAGACCGGTGCCGAGCCGATCGGCTCCATGGGCACCGACACGCCCGTCGCCGTGCTGAGCGAGAAGCCGCGGCTCCTGTTCGACTACTTCACGCAGCTGTTCGCGCAGGTCACGAACCCGCCGCTGGACGCCATCCGTGAAGAGCTGGTCACCTCCCTGGCCAGCACCATCGGGCCCGAGGGCAACCTGCTCGACCCGGGGCCCAGCTCGTGCCGCCAGCTCGTGCTGCCGTACCCGGTGATCGACAACGACGAGCTCGCCAAGATCATCCACATCAACGACGAGCACGACCTGCCCGGCTTCCACCCGCATGTCATCAGCGGCCTGTACGACGTCGCCGGCGGCGGCGAGGCGCTGCTGCGCCGCCTGGCGGAGATCAGGGCCGAGGCGTCCGCCGCGATCGCGGACGGCGCGCGCATCATCGTGCTGTCCGACCGCGGCTTCTCCGACGCGCTGGCGCCGATCCCGTCGCTGCTGCTGACCGGCGCGGTGCACCACCACCTGATCCAGGAGAAGACCCGCACCAAGATCGGCCTGGTGGTCGAGACCGGCGAGGCCCGCGAGTGCCACCACATGGCGCTGCTCATCGGGTACGGCGCCGGCGCGGTCAACCCGTACCTGGCGATCGAGACCGTCGAGGACCTGGTCGACACCGGGGTTCTGCAGCTCGACAAGCGCAAGGCCGTGCGTAACGTCATCAAGGCGTACGGCAAGGGCGTCATCAAGGTCATGTCCAAGATGGGCGTGTCCACCGTGGCCTCCTACACCGGCGCGCAGATCTTCGAGGCGCTCGGCCTGAGCCAGGAGGTCATCGACTCCTGCTTCACCGGCACCACCTCGCGCCTGGGCGGCGTCGGGTTCGACGTGCTGGCCGAGGAGGTCGCGCAGCGGCACCGCCACGCTTACCCGCGCGTGGAGAACGCCCACCGCAAGCTCCAGGTCGGCGGCGAATACCAGTGGCGGCGCGAGGGCGAGCCGCACCTGTTCAACCCCGACACCGTCTTCAAGCTGCAGCACGCCACCAGGACTCGCCGCTACGAGATCTTCAAGGAGTACACGAACCTCGTCGACTCCCAGGCGGAGCGGCTGATGACCCTGCGCGGCCTGTTCAAGCTGCGCAAGGGCAACCCGATCCCGATCGAGGAGGTCGAGCCGGTCTCGGAGATCGTCAAGCGGTTCTCCACCGGCGCGATGTCGTACGGCTCCATCTCGATGGAGGCGCACGAGACGATCGCCATCGCGATGAACCGGCTCGGCGGCAAGTCCAACACCGGCGAGGGCGGCGAGGACCCGGAGCGGCTCTACGACCCCGCCCGCAGGTCCGCGATCAAGCAGGTCGCCTCCGGCCGGTTCGGCGTCACCAGCGAATACCTGGTGAACGCGGCAGACCTGCAGATCAAGATGGCGCAGGGCGCCAAGCCCGGCGAGGGCGGCCAGCTGCCCGGCCACAAGGTCTACCCGTGGATCGCCAAGACCCGGCACTCCACGCCGGGCGTCGGCCTCATCTCGCCGCCGCCGCACCACGACATCTACTCGATCGAGGACCTGGCCCAGCTCATCCACGACCTGAAGAACTCCAACCCGGAGGCCAGGGTCCACGTGAAGCTGGTCGCCGAGGTCGGCGTCGGCACGGTCGCGGCGGGCGTGTCGAAGGCGCACGCCGACGTGGTGCTCATCTCCGGGCACGACGGCGGCACCGGCGCCTCGCCGCTCACCTCGCTCAAGCACGCGGGCGCGCCGTGGGAGCTCGGCCTGGCCGAGACCCAGCAGACGCTGCTGCTGAACAACCTGCGCGACCGCATCGTCGTCCAGGTCGACGGCCAGCTCAAGACCGGCCGCGACGTCGTCATCGCGGCGCTGCTCGGTGCCGAGGAGTACGGCTTCGCCACCGCCCCCCTCGTCGTCAGCGGCTGTGTGATGATGCGGGTCTGCCACCTCGACACCTGCCCCGTGGGCGTCGCCACGCAGAACCCCGAGTTGCGCAAGCGCTTCACCGGCAAGCCCGAGTTCGTGGTCAACTTCTTCGAGTTCATCGCCGAGGAGATCCGCGAATACCTGGCCGAGCTGGGCTTCCGCTCGCTCGACGAGGCGATCGGGCACGTCGAGCTGCTCGACATGTCGGCCGCCGAGGACCACTGGAAGGCCGGCGGGCTCGACCTGTCGCCGATCCTGCACCAGCCGGAGCTGCCCGCGGGCACCGCGCTGCATCGGGTCGTCGAGCAGGACCACGGGATCCAGCACGCGCTGGACAACACGCTGATCCAGCTCGCCGAGGGCGCGCTCAAGGACGGCACCCCGGTCACGCTGGAGCTGCCCATCCGCAACGTGAACCGCACGGTCGGCACCATGCTCGGCTACCAGGTCACCAAGCGCTACGGCGGCAAGGGCCTGCCCGAGAACACCATCGACATCTCCTTCACCGGCTCGGCCGGCAACTCGTTCGGCGCGTTCCTGCCGCGCGGGGTCACGCTGCGGCTGACCGGCGACGCCAACGACTACCTCGGCAAGGGCCTGTCCGGCGGCCGGATCACCCTCCGCCCGCACGAGGCGGCCCCGCTCGACGGCCACATCATCGCCGGCAACGTCACCCTCTACGGCGCCACGTCCGGCGAGGTGTTCGTCCGCGGCGTCGTCGGCGAGCGGTTCTGCGTCCGCAACTCCGGCGCCACCGCGGTCGTCGAGGGCGTGGGCGACCACGGCTGCGAGTACATGACGGGCGGCAAGGTCGTCGTGCTCGGCCCGACCGGGCGCAACTTCGCGGCCGGCATGTCGGGCGGTGTCGCCTACCTGCTGGACCTCAAGCCCGAGCGGGTCAACCGCGACATGGTCGCCATCGAGGCGCTCACCGGGGAGGATGCCGAGTTCCTCAAGGAGACCGTCGAGAAGCACTTCGCGGAGACCGGCTCCCCGGTCGCCAAGCAGCTGCTGGCGGAGTGGGACACGGCGCTCGGCAGGTTCGGCAAGATCATGCCGACGGACTACAAGAGGGTGCTGGAGGCCGCCGAGGCCGCCCGCATCGAAGGCAGAGACATCGACGAGGCGGTCATGGCCGCCGCGGTGCAGTCGTGACCCGCCGTAATGAGCCGGGCCATGGCCGACTGTGCCGGCTAAACACTGTTCAGGGTCAAGGGAGGCGTACCGATGGCTGACCCCAAGGGTTTTCTCACGCACGACCGGGAGCTGCCGGCGCGCCGCCCCGTTGACGTGCGCATCAGCGACTGGCGCGAGGTCTACCAGGACTTCTCGCAGGAGAAGCTGACCAAGCAGGCGGCCCGTTGCATGGACTGCGGCATCCCGTTCTGCCACAACGGCTGCCCGCTGGGGAACCTCATCCCCGAGTGGAACGACCTCGTCTACCGCACCGACTGGCGCGAGGCGATCGAGCGGCTGCACGCCACGAACAACTTCCCGGAGTTCACCGGCAGGCTCTGCCCGGCTCCGTGCGAGGCGGCGTGCGTGCTCGGCATCAACTCCGACCCGGTGGCGATCAAGCGGGTCGAGGTCGAGATCATCGACCGGGCGTTCGCCGAGGGCTGGGTGACCCCGCAGCCCCCGGCTGTCAAGACCGGCAAGAAGGTCGCGGTCGTCGGCTCGGGCCCCGCCGGGCTCGCCGCCGCGCAGCAGCTCACCAGGGCCGGGCACGACGTGGTGGTGTTCGAGCGGGCCGACCGCATCGGCGGCCTGCTGCGCTACGGCATCCCCGAGTTCAAGATGGAGAAGCGGCACATCGAGCGCCGCCTGGAGCAGATGCGGGCCGAGGGCACCGAGTTCCGCACCAGCGTGAACGTCGGCGTCGACATCACCGCTGCCGAGCTGCGCGAGCAGTTCGACGCCGTGGTGCTGTCGGGCGGCGCCACCCACTGGCGCGACCTGCCGGTGGCAGGGCGCCACCTCAAGGGCGTCTACCAGGCCATGGAGTACCTGCCGCTGTCCAACAAGGTCCAGGAGGGCGACTTCCCGGTCTCGCCCATCTCGGCCGAGGGCAAGCACGTGGTGGTGATCGGCGGCGGCGACACCGGCGCCGACTGCATCGGCACGGCGATCAGGCAGGGCGCCGAGTCCGTCACCCAGCTCGAGATCATGCCGCAGCCGCCGGCCGCCCGGCCCGACAGCCAGCCGTGGCCGACGTACCCCATGCTGTTCAAGATGGAGAGCGCCCACGAGGAGCTGGCCGACGGCGGCGGGGAGCGGATGTACGCGGTCTCCACCACCGAGTTCGCCGGCGACGCCGACGGCAACGTGCGGGCGCTGCGCCTGGTGGAGGTCGATGGGCCGCAGAACGGGTTCAAGCCCATCCCCGGCACCGAGCGGGAGATCCCGGCCGAGCTGATCACCCTGGCCATGGGCTTCCTCGGCCCCGAGAAGGGCGCGCTGCTGCAGGACCTGGCCGAGGACGGTGGCGACGGCTTCTACGACAAGCGGGGCAACGTCTCGCGCGACAAGACGTACATGTCCAAGGTGGACGGCGTCTTCGTGGCCGGTGACATGGGGCGCGGGCAGTCGCTCATCGTCTGGGCCATCGCCGAGGGGCGCGCCGCCGCCTCGGGCGTGGACCGCTACCTGACCGGGGACACGGCGCTGCCGTACCCGATCCTGCCGACCGCGCGGCCGCTGGTCTGACGGGCTGTGAGGCCGGGCGCCGCCGTCAGGCGCGCCCGGCCGCAAGCGCGCACGAGGCCGTGATGGTGTCCAGCGTGTGCTGGGACGCGGGGTCGGCGGCGCGGTAGATGACCAGCCGCTGGCCGGGGGCCTGAAGCGGGGCCAGCACCTCGTATTCGATGGTGAGCGGGCCTGCCGTGGCATGCCGCAGCCGCTTCCTGCCGCGGCCGTTCACCCGGACGTCGCGCCGCGCCCACAAGCGGGCGACCTCCTCGCTGCCGGAGGTGAGCTCCTCGATCAGCTCCGACAGGGCCGCGTCGTCGGGATGGGCCGCCCACGCGGCCCGCAGGTCAGCGATGCCCTCGCGCAGCGTGCGCTCCCTGTCGCGGTAGAAGTCCCGCAGGCCCGGGTGCAGCGTGCACAGCCACATGCTGTTGCGCTGCTCCGCGGGCAGCGCGCCGAAGTCGATCACCAGGGCCGCCATCTCCGGGTTCCAGGCGATGATGTCGAAGCGGTGGTTGAGCAGCATGGCCGGCAGCGGCGACAGGTCCAGCACCAGCCGGGAGATCGGGCCCGCCTCGTCCGCGGCGGGCGGCCGCCGCGCGGCGCGCTGCCGGGTCGGCCGCTGCTGGGCGAGGTCGAACAGGTAGACCCGCTCGTCGTCGCTCAGGCGCAGCGCCCCGGCCAGCGCCTCCAGCACCTCCGGCGAGGGACGCAGCCCGCGCCCCTGCTCCAGGCGGATCACATAGTCGACGCTGACGCCCGCCAGCTCGGCGACCTCCTCGCGACGCAGACCGGGAGTGCGCCTGTGGGCGCGGCGGGCGGGCAGCGCGACGTCGCGGGGATCCAGGCGTTCGCGGCGGGTGCGCAGGAAGGCCGCCAGTTCGCGGGTCTGGTCCACGGTGCTCATCCCCTCGATCTTACGACCGTCTTCCTGGTACGGCTCGTCCCAGGAAGAGCCCTCCCTTACCCGCCGCTCGCGGGCGCAGCAGCCTGGATGCCATGACGACTCTTGACACGTACCGCCTGCTGGGCCGCTCCGGGCTGCGGGTTTCGCCGCTGGCGCTGGGGACCATGACGTTCGGGACGGATTGGGGCTGGGGCTCGGACAAGGACGAGTCCCGCCGGATCTTCGACGCCTATCTGGACCGGGGCGGCAACTTCATCGACACCGCCAGCCAGTACACCGAGGGCACCGCCGAGACGCTGCTCGGCGAGTTCGCGGCCGGCCGGCGCGAGCAACTCGTGATCGCCACGAAGTACACCATGGCCAGGCGCGCCGGCGACCCGAACTCCGGCGGCAACCACCGCAAGAGCATGGTCCATTCGGTCGAGGCCAGCCTGCGCCGGCTGAACACCGACCACCTCGACCTGCTCTACCTGCACGCCTGGGACTTCACCACCCCGGTCGAGGAGATCCTTCGCGCCATGGACGACCTCGTCAGGATGGGCAAGGTCCTCTACGTCGGCATCTCCGACACGCCCGCCTGGCAGGTCTCCCGCATGCAGGCCATCGCCGACCTGCGGGGCTGGGCGCCGCTGATCGCCCTGCAGATCGAATACAGCCTGGTCGAACGCACAGTGGAGCGCGACCTCATCCCCATGGCACGGGAGATGGGGCTCGGCGTCATCCCCTGGTCGCCGCTGGCCAGCGGCGTGCTGACCGGCAAGTACAGCCGGGCCGACCTCGACGTGGGGGAGGGCGCGGCCGTCCCCGTCGGCACCCGCAAGAATGTCGCGGCGGCCAACGGCGCGCTGACCGAGCGGGCGCTGGACATCGCCGAGGTGGTCAAGCGGGTCGCCGCCGAGCTGGGCGCGAAGCCGTCCCAGGTCGCGCTGGCCTGGACGCTGCTCAACCCGGCCGTGACGGCTCCGATCATGGGGGCGCGGACGCCGGCGCAGCTCGAGGACAACCTGGGGGCGCTCGACGTGCGCTTCACCGACGGCCAGCGGGCCGCCCTGGCCGAGGCCAGCCGGGTCGACCTGGGCTTCCCCCACGAGTTCCTGGCCCGCCCGATGCCACGCCACGTCATGCTCGGCGGAGTCGAGATCGACCTCACCCGCTGACCCCACCACCATCCCGAACGCCACGGACGGCTCCCGGTCCGCCGCCCTTCTCGCAAAGAGCGCCCGCCCCGTACGGCGGGCGCTCTTCTTCGCCTGACCTGCGCGGAAGCGGGCCCCGAGCAGGAGTCCGCTTAGCTGCACGTCGACCGGAATTTCATCACTAAGTTGCATCACCCGGTTAGTGTCGGGAAGATGCAGGTTCTGCGGCAGTCGGTGGATGGGGGAAGAATGCGGCGGGTCGCCTCTGGTCTGACGGCGCTGGCCGCCATGGTGATAATCGCCGCCTGCTCTCCCACCGCACCCGGCGATGGCGGCCGGCGAAGCACGCCGGGGAGCCCAGCGTCCCAGCGGGCCGAATACCTCGTCTTCTACGCCGGCGGAGAGCAACGCCAGGCGCTGCAGGCGATTCAGCAGGCGGGCGGCAGCACCGTGGGCGAGGACCCCAGGCTCGGCTACGTCCTGGCCAACGGCGGCGGCGACGGGTTCGTGAAGGACCTGGCGGCGAACCAGGCCATCGTGGGCGTCTCCCCCGACCGGAGCATCGGCTTCGCCACGGCCCGCCGTACCGGATCCGCCGCCTTCCCCGACGCGTCGACATTCACCAAGAGCCCCGACGAGGGCGAGCCGCTCGCCGGCCGTCAGTGGGACATGCGGATGATCGGCGCCGACCGCGCGCACGCGAAGGCGCCCGGCGCGAAGCAGGTGCTGGTCGGGATCATCGACACCGGTGTCGACGGCAAGCACCCCGACATCGCCCCGAACTTCGACCGCGAGCTCAGCCGCAACTTCGTCACCGACAAGCCCAAGGACGAGTACGGCGAGACGCTCGACGGCCCCTGCGAGGTCAGCGGCTGCAAAGACCCCGTGGACGCGGACGACGACGGCCACGGCACCCACGTGGCCAGCACCATCGCCTCCCCGATCAACGGCATCGGCATCGCCGGCGTCGCGCCAGGCGTGCGGCTGGTGAACATCAGGGCCGGCCAGGACTCCGGGTTCTTCTTCCTCAAGCCCAGCCTCGACGCGCTCACGTACGCCGCCGACATCGGCGTCGACGTCGTCAACATGAGCTACTACGTCGACCCCTGGCTGTTCAACTGCACGGCCAACAAGGCCGACACCAAGAAGCAGCAGCTCGAGCAGCAGGGCATCATCACCGGCATCCAGCGGGCGATCGACTACGCCCGCAAGAAGGGCGTCACGATCGTCTCCGCGCTCGGCAACGGCGGCACCGACCTCGGCCGTCCCGAGATCGACGACAAGAGCCCCGGCTACCCGCGCGGCGACGAGAAGGAGCGCCGGGTCGACAACTCCTGCATCAACGTGCCCGCCGAATCCAAGGGCGTCATCTCCGTCTCCGCGCTCGGCCCGTCGGGACGCAAGGCGATCTACAGCGACTACGGCATCGAGCAGACCGACCTGTCGGCGCCCGGCGGGGACCTGCTCGACGGCCAGGGCGCCAAGGTCGCCAGGTCGATCCTGGCCGCCGCCCCCGAACGCGCGCTGCGCGCCGCCGGGCGGATCGACGGCTCGGGCAACCCCAAGGGTGCGGACGTCGTACGCGACTGCAAGGCCGGCGCCTGCTCCTACTACCAGTACCTGGACGGCACCTCCATGGCCGCCCCGCACGCCACCGGCGTCGCCGCGCTCCTTGTCAGCCGCTTCGGCAAGCCCGGCGCCGGCGGCCTCGTCCTCGACCCCGCCACCGTCGAGGACCTGCTCTACAAGAGCGCCACCCAGAAGGCGTGCCCGTCGCCCCGCCAGTACGTCTACAAGGCCTCCGGCGAGACCTCGACGCACGACTGCGAAGGTGAGCAATCCCGTAACGGTTTCTACGGCCGGGGCATCGTGGACGCCTGGAAGGCGGCTACCTTCGAACCATGATGTATCGCCTCGCCGCGGACGCCGCGATGGTGGTGCATTTCGGGTTCCTCGCCTACATGGCCGTGGGCGGATTCCTCGCCTGGCGCTGGCGCCACACCATCTGGACGCACCTCTGCGTGGCCGCCTGGGGCGTGATCTCGATCCTCACAGGCGTAGAGTGTCCGCTGACCCTGGTCGAGGACTGGGGGCGACGGCAGGCCGGGCTGGAGGGGCTGCCGGCGTCCGGCTTCATCGATCACTACATCGAGGGCGTGGTCTACCCGGAGGAGTACACGAACTTGGTACGCCTAGGGGTCGCCGTTCTCGTGCTGTTTTCTTACGGCGGGTACGTTCTCCGTCGTCAGTGACTGCCAAGTGGTCTGTACCAATTAAGGTAGGACTCGTGACTCGTCGTGCGAAAATCGTCTGCACCCTAGGCCCTGCCACATCGTCCGAAGAACGCCTCCGCGAGCTGATCGCCGCGGGCATGGACGTGGCACGGTTCAACCTCAGCCATGGCAATCATGACCTGCACCGAGAGGTCTACGACCGGGTGAGGGAGGTGGCGGCCGACCTCGGCCGTGGCGTAGGCGTGCTCGCCGACCTACAGGGTCCCAAGATCCGGGTGGGCACGTTCGAAGAGGGCCCTGTCAGGCTCGGCTTCGGCGACGTCTTCACCATCACCACCGATGACGTGCCGGGCGACCGCGAGCAGGTCTCCACCACCTACAAGGGCCTGCCCAACGACGTGCGGCCCGGCGACACGATCCTGGTCGACGACGGCCGGCTCGTGCTCGAGGCCACCCGCGTCGACGGCGACCGCATCGTCACCCGCGTCGTCATCGGCGGCATGATCTCCGACAACAAGGGCCTCAACCTGCCCGGCATCAACGTCAGCGCCCCCGCGCTGACCGACAAGGACGAGGCCGACCTGCGCTGGGCGCTGCGCACCGGCTTCGACATGATCGCCCTGTCCTTCGTCCGCCGCCCGTCCGACGCCGACGTGGTGCGCAACATCATGGAGCAGGAGGCCGTACGCCTGCCGCTGCTCGCCAAGATCGAGAAGCCGCAGGCCGTCGACCGCCTCCCCGAGATCATCGAGGCCTTCGACGGCATCATGGTCGCCCGCGGCGACCTGGGCGTCGAGCTGCCCCTGGAGCAGGTGCCGATCGTGCAGCGGCGCATCATCGAGCTGTGCCGCGAGAAGGCCCGCCCGGTCATCGTCGCCACCCAGATGCTCGACTCGATGATGAGCGCCCCGCGCCCCACCCGCGCCGAGGCCTCCGACGTGGCCTACGCGGTCATGGACGGCGCCGACGCGGTCATGCTGTCGGGCGAGACGTCCGTCGGCAACTACCCGATCGAGTCCGTCTCCACGATGGACCGCATCGCCTGCGCCGCCGAGAAGTCGTCCCTACGGGCCACCCACACGCTGGAGCGCATGCCCGAGACCACGGGCGGCGCCATCGCGCGGGCCGCGGCCGAGGTGGGCGCCATCGTGGGGGCCAAGGCGCTGATCGCGTTCACGATGTCGGGAGAGACGGCGCGGCGGCTGGCCCGCTACCGCTCCCCGATCCCGCTGCTGGCCTTCACGTCGGCGCCCCACGTGCGGGGGCAGCTGTCGCTGACGTGGGGGGTGGAGACGTTCCACGTGCCGTTCGTGCACCACACCGACGACATGGTGCGGCAGGTGGAGGCGTCGCTGCTGTCGCTGGGACGGCTGGAGAAGGGCGACAAGGTCGTCATCGTGGCCGGCTCGCCTCCCGGCACCCCGGGCTCCACCAACGCGCTGCGCGTCCACACCATCGGGTCCGCGGTGTCTCACGCCAGCTGAGCGTCTCAACGCCGATTAAAATCTTCAAAGATCTTTCTTTACGGCTCCGCCAAGTGGGCTCCACCCGCCGACCGGGGCCGGGGGCCTTCCAGGGAGACGCTCCCCCGCCTCACCGGCGCGCCGACGACCAGGGCCGTGGTCATGGCGGGGCGCACGCCTACCCACCCGGGCTCCGCCCACAGGCCCAGGACGCACGACGGATGCGCCGTGTGTCCTGAGCCCGGCACCGGTCCCTCTTGAAGCCGCCGGTGCGGTGGTTGTCAGTTGGTGTGGAGGGCGGCGTTGAGCTCGATGCCGGTGCCCTTGCGCGGCACCGCCTCGACCGCCCCCGACTGCGAGTTCCTCCGCAGCAGGATGCCGCTCCCGCCCGACAGTTCGGCCGCCTTGACGACCTTGCCGTCCGGGAGGGCGACCTTCGTGCCCGCCGTCACGTACAGCCCGGCCTCCACCACGCAGTCGTCGCCCAGCGAGATGCCCACGCCGGCGTTCGCGCCCAGCAGGCAACGCTCGCCGATCGAGATGACCTGCTTGCCACCGCCTGACAGCGTACCCATGATCGAGGCGCCGCCGCCCACGTCGGAGCCGTCGCCGACGACCACGCCCGCCGAGACCCGGCCCTCGACCATCGAGGAGCCCAGCGTGCCGGCGTTGAAGTTCACGAAGCCCTCGTGCATGACGGTGGTGCCGCTGGCGAGGTGCGCGCCGAGGCGTACCCGGTCGGCGTCCGCGATCCGCACGCCGGACGGCAACACGTAGTCCACCATCCGCGGGAACTTGTCCACCCCGTACACCGTCACCGCGCCCCTCGCCCGCAGCCGCAGGCGCGTCCGCTCGAAGTCCGCGACGGGGCACGGGCCGAAGCTGGTCCACACCACGTTCGCCAGCAGGCCGAAGAGTCCGTCCAGGTTGGCCCCGTGCGGCCTGATCAGGCGCGCGGACAGCAGGTGCAGCCGCAGGTAGACGTCGTGCGCGTCCACGGGCGCCTCGGAGAGCTTGGCGATGCCGGTGCGCACCGCCACCACCTCCACGCCCCGCGCCGCGTCGGGGCCCGTCAGCGAGGCCAGCTCACCGGCCTCGCCGGCGGACAGCCGCTCAGTGCCCAAGAGGGGCGCGTCGCCCAGCTCGGGGGCGGGGAACCAGGTGTCGAGTACGGTGCCGTCGGCGGCTATGGTCGCGAGGCCGACGCCGAACGCGCCGGTCGAGGTGGGATCGATAGCAGTCACGGGCCAAAAATACCGTTCCCCGGGTCAGCCGAGCGCGCCCAGGTCCGCCGAGAGCCAGTGTTCGGGCCGCATCCGGAACGTCACGAGCATGTTCAGCCCGGCGCCCTGAACGTATCCCGGCACCGCGTCCGGCGGCAGGTAACGGGAGGAGATGCGCGTCAGGTCCGCCAGCGTCGTGGGATCGGAGCACACGACAGGGCCTTCGACCGACACGTACCGATAGGTCGGGCTGGCCCGCTGCACCAGCATCGACAATCTGCCCGCCTTCGCGATCAGCTTCGCCTTGACCGAATCGCCGTCCGTCAGGAACCGGATCTCCCCGCCGGGGCGGTAGTCGTACCAGATGGGCACATTAAGCGGCGCCCGGCCCCCGCCCGCCTCCACCGCCAGACTCGCGATGTGCGGCTCCGCCAGGAACGCCTCCCGCGCCGCCACGCTCAACGCCATTCTGCCCACCCCCGTATTCCCCGATCTTGATTCGGCTATTCCCGGTGCACGCGGCCCCGAAAGCTCCCCGCAGGCACTTGCTCGGGGGCGAGCGTGCCCGCGACGGTCGCCGCCGTGCGCACGAACGCCGCGAGCGCCCGCGAACGGGTCTGCTTCGGCCACGCCAGCACCACGGTCGTCAGCACCGCGTCGACAACCGGCACGCACGCCAGGTCCCGCCGCAGATGACCCTTGACCGACTCCGGCGCCACCACGATCAGCCGCCCCAGCGCGACCAGCTGCATTAGCGTCGCAGGATCGTTGACGTCGGGGTGCCGCCGCGGCCAGCAGGGCGTCGGGCCGACCTCCAGCTCGGCCATGCGCACCACGTCGCGGCCCGCCAGCCGGTGCCCCGACGGCATGATCGCCACGCTCCCCTCGACCCGGAGCGGCTCGCTGTCGAACCCCGTCAGATCCTCGTACGGGGTGTGCAGGAACGCCACGTCCGCCGTCCAGTCCCGCACCAGCCGCGCCCGCTCCGCCACCCGATCACCCGCACCGCCGCCGAGGCGCCGCCATCATCGTCAAGCTGGCCACCCTCCCACCGGACGGCCCGACGGGCGGCTTCTTCGACGATGCGGGGACGGTGCCCTGGTAGGGGTCAGTATTTGGGGCCGACGTAGAGGTCGAGCAGCTCCACGGCCTCCCGCCGGGCGACCGACAGTTCGTTGCGGTTGTTGAAGCGCCAGGCGACGCCGAGCAGATCGAGTGCCTTGCCACAGAGGGCGAGGATGTCGCGGGACTCGTTCTTGAAGTGGTAGCGCGGGTATTCGTACCAGCGCACGCCGCTGGGGAGGTCACGGCGGATGTAGTTCATGCCGCGGTAGCCGTCGGAATGGATCAATCCACGGACGAACATGCCAGGATGCGTTTCCACGATCTCCTGCTGCCAGTCGGTCAGCTTGATCTCGCGCTGATGTTTCATGCCTGGGCCATGCTGGGGAAACAGGCACACCCAGTGCTTGGAGTAGCTCTTCACCTCCGTGCAGCCATTGCGCTGACGGCGGCTGACCGAGGAGGTGGGCATGGTGCGTGCCATTGCTTGCCAGGCCTCCTCGATCAGGCCTGGCCAGCCGTTGTCGCAGAAGAGGGAGAGCTGATACACCTCCTTGCGGCAGCGCACGATGTGCCCATCCCCGAGGTAGAGCCCCAGCAGGTGGGCATAGGTCACGTGGTCGAGCGCGCGGTCGTGGCAACGAGGACAGCTGTGGTGGCGTCGTCGATCCTCGTCCTCGCGTGCGCGACGGGCACCGGTTCGCCATTTCTGGACCGCTCCAATGGAGACGCCGCACAACTCGGCCACTTGGCGATCGAACAGACCTTGGGATGAGGGGCTGAGGGCGCGGTCCACGGTCTCGCGAGCATGCATGAGGCCAGCATGGCAACCGTCACCGACAGTTTCCGCTTTGCTACAGTGCCGGAAGCGGGATTCGAACCCGCACGCCCTTTCGAGCAGACGCTTTTGAGGCGTCCATGTCTGCCATTCCATCATTCCGGCGGAAATATCCGGACTTGTCCGGATAAGCGCCGCATCCTACCGCCGAAGTTGATCAGCTGTGGGGTGCCAGCGTGGATCTAATCTACCGGACATCGGTACTCTTCTGCTCGTGAGTACGCAGCGGCGAGTAGTGATCGCGGAAGACGAGGCCCTGATCCGCCTCGACCTCAAGGAGATGCTCCAGGAGGACGGCTACGTCGTCGTGGGCGAGGCCGGGGACGGCGAGCAGGCGATCCGGCTGGCCGCCGAGCTGAGACCCGACCTTGTCATCCTGGACGTCAAGATGCCCGTGCTCGACGGCATCTCCGCGGCGGAGCGGATCGTGTCCGAGCGGATCGCCCCGTGTCTGATCCTGACCGCCTTCTCCCAGCGTGACCTGGTGGAGCGGGCGCGTGACGCGGGGGCGATGGCCTACCTGGTCAAGCCGTTCACGAAGGCGGATCTGGTGCCGGCGATCGAGATGGCGGTCAGCAGGCACGAGGAGATGGTGGCGCTGGCGGCGGAGGTGTCGAGCCTGTCGGACCGGCTGGAGACGAGGAAGCTGGTGGAGCGGGCCAAGGGTCAGTTGATGACGCAGCACGGCTGGAGCGAGCCGCAGGCGTTCCGGTGGATCCAGAAGGCGTCGATGGACCGGCGGCTGAGCATGCGGGAGGTTGCTCAGATCGTTATAGACGACGCGGCCAAGCAGTCGTGAGAAGCCCTTTATCAGGTGATTTGGCCTGATGGGTTGTGGTGCGGTCACGACTGAGCATCCAACCGGCCTCGGGTGCTTTCACCGGAGGCGTCCCGGCGCGTAACTGATGGGCGGACGGAAGGTCCGCTCATCTTCGAACGGAGACGCTCTCGATGATCCGCATTTCCCGCGCGCCGGTCGTCGCCACCGCGGCGTGCCTGGCACTGGCGGCGTGTTCGGGCGGGGGCACCACCGCCGCGCCGGGCGCCTCAGAAACCGCTTCCGTGCAGTCCTCCCCGGCCGCGAAGGGGGACGGCACGCTGTCCATCGGTACGGTGCTGCCGCAGACGGGCTCGCTCGCGTACCTGGGCCCGCCCATGTTCACCGGCGTCGACCTGGCGCTCAAGGAGATCAACGAGGCCGGCGGGGTGCTGGGCAAGCCGGTCACCAAGTCGGATACGGACTCGGGCGACACGACGACGAACATCGCTTCGCAGTCGGTCGACAAGCTGCTGGCGCAGAAGGTGGACGCCATTGTCGGCGCGGCCTCGTCATCGGTGTCGGAGTCGATCATCGACAAGATCACGAGGGCGGGGGTGCTGCAGTTCTCGCCCGCGAACACCTCCGACGCGTTCACCACCATCAACGACCAGGGGCTCTACTTCCGTACGGCGCCGCCGGACAAGTTGCAGGGGCGGGTCCTGGGTGACCTGGTCGTGGCCGATGGCAACGACACGGTCGGCATCCTGGCCATGCAGGACTCCTACGGCTCCGGCCTGGCGAACCAGGTGATCGAGACCGTGGAGGCGGCGGGCGGCACGATTGTGGAGCGAGTGGACTACGACCCGAAGGCGGCCGACTTCTCCGCCGACGTGGCCAAGATCAAGGCGAAGAACCCGAAGGGCATCGTGCTGATCGGGTTCGAGGAGACGGTCAAGGTCGTGCAGGAGCTGGTCAAGCAGGGCATGTCGGCCAGCAAGCACAAGTGGTACATGGTGGACGGCAACATGTCGAACACGAACTTCGTCAGGGCGCCTGAGGGCACGCTGGACGGCGTCAAGGGCACGCTCCCGGGGGCGGCGGCGCCCGAGGCGTTCCAGAAGCGGCTGCTGGGGGTCAACGCCGAGCTGGCCGAGTTCACGTACGCGTCGGAGTCGTACGACGCGGTGGTCCTGATCGCGCTGGCCGCCGAGGCGGCGGGGGACGACTCGGGGGCGGCCATCGCGGCGAAGCTGATGGACGTGAGCAAGACCGGCGAGAAGTGCGCCGGCTTCAAGGAGTGCGTCGACCTGCTGAAGGCCGGCAAGGACGTCGACTACGAGGGTGTCAGCGGGCCGGTCGACTTCAACGAGGTGGGCGATCCGTCGGTCGCCACGATCGGCGTCTACCAGTACGGGGCGAACAACAAGTTCAACGCGGCCAAGGCGATCGAATATCGCAAGGGCAACATCGCCGGCTGAGCCGGGCTCCGGGCCGGGCGCCGACCCGTTACCGTTCCGAAGACCCGGCGGACGCGGTGGGGCGGGCGGTCACATATCTGCCCTGATCCGGAAATTCGGATCAGGGCTTGACCGGTTCTGACATCCGGCGGTAACTCTCACGGAACGTTCGCGCAGCAGTCCGCCACGCCGGCGGCCGGCCTCGGAGGCGCGCCTGGCCGCCGAGGCCGACATCGACGGCTGAGACTCATCCGCCCAGGCCGCACGCCTCGAGCGCGTACGCCAGGAGGCGATCCTGCAGCGGCTTGGGCGGCACCACGATGACCACGCGCTCCTCGCCCCCGTCGATGCTGGCCCGCAGGGGGAACAGGAACGCCTTCTTGGCCTCGGCGAACGCGTGCGGGTCGCAGCGGCCGGGGGTGAGCTCGATGGGTGTCTCCAGCCGCTGCGCGGCCGCCTCCAGCACGCCCAGCGGCTTGCGGTCCGGCGTGGCGATGTAGTGGGTGGTGCCGCCGATGTCGTTCAGCGTCACCGTGCCGGCGCCTCGGCGGGTAACGATCAGGTTGCCGCGCATGGCCTTGCCCGACAGCTTCCATTCCGGGCCGAACTCGATGGTCGCCGCCTGCTTGATCAGGAATTCCGAGCACTCGTCACGCAGCAGCCTGGCCAGCAGCGGATCCGGGTGAGGCACCTGGAAGACCACCTTGCGGGGCTGCTCGGAGCCGGTGCGGACGTGCGCCACGACCGTCGCGGGGCGCACCTCGGGCAGACCCTGGGGGGAGCAGTTGGCGGCGCCGTACGGGATGGGGAGGTCCGTCCGCTCCGTCCGCTTGAAGGTAGCGTCGGTCTTCTTCGGCGGCAGGGTCTTGAAAGACGGTGTGACGAGCTGGACATCCGCGAAATGCACCGGCGTGTCGGTCGTGTTGCGGACGGCCACCTGCATCTCGTGCACGGCTTCGTCGGAACGCCATTGTGCCAGCGACACTGACACGCCAGGGGGAGGGGCGGTGGAAGGCGGGGGAGGCGGCTCCGATGTGCCGCAACCTGCTAGCACGACCGTCATGGCGAGGGAGAGCGTTATGCGCTTCACCTGCCGCAGATTATGCGTGCTCGGTCAGGTCCCGTAAGTTGAGGAGTGATTACGACTCAGCATCCAAGTGCCGACAGTTCCGCGGTTCATCTAGTGCCAGCACGCTGCGGTTTTATACCTTTCGGTCATTCGATCGGGAACGCTCGGCGGTGCTGACGGATCCCGGCCTGGAATCAAGGAGACACTTCATGATCCGCATTGCTCCCGTGGGGCGGGCGCTGGCTGTCGTGGCTGCCACCAGCCTCGCCCTGACAGCCTGCGGCGGTGGCGGCGGCGACACCGCCACGCAGACTTCGCCGACGGCGGCGGAGACCTCTGCCGCGCCCGCAACCAAGGGCGACGGTACGCTCACCCTAGGCACTCTGCTGCCCCAGACCGGTTCGCTCGCCTTCCTCGGCCCGCCCGAGTTCGCCGGGGTCGACCTGGCGCTCAAGGAGATCAACGAGGCCGGGGGCGTGCTCGGCAAGCCGGTCGCCAAGTTCGACACGGACTCTGGCGACACGACCACGAACATCGCCTCGCAGTCGGTTGACAAGCTGATTGCGCAGAAGGCCGACGCCATCATCGGCGCCGCGTCCTCGTCGGTGTCGCTGTCGGTGATCGACAAGATCACCGGTGCGGGCGTGGTGCACTTCTCGCCGGCCAACACCTCCGACGAACTCACCACGGTCGCGGACAAGAACCTGTTCTTCCGCACCTCGCCGCCGGACAAGCTGCAGGGCCGCGTGCTGGGTGACCTGATCGTTGCCGACGGCAACGACACGGTCGGCATCATGGCGATGCAGGACTCGTACGGCACGGGCCTGGCCGACCAGGTGCAGAAGACCGTCACCGACGGCGGCGCCGAAGTGGTCGAGCGCGTGGACTACGACCCGAAGGCCGCCGACTTCTCGGCCGACGTGGCCAAGCTCAAGGCGAAGAACCCCAAGGGCATCGTCCTGATCGGGTTCGAGGAGACCGCCAAGGTGGTGCAGGAGCTGGTCAAGCAGGGCCTGCCGGCCGACAAGCACCAGTGGTACATGGTTGACGGCAACACGTCCAACACGAACTACCTCAAGATGCCCAAGGGCACGCTTGACGGCGTCAAGGGCACCATCCCCGGTGCCGCGGCTCCGGAGGACTTCCAGTCGAAGCTCCTCGAGGTCAACCCCAAGCTCGAGGACTTCAGCTACGCCCCCGAGTCCTACGACGCGGCCAACCTGATCGCGCTGGCGGCCGAGGCCGCCAAGAGCGACGCGGGCGTCGACATCGCTGCCAAGCTGGGCGAGGTCAGCAAGAGCGGCGACAAGTGCAAGAGCTTCAAGGAGTGCGTCGACCTGCTGAAGGCCGGTAAGGACTTCGACTACGACGGCGTCAGCGGTCCGGTCGAGTTCAACGACGCCGGTGACCCGGCCGTCGCCACCATCGGCATCTACCAGTACGGCAAGGACAACAAGTACGCCACCAAGGCGCTCGAGTACCGCACCGGCAACATCGCCGGCTAGTACGCGCCAGCAGCAAGCAACAGGGCCCGGCCGCCACGGCCGGGCCCTTCGCTATGCGCAGCCCGCCACGATCCGGTCGGCGGCCGCCCGGTACTGCTTCAGCAGCGTCACCTGCCGCTCACGTGGCACGTCGTTCTTTGACAGCCCCGCGGTCGTCGCCTTGACGGTCTCCACGGCCCCTCTGAGCGAGCTGGGCAGCCGGTCGCCGAACTGCAGCGTGATGCCGCGGGCCTCCGCCAGGCGGCCGGTCACGGCGTCCTCGAAGTGCTGCCGGTCCTCCCGGCCCCTCGGCTCCAGCATGAGGTCGGCGTACCCGATGGCGGAGACCACGCGGGCGCAGGGACTGTCGGTGGGGTCGCCGCCGGTGCTGTATTGCTGCGCCGAGGACTCGTCGTCCTGGCAGCCGACGAGCAGCACGGGCAACAGGAGCGCGACTGCCGCTAAACGTTTCACAGCGCTCATTAAAAACGGCGAAGGGGCCCCCTGGGGAGCCCCTTCGCCGTCTGGATCGGGATTTACGCCTTGGCCAGCGTGCCGAGGTACAGCTCGATGACCTTGGGGTCGTTGGCGAGCTGCCGCCCGGTGCCGGTGTAGGCGTTGCGGCCCTGGTCGAGGACGTAGCCGCGGTGGCAGATCTGCAGGCAGCGGCGCGCGTTCTGCTCCACCATGACCACCGTCACGCCCGCCTTGTTGATCTGCTGGGCCTGGAGGAACACCAGGTCCTGCAGCTTGGGGGACAGGCCGGCGGACGGCTCGTCGAGCAGCAGCACCGACGGCTCGGTCATGAGGGCCCGGGCCATCGCGACCATCTGCCGCTCACCGCCGGACAGGGAGCCGGCGCGCTGCTTGCGCCGTTCCTTGAGCGCGGGGAACAGCTCGGCGACGAACTCGAAGCGCTCCTTGAACTTCGCGGGCACCTGGTAGGCACCCATCTCAAGGTTCTCCTCGATGGTGAGGCTGGGGAAGACGTTGTTGTTCTGCGGGACGTAGCCGACGCCGCGCGAGACCAGTGAGTGCGCCTTCATGTTCGTGATGTTCTCACCCTTGAGCAGCACCGTGCCGCTGCGGATGTTGACCAGCCCGAACATGGCCTTGAGCAGCGTCGACTTCCCGGCGCCGTTGGGGCCGATGATGCCGATCAGCTCGCCGTCTTTGACGTAGAGGTCGGAGCCGTTGAGGATGTTGACGCCCGGCAGGTAGCCGGCGATCAGCTCGTCGCACCGCAGCACGGCGTCCTCGGCGCCCTCCAGGTGTGCGCTGCGGTCGGTGACGGCCGCCTTCGACTCGGCAGGCTCTGCGGCGTTCACTTCTGCGTCTCCTCTTCGATCTCGGCCTCGAGAGCCGCCTCAGCCTCGTGAAGCTGAGCCTCGAGCTCGCTTTCCGAAAGGGGCGCGTCGTGGTGGGAACCCAGGTAGGCGTCGATCACGCGGTCGTCGGACATGATCGTCGACGGCGGGCCCTCGGCGATGACCGCGCCCTGCGCCATGACGATCACCCAGTCGCTGATGTCGCGGACCATGTCCATGTCGTGCTCGACGAACAGCACCGTCATGCCCTGCTCGCGCAGGTCCTTGACGTGGCCGAGCAGCGACTGGGTCAGCGCCGGGTTGACGCCGGCCATGGGCTCGTCGAGCATGACCAGCTCGGGCTGAACCATGAGGGCGCGGGCCATCTCCAGCAGCTTGCGCTGGCCGCCGGACAGCGACCCGGCGAAGTCGTCGCGCTTGGCGTCGAGCTTGAACCGGGTCAGCAGCTCTTCGGCCCGCTCCGTGATCTCGTCCTCCTGCCCGCGCCAGAAGCTCGGCACGAGGGCTCGCCAGAAGTTCTCGCCCTTCTGCTGCTGGGCGCCCAGGCGCATGTTCTCCAGCACCGTCAGCCTGGACAGCGCCTTGGTGAGCTGGAAGGTGCGCACCATGCCCGAGCGGGCCACCTTGTGCGCGGGCACGCCGCTCATGGAGCGCCCGTTGAACGTCCACGAGCCGGAGTCGGCCGTGTCGAAGCCGGTGAGCTGGTTGAAGAACGTGGTCTTGCCCGCGCCGTTGGGGCCGATCAGCGCGGTGATGGAGCCGCGCTGGATCTCGACGTGCCCCACCTCGACGGCGGTCAGGCCGCCGAACCGGCGCACCACGTTGTCCACCACCAGGATCGGGTCCGGCTTGGGCACTCCGGGCTCGCGGGCCAGGTCCTTGAAGACGGCCAGCGCTGCGGCTTTGCGGTCATTGATCGTGGTGTCAGCGTGCATCGATTGCTATCTCCCTCTTGTCACCGAAGATGCCCTGTGGCCGGAAGACGAGCAGCAGGATGAGGCCGAGACCGACGAAGATGTACCGGAACGCACCGACTTGACTGGTGTCCATGAAGGTGATGTACCCGGAGCTGACCGCCTCGGTCAGGATGCCGTAGACCAGGACGAGCAGCACCCAGAACATCATCGACCCGACGATGGGGCCGAGCACGCGTGCGGCGCCGCCCAGGATGACCATCGTGTAGAGGAAGAAGGTGGTCTCGGTGCCGAAGATGTCCGGCTGGACCGAGCCGAAGGCCAGGCCGTACACGAAGCCGCCGAGACAGCCGACGACGCCGCCCAGGATGAGCGACTGCATCTTGTACGAGAAGACGTTCTTGCCCAGGCTGCGTACCGCGTCCTCGTCCTCGCGGATGGCCTTGAGCACGCGGCCCCATGGGCTCTTCATCAGCAGGTAGACCATGCCACAGCACAGGGCGATCAGCACCCAGCCGACGAGTATCACCCACAGCTGCCAGTGGGGGAAGAAGAGCGGCACCGGGCCGAGGTTGAAGCCGTAGTCCCCTTCGGGGAAGGGGTTGAGCGCGTAGAACCCTTCCGAGAAGCCGCGCCGTCCGTCGGAGCCGCCGAAGACGCTCTTGAACTGCACGGAGCGGAAGACGAGCCGGATGATCTCGGCCACCGCGATGGTGACGATGGCCAGGTAGTCGGCGCGCAGATGCAGCGTCGGTATGCCCATGATGATCGCCAGGAGCACCGCGGCCGCCAGGCCGATGATGATGCCGATCCAGAAGGGCAGGCCCAGGACGGTGACGGTGACGGCCAGCCCGTAGCCGGCCACGCCCATGAACGCGGCCTGGCCGAAGTTGAGCAGGCCGGTGTAGCCGAAGTGGATATTGATGCCGATGGCGGCGAGCCCGTAGAGCACCGTCTCCACGCCGATGGCGGCCTTGATGGTGGTGCTGAAGATCGTGATCCAGTCCATTCTGATCCTCCCCCGATCAGCCGATCCGCTCGCGGCGGCCCAGGATGCCCTGTGGCCGGACGAGGAGCACGATGATGAGCACGGCCAGCGCGCCGACGCTCTTGAGCTCTGGTGGCACCCACAGCGTGGAGACCTGGATGAACAGGCCCACCACGAGCGAGCCGACCAGGGCGCCGAACGCGGTGCCGAGGCCGCCGAGCGTCACGCCGGCGAAGATGAGCAGCAGGATGTCCTGGCCCATCGTGTACTTCAGGTTCTGCGAGAGCCCGAGCATGATGCCGGCCAGCGCGGCGATGGCGCCACCCATGGTCCAGATGATCCTGATCACCCGGTCGACGTTGATGCCGGACGAGGCCGCGAGCGCGGGGTTGTCGGCCACGGCGCGAGCCGCCTTGCCGGTCCGGGTGCGCATCAGCGCGAAGCCGACGACGACCAGGACGGCCAGCTCGATGCCCATGGCGAAGAAGTTCTTCGGGGCGGCGGAGATGGGCCCGAGCTCGATGCCCGGCTGCGCGGTGTACTGCGCGTAGGCCTCCGTCTGGCCGCCGAAGAAGATCAGGAAGGCGTAGCGCATGAAGAGCGCCACGCCGATCGAGATGATCATCATGGCGATGGTGCCGGTGCCGCGCCTGCGCAGCTGGCCCCAGAACAGGCGGTCCTGGCCGTAGCCGAGTGCGCCTGCCGCCACGACCGCGATCACCGCGGCGGGTATCAGATGGAGCCCGAAGCCCACGTTGAACGCGTAGGCGAGAAGGGCGCCGAGCGTGACCAGCTCGCCGTGGGCGAAGTTGGTCAGGCCGGTCGTGCCGTAGATGAGCGACAGACCGAGCGCGGCCAGGGCGATGATGAGGCCGAGGTTGAGCCCCTCGAAGGTCAGCTGCGCGGCCTGCGTCCAGAACGTGCTGCCGCCGGTTTCGTCCTGCGGCTCCTGGCCCGGAGCCGTCTTGGGCTGGAGGGCGAACAGGACCGCGGAGCAGTTGCCCTCATAGACGGTCGGCGTGCGGACGTTGATGCCACCGCGCACCTGGGCGTTCTGCGGAAGGCTGCTGGGGTCCAGGGTGACCTTGTACTTGCCTGGTTTGTCTACCTGAACGTCCCAGGTGCCTTGAGCGTTGGTGGTGACCTCCTTGACGGGTTGCCCGCCTTCGGTGGTCACCGCGATTTTGGCGCCGTTCACTGGCTGGCCTTGGAGTTTGAGTGTTCCCCTCAGTCCCTGGCAGTCGGCGGGACCCGCGTGGGCGGGTCCGGCCAGCAGGAAGATGAGTCCACCCAGGAAGGCCGTGAACGCGATCACGGCTCTGCGCAATGGTGCTCCCTCAAGTTAGGTCAAGGCGGGGTTGTGCCCCTCCATCTCGACACGCGCGCATCGCAGGCACAACTGGGATGCAATGGCGGGAGCTTAATCGGGCGCCGCCCGGTTCAGTACCGTTCGTCACCAATTAGTGACAACTGCGTGTCACTCACGTGAGGAAACAATAAGCCAGGTCAGGGGCTAAATCGAGGGAGACGCCTGGCTCTTTGCGGAAACGAAAAGATAACGATAGCCCGGAAGCGGTGGACGAACCCGCGGGGGCGGCCTTTGGGGCCATGTAGGGTTCCCGGCCGTACACGGGAACATCCCCGCATGCGCGGGACCGCTACACGTTATCTACCGGGCCTCCCCCGCGGGCTCGCGTTCGGACCACCGTAGCGACCCGCGGGGGCGATGCGCAAAGAATCGGCCGAAGTGACCGGAGCGTCAGCGGTCGCGCAGCATGCAAGTGAGGCGAGAGGTGCAGACGCGCCGTCCCTGATCATCGGTGATCTCGATGTCATACGTCGCCAAGGTGCGGCCCGTGTGCAACCTGGTCGCGACACCGGTGACGTACCCGGTGGAGGCGGCGCGGTGGTGGGTGGCGTTGATCTCGATGCCGAGCGCGATGCGGTCGGGACCCGCGTGGATGGCCGCCGCCACCGAGCCCAGGGTCTCGGCCAGCACCGCCGAGGCGCCCCCGTGCAGCACCCCGTAGGGCTGGGTGTTGCCCTGGACCGGCATCCGGCCCACGACCCGCTCGGGGCCGGCCTCGAGGAACTCGAGGCCCATGCGGTCGGGGAGCGTGCCCTCGTGCATGCTTCTGCACAGCGCGAGATCCAGGGGGTTGGTCTGTGTCAAAGGGACGTCTCCACTCTTCCGAGCTCAGGTTTTCTGTCGCAGTCGCAGACTAGGCTGCGTGTGTGCCGAAGAGTGAAGTGACCCCCAGCCGCCCGTGCCTATTGCTGCTCGACGGGCATTCCCTGGCCTATCGCGCGTTCTACGCGCTCAAAGACGCCAACCTCATGACCACGGACGGTCAGCACACCGAGGCGGTCTACGGGTTCACCTCGATGCTGACGAACGTCCTGCGCGATGAGCAGCCGACCCACGTGGCGGTGGCCTTCGACCGGTCGGAGCCGACATTCCGCCATGAGGAATACGCCGACTACAAGGCCAACAGGGCCGAGACGCCCGAGGATTTCCGCGGCCAGATGCAGCTCATCTTCGAGCTGCTCGACACGCTGCGCATCCCGCGCCTGTCCAAGCCGGGGTTCGAGGCCGACGACCTCATCGCCACGCTGGCCACCCGCGCCTCCGTCCAGGGGATGAACGTCCTGATCGTCACCGGCGACCGCGACGCGCTGCAGCTCGTCGACGAGCACGTCACCGTCCTGATGACCCGGCGCGGCATCAGCGACATGACCAGGTTCACGCCCGAGGCGGTCCAGGAGAAATACGGCCTGACCCCGGCGCAATACCCCGACTTCGCCGCGCTGCGCGGCGACCCCAGCGACAACCTGTTGAGCATCCCCAGCGTGGGGGAGAAGACCGCGGCCAAGTGGGTGCGCGAGTTCGGCTCGCTGACCGCGCTCGTCGACCGGGTCGACGAGGTCAAGGGCAAGGTCGGTGACAAGCTGCGCGAGCACGTCGCCCAGGTGCTGATGAACCGGCGGCTCACCGAGCTGCTGCGTGACGTGTCGTTGGAGGCCGAGCTCGACGACCTCAAGCAGGGCCCCTGGGAGCGCGAGGAGATCAACAAGCTGTTCGACACCCTGCAGATCCGCGGTGAGCTGCGCGAGCGGGTGTTCAAGGTGCTGGGCACCGGCGAGCAGGAGCCCGATCAGGGCTTCGAGGTCGAGACCGTGCTGCTCGGCCCCGACCGCGTGGCGGGCTGGCTGTCCGCGCTGCCCGAGGGCCGCGCCGGGCTCGCCTTCAAGGGCGTCTACGGCAGCGGCACCGGGCGCGTCGACGGCATCGCCATCGCCTCGCCCGGTGGCACCGCCGCCCACATCGACCCCGTCAAGCTCACCGAGAACGACGAGGCGGCCCTGCGGGCCTGGCTGGCCGACGACACCAAGCCCAAGGCCGTCCACGACGCCAAGGGGCCGATGCTGGCCCTCTGGGCGCAGGGCATGGAGCTGCGCGGTCTCAGCTGCGACACGGCCGTGGCCGCCTACCTGGCCATGCCCGGGCAGCGCACGTTCGCGCTGGAAGACCTGGCCCGCCGCTACCTCCACCGCGAGCTGCGGGCCGAGGAGGAGTCCAACGGGCAGGCCGCGCTGTTCGGCGACGACGAGGACGCCCCGGCCAAGGAGCTCGCACTGCGCGCCCACGCCGTGCGCGAGCTGGCCGAGTCCATGGAGCGCTTCCTCGCCGGGCGCGGCGGCACCCAGCTCCTCGGCGACGTCGAGCTGCCGCTGCTGACCGTGCTGGCCGAGATGGAGCGGGCGGGCATCGCCGTCGACAGCGAATACTTCGCCGGCCTCGAGGCGGAGTTCGGCGCCGCGGTCAAGCACGCCGTCGAGGAGGCCCACAGGGTCGTCGGCGAGCAGTTCAACCTGGGCTCGCCCAAGCAGCTGCAGGAGATCCTCTTCACCAAGCTCGGCCTGCCCAAGACGAAGCCGATCAAGACCGGCTACAGCACCGACGCCGACCAGCTCGCCTGGCTCGCCACCCAGACCGAGCACGAGCTGCCCACGATCATGCTGCGCCACCGCGACCAGCAGAAGCTGCGCACCACGGTCGAGGGCCTGATCAAGGAGATCGCCGACGACGGGCGCATCCACACCACGTTCAACCAGATCATCGCCGCCACCGGCCGACTGTCGTCGGAGAAGCCCAACCTGCAGAACATCCCGATCCGCACCGCCGAGGGCCGCCGCATCCGGCAGGGCTTCGTGGTCGGCCAGGGCTACGAGACGCTGCTGACCGCCGACTACAGCCAGATCGAGCTGCGCATCATGGCCCACCTGTCGGGCGACGAGGCGCTGATCGCTGCCTTCGAGTCCGGCCACGACTTCCACCAGGCCACCGCGGCGCGGGTGTTCGACCTGCCGCCCGAGCAGATCGACGGCGAACTGCGCGCCCGCATCAAGGCGATGAACTACGGCCTGGCCTACGGCCTGTCCGACTTCGGGCTGGCCGGGCAGCTCAACATCCCGGTGGCCGAGGCTCGGGCGCTGAAGGAGGAATACTTCCAGGAGTTCGGCGGCGTGCGCGACTTCCTGCACGCCATCGTCTCCCAGGCGCGCGTCGACGGCTACACCGAGACCATCATGGGCCGCCGCCGCTACCTGCCCGACCTCACCAGCGACAACCGCCAGCGCCGCGAGATGGCCGAGCGGATGGCGCTCAACGCCCCCATCCAGGGCTCGGCGGCCGACATCATCAAGGTCGCCATGCTCAACGTCCACCAGGCGATCCGCGAGGAAGGGCTGGGCTCCAGGATGCTGCTGCAGGTCCACGACGAGCTGGTGTTCGAGGTGGCGCCAGGGGAGCTGGAGCAGCTCACCCAGCTCGTGTGCGACCAGATGAACGCCGCCTACCGGCTCCGCCTCCCGCTGGAGGTCTCCGTGGGCGTGGGGCGCACCTGGGAGGACGCCGGCCACTGACGCCGGGCGCCGGGATCGGCCGATAGCGGCTCGCGATAGCCGACGCCCGGAAAGCCGGGCGTCTTCGATCCGTCACTAGTACCCTGAGGTGTCTTTTTTCCCCCCAGCGCCACGGGAGTTCAGTGCGGATATCAGCGTCACTCGCGCGGATCATCGGCATCGCGAACGTCGTCGTGGTCACCGTGGCGATCATCGGGTTGGGCCTCATGCCGTCCGAGGGGCGGCCGCACGCCCGGTCGCCCTTGGGGGCCGAGGTGCAGAACAGCGTCGCGCCGCCCACCCTGACCCCGGTCGGCGAGCCGCCCGGGGTCGTGGCCACGCCAGAGTTCGCCCGGCAGGTGAGCGCCAACGAGCTGGGGCTGGTGCCGGTCATGATGTACCACCGGATCGTCACCAAGCCGCTGGCCTCCATCGACCGGACGCCCGACCAGCTCAGGAAGGAGCTGGAGAGGCTGGCCGAGCGGGGATACGTGCCGATCACCGCCAGGGAGTTCGCCACCGGCGACATCCAGGTGCCGGCGGGCAAGTTCCCGGTCGTGCTGACGTTCGACGACGGGCATCCGAGCCACTTCGCGCTCGGCGTCGACGGCAACCCCGTCCCCGGCACGGCCGTGGCCGTGATCCAGGAGGTGGCCGGCAAATATCCGTCGTTCCGGCCGGTCGCCACGTTCTGGATCAACAAGGAGCCGTTCGGGCTGCGCGACCACGCCTCCCAGGCGACCGCCGTGCGGTGGCTGGTCGACCACGGTCACGAGGTGGCCAACCACACCTGGGGCCACCGCAATCTGCGCGCGCTCAAGAGGAAGAAGGTCCACGAGCAGATCGTCCGGCTCGAGCGGCTGCTGGAGAAGCTCGGCGTGCCTTCGTCCAGGACCATGGCGCTGCCGTACGGGACACTGCCCCGCGGCAAGAAGGCGGCGCGAACCGGATCTTGGGACGGCACGCGGTATGATTTCGCAGGCGTATTTCTCGCGGGAGCCGAGCCGTCGGTTTCGCCCTACGCGAAAAATTTCGACCGGGGAGCGATCCAGCGCATCCAAAGCAACGGCAAGAGGGGCGAGTGCCGCACGTGGTGCTCGCAGCACTGGCTGGAGTGGCTGGACAGGCACCCTGGCGAGCGCTACGTCTCCGACGGCGACCCCGCCCGGATCTCCATCCCAGAGGAACTTCGCGGTAATATCGGCGCCAAGCGAGGGCTCCAGGTCATCGCCTACTGACTCCTCCCCGGATTGACCCCGTGCCCCGGGTCCCATATGCTGATCGCTGCGCTGTGGGCTCGCGCGCGCCTCAGACGGAGCGGGCTCGCGCTCGGTCACGTCGATGTCGTAATTCCTCGGCTTGATGCGGAAGAGGGCCTGCCGCGCATCCGCCACATCGACATCCTGTCCGCGTTCGGAGCAATTCCACACATGACGTCCAGCACTGAGGCCACCTCGAGCACCCCGCAGGTAGCGGTCAACGACATCGGGTCCGAGGAAGCCTTCCTCGCCGCGATCGACGAGACCATCAAGTACTTCAACGACGGCGACATCGTCGAGGGCACCGTCGTCAAGGTCGATCGAGACGAGGTCCTTCTCGATATCGGCTACAAGACCGAGGGAGTCATTCCCTCGCGCGAGCTTTCGATCAAGCACGATGTCGATCCGGCTGACGTCGTGGAGGTCGGCGAACACGTCGAGGCCCTCGTTCTCCAGAAGGAGGACAAGGAGGGCCGCCTGATCCTGTCCAAGAAGCGTGCTCAATACGAGCGCGCCTGGGGCACGATCGAAAAGATCAAGGACGAGGACGGCATCGTCACCGGCACCGTCATCGAGGTCGTCAAGGGTGGTCTCATCCTCGACATCGGCCTCCGTGGCTTCCTCCCGGCGTCCCTGGTCGAGATGCGCCGTGTCCGCGATCTGCAGCCGTACGTCGGGCGCGAGCTCGAGGCCAAGATCATAGAGCTCGACAAGAACCGCAACAACGTGGTCCTGTCGCGCCGCGCCTGGCTTGAGCAGACGCAGTCCGAGGTTCGCCAGACGTTCCTCAACACCCTTCAGAAGGGTCAGGTCCGCAAGGGCGTCGTCTCCTCGATCGTCAACTTCGGCGCATTCGTGGACCTCGGCGGCGTCGACGGACTGGTCCACGTGTCCGAGCTGTCCTGGAAGCACATCGACCACCCGTCCGAGGTGGTCGAGGTCGGCCAGGAGGTCACGGTCGAGGTCCTCGACGTCGACATGGAGCGCGAGCGCGTCTCCCTGTCGCTCAAGGCCACCCAGGAAGACCCGTGGCAGCAGTTCGCCCGCACCCACCAGATCGGCCAGGTCGTGCCGGGCCGCGTCACCAAGCTGGTGCCGTTCGGCGCGTTCGTCCGGGTCGAGGAGGGCATCGAGGGCCTGGTCCACATCTCCGAGCTGGCCGAGCGCCACGTGGAGATTCCGGAGCAGGTCGTCCAGGTCGGCGACGAGATCTTCGTGAAGATCATCGACATCGACCTCGACCGTCGTCGCATCAGCCTCTCGCTGAAGCAGGCCAACGAGGGCGTGGGCACCGAGGTCGAGTTCGACCCGACGCTCTACGGCATGGCGGCCACCTACGACGAGCACGGCAACTACATCTACCCCGAGGGCTTCGACCCGGAGACCGGGGAGTGGCTGGAGGGCTTCGACAAGCAGCGTGAGGAGTGGGAGCGGCAGTACGCCGAGGCTCAGACCCGCTTCGAGGCCCACAGGAAGCAGATCGAGGAGGCCCGCAAGGCCGAGGCCGAGGCGGGCGAGGCCGCTCCCTCGTCCTACACCGGCGAGACGCAGCCCCAGCCGGGCAGCTCCTCGTCGTCGGCTCCCGCCAGTGGCGCGCTCGCCTCTGACGAGGCGCTCGCGGCCCTGCGCGAGAAGCTCGCGGGCGGCCAGAGCTGAGGCTCGTTTTAGGTCTGTGGCTTAAGGCCTAGCCTTACGGAAGGCCCCGTACATTCCTTGTACGGGGCCTTTCGCATGGCCCGGCCCGGCCAATGCGGAACGGAACCTTCCGCTTTCGTGCCTAGGGTCGTGGGCATGGACGAGATCAAGCCATTTCGCATCGACATCCCGCAGGCCGACCTCGACGACCTGGGAGAGCGGCTGCGGCGTACCAGGTGGGCCGGGCAGCTGCCCGGCGGATGGAGTCGCGGCGTGCCGGTCGCCTACCTGCGCGAGCTGGCCGGATACTGGGCCGGCGAGTTCGACTGGCGGGCGCAGGAGGCCAGGCTGAACACCTTTCCCCAGTTCACCACCGAGATCGACGGGCAGACCATCCACTTCCTGCACGCGCGCTCGCCGGAGCCGGGCGCGCTGCCGCTGATCGTCACGCACAGCTGGCCGAACTCCGTCGCCGAGTTCCTGGACGTCATCGGGCCGCTCACCGACCCGCGCGCCCACGGGCTCGACCCCGCCGTGGCCTTCCACGTCGTCGCCCCTTCACTGCCCGGGTTCGCCTTCTCGCCGTTCCCCGAGCCCGCCGACGAGCGGCCGTGGAGCATCGCGCGGGTGGCGAGCGCGTGGGCCGAGCTGATGCGCCGGCTCGGGTACGACCGGTACGGCGCCTACGGCAACGACGCCGGAGCGCTGGTCACGCCCCAGCTTGCGGTGCTCGACCGCGAGCACGTGGCCGGCGCGCTCATCACGGCCGGGCTCGGCATCCCCACCGGCGACCCGGCCGAGCTCGCGGGGGCGAGCGAGGAGGAGCTGGCCGAGCTGAAGGAGATGGCCGGGCGGATGGCCGGAGGCAGCGGGTACGCGCCCTACCTCGCCGCCAGGCCCCAGACGCTCGCGTACGGGTTCGCGGACTCGCCGGTGGCGCAGCTCGCGTACCTGGTGGAAAGGTTCAGGGAGTTCGACGGGTGGTCGGAGACGGCCGAACCCATCGACCGGGATCTGCTGCTCACCAACGCGAGCCTCTACTGGCTGACGGAGACCGGCGGATCGTCCTCCTGGACGTACTACGACGGGGCGGCCGGCATGCCCATCGACCAGACCGCGGTGCCGACCGGGACGACGCACGGCGGGCCCGCGCTGCTGCGGCGGATCGCCGAGCGCGAGAACGACATCGTGTACTGGGGGGACGCGCACAGTCCCAGCCACATGGTGGCCATGGCTACGCCGGACTCGCTGGTGGCGGGCATTCGCGCCTTTTTCCGAATGGTTCGGTGACCAAGGCACGTATGCCGCGCGTGGCCGATAGGGTGCTGCGCGTGAGGATCGAGCGGGCGGTGGCGGCGGACGCGGGAGAGATCCTCACCGTGCAGCGGGCGGCTTACGTGAGCGAGGCCCAGCTCTACGGCGACCCGTACATTCCGCCGCTCATCGAGTCGCTGGAGCAACTGCGCAAGGTCGTCGAGACCGCCGTCGTGCTGAAGGCGCTCGACGGGGGCCGGATCGTCGGCGCGGTACGCGGGCGGCTGTCCGGCACCACCTGCCTCGTCGGCCGCCTCGTCGTCGCGCCCGACCGGCAAGGTCAAGGGCTGGGCACGGCCCTGCTGGGCGCGCTGCACGAGCAGGTGCCGGAGGCGACGGCGTTCGACCTGTTCACCGGGCACCTGTCGGAGGTGAACCTGCGGCTCTATCGCCGCCTGGGCTACCGGGAGACGCACCGGGAGCGGATGGACGATCACCTGATGATGGTTCATCTGCGCAGGCAGCTGCCAGATCGATCCCCTCCTCCGCGATGATCATGGCGCGGCCCAGGTCGTCGTCGACCCAGTTCCAGCCCCACCGCCACTCCGAGCCCGGCGGATGCTCCGCGTTCAGCCGGTCGAGCACCGGCCGCAGCCTGGACGCGGGCACGACGATCTGGTGCCGGCCCCGCCAGGGGACGTGGACGGGGGGGTCGAGCGGTGGCACGGGGACGCCGTGCCCCCGCAGCGCCGCCACGACCTGCGCCGGGTCCAGGCCGAACTGGTGCAGTGGGGTCGCGTCCCGGTCCCAGGCGTCGAAGGCCAGCGCGAGAAGCCAGTGCTCGGGCGCCGGGAGCCGGACGCCCGAGGCGAGCGCCAGGCCGGTGGCGACGCCGTACAGCTCGTGGAACGCCGGACTGGCGAAGCCGCCGGCTCCGTGGCCCGGCCTCGCCCCGTGGTGCAGGCATTCCAGCGCCCGCGCCCGGTCGAGCCCGGCCTCGGTCAGCACGCGAGCGGCGATCGAGTCACCGTCGAGCAGGGCCAGCACGACGTGCGGCGGCCCCACCCAGTCGTCCCCGGCCGCCGCGGCCTGGTCGTGCGCCGCCCGTACGATCGTGGTCATCATGCCTACGATGATGACCCCGTATGCCTCGATGGTGGATAGGCTTTTGCGGTGTTGAAGATTGGGCTCACCGGCGGCATCGGCTCCGGCAAGAGCGAGGTGTCCAAGCGGCTGTCGGCCAGGGGCGCCGTCGTGATCGACGCTGACAAGATCGCGCGTGAGGTGGTCGAGCCGGGCACGGCCGGCCTGGCGCGGGTGGTGGCCGTGTTCGGGGACGAGGTCCTGCGTCCCGACGGCTCGCTCAACAGGGAGAAGCTGGGGTCCATCGTCTTCGCCGACTCCGAGAGGCTGGCGGCGCTCAATGCGATCGTCCATCCGCTGGTGGGGGAGCGGGTGGCGCACCTGCAGGGGCAGGCGGCAGACGACGCGATCGTGGTCTACGACGTGCCGCTGCTGGCGGAGAACAAGCTGGCGCCGATGTACGACGTGGTCATCGTCGTGGACGCGGCCGACGAGGTACGCATCAGGCGGCTGGCCGAGCACCGCAGGATGCCGGAGGCCGACGCCAAGGCCCGCATCGCCGCGCAGGCGAGCCGGGAGGACCGGCTGGCGGTCGCGGACATCGTGGTCCCGAACGAGGGTTCGCTGGAGGAGCTGGACGCGCGGGTGAGCGACGTGTGGGACGAGCTCGTAAGGCGTGCCGCCCGCGGCTGACCGGCCGGCCGGCGTCGGCCTGCCCGCCGGCCGGTACAGGCGGGGAGATCACCGGTGTGGCGGTGGCGGTGGCCGGCGGGCTCGTGTGGCCGCTCACGGCGGAATCGCTCGAGTGGCGGGTCCGCCGGACGTCTTCCTGGGGCGGACCACCTGTGGGCGGACGGAGCGCGGCCGGGCCCCTCGCATCCGTGTCGAGCGTGCCCCCTGCGGCCGGATCACTCCGGGTGCGGTTGAGACGCCGGCTGCGGTGCTCGGGGCCGGAGTGGCGGAGACTGGCGTGCCCGTGGCCGGGACGCCGGGGTCCGGGGCGCTGGAGGGCGGGGTTCCGGAGCGCCGGGCGGCCGGGATCGGGGTGGCCGCGGGGCGGCGGGTGAGGGCTGCCGCGGGCGGCGTGGTGCGTTCGACGGCCGGATCGGGCACGGAGTCCAGGGTGGTCTGGAAGCCGGGGATGCCGATCAGGATCCCCGCCAGGACCAGGTTGAGCACTCCGGCCAGGACCACCGCGATCTTGACGGTCCGCCACCGCCGTCCAGAGCCGCTGGTCGCGGCTGACCGGCGACCAGTGCCGTCCGTGCCGGGCGCGAGCGGCCGGTGTCCAGAGTCCTTCTCGCCTGTGATAGCTGACCGGTGCTCGGCGTCCCTCTGATCGGTCACGACGAGAGCTCCGGGCAGGTAGCCATACGTGATCCCCTTCGCGATGCTCGGCGCCACCGAAACGATCTAGACATGGATCCTTCCACAGTCGCCGCCGCGAGAGGCCGTTGACGGACCCGCCGCCGTGCGCGCCGCGCCCGGATCCCGATGAGCGAGGCTCAGAAGGGTGAGTCGAGCGGCACCTGCTGCACCCCTGTCAGGTAGGGGTCCAGCTCGCCCAGCTCGAACCGCGACATCCCGATGACGTGCCAGAACTGCCCGGCCGGCTCCCCCTGGATCTTGTAGCGGCCGTCCGGCGCCAGCGCCGCCCACCCCTCGGGCAGCCCGAGCAGGGTCGCCCGCCGCTCATCCCCCTCCCAGAGAATCACCACGCCGTCGTCGCCCGCACTGGCCAGCAGGTCGGAGACGGGGCTGAAGGCGACCGACCAGACGCGGCGGGCGTGCCCGGCCAGCGCGTGCAGCGGCCGGCCGCTCGCGACGTCCCACACCCGTACCAGCTGGTCGTCGCCCCCGGTGGCCAGGCGGTCGCCGGAGGCGTTGAACGCCACGCTCCACAGCCGCCCCTCGTGCCCGGCGAGCGTGTGCATCAGCCGCGGCTGCCAGGGCTGGCCGGGCCGCAGCTCCCACACCATGGCCCGGCCGTCGTTGCCGGCGCTGGCCAGATGGCGTCCGGAGGGGGAGAAGGCCACCGAGTAGACCCGGTCGGTGTGCCCTTCGAGGGTCGCCACCCGGCCGCCGGAGGCGACGTGCCAGATGCGGACGAGCTTGTCGTCGCAGCCCGTGGCCACGTACGCGCCGTCGGGGCTGAAGGCGATCGAGCGGACGCGCCCGCGGTGGTCCATCAGGTTGCCCGCCAGCCGCCCGGTCCATCGGTACCACAGGCGCACGCTGTCGTCGTCGTTGGCCGTGGCGAGAATGTCGGCGTCGGGGCTGAACGCCTCGGCCCACACGTGGTCGGTCTCGGCGTTCAGCTCGCGCTCGTACTCGCCGGTGACGGCGTTCCACAGGTGCACGCCGCCGTCGTTGCTGGAGGTGGCCAGCAGGGGACCGGCGGGGGAGAACAGGGCCGAGATCAGCCGGTCGGCGGTGCCGGTGATCTCCCGCAGCCGGCGCCCGGTGCGCGGCTCCCACAGGCGTACGACGCCGTCGTTGCCGCTGGTCACCAGCATCGAGCCGTCGGCGCTGAACCGGACCGACGAGATCCGCCGCCCGTGCCCGCGCAGCACCCGCTGACATTTGCCCGTGCCGGGGTCCCACAGCCGCACCGTGCCGTCGTTGCTGCTCGTGGCGAGCTGACGCCCGTCCGGCCGGTAGGCGAACGGCCAGGCCGAGCTGCGGTGCCCGGACAGCTCCACCCGCTGCCCGCCGTCCACCGGGTGCAGCCTGATCACGCCGCTGGAGTCGCCGCTCGCCACGGTGCGGCCGTCAGGGCTGAACGCCACGTGGTAGACGAACGCCGGGTGCGTGGTGAGCACCCCGTGCGCCGCGCCGCCCACCGGATCCCAAAGGCGGACGCTGCAGGCCGTGTCGCCGCTCGCCAGCAGCGAGCCGTCGGGCGAGAACGCCACGCAGTAGATGCTGCCCTGGTGGCCGGTCAGCGTGTGCAGCGGCGCCCACGTGGCGGTGTCCCACACCCTGAGGGTGCCGGCCTCGTCGCCGGTGGCCAGCAGGTGGCCGTCGGGGCTGTGCACCGCGCGGTAGACGCTGCCGCGGTGGCCCTCGAGCGTGCGCGTCAATCGCCCGGAGGCGAGGTCCCAGACGCGCACGACGCCCGCCGAGTCGCCCGTCACCAGTGCCGAGCGGCCGAACGAGGCGGTGTAGACGGGCGCCTGGTGCCCGTCCAGCTCGTGGACCAGGTGCCCGGTGGCCGTCTCCCACACGCGCACGACTCCGTCGCCGCCGCCGGCCGCCACCAGGTCGCCCGCAGGGCTCACGCGCACCGGCCAGACGCCGTCGGCGTGCCCGGACAGCGTGTGCCGCCGCTCGCCGGTGAGGGCGTCCCACAGCACGACGGTGCCGTCGCTCGCGCCTGTGGCGAGCAGGTCGCCCGCGAAGATGACGGCGTAGACGCGGCCCCGGTGCCCCTGCAGCGTGCGCACGGGCGCGCCGCCGACGCACAGCAGCACGCCGCCGTCCTCGTTGCCGATCGCGACGGTGGCGCCGTCGGGGCTGTACGCGATCGGCTCGGGCAGGCGGCTGGTCTGGAAGTGGTATCCGTACGGGACGCCGATTCCGGCGGGTGCGAACTCCACCTCCACCGGCTGCCCGGGCACCACCGCCGCGCCGGGCAGGTGCGGCAGCGTACCGGTCACGTTGATCAGCGAGGCACGGTGCCAGCGGGCGCCCTCGACGGTCACATCGCTCAGGTCCACCTGCGCCAGCCGCGCCCCCGACAGGTCCGCGCCGGTCAGGTCGGCCCCGGTCAGCACGGCGCCGTCCAGCCGGGCGCCGACGAGCTTGGCGTCGCGGAGGGTGGCCCTGGACAGGTTCGTGCCGGCCAGCGTCGCCTCGGACAGGTCGGCGCCGGTCAGGTCCACCTCCCGCAGGTCCCTGGACGACAGGTCCTCGCCCTTGAGGTTGGCGCCGCGCAGGTCGGCGCGGGCGGGGGTGCGCAGCCTGGCCGCGATCTTGACCGCGTTCGCCCTGGCCACGTCGTCGGCGGGCGGATCCGCCACCCACGCGCGCAGCTTCCGCACGTCGGCCAGATCGCACAGGAACTCCACCGTGAGCGCCGACAGCGGCCGGCGGGACAGCAGCGCGATGTTCTCCAAGGCGATGTACCTGGCGATCAGCCACTCCATCACCGACGCGTGGATGAACCCGAACATCCCCTCCTCGGTCCGCACCAGCAGGCTGCCCGAGCCCATCGCGTGCGCGGCGTGCGCGGCCGACAGCTGCCCGCTGGCCAGGTCGGTCAGCGTCTCGCCGATCTCGGTCAGCTCGTCCACACCCAGCAGCGACTCCCCGGACTCCCACAGCCGCAGCGCCAGCGCCGTCACCGCCCGCCGCAGCTCCTCGGTGCTCAGCGCCGCGGCCGAGCCGGGGATCCTGGCCCGCCGCTCCTCGAACGCGAGCCACGCGCCGAGGATCTCCTCGTACAGCAGCGCGGGGCTGATCGTGTGCCGGGCGCCGGCCACCGTACGCAGCCGGTCGGCGTCGAGGTCGGCGATGAAGCTGAGCATGCGCGGATTCTGCGCCAGCGCGAGCAGGTCCTTTATTTCGCCCATCAGCGACATGCGGGCCGTGGCCTCGTCGCCGTCGACGAACCTGTTGGCCAGGTAGGAGCGGATCTGGTCGCGTGTGAAGTCCTCGACGCTCAGCACCCGCCGCTGCGGCAGCACCCCCACCATCTCGCCGAGCGAGGTCAGCACCTGGCTGTGCGATTTGAAGTGCTGGGTGCGGCTGGCCACCACGATCTTCGCCTTGTCGTCGGCCGCCGCCAGCAGCGTGGCCAGGTGGTCGGCCGCCCGGTCGTAGGTCAGCCGGGTCACCAGCTCGTCGAACCCGTCGAACAGCAGCACGATCCGCCCCTGCCGGAGCAGGTAGCGGAACGCCTTGAGGTCGATGACCTCCTCGCCGTGGCCGGCCAGGTGCGCGGCCACCAGGGCGTCCACCGAGTGCGCCTTGTCGAGGGCGCGCAGCTCGATCAGGATCGGCGTCAGATGCGGCAGCTCGGCCGGGATGCGGCGGGCCAGCTCGCGCAGCGCGAACGTCTTGCCGTGGCCGAAGTCGCCCAGCAGCAGCAGGAACCGGCCGTGGTCGGCGGCCAGGAGGCGCATCAGCTCGTCGGTCAGCCCCTGCTTGACCTGGCTGCCCGGCCGGTCCAGCTCGCGGTAGCGCTGCGGCACGTACAGGTCGGGCGGGTAGCGGCGGTCGATCGTCAGCCTGGCCGTCTGCTCGGCGACGTAGCCGGTGAGGTCGAGCAGGCCCTGGAACTCGGTGAAGCTGCGCAGCCGCACCCCCTTGCGCATCAGGTCGTCGCGGACCGCGCGCGGGGCGGGCGGCCCCTGGTAGACCAGCTCGGCGGCCAGCCCGGCGGCGTGTGACTGCCGGACGAAGGCGTCCGCGGCGCTCTCGGTCAGCTCGCCGGCGTGCGCGCCGATCATCGTCTGCCGGACGAACCCGTCCTCCGGGTGGGTGACCACCAGGTGGGCGGCGAACCTGCGGATCCTGGCCCGCTCGTGCCTGGCCTCGCACACCTCGGTGATCCGGTCGAGCAGCAGCTCCACCGGGCTCGGCTCGCGCTCGTCCGGCTTCGGCCCGGGCGGCGGGACGGGCGGGCTCTCGCCGGTGAACGTCGCCCCCGCGGCCCGCCAGCGGCACGGCACCCGCTCCGGCTCGCCCCCCTCCGGCTGCCACGTGCGCATCCCGTCCGGGGTGATCTCGACGACCTGGTGCCGCCCGGCGCGCGGCGCCGCGACCCGGCCCTCGGCCGCCGTTTTCCCGGAGCCGCCGTGGAAGAGCAGGTTGAGCCGGTGCGCGAGCAGCCGGTCGAACGTCGGCGCGTCCCTCAGCGCGTCCGGCGGGTGCCCGATCGCGCCCAGCCGCAGCCACCCGCTCTCCTCGTACGGCCGCAACCGCTCGGCGAACCAGGCCGCCTGCCCCTCGCCCAGCAGCGCGTACGCGTCCCGCTCCAGATGGCTCATCGCCATCGTCGAGTTGAGCCCCGCCACGACCACCTTCAGATCGGGCACCTCGAACAGCGTCCACGGCTGCCCGCCGTCGAACACCCGGTCGTCCAGCCCCTGGTACACCTCGCCGAACAGCCCCGCGAAATGCCGCCACTTGGGCCAGTAGGGCGGCTGCGGGCTCACGTCGTCGGCCTCGCAGGTCATGAAGTAGGCGCTGGCGGCCGCCTTGGTGACGTCGCGCGGCCCGGGCAGCAGCACCAGCCGGTGCGGCTCCAGCCCGATCAGCAGCCGCAGATCGGTCACGAACCGCGTCGCCTGCCCGAACTGCCCCAGGCTGCCGGACTCGGTCAGGTCGCCGCTGACGACCATCAGGTCGGGGCGGGGCATGCCCCGGTCGTACATGGCGGTCAGGTCGGCCCAGATCCGCGCCTGCATGTCCTCCGGAGTGAACGGATCGCCGGGATCCGGCAGCGCCCGGCCGAAGCGGGGGCCGCCGACGTGGAGCACGCTGATCGACTCGCGCGCGCCGCCGGAGCCCGCCGCCGGCGGGAACGTGGGCGCCGTGACCGGCGCGCGCCGCGCCCTGGCCCGCTCGCCGGGCGGGGGCAGCGTCGGCGCGGCCGCCGGCACGCTGGAGCCGTCGGGGAACGCCGGCGCCGCCTCGGGCTTCGCGCGGCCCGACATCGCCTCCCTGACCCGGCCCAGCAGCAGCGCCCTGGCCTGTCCAGGATCGGTGACGCCCAGCAGGTCGACCCAGGTGATCGTGGACAGCAGGCCCTCCAGCTGGACGTCCTCGAGCCTGATCGTGACGAGCTTGTTGGAGGGGTTGTCCGGGTTCGCCCGCAGCGCCGCCTGCCACTCCATCCGCCCGTACCGCGAGGTCAGGTAGTTGCGCGAGAGCACCGCCACGACGAGCTGCGCCTCGCTGACCCCGCGATCCATGAAGTCGATGAAGTTGGTGCCGGGAACGAAGTCCCACGCCTGGATCATCGTCCGGTAGCCCGCCGCCTCGAGCTCCCAGGCGATCCACGTCGCCCACGCCGTGTCGGCCGGGGAGTAGCTGACGAAGATCTCGGTCGGCCTGCCGTCACGTGCCATGCCGCCCAGTATCCCTTGCGGCGTCGGGGTTTTGGAGACTGTGTGCGATCATCGTCACGTGTGGCGGCGTCTTGGCGTGCTCGATCTGATCAGGATCGGGCTGCTGGTTCTCGGGCTGGTCTTCTCATCGACCGGGCTGCTGCCGTGGGAGGACGCGGTCGAGAGCCTGAACGGGGTCGGCCCGCTGCTGATCTTCCTGGTCGCGATCATCGTGCTGGCCGAGTTGACCAAGGAGGCCCAGGTCTTCGACGCCATCGCGGCGCGGATGGCGGTGTTCGGCCGTGGTAACTATGCCGCCTTGTTCTTTCTTTGTGCGGCTTTCGCGTCTTTTGTCACGATATTTCTGAACCTGGACACGACCGCGGTCCTGCTCACCCCCGTCATGCTCGCCCTGGCCCCCAAGGCGCGCATCGCCGCCCTGCCCCTGGCCATGACCACGATCTGGCTGGCCAACACGGCGAGCCTGCTGCTGCCCGTGTCCAACCTGACGAACCTGCTCGGCATGGAGAAGATCGGCCTCGACGCCCAGGAGTTCGCCGCCCGCATGTGGGCGCCCCAGATCGCCTCCATCGCGGTGACGATGGCGTTCCTGTGGGCGTTCTACTGGCGCCGGGGCGAGCGGCGCGACCTGCGTTACACGCCGCCGGTGCTGGAGCCGGTCGCCGACCGCGTGCTGTTCGCCGCCGCGTCCGGAGGCTGCCTGCTGTTCATCGCGATGCTGCTGCTCAAGGCGCACGTCGCCGTCGCCGCCACCGCGGCCGCCGCGATCGTCGTGGGCGCCTTCCTGCTCCGCGCCCGCAAGCGCCTGACCTGGGGCCTGATCCCGTGGCAGCTGGTGATCTTCGTGACGGGGCTGTTCCTGGTGGTGCCCACGCTCAGCGCGCACGGCCTGTCCACCCTGATGACCTGGATGATCGGCACCGAGGGCGACCCCTACCGGACGGCGGCCGTGGGCGCCGGGCTGTCCAACGTGATCAACAACCTGCCCGCCTTCCAAGCGGTCGCGGCGGTCATCCCGGCCGGCGATCAGGACCGCCTGCTGGCCCTGCTGGCCGGCACGAACGTGGGCCCCGTCGTGACGCCATGGGCGTCGCTGGCCACGCTGCTGTGGTTCGAGTCGTGCCGCCGCCACGAGGTCAAGGTGCCGATGCGCCGCTTCCTGCTCACCGGTGCCGGGCTGGCCGTCGTGGGGCTGGCCACCACGGTGTGGGCGCTGGTCGCGTTCGGCTGAGCGGCGCTCACGCGGCGGCCAGCTCGTAGGCGCCGGCCACCGCGCCGAGCGCCCAGCGCATCCTCGCCACGTACGTCTCGGGGTGGTCGCCGGCCTCCTGCGCCACGTACGCCGCGCACCGGGCCGGGTCGCCGCCGCACGCGCACAGCCGCTCGTCCACGGCCTCGCGGATCTGGTACGGGGACACGTCGTCGGACGGCTGCAGGGCGGTCGTGAAGAGCACCTGCGCCAGTTCGGTGGTGGTCATCATGTCGAGCTCCCCTTCCACACGTGCCGTTCTCGGCACCCTCTAAATAGACGTCGAACGGCCGCGGAACTCATCGACATTCGACACACAAGAACTGAGGACTTTTCCTCAGTGGAGGAGGGAGAGGAGCCCGGGGAGGGCGCGCGGGTGGGCGGCGACGAAGCTGCGGTCCTCGGCCGGGGCGTCGATGCACGCCTCGAACGGGCCGCCGTCCAGCGCCCTGATCTCGATGCCGGCCTCCTGGGCGAGCAGTGCGCCCGCCGGCAGGTCCACCGCCTCGGCCCGGTAGCCGACGATGCCGTCGATGTCGCCGCGCGCCAGCATCGCCCACGCCAGCAGCGGCGCCCACAGCTGCAGCACCCGGCGCGCGTGCCGCTCCAGCGTCCACCTGAGCGCCCGCACGGTGTCGTCGCCCCTGGCCACGCTGTAGCCCTGGGTCCAGGCCAGCAGCGGCCCGTGCGGCCTCGGCGTGTACGGGGGCGCGAGACGTGCCCCTGACGAGGCCGTCGCCCCCCGTCCCCGGATGGCCGACCACGTCTCGGCGGAGACGGGCTCGTGCACCACGCCCAGCACAGGACGTCCGTCCTGGCACAGCGCCACGCCCACCACGTACGCGGGCAGCCCGATCGCCACGTTGTTGGTGCCGTCCAGCGGGTCGACCAGCCACGTCCACTCGCCGCCCGCCGCCCCGACCAGCCCCGACTCCTCGGCGATCACCGAATGCGCCGGGTAGGCCGTCAGGATGCGCTCCAGCAGCAGCTTCTCCGAGGCCAGGTCGAGATCGGTGACCACGTCGCCCGCGGTGCCCTTGGCCCTGACGCCGACCGCGCCGCGCATGCCCTCCAGGAGCAGCGCCCCGGCGGCCTCGGCGGCCTCGACGGCGACCGTGCGAGCGTGATCCAGGTCCATCGGGTACCCCTCAGGTCAGGTGCGCGGTGATCAGCCGGACGGCGAGAGCGGTCTCCCTGGCGTCCAGCGGCTGCCTGGACACGTGGTGCGGCCCGGCGCCGAGCGGCCCGAGCGACAGGTCGCGGCTGCCCGGCCGGCCGCGCCCGAGCGCGATCGTGGCCGCCTCGCCGCCCTCGGGGACGACGCTGCTGTGGAAGCGGCCGGCCGGCAGCGTGTACGTGTCGCCTGGCCCGAACACCTCCACCAGCCCCGTCGCGTGCCGCACGGTGCGGCGGGTGGGCGAGATCCGGTCGCCGTCGGCCCCGCTGACCACCTCGAACACCCGATGCGTGGCGTCCGCGCCGGCGTCGGTGACCTCAGCGTGCACGTTGCGCATCTGGCCGTAGAGCACGTGGCTGATCAGGTCCCAGCTGTGGCAGTGGATCTGCGACGTCGTGCTCTGTGCGTGCGCGAGCGAATCGGACCACAGATGCAGGCATACCCCCTCGCCACCGTCGCGCTCCAGTGGCAGGCAGACGAACCCCAGCGGGTGGCGCACCGCGGCCAGGCCGTCCGCGTCCGCCAGCACATCGAGGGCCCACGACCGGGCCCGGCCGTCGAGCAGCCGCCGGTGGACCTCACGCCGGCTCATGGCCCGCACTCACGTTCCGTCTCGTTGGTGAGCCGCTGGACGCGACTCACCATAAGGATCCACGGCGCGCAGCGCCTTGCGGGCGATGTCCACGACGTCGCGGCCGTTGTAGGACTTGGGCAGGGGCATCTCGATCCGCTCGAACAACTCCTGCACCTCCTCGATGGTGGGCTCGTCGCTCAGCGGCACCTTCTTGTACATCTCCAGCGGCACCCGCCGCGCCTGCTCGAAGCTGAGCCGCAGCTCGGTGTCGCAGTTCTCGTAGAAGAACGTGCCCGCCAGCGCCGTCATCGCCATGTTCGGGTCCTCGACCGTCATGATCAGGCGGGTGGCCGACAGGTCCCAGCGGAACGTCGTCATCGTCCGCGTCAGGCCGACCGCGATGTCCAGCAGTCCGTAGCGCTGGCGGTGCCAGAAGGCGGCCAGGATCGTCGCGTACGACTCCTTCCTGACCCGGTCCGTCGTCCATGTCTCGCCGGTGCCGTCGGGGATGTCGGACAGCGAGCGGCGGTAGTGGGCGTACGTCTCGCACACCTCGGCGTCGGACGGGTCGATGACCTCGACCCTGACCGTGAGGTGGCGCTTGTCCCTGCGGGCCGCGGCGACGCACGCGGGCAGGGTGACCGCCCGCAGGTAGGTGCCCGTGCCGCCCTTGAAGCTCCACCTGGTGGTGTCCTTGCGCGCCTCGGCGTGCGACTGCGCGATCTCCTGCCGGCTGCCCAGCACCCGGACGAGCTGCAGCGAGTCCAGGGCCCTGCGGGTGCTGTGGACGAGCGTCTCGATCTGCTCCATGCGGGCCAGCCGCACCGGCAGCTCGGCCAGCACGCCCGAGGTGATCGTCTTCTCGACGGGAGCCTGGCGGGCGCGGTCGCGCAGCAGCGCGGTGGCCACCAGCGCCATGATCACCAGGGTCGCGGCGGTCACGAGCTGGCGCTGGATGTCCTGGCCCTTTTGGCCGAAGATCTCGGGGGGCATGATGCCGAGCGCGCCGACCACGATGGCCAGGCCGAGCGCTATCGCGCCGTCGGCGTTTCGCGCCGCCCATGGGGCGACCCGCTTCACCGACGCCATGAACCGTGCCATCGCGCGCCCCGTCGTTCGACGATCAGTCAGTTCCCGTGGTCATGGTAACGACCGGGGCCGTGCGACCACCAGAGAGCGATCACGTAGCGAAAGATGCCGGAGAATATTGCCTCGAGCCCCGATCACCCGGTCGGTAGGATTCCTCGGCATGATCCTGGATCCTGACGTGCTGGGATACTACGAGCGCGGCGGCGAGCTGACCAGGCTGCGGCAGGGGCGCAACCGGCTGGAGTTCTGGCGCACCCGCGACGTGCTGCGGCGCACGCTGCCGCCGCCGCCCGCACGCGTGCTCGACGTGGGCGGCGGCACGGGCGTGCACGCCGAATGGCTGGCCGCCGGCGGTTATGACGTCGAGCTGATAGATCCCGTGCCGCTGCACGTGACGGAGGCGTCGGCGCTGCCCGGCGTGAGCGCGCGCCTCGGCGACGCCCGCGACCTGCCGGTCTCCGATGGGGAGGCGGACGCGGCGCTGCTGCTGGGCCCGCTCTACCACCTGCCCGAGCGCGCCGACCGGGTGCGCGCCCTGGCCGAGGCCCGCCGCGCCGTGCGCCCCGGCGGCGTGGTCGCCGCGGCCTACATCAGCCGGTACGCGGCCGTCCACGACACCATCTACCGCGGGCTCTTCCTCCATGAGGACCAGCGGGCGGCCGCTTATCGCGCGTTCCAGACCGGAGTTATGATCTCGCCCAGGACGGAGGGATTCCGCGGCTACCTCCACGATCCGGAGGAGATCCTCGGCGAGTTCGCCGACGCCGGCCTGCCCGAGCCGCGCCGCTACGGCCTGGAGGGCGCGTTCTGGCTCTACGGCGACGTCGACGCCTGGCTGGACGACGACGGGCGGCGCGAGCTGCTGCTCGACGCCGCCCGCCGCCTGGAGTCCGAGCCGTCCCTCCTCGGGGTCAGCGGCCACCTGCTGGCGGTGACGCGGGTCTAGAACCAGCCGCGCTTGCGGGCCATCTGCTCCAGGCCGCGCTGCAGGGCGCCGTCCGCCGAGTTCGGCGGGTCGTCGTAGCGGATCGTGAATCGGTTGTACGAGTCGTGGCTGGAGGTCAGGAAGCCGCCCCGCTTGTCGGCCTCCAGGATGACGTCCATCTGGCGCGGCCCGGCGATGAACGTCAGCTCCAGCTCGTTGAAGTGCCGCCGCCACTGCCCGCCGGCGTAGTACTCGATCTCCTGGAAGAACGGCATCGTCGAGCCGTACAGCGTGCCGCGCTCCAGGTCGGCCTTCTTGAACTGGAAGCCCAGCCGGTCGAGCGCGCCGATGACCTGCTCCTGGGCGGGCAGCGGGCTGACGAACAGCGGGTCGAGGTCGCCCTTGTCGAGCGCGCCCGCGAGCGCCAGCTCCGTCTGCACGCCCAGCTTCATGCCGTGCAGGGGATGCCCGGCGATAGCGCTGATGGGCGTCTCCCACGGCACCATGATCTCGAAAGGCTGCTGGTGCTGCGCGCCCGCGGGCAGTTGGAACGTCCCCGCGACCTGCTGGCGCAGGAAGCTGTAGGACGTCTTGTACTCGTTGTCGCCCTGCTCGATTTCAACGACCGCGGTCAGGTCGATGTGGATGCCCTCGACCTTGTAGTCGGAGTTGCCGCCACGGAAGTGCACGACGCCGCGCAGCGGTTCGCCGGGCCGCACGCCCGTGTTGGTCAACACTGTGTCTACCTCGACGCCCGCGCCGAACGCGGCCATCAACTTGCGGAACACCATGGGGTTCTCCTATGAGGAAGGTGTGTGGCCGTTCACTTGGCCGGTTCCCGTGCCCGAGATGCGGGGGAGCAACTGGGCCAGGAGGAGGGTGGTGAGCGCGGAGTCCGCCTGACCTTGCTGAGTGCGTACGATCAGCGGCTGGGGTGCGTTCTCCGTCAGTTTGGCGCCTACGTCGAGGCGCTTGCGGGCCAGCTCGTACTGCAGCACGGCCCGGTTGTCCCGGTACGACTCGGCCAGCCGGCGCAGCGCCTTGGCCTCGTTCTCGGCGGAGGTCAGGTCGGCCCGGCCGCGCGCCTCGATCTCCCACGTGACCCGCTGGGCCTCGGTCTCCTGCTCCTCCAGCATGCGCGCCACGTTCTTGCGCGCGTTGTTGTGGGCGGCCTTGACCTCGACCACGCGGGCGTCACGGGTCTTCTTGGAGCGCTCGATCTCCATCAGGAGGGTGTCGATGCGGCGCTTGCGGGTCAGCTCCCACTCGCGCTCGTAGGCCGACAGCTCCTTGGCGACCTTCTCGCGGGTGGCCAGGTGCTGCTGGTACTGGTCGGGCAGCTGGACGTCGGGGATGTTGGCGCCCATGACGCGCACGCCGTACCGGCCGAGCTGGCGGTTGAGCGCGTCCTGCATGTCGCCGACGTCGGAGCCGCGCAGGTCGTACGCGCGCTCGGTGTTGACCCGGCGGCTGCGCTGCCTGATCGCGTCCTGCACCGCGCTGGACAGCACGAGGTCGAAGTTGCCCGCGCCGATCGTGCGGACGAACGCGACGGGGTCCACGATGCGGAACTTCAGGAAGAACTCGATCGACTTCAGCGGCACGTTCTCCGCTGTGGGGCAGGCCACGATCGGCGCCGAGTACGGGATCTCGGTGGAGGTGTCGACGACCGCGTCCACCCGGTCCCACGGCAGCCACAGGTAGTGGCGGCCCGGCGGGAGCGTGGAGGTGATGGCGCCCCAGCGGCTGCGCACACCGGTGGTGCCCTCCTCGATCTCGATGATCGCCTTGCGCCACATCGTGAGCAGCGCCAGGAGCAGGAAGAACAGCGCCACCAGCGCCGCGATGACGGTGAGGTCGGTCAGAGCCGCCATGCCGGCGAAGTAGACCGCCAGGAACACCAGTGCCATCCACGTGAAGCCGCGCCGGTCCTTGGGGATCACGACGGGCACGAGCTGTCCCTGCTCGCCGCCGCGCAGCAGCTGGCGGATCTCGCCCCAGGAGGCCAGAGACTCCTTGATCTTCGAGAACTCGCGTGTCATCAGACCTCACCCTCACCCTGTACGTGGTGCCTGCCGCCCGGCAGCAGGCGCTCGACCGTCCGTTCTAGGTCACGATCGGGCTCCGGCGGAGCCTGGGGCTCGGTCACGTCGGCGGCGGCCTTCTTGAGCAGGGCGCTGATCTCGTCCTCGCGGCCCTGCACGCGCGCGCCGATCTCGTCGAGCCTGGAGCGGATGGCGGCCATGTCCTCGGGCGAGAACAGGACCGCGCCCTTGCCGCCCACCAGCTGCTGCGCCAGGGCCAGGAAGTCGATGTCGGTCTGCTCGCCCACCTGCACGACCTGCGGCAGCCTGGTGGCGACCGACTCCAGCTTGGTCAGCAGGTCCTGCTGGAAGCGGTAGTCGAGGATCTCGGGCGCCTCGGCGGCCGACAGCGCCCTGATGTCCAGCGCCTGCGCCTCCAGCAGCGCGGAGTTGGCGTTGGCCGTGGACTCGGCCTCGACCAGGCGCTGCCTGGCCTGCGCCGTGGCCTGGTGGGTGGCGCGTTCGAGCGCGGTGTCCATGCGGGCCTGGTATCCGGCGATCTCCGCCTGGATGGCGCTCAGCGTCTCCTGCAGCCCCGCCAGCTCCTTGACCAGGTCGCCCTCGTTCTGCTCCTTGCGCAGCTGCAGCTCGTACTCGTAGGTGTAGGCCTCCTTGGCCACGCGGACCATCTCGGGGGCGGCCAGGTCCATGCGGTACTCCTGGCTGGACGGCTCGGCGTGCGTGATGTTCACGTCGGTGAGCCGTACGGCGGGCAGGAACTGCTGGTTGAGGTTCTCCAGCATGCCCATCGTGCTCTCGCCGACGAGGTCGTAGATCTCCTCGGCGCGCTGGGCGTAGATCAGGGAGCGGGTGACCTCGCTGATGGCGTTCTGGAGCTTGGACTGAAAGCCGCTGACCGAGCCGAGCACGAAGATGAACTCCGCCGGGTTCTCGATCCTGAACTGCAGGAACAGGTCCACGCTCGCCTTGACGCCCTGCTGGGTGGGTGCCTCGCTGATCGGCGCGTTGAACGGGTATTCGCGGGTGGTGTTGACGATGTAGCTGACCCGCTTCCACGGATTGAACAGCGTCACCCGGCCCGGGTCCGCGATGTGCACCAGCTTGCCGAACTTGGTGATCAGCGCCTTGCAGCCCTCGGGCACCATCACCACGCTGCGCCGCCACCACAGGAACGCGGCGGCCAGGACCAGCACGACCCAGTAGTGCGGGCCGAAGATCAGATCGGTGTTCGGGATGACGTTGCCGAGCGCGCCGATCAGGCCGAGCACCACCAGGATGCCCAGCGGCACGATCACCTTCGCGGTGGTGCCCTTGGGGATCACCACGGGGGAGATGACATGCATGCCGTTCTCGGCGAAGCTGCGGTTGACGATCTCGCCGGCCTCGTTCAGCGACGCCGTCCTGGCCTCGATGAGGGTGCCGACGGACACTCCGCCGTCGCGGGCCGCGGCGAAGTCGTGCGGATTCAGCGTGAAGCCCGGAGCCTGGCCGGCCAGTTGCCCCGCCTGGCCGACGACCTGCCCGACGGCCTGCCCCATCGCCTGTCGTACGTCACCCCCTTGGACAACCGCTTGGGCTAGGCCCTGACCTGCCTGGATGAAGGCCTCTCTGGGTCGTGACATGGAACCTTCCTTTGTCCGCTACAAGGCGAATCCGACGGTATCGGGTGTCACTTACTGTTCGCTTGCAATGGCGTGTCACATGTCTATTGCTTTATGTAGTAGGTGTGCTATTGATGTAGTAGACCTACTACTTGGAGGGTCCATGGGAGCAGTGAGGGAGCTCGTGGGCGGACTCGATCACGTGAACACGGAGGCCGCCATCGAGGTGAACGGCCTGCGGATGGCCTACGGGCCGAAGCAGGTGCTGCGGGGCGTCGACTTCACGGTCGGCGCCGGCGAGGTGATCGCCCTGCTCGGCCCGAACGGCGCGGGCAAGACCACGACGATCGAGATACTGGAGGGCTTCCGTGCGCCCTCAGGAGGCCGCGTGCGGGTGCTCGGCACCGAGCCGGTACGCGGCGACGAGCGCTGGCGGGCCAGGCTGGGCGTGGTGCTGCAATCGTGGCGCGACCACGGCCGCTGGCGGGTGCACCAGCTGCTGCACCACCTGAGCCGATACTACGAGCCGTACGCGAGGCCGGACCGGCCGCCGTTCGACACCGCCGAGCTGATCGAGGCGGTCGGGCTCGCCGAGCAGGCCGGCCAGCGGATCAACCGGCTCTCCGGCGGCCAGCGGCGCCGGCTCGACGTCGCGATCGGCATCGTGGGGCGGCCCGAGGTGCTCTTCCTCGACGAGCCGACCGCCGGCTTCGACCCACAGGCCAGGCGCGACTTCCACGACCTCGTCCACCGCCTGTCCGACCTCGACGACACCACCATCCTGCTCACCACGCACGACCTCGACGAGGCCGAGAAGCTCGCCGACCGGATCCTCATCCTGGCCGGCGGCAAGATCGTCGCCGACGGCAGCCCCGACCGGCTCTCCCGCGAGGTCTCCCGCGACGCCCAAGTGCGCTGGAGCCGCGGCGGCGAGCACTTCGTGCACGCCACGGAGGACGCCACCGGCTTCGTGCGGGAGCTGTTCGAGCAGCACGGCACCGAGATCGGCGACCTGGAGGTGCGCCGGGCCACGCTCGAGGACACGTACATGGCGATCCTGAAGAGGGAGGAAGCGTGAACCCCGCGCTGCACGTCGTCAGGCTCGGCCTGGACAGAGGCTGGGTCGAGTTCAGGAACAGCCTGACAAACCCGCAGGACATCGGCTTCAACGCCGTCTCCACGGTCGCCATCGTGGTCGTGCTGTTCTTCCAGCGTGACGCGACGGTCCCCGGCACCACCATCAGCCTGGCCAGTTTCACGCTGCCGAGCATCCTCGGCATGCTCGCCGCGTTCAACGGACTGATAGGCGCGGTCGGCACGATCGCCGTCGAGCGCGAGGACGGCACCCTGCTGCGCGCCAAGGCGGTCCCGCAGGGCATGCTCGGCTATCTCATCGGCCGGGTCGCGCTGCTGACGCTGCAGACCTTGATCAGCATGGTGATCGTGCTCGTGGCCGGGGTGATCCTGATGCCGGAGCTGGCCCGCGCCGGGATCGGCGGCCTGCTCGCCGTGCTGGGCATCACGCTGCTCGCGCTGATGGCAACCCTGCCCCTCGGCGCGGTCATCGGCTCGCTGGCCACCAGTCCGCAGACGGCCGCCGGGGTGTCGATGCTCACCGTCGGCGGGCTCACCGCCATCTCGGGCATCTTCTACCCGATCTCCGCTCTCGCGGGCTGGCTGCAGGCGGTCGCGCAGGGATTCCCGCTGTACTGGCTGGGGCTCGGAATGCGTTCGGCGCTCCTGCCGGACTCGATGGCGGCCATGGAGATCGGCGGGTCCTGGCGGCCGGTCGAGACGATCCTGGTGCTCGGCGCGTGGACGGTGGCGAGCCTGCTCATCGCACCCCCGATCCTGCGCAGGATGGCCCGGCGCGAGTCCGGCTCCGCGATGCAGGAGCGCAGGGACCGGGCGATGCAGCGCATCGGCTGAGAAGATACGCGGTGATGAGCGAGACCGTCTACAACCGCATCGCGCTGTTGCGCGCGGAGCGGAACGTGACCCGCAGGCAACTGGCCGACGCCCTGGGCGTGCACTACCAGACCATCGGCTACCTGGAGAGGGGCGAATACAGTCCCAGTCTTTACCTGGCGCTGAAGATCGCCGATTACTTCGAGGTCCCCGTCGAGGTGGTGTTCTCCACCACACCCTTCCCGCGGATCGGCGAGCGGTCGGCCTGACGCGGATTCTGTCAGCCCGGCCGCCTACAGTGGCAGCATGCGACCGGTCACAGATTTGCAGCGGAAGGTGGCGCCGTTCGAGGTCGTCACCGAGATGACTCCCTCTGGCGACCAGCCGACGGCCATCGCCGAGCTGGAGCGCCGCGTCAAGGCCGGGGAGAGGGACAACGTCCTGCTGGGCGCCACGGGCACCGGCAAGACGGCCACGATCGCCTGGCTGATCGAGCGGCTGCAGCGGCCCGCGCTGGTCATGCAGCCCAACAAGACGCTCGCCGCCCAGTTCGCCAACGAGCTGCGGGAGATGCTGCCCAACAACGCGGTGGAATATTTCGTCTCCTACTACGACTACTACCAGCCCGAGGCGTACGTCCCGCAGAGCGACACCTACATCGAGAAGGACTCCTCGATCAACGACGAGGTCGAGCGGCTGCGCCACTCGGCCACCAACTCGCTGCTCACCCGCCGCGACACGATCGTGGTCGCCTCCGTGTCGTGCATCTACGGCCTGGGCACGCCGCAGGAATACGTCGACCGCATGGCCCGGCTGCGCGTCGGCATGGACGTCGACCGTGACCAGCTGCTGCGGCGCCTAGTCGACATGCAGTACACGCGCAACGACCTGGCCTTCACCCGGGGCACGTTCCGGGTGCGCGGCGACACGATCGAGATCATCCCGAAGTACGAAGAGCTGGCCGTGCGCATCGAGATGTTCGGCGACGAGATCGAGAAGCTGTCGACCATGCACCCGCTGACCGGCGAGGTCATCACCGAGGACGAGGAGCTCTACATCTTCCCCGCCTCCCACTACGTCGCCGGCGAGCAGCGCATGGCGGCCGCGGTGACCGGGATCGAGGCGGAGCTGGCCGAGCGGCTGTCGGAGCTGGAGCGGCAGGGCAAGCTGCTGGAGGCGCAGCGGCTGCGGATGCGCACGACGTACGACATCGAGATGATGCGGCAGATCGGCACCTGCTCCGGCATCGAGAACTACTCGCGTCACATGGACGGGCGCGAGCCCGGCAGCGCTCCCAACACGCTGCTCGACTACTTCCCCGAGGACTTCCTGCTGGTCCTGGACGAGTCGCACCAGACCGTGCCGCAGATCGGCGCCATGTACGAAGGCGACGCCTCCCGCAAGCGCACGCTGGTCGAGCACGGGTTCCGGCTGCCGTCGGCGATGGACAACCGGCCGCTGAAGTGGGAGGAGTTCCTGGAGCGCATCGGGCAGACCGTCTACCTGTCCGCCACGCCGGGGCCCTACGAGCTGGGCCGGGTCAAGGGCGACGTCGTCGAGCAGGTCATCCGCCCGACCGGCCTGGTCGACCCCGAGATCGTCGTCAAGCCCACGAAGGGGCAGATCGACGACCTGGTCCACGAGATCCGTGAGCGCGCGGACCGCGACGAGCGCGTCCTGGTCACCACGCTGACCAAGAAGATGTCCGAAGACCTGACCGACTACCTGCTGGAGCTCGGCGTCCGGGTCCGCTACCTGCACAGCGAGGTCGACACGCTGCGCCGCATCGAGCTGCTGCGGGAGCTGCGGGGAGGCGAGTTCGACGTGCTCGTCGGCATCAACCTGCTGCGCGAGGGCCTCGACCTGCCCGAGGTCTCGCTGGTGGCGATCCTCGACGCCGACAAGGAGGGCTTCCTGCGCTCCGAGACGTCCCTGATCCAGACCATCGGCCGCGCCGCCCGTAACGTGTCGGGCCAGGTCCACATGTACGCCGACAAGATCACCCCGTCGATGGAGCGGGCGATCGACGAGACCAACCGGCGGCGGGCCAAGCAGGTCGCCTACAACGTGGCCAACGGCGTCGACCCGATGCCGCTGCGCAAGAAGATCGCCGACATCCTGGACTCGCTGCAGCGCGAGGACGCCGACACCGACCGGCTGCTCGGCGGCGGGCGGCAGCAGTCACGCGGCAAGGCCCCTGTGCCCGGGTTCGCGACGCGGCAGGCCGGGCAGCACGCCAAGGCCATCGCGGGCGAGATGCCCAGGGCCCAGATGGAGTCGTTGATCGATTCGCTGACCGAGCAGATGCACCAGTCCGCGGCCGATCTCCAGTTCGAGGTCGCCGCCCGGCTGCGCGACGAGATCAAGGAGCTCAAGCGCGAGCTCCGCGACATGCGCGAGGCGGGGGTGCAGTAAGCGCCGCCCTCATGGTGCATACGTCTGGCCGGTGATCAGGCCGAAGACGGCGACGAGCAGCGCCAAGCACAGCAGCATCACCAGCACGCCTGCCATGTTCGTGAAGAGTGAGCCGCCCCCGCTGGGCAAGTGCCGGCGGCTCCTCCAGCAGCGGGCGAACCTCGTCGAGCAGTCTCCTTCGCGTCTCCGAGTCGAGGCACCCGGTCAATTCTCCGGTGCTTGAGAAACGGAACACGACCACCCAGGCACGCTGCTCACCAGGAATTGGCGGATAAACTTCCGAGCCCTCGAAACCGGGAAAGGATCGCAATGGCTTCATTTATTTTCTGCTGCCATCGCCGATAGTCCATCTCGCGGCCCTCGCGGACTTTCCAGGAGATCACCACGGTGGCGCCATCACCTCAGGGCCCGCGGTTCACATAAGGTTTCACCTGGGCAAGTGTAGTCCGGGGCGCCCTGGGAAGAAGTGCGGCGACGAATAGTGCATAACGGTTGATCGTGTCCAAGTTTCAGCCGTGTTTTACCTTCCGGAGGTTGCCAAATGACACCCAAGGATTTCATGGCCGAAGCTGTACGGCTCGCCACCGAGTCCGTGACGCATGGCTGGGGCGGTCCGTTCGGCGCGGTCATCGTCATGGACGGAGAAATTCTGGCCCGCGGGCAGAATCGCGTCCTTCTCACCGGCGATCCGACCGCACACGGCGAAGTCGAGGCGATCCGCAAGGCCATTCAGACCCTGAATCCGATGGCGCCTTCCGTCTCGGAGGAACACCAGAACGAGTCGACGCTCGAGCTCGTGCCACGCCCCGAGGGGTCGCCTGATCCGCTGCCCGAGCGGGCCAGGATGCTCATGGGCTGTTCCCTCTATACGAGCGGCTATCCGTGCCCGATGTGCATGAGCGCCATCTACTGGTCAAGGATCGACGCCGTGCACTTCAGCTCGGACCTGGAGGCGACACGGAAGATAGGTTTCGACGACGCCTTCCAGTACGAAGACTTCATGAGACCCCTCGATCAGCGCAAGATCGAAATGGAGCAAATTCATCCCGAGCTCGGCGCCCAGGCGTACGCGGCTTGGATGAACAAGTCCAACCATCACCCATACTGATCGGCGCTGCAGGCGTCCGTCCCCGGGAAGGCCGGGGAGGTCGGCGCCATCGAGAAGCCGATCCCCGACAGCTCCTCATCGACCATCTCGAAGAGCATCAACTGTGTCAGCTCACCCGGATGACCGGCGCGAACACCTCTATTGCGGTACGAGTAGCTGATGCCTTGACGTCTCACCGCAAGTGCACTCGGGCTAGGGGAGGAGGGTTCTGATGGTGCGGGCGAAGGCCTCGGGGTTGTCGAGCATGATGTTGTGACCCGACTCGGGGATGCCGAGGACCTGGACACCCGCCGCGCGCAGGTCGTCGGCCGCCGCCGGCGCGTCGCCCTCCGGGTGCAGGAAGGCGCGGTGGATCGGGAGGGCCTTCAGCATCTCGCGCATCGTGGGGTGGGTCCCTTCGGCGAGGCTGACGGCCGTACGGTGCAGGCCGCGCGGGTCCGCCAGCCGCATCGTGGACCACCAGTGCGGCCCCACCCGGTCACGGACCTCCTTCCAGCCGTACGAGACGAACGCCTCCTCGGTGTAGCTCGCGATGCCACTGCTGCCCGGCTGGACGGGGACCGGGGGATGGGGGTCGAGGTTGGCGTCCACGAGGATCAGGTTGGAGACCAGCTCGGGGTGGCGGGCGGCCAGGACGATGGCCACCGCGCCGCCCATGCTGTGGGCGATCACCGACGCGCCGGCGACCCCCGCCTTCCGCAGCGCCTCGGCCAGGGTGTCGGCGTGAGCTTCGAGCGTGTAAGAGAAGTCCTGCGGCCGGTCGCTGATGCCGAAGCCGAGCAGATCGATCAGGAGGGAGCGGTGGCGCGGCAGCAGGGGATGGGCGGCGACCTCCGCGTAGTAGGGGGCCGAGGTGGCGCCGAGGCCGTGAATGTAGACACGCGCCGGGTCGGCGCCCGGCAGCTCCACCCAGCGCATGCGTGCGCCGCCGGGGTGGACGATGGCATCGTGCATGACAGGCCTCCTCATGTATCGGAGCCAATATATATCGACTCCGAGGTATATGCTTATGGCCATGTTGGAACTGGCGATACTCGGGTTCCTCAGGGATAGGCCGTTACACGGCTACGACCTGCGTAGACGGGTGGCGGCCCTGATGGGGCACGTACGTCCGGTGGCCGACGGCACGCTCTACCCGGCGATCAAGCGCATGGCCGCGGCCGGCTGGCTGATCAGGAAGGACGAGCCTGGAGCGGCCGCCGCGCCCCGGCGCGTGCTCTACCTGACGGACGAGGGGCGTGAGGAGCTGGAGCGGCGGCTGCGGGAGCCGGACGAGCTCGACATCAGCGATGAGAACCGGTGGTTCACGCTGCTGGCATTCCTCCGCCACCTGGGCGAGCCGCGTGCGCAGGCGGCCGTGCTGCGCAGGCGGCTGGCCTTCCTGGAGGAGCCGACGAGCTTCTTCTACGACGGGGACCGGCCGATGGCGGCCGAGGAGTTCGGGGACCCGTTCCGGCAGGGGCTGCTGACCATCGCCCACGCCACGAGCCAGGCCGAGCTGACCTGGCTCCGCACCACCATCGACGCCCTCGACCGTCCATCCGCTTGAGTCGCGCCTCCGCCATCGTCTCTTCCGCGGTCGTTTCTCCCACGGGCCGCTCTTCCACGGGCCGCTCTTCCACGGGCCGCTCTTCCACGGGCCGCTCTTCCACGGGCCGCTCTTCCATGGGCAGAGCCACGGATCAGGCCTGAGCAACGGCACTATGGCGGCGATCCTGCAGAGCGGCGCGACGGCGAGGCCGCCGCGTGTACGCGCTGCGACCGGGTCGGCGAGCCGCCGCGCTGCGGCGAATACCGTTGTGCGCGGCCACGCTGCCCGTGGGTGAGGAGTCAACGGGCGATCCCGGCCTCCGTACGCAGGAGGGCGGCGAGGGACTCCGGGTCGGCCGCCGTGACGCCCTTGGCGGCGAACCAGGTGGCGACATTGCGGGCGTCGCGGTCGAGGAACGACGGACCGGCCGGATGGGCGATCACGTCCACGATCTGCGGCAGGTCGATGATCACCAGCCTGCCGTCGTGGACCAGGAGGTTGTACGGGGACAGATCCCCATGGGCCAGCCCCTCCCTGGCGAGTGTGACCATGGCCTCGACCAGTTGTTTCCACAGGCCGTCCAGGTCGTCGGACACCTGGGCGAGCCGCGGCGCCGCGTACCCGTCGGGGGTCCCGATGAACTCCTGCAGGATCTCCGTCCCCAGGATCTGCACCGGGTACGGCACCGGAACCCCCAGCGCCCACAACCGGCACAGCGCCCCGAACTCGGCGACCGCCCACTGGGCGGCGATCACCTGCTTGCCGAACGCGGTGCGGTTGGCCATGGCCCGGTTCATGCGGTCGTCGCGGGTAGCGCGGCCCTCCAGGTAGCCGGAGTCGCGGTGGAACAGGCGGTGCTCGGCGGAGCGGTAACGCTTGGCGGCCAGCAGGCACACCCGATCGGTGCCCGGCACGCCACGGGAGATCAGGTGGACGTCGGCTTCCTTGCCGGTCTTGAGCACGCCGTACTCGGTGTCGACGGCGGCCAGCTCGGTGATCAGCCAGGCGGGGTACGGCCGGGGCCCCTTCTCCGTGGGCGTGCTCTGGTCCCAGGTGGACCAGCGGTCGCCCGCGGGCGGGCCGTCATCGGCGGTGTTGACGGGTGTGCTCTCGAGCCATTCGATGTCGTCGGCGTCGAGGGCGTGCTTGCCACGGCTGCGGTGCTGTGAGTGCTTGGGCACGGTGGGATTGCTCCAGATGTGAGGCCCACCGGCCCGCCGATCAGCTCAGCGAACGCCCGGTGGGAAGGAATGAGGACGCGGAAACGGCACGCGAACAGTCGTCATCACGGTCTCACCCTCCCTTCGCGTCGCAGCGATCAACTCGGCAGAGTATGCCGGGGCGCGGCCGGGCGCCGCAACCGATTTATCCCGCCCGAGGGCACCGATAACGCGGTGCGGCGGGCGCGGACCGGCTTGTAGCGTGCGGGCATGCGACGATGCGGGGAATGCGGCCACTGGGAGCCCGCCGGAGCGCCCGGCTGCGCGCGGTGCGCCGGGCTGGTGGACGAGATCGTCGAGGAGGGCTGGAGGGCCTTCCTGGAGCGCGAGTTCGGCACGACCGAGCCGCTCGATGAGCGGCTCATCGCCGAGATGGTCGTCGACGAGCCCGGCAAGCACCCCTGGCGCGTGGTCGACGCCGCCTACGACCGGCTGACCTGCGCCGAATGCGGCGCCAGGCTGAGCAGGGGCCCGGCCGCGTGCGCCGCCTGCAACCTGGCGAACGGCTTCCGCTACTCCGCCATCGAGATCGACCGTCCGGGCGTCCCGCCGGGGAACGAGCACGCGCTGCGGGTGAACGTGTCCGTGGCGCGCAGGCCGTACGGGATCTCGGAGTCCGAGGTGCTGCTGCGGCGCCTGTCGCTGCCCGTCCTGCTCGAAGGCCTGCTCCCCACCAGAGCGCAGGCCCAGGCCACCAAGGCGATGGCCAGCAAAGCGGCCACGGAGGCCGAACTCGCCACGCTGATCTATGGGGAGTGGAGCCGCGCCTAGGCCGGTGGCCAGTTCAACGTGAGGTCGATGTCCACGTCGAAGCCGATGTTGGTCTGCAGCCGCTTGCGGTGGATGCCGGTGGGGACATAGGCCTTGACCGCAGGCTCGAGCTCGAAGGTGTAAACCACGGGAAGCCCGTCTTCCTCCTCCACCCGCCAGAAGTATTTGATCCCCGCGTTCGAGTATTTGATCGGCTTCGTGGTCCGATCCCTCTCCACGGATTCCACGGAAGCGACCTCAGCCACAAGGTACACGGCCTCTGGCGTGAAGGAGGTGGTCTCAAGGGAGAGCGTCGCCTTGTCAACCACGAGGATGTCCGGCTCCGGCCGCTGGCGCGGACCCAAAGTGATCGTCATCTCGCGAATGACCGCGAGATGCGCGGGCGGCTCGAGGGAGTGCTCGAACCGTCCGACCGCGAGCATGTGGAAGAGGCTCTGCGGTGGCCTCATGACGAGCGCCCCGTCGATCAACTCGACGTGCCGGGGCGCGTCGGGAGGGAGATGATCGAGCATGTCGGAGGTCCAGCCACCGGCAGGGCCGGGATACAGCCATTCGGGAAGAGCCGTGGTCATCTTGAATTCATCCGCGGATACTCCAGCCTTCAGGGCGGAGAGGAAAGAACTCCCGCGTAGTGGCGCAGGGAAAGCCGTCTCGCTGTCCAGGCGAAACGGCGTCAAGGTATGCCGTGCCACCCCGCAGCCAGAAGCACGCGGGATGGCACGGGTTGCGGCCTCACGACCGCGTACGCCGCTTGCGCGGGTGACGCCCGCACGGCCAGGTGAAGCCGTGCAGGTCTCCCCTCGACCATGTTGGACACTCCGCTGCCCGAAGACGTCCGCGTCCCGTTTCGTTCCTGCTCCGGGGGGTGTCTGCTGACGCGGATTCCAGGGTCCGCCGCTGAGGAAGCACGGCGGAGTGGATCTGCTGACGTGTGTCCAACGTAGCCACCAAGGTCACCTCCCATTGCGTGGTGGCTGGGTCTGGTCACTCCGGCCCCACCCCGACGAACGAGGCAAGCCCCGACCTTCACTTCAGGCCTGGGAGCGAGTGACCTTCGCGACGCGTCTCGGCACTTCGAATGAATCCATCCTGCCACGGTCCGTAGTCGTCAGGGGAGGTCTTTGCGTTCCTGCATCGTGCGGCGGTAGAGCTCGTCGATCTCGTCCAGCGGGTCCGGCGGGCGGCGGCGGGCCTCGATCTCCAGGTCCGTGCGGGAGGTGAGGTCGGCGATCCCCGAGCCCGTGTGGTGCACCTGGTCGCCGAGGAGGTCGGCGCGGATGCGGGCGCACATCGCCGTCAGCTTGGCCTGGTGCTGGCGCAGCCGGTCCAGGGTGGCGTGGTCGACGTACGGCGACACGCGGCGCTGCTGGGCGTACATCCCGAGCTGCCCGTCGTGCACGTCGGCCTGCGCCGTCAGGTCGGCCAGGAGCCGCGGCAGGTCGCCCAGCCCCCAGCCCTGCTGCTGGGCTTGCTCGACGGCCTGGCGGGTGAGGGCCACCTCGCGGCGCAGGTCGAGCCGGAGCCGCTCGACCTCGGCGGCGTCGCCCGTGCCCATCGCGTTGACGTGCGTGGACAGCCGCGTCGCGGCCTGCTTGGCCTTGCCTGCCGCCTTCTTGCCCACCTTGACCAGCAAGTAGATGCCCACGCCCGCCAACAGCAGCAGGAACGCCAGGATCACCAGCACGATGACAAGAACCTCGCCGATCTCCGCCACCTCCCATTGGTGTTGATGCCTAGAGGATAGTGCGCCGGAGGCGTCTTGGCGCGCTCACCCAAGCAAGCACTTGATCCATCCAGGGGGCTGTGCTTCAGTTCACATATTTGCGGATCGCAGGCGGAAAGGGGTGGGGCCCGTGCTTGACGGCAAGATCGTGATCATCACCGGTGGCGCGAGGGGGATGGGCGCGGCGACCGCGCGGCGCTGCGTCGCGGCCGGTGCCCGCGTCGTGCTCACGGACGTGCTCGTCGAGGAGGGTGCGGCCACCGCCAAGGACCTCGACGCCCGCTTCATCCGGCACGATGTGACGGACCAGGACCAGTGGGCGACGGTGGTGGCCCGGACGGTGGAGGAGTACGGGCGGCTCGACGGCCTGGTGAACAACGCCGGCATCGCCACTTTGCAGCCCATCGAGCAGCAGTCGCTCGAGGAGTTCGAGCGCGTGCTCCAGGTCAACCTGGTGGGCGTCTTCCTGGGGCTCAAGGCCGTGGTCGGCGCCATGCGAGAGTCGGGCGGCGGCGCCGTCGTGAACCTGTCGTCGGTCGCGGGACTCTTCGCGCTGCCGGGCACGGGCGGGTACGGCGCCTCCAAGTGGGGCGTGCGCGGCCTCACGAAGATCGCCGCCCTGGAGTTCGGCCGGGACCGCATCCGCGTCAACTCCGTCCATCCCGGCATGATCGTCACGCCCATGACGCACCAGTTCGGCGCCGTGTCGGGCGAAGGCACCTTCCCCCTGGCCCCGGCCGGGCGCTGGGGCGAGCCGGAGGAGGTCGCGGAGGCGATCGCGTTCCTGCTGTCCGACGCGGCCTCGTACGTCACCGGCGCGGAGCTCGCCATCGACGGCGGGTGGACCGCGGGGGAGTCGGCGCTGCTGCCTCGCCCCAACGAGGGAGAGGCGGGGTGAGTCATGCCGTACGCGGACGTCGGCGGAAATGTCAGGCTCTTCTATACCGATGACGGGAGCGGCGACGGGCCGCCGCTGCTGCTCGTCCACGGCTGGGGGACCGACTCCCACCAGTGGTCGTGGCACATCGACGCGCTGACCGCCGCCGGATACCGCGTGATCGCCGCCGACCTGCGCGGGCACGGCTACTCGTCGGTCCCGGAGACGGGCAACACGCCGCGCATGATGGCCGAGGACCTGCACGCCCTCCTCGACCGCCTCGGCATCCCCAGGGTCGTCGCCATAGGGCACTCGATGGGCGCCCAGGTCGTGTCCATCCTCGCCGTCGAGCACCCGGAACGGGTACGCGCTCTCGTCGTCCTCGATCCCGGCTACGGCATCACCGCCGACATCGCCCGCGGCTTCCCCCGGCTGATCGAGGGCCTGCGCGGTGAGGACCCCCACGCCGCCGCCGAGGCGATCGACGAGTGGTGCACGAACGCCGCCACGCCCGCCGTCATCAGGCGCTGGCACAAGCGCCGGCTGTACGGCATGCCGCCGCATGTGCTCGCCCAGGCGTTCGAGGCCCTGTTCGTGGGGCCCGACGCCATCGGGCTGAGGCCCGCGAGCGACGACTACCTGGCACGCCGGCAGTGCCCGGTGCTGTCGATCTGGGCGGATCCGGGCCGGGCGGACTGGGAGGCCGGCCTGCTGAAGGATCCCGCGTCCAAGATCGTGTGCTGGGAGGGCTCCAGCCATCGGCTGCACGAGGAGCGCCCCGCCGAGTTCACGCTTCTCGTGGGCGGGTGGCTGCGGAGCTTGCGCCTCTGAGAGGCCCGGCGGCGCGGATGCCACCGCCGGGCCTGTTGGTGTGAGCGTGGCAGGGGTTGGGGGCCGCGTGACGCTCACACGTCTCATCAGGTTGTTCGCTAACCTGGGAGCACCATATGAGGCGCGTGAGCAGCGGCGGATCCGCCCGCAGAGTGAGTGTGGATCATCCTGGAGGCTGACCTCGGGCCGCGCGCCTGCGGGCCCGGAAGTGGCGCACCCTTCTGATCAGCCACCACGCCGGCACGGCGAGCACCAGCAGGGCGACGATCACCAGGATCGGGGCGAACACCGCGATCAGGCTCATGCCGAACGCTCCGGCGTCCTCCGCCGTGCTCACGACCGGGGCGCCCACCCCCGCCGTCCCCGCGTTGATCACCGGGCGGGCCGCCGCCTTCATCGCGTGCACAGCCAGCGCGACCATGATCCCCAGCAACCATCCGGCCCACGGGTTCTCGGTCATCCACGTGGAGTTCTCCAGCTCGGCGGCCGCGTTCGTGGCGGAGAAGACCACGCCGCCCGACGCCGGGCGCACGACGGTCTGGATGGCGTCGTTGACGCTGTCGACGGCGGGCACCTTGTCGAGGACCATTTCCGCGGCCAGCAGCACCGCGATCATCGCGAGCACGCCCCAGTTGGACAGCCACGCGTAGCCGTCGGGGAGCTTCACGGCGTCGGTCACGTTCGACAGCACGCCTACGACCAGGAGCGGGATGTAGGCGTTCAACCCGGCGGCCGTGGACAGGCCCACACCGGTCAATGCGGCGAGCATGCCACCCAGTCTGCCCGCCCCGATCCATCCGCGCGGCGTCGTCCATGAACGGGCGGAGAGCAACGACCCGGTCAGGTCCTGGCCGAGGAGGCCGGGCAGCGAGGGAGGAACGAGCGCTCCAGCGCCACCGGCAACCGCCCGCCGACCGTGGCCGGGGTCCCTTGAGGGAGGCACGGACGGCGCTCGCCGAGGGGACCTCGGCCTCCGTGAGGGGCGCGATCAGCCCTTGATGGCGCCCTGGGTGATCCCGTTGACGAAGCTGCGCTGGAAGATGAGGTACACGACGACGATCGGCGCGATGACGATCAAGCAGGCCGCCGCCAGCAACGGGATGTCGGTGGTGTACTGGCCGACGAAGAGTCCGAGGCCGCCCGGTGCGGTGCGCCGGTCCGGGTCCTGCATCATGACCAGGACCAGCATGAACTGGTTCCATGACCACATGAAGTACAGGACCGACAGCGTGGTGATCGCCGGCCACGAGATCGGCAGCAGCACCCGCGCCAGCACGATGAGATCCCTGGCGCCGTCGATGCGCGCCGCCTCGACGAGCTCGCCGGGCACGTTCGAGAAGTGCGTCTGCATCCAGTACACCCCGAACGGCATGAACAACGCCGCCTCGGCGAGGATGATGCCGGTGTAGGAGTTGGTGAGCCCGACCTCGCGCAGGTTGAAGTAGAGCGCCACCACGATGACCTCGATCGGCAGCGTGAGCCCCAGCACGAACCCGAACGACAGCGTCCGGTGGCCCCACACCTTGAGGATCGCCAGCCCGTAGGCGGCGAGCGTGGCCAGCACCACCGAGAGCGGCACCACGCAGACCGCGATCAGCAGGCTCGAGCGCATGAGGGCGGTGAAGTTGCCCCGCTCCCAGGCGAGCGCGAAGTTCTCCCACGACCACCGGTCCGGGATGCTCAGCCCGTCGAGCTGCGCGCCGGGGGGATGCAGGGCGGCCAGAATGATGCCGATGAACGGCACCAGGATCATGGCCGTCATCAGGACGAGCACTCCGTACCGGATTCCGACGCCGCCGCGCATTCTCAACTCTCATCCCTGGTGAAGCGTCGGACGGCGCCGACGACGGCGATCACGATCACGGTCAGCACGACGGCCAGCGCGCTGGCGCCGCCGATGTCGCCCTCGTTGAAGGCCAGCCGGTAGACGAGCAGGCCGGGCACGTTGGTCTGCCCCGCCGGGCCGCCGTTCGTCGTGGTGAAGACGAGGTCGAAGCTGGCCAGCGCCGCGATCGTGGTGATGACGCCGGCGACCGTGATCTCCTTGCGCACCCCGGGCAGGGTGACGTGGAGGAACTGCCGGTACGCCCCTGCGCCGTCGAGCTTCGCCGCCTCGTACAGGGAAGTGTCGATCTTCTGCGCGCCGGTGAGGAAGAGCATCATGCACAGCCCGCTCATCACCCAGGTCCCGATGAGCCCGAGCGCGATCAGCGCCAGGCCGTAGTCGCCGAGCCAGGCCCGGGTGATCGCCCCGAGCCCTACCAGGTCGAGGATCTGGTTGACGACGCCGGTGTCGCTGTAGAGCCAGCGCCAGGTGATGCCGACGGCGACGAGCGGCAGCACCTGGGGAAGGAAGAAGACGATCCGGAAGAACGTCATCCCCCGGCGCACCTTCCCCATCAGGAGGGCCGTCATGAGCAGCCCGACACCGATGGGGATGACCGAGAAGAAGACGATCAGCACGAGACTGTGCAGGATCGCCTCGTACAGCGCCGAATCCTGAAATATCTTGACGTAGTTGCTGAGGCCCGCCCATTCCGATGGCAGGATACCGTCCCAGGTCAGCAGGGACAGGCGCACCGTGGTGATCGCCGGCCAGATGGCGAATCCCAGGTACACAGCGAGCGCGGGCAGGACGTAGAGCCAGCCGCGCAGCCGTCGTCCGCGCCAGTGCGGGGGGCGGGCGCGCCTCCCGCCGGCCACCCGCCCCCCGCCGGGTGCCGGGGCGGCCCGCGGCGGGGAGATGGAGGGGCTCAGATCACGAGCCATGGTGTCCGTCCCACGACTCCTGCAGGGAGCGCAGGAAGGCGTCTGGGGTCATCTTGCTGCTGATGAGGCCCTGGATGCCGGGAGTCAGCTTGTCGATCATGCCGGGGGAGGCGTAGTCGGGAAACGGGACGATCCCGTTGTTCTGCGCCACCGGCGTGAAGACGGTCGCGATGTCGCCGCGCAGGCCCTGGGCGCCCAGCTCGGCCTTGGTGTCGACCGGCATGAACCCGCCGTCGAACTCGATCTTCGCCGCTTCCGGCGAGCTCAGGTAGTCGAGGAACGCCGCGGCGACGTTCGGGTTCTTCGTCTTCGACGAGATGGCGTACGCGACGCTCGCGCCCGAGGCGACCTTCGCGGGCTCGCCCGATGCCGTGGGCATGAGGAAGAAGCCGACGTCGTCCTTCAATTCGGTCTCCAGGGCGGTGGCGCCCCAGTTGCCGGTCACCAGGAACGCGCTCTTGCCCTTGGCGAAGTTCGCCAGCGCGTCGGTGTCCGCCGTGGCGTTCGCCGAGGCGGGGAAGTAGCCCTTCTTCGCCCAGTCGGTCAGCGTCTGGGTGGCCTTCCGCGCGGTGTCGGTCTCGATGGTCGCGCCCGGCTTGCCGTACACCCAATTCCGGTAGTCGGCGACGTCTCCCGTGACATTGAGCAGCGCGTTCCACAGGTGGAACCCGCCGACCTGGAGCGCGCCGAGGCTCAGCGGCGTCTGGCCGGAGTCCTTCACCTTCTGCATCGCGGCCTCGAACTCGGCCAGCGTCTTCGGCGCCTCCTTCACCATCTTCTTGTTGTAGTAGACGCCGACCACGGAGAGCCCGCCCGGCACGGCGTACAGACCGCCGGTCCCGAACTGCTTGGCCGACTTGTCGGAGCTGAGAATCTCGAGGGTCGACGGCGGGAACTTGCCGTTCCAGCCGTACGCCTTGGCCCACGGGTTGAGGTCGAGGATGAGGCCGGCCGGGACCAGGGAGTTCATCGCACCCGGGTTGTACTGGGCGATGTCCGGCGCCGCGTCGGACGACATCGAGAGTTTGATGGACTTGATGTAGTCGTTGAACGGCGTCATCTGGGGCTTGATGGTCACGTTCGGGTGCTTCTTGGTGAAGCCGTCGATGAGCGTCTTGGTGGGCGGGTCGTTGGAATAGGCCAGGGTGAGCGTCACCGGGTCGTTGGAAATGGTCGTCGATACGTCGACCTTCTTCGCCGTATCTCCGCCCGCGCTACCGCCGGTGCCCGCGCAGGCCGTCAGGGCCAATGCCGCCGTGACGCCGAGCGCCACGAGCGCGGTGTGCCGCCGGGCTGGTGTCGTCATATGCGTGACCTTTCTCTTTTCATGGTGGCGTCGGCTGGCGCGTTGTCTTCAACGGGCCTAGTGACGACCGCTTCTCACCAGGCCGAACCTGGTGCGCTCGACCTCGTCCAGCGAGTGGAGCAGCGCTCCGTGGACGACGGCGTCTTCCTGGAGCGTCGAGACCTCCAGAGCCGGCTGGTCCAGCGGCTCGCCGGACAGATGCCGCCGGAGCGCTGCGAGCAGCGTCTCGCCGCATCTGGCCAGGGGGCCCCCGATGACCACGAGCCGCGGGTTGAGGATCGCCCGGATCACGGCGATGCCCTTGGCGAAGCGGCGGGCCACCACGTCGATCGCCTCCAGAGCCGCCGGCCTGGCGTCGACGACGGCATCCAGCACGGCCTCGAGCGCGCGCTCTCCCGCTGCCTCGATCCGGGCGCGGAACTCGCCGTCGCTCGCGCGTTCTGCCGCCGCCGTGGCCTGGCGCACGATCTCCGCGCCGCCGACCCGATCCTCGAACGGGCCCAGGCCATGCGGATGGCGCGACCCGGAGGGACCGGTGCCCGCCCCGTCCGTGAACAGATCGAGGAAGCCGACGTCGCCGGCGTCGTTGGAGGCGCCGCGGTAGAGCTCGCCGTTCAGCACGATCCCGGCGCCGACGCGCTCGCCCCAGTGGAGCATCACCAGGGAGTCCTCGCGGCGCTCCGGGTCTCGCCATCGTTCGCCCTGGGTGGCCAGCTTGACGTCGTTGTCCAGGTAGACCGGGCAGCCGAGGGCGTCCTTGAGCCGGCGTACGAGGACGTCGCCGGCCAGGCCGGGCATGCTCGGGATGAGCTTGATGACCCCGGCGGCCGGATCGACGATGCCGGGGGTGCCCACCGAGGCGAACCAGAGGTCGCCGGTCGTGATGCCCGTCGAGCGCAGCGTCCGCTCCACCGTGGACAGGAGTGCCCGCACCACCTGCTCACCGCTCGGCCCGGCGCCGAGTTGCGCCGCGTCGGCCGCGGTGACCGTCCCGGACAGATCCGCCACCGCCACCCGCAGGTCCTGCGGGCTGATCGAGAGGCCGAGCACGTGGCCCGCCTCCGCCCGGAAGCGCACGAGCTGCGCGGGCCGGCCCGCCCGGGTGGAGTCGCGATCAAGGGGGCCGAACTCGACGAGTCCCTCCGCGACCAGTGCGTTGAGTGAGCGGGTGACCGCCTGGCGGGAGAGCCCCACGGCCTTGGCCAGCGCGGACACGCTCATGCTGGTCTCGGTCCGCAGTTTGCGCAGGATGGCGGCGGCGTTGACCTCTCGCATGAACTGCGTGCCGGCGGCGACCACCTGCTCCATGCTCTCTCCCTGGCATCGACTGATCGACCGATGTGCCGGTACGCTAGCATATTAATTATGGACCGTACGGAACTAATTCGTCGAGGGGTGTGACCTGCGATGTTGTCCGGTGACGGCGAGCATGCGCCGCTTTGGGCGGACACGGTCCGCGGTCTCGCCCATCGCGTTCTTGGGCCCGTGGCGGAGTCGGTCCGCTTCGCCGCGCGCGACGGAGCTCGCGGCGAGGGGCGCGGCTACGCGTACGAGGCGAAAGGCGGCGAGCTCACCGTCGCCGCGACGGACGGGGTGAGCGCGTCCGTCGCGCTCCATCACTATCTCCGGGAACGCTGCGACATGTCCGTGGGCTGGGACACGGTGCTGCCCCTGCCGCTGATGTCCCTTCCCGACGCCGCGCTCCGCCAGGGCTCGGCCCGGGTCCAGGAGGGGTACTACTTCAACTTCTGCACCTTCAGCTACACGATGCCCTACTGGGACTGGGCCGACTGGGAACGCGAGATCGACTGGATGGCCCTGCACGGCATCACCATGCCGCTCGCCATCACCGGCCACGAGGCCGCGCTGCACGCCGCCTACTCCCTCCTCGGTCTCGACGACCACCAGATCCGCGGCTTCCTGGGCGGGCCGGGCTACCTGCCGTTCCAGTTCATGGGCTGCCTGGACGGCTTCGCCGGTCCGCTTCCCTCGTCCTGGATCGACAGCCATCGCGAGCTCGGGGCGCGCATCCTCGACCGCGAGCGCGCCTTCGGCATGACGCCCGTGCTCCCGGCCTTCACCGGGCACGTCCCGCGCGAGGTCGCGTCGACGGCGCGCGCCGGTCGCCGCCAATGGCAGGGGTTCGAGACCTGGGTCCTCGACCCGGCCGACCCGCTTTATGAGCGGATCGGAGCCGAGATCACGCGCGCCCAGATCAAGCTCTTCGGCACCGACCACCTGTACGCCGCCGACCCGTTCATCGAGATGATCCCCATCGACGCCGACCCGGCCTTTCCCGGGGCCGTGGCGGCGGCGACGCTGGCCGGCCTGCGGGCCGCCGACCCGGACGCGGTCTGGCTCATGCAGGCCTGGCCGTTCTCCTACCAGCGGGACTTCTGGACCGAGGACCGCGTCACCGCCTTCCTCGAGGCGATTCCTGATGACCGGATGCTCGTGGCGGACCTGTGGGCGGAGCACGATCCGCTGTGGGGCCGCTTCGAGGAGTTCTCCGGAAAGCCATGGCTCTGGTGCGCGCTGCTCAACTTCGGTGGCCGCACCGATCCGATCGCCGACCTGCCCGGAGTGCCGGCCGCGATCGACGCGGCCCTGGCGGCGCCGAGCCCGCCCACCGGCCTCGGCCTGTCCATGGAGGCCACCCGCAACAACGCCGTCTTCTTCGAGCTCGTCGCCGACCAGATCTGGAACCGGATCCCCGGCATCGGCGCCTGGCTCGACGCCTTCGTGACCCAGCGCTACGGGGGCCGGTGGACGGCCGAGCTGCGGGCGGCCTGGCACGGGCTCCTGGAGACCGTCTACGACGCCCGGGGCCGGAGGATCTTCCCTCAGGAGTTCGAAGGCGTCATCACCGCCAACCCCTCCTACGCGCGGATACCCGACGGCGTGGCGGAGCTCCGCGCCGAGGCCTCCGGCGCTCTCTGGTACGACCCGGCCGTGCTGGCGCAGGCCTGGGAACGGATGATCGAGGTGGCCGAGCACGATCGCGGCCTGCTGACCGGTCCGCTGGGGCACGATCTCGTCGAGGTGGCCGTGGCCTACATGGCCAGGGTCGCCGATCGGTACCACCTCGACGCCGTAGAGCGGTCGGTGCGGCGGGGCACGGCCAGCCCGCCCGATGTGGCCCGGTTCCTGCGGGTCTTCGATGACCTGGACCGGGTGCTCGCCTGCCGGCGTGAATTCACCTTCCAGCACTGGGAGTCGAAGGCGCTGTCGTGGGCCGATGATCCGGCCGACCGTGACGTCCTGCTGGACAACGCCCGCCGCATCATCACCGTGTGGGGCACCGTGGACAGCCCCCTGCTCGACGACTACGCGGGCCGGCACTGGAGCGGGCTCGTCGGCGGCTACTACCGCGACCGCTGGGCGTTGTGGGCGGACGGCCTCGACCGCGCGCTCGCCACACCCGGCGACGGCCCCGAGGCGGACCTGTGGGAACGACTCCGTGATCGCGCCGAGCTCTTCCTGCGGGAAGGCCCGCCGCCGGCGCCGCAGGAGCTGGGCGATCTCGCCACGGAGTCGCGCCGGCTGTTCACCGCGTATGCGGGCGCGCTCGACGCAGGACATGAATGACGAGGAGCACGATGACCCAGCCACCACCGACGGAACGCCGCAACCCGCGCACCGCCGCCATCGACACCCTGGAGTCCGGCGACGTCCTCCGGCTGCTGCTGGACGAGGACGCCAGGGCGGTCGAGGCCGCCCGCGCCGCGGCCGGGCCGCTCGCCCGGGCGGTGGACGAGGCGCATCTCCGGCTGGGCCGGGGCGGGAGCGTGCACTACTTCGGCGCCGGCGCGTCGGGGCGGCTGGCGGTGCTGGACGCCACTGAGATCACGCCGACGTTCGGGGTGGCGCGCGACCTGTTCACGGCGCACTTCGCCGGGGGGCCCGCCGCGCTCACGGACTCGTCCGTCGACCGGGAGGACGCCGAGGAGCTCGGGGCGGCCGACGCCGGGACGCTCGGCGAGAGCAGCGTGGCGATCGGGATCACGGCGTCCGGGTCCACCCGGTACGTGGCCGGGGCGCTCCGTGCGGCCAGGGCCGCGGGCGCGCTCACGGTGCTGGTCACCTGCAATCCGGACGCGCCGCTGCGCGAGCTGGCGGAGATCAGCGTCGTCGCCGACACCGGGCCGGAGGCGCTCACCGGGTCCACCAGGCTCAAGGCGGGCACGGCGACCAAGGTGCTGCTGAACGCGTTCTCGACAGCGCTCATGATCAAGGCGGGGCGGACGTACGGGAACCTCATGGTCGGGCTGGTGGCCACCAACGCCAAGCTGGGCGAGCGGGCCGTGAGCCTGCTCGTGGAGGCGACCGGCGAGGACGCGGCGGCCTGCCGCGCCGCGCTGGCCGAGGCGGGCGGGCGGATCCCGGACGCGCTCGTGCGGCTGCTCACGGGCTGCCCGCCCGAGCAGGCACGGGCCGCGCTCGAAGCGCACCCGGGCGTGCGGGCGGCCGTCGCCGCGCTCTCCCGCCCGTCCCCCCTCGGGCACGCCGGATGAGCCGGACCGGATTCGCCGGCGTGGACGTCGGCGGCGGGGGGATCAGGGTCCGGATCGAGGCCGGGGAGGCGAGTGCGTACGGGGAGGACGCGGCCCCGGTGCCACGCCGGCAGGGCCGCGTCGACCTCGACAGGCTCGCGTCGCGGATCGCCGCGGTCGTCGAGAACGCCACGCCAGGCCGGTTCGCCGGGATGGCGATCGGGGTGACCGGGCTGCCCGGGCTGGTCAGGGACCCCGGCACGCTGTGGCGCGCTTTGCGGGAGCGGTTCGGGCTGGACGTGCTCGTGGTCGCGGGTGACATGGTGACCACGCACGTGGGGGCGCTCGGGTTCCGGCCCGGGGTCGTCGTCGCGGCGGGCACCGGCGTCATCACGCTCGGCACCGACCTGGACGGCGTCTGGAACCAGTCCGACGGATGGGGGCACCTGCTCGGCGACCACGGCGGCGGAGCCTGGGTCGGCACCCAGGGACTGCACGCCGCCCTGCGCGCGCACGACGGCCGGGCCGGCGGCTCCATCGCTCTGCTCGAACGCATGACCGCCCGCTTCGGGCACCCCATGGACCTGGTGGCGCTCGTCTACGAGTCGGGATCCGCGGCCCACCACCTGGCGTCGTTCGCGCCGTGCGTCGGCGAGGCGGCCCGCGCGGGAGACCCGGTCGCCCGGCGGATCTGGACCGAGGCGGGGCGGCAGCTCGGCCAGACCGCCGTGGCCGCCGCGACCGGGCTCGAACCGGTCTTCTCCTGGGGCGGCCGGCTCTTCGACGCGGCGGACCTGCTGATGGAGCCGTTCCAGAGCACCGTCAGGGAGTCGCTGCCCGGCGCCCGCTTCGCGCCGCCGCTCGGCACCTCGGCCGACGGGGCGCTCGCCCTGGCCAAGGCCGCCGCCGACGGCTCCGTGCAGCCACACCACCCCTACCTGTACGTCTTCACGACCAGCCGGCCGGCGGTCCCGGACGCAGCGGGCCGATCCGGGAGGGGCCCGGCCGGCAGCGCCGGGCGGTAGGCCGGCAAGGGGCGCTTGCGGCGGCGGGGTCACTCCGACAGGCGGGTCAGGCGTTCCACCGCCTCGCCGTACTCGCTGATCATGTCGTACACCACCTGGCGGGCCGGCTTCACCTGGTCCAGCTGCCCCACGACCTGCCCGACGTAGTAGTTGACCAGCTCCACCGCCCCCGGCTCGCCCTTCTCCGCCGCCGCCCCGATGCGGGCCATCGCGCCCTCGGCCAGCAGGATCTGCAGCGGCATTCCCAAAGGCCCAGGGCTCTCCTGCCCGGAGTCCCACTCCTCCGTCCAGGCCGACTTGAGCTGGCGGGCCGGCTTGCCCGTACGGGACCTGGACCGGACGGTGTCCAGCGACGAGGCGGCCAGCAGCTTGCGCTTGACCGCGGGCGCCGTCTCCGCCTCCTCCGTGGTCAGCCACACCGAGCCGCACCACACGCCCTCCGCCCCGAGGGCCATGGCCGCCGCCATCTGCCGCCCCGACGCGATCCCGCCCGCCGCCAGCACCGGCACCGGGGCCACCGCGTCCACGACCTGCGGCACCAGCACCATCGTGGCGATCTCGCCGGTGTGCCCGCCCGCCTCGGTGCCCTGGGCGACGATGAGGTCCGCGCCCGCCGCCACCTGCCTGCGGGCGTGCTCCACCGTGCCGACCAGCGCGGCCACCGGCACGCCCGCCTCCCTGGCCTTGGCCACCATCTCCTGAGGAGGCGGCCCGAGGGCGCTGGCGATCAGGCCGATCGGGTGCTTGAGCGCGACGTCGATCAGCCCTGTCGCCCCCGTCGCCGTCACCCGCCTGCCGAGCTCGTCCGCCACCGCCGTCAGCGGCCGGGCGGGCGCGCTCACGCCGTACTTGCCCAGTAGGTGCGTGACGAAGTCGCGGTGCCGGTCGGGGATGTGGTCCATGAGGTGCGCGCTCCGGTCCAGTGCGGAGGCGTCGACCTTGCCGGGCACGAGCACGTCCACGCCGTACGGCCGGCCGCCCACGTGCTCGTCGATCCAGGTCAGCTCGGTGTCGAGCTGCTCGGGCGAGTACGCGATCGCGCCCAGCACCCCGAACCCGCCCGCGTTCGTGACGGCGGCGACCACGTCGCGGCAGTGGCTGAAGGCGAACAACGGAAACTCGATGCCCAAACGCTCACATATGGCGGTCCGCATGATCCGACGCTAACCGTCAGAAGGATGTTCGGTCCATCCCCGAGTTCAGGTAAGCCTGCTCGACGGCCGCGGGGAGGGCGGGGGAGTGCCACCCTAACTCGCGCGTGAAGCCGCGCACGCGCTTGGCCGGCACCCCGGCGACCACGCTGTGGTCGGGGAACTCGCCGCGTACCACCGCGCCGCCCGCCACCACGCAGTGGCGGCCCAGCGTGGTGCCCGGCAGGATGATCGCGCCCGTGCCCAGCCACGAGCCCGAGCCGATCGAGACCGGGCTGTTGCGCGGCCACTGCCTGCCGATCGGGATGTCGGGGTCGTCGTAGACGTGGTTCTGGTCGGTGATGTAGACGTACGGGCCGGTGAAGACGTCGTCGCCGATGTCGATCGACTGGTGGGCCACGATGTGCGAGCCCCGGCCGATGGAGCAGCTGTCGCCGATGCGCAGGATCGAGTCCGGGCCGAGGTCCGGGCCCGGCATCATGCCGCACGAGATCGACACGCGCTCGCCGATCAGCGTGTGGTCGCCGATCTCGATCCACTGCTCGCCGAAGATCGCGCCTGGGGGGAACGCGATGCTGACCCCGTCGCCCAACCGGCGGAACCGGTGACCGGCAGGCGAGGCCGGAGTGATCGCACCCGCGCGGCGGATCGCCGCGTAGGTACGGTGAATCAGCGCGCCCATTGCCCGCCGTACAAGTGACATAGGGATCAAAGTTACCGCTACGTCATGCTGTTCGGGCATGTGAGGGGCGTTGTTTGATATCCTGAGAGCCCGTGGACACTTGCACCACACCTCGAGCCACGGGAGCCCCTTTGCGCAGCGCATCGCAAACCAAGCATCTGTTCGTCACCGGCGGTGTCGCCTCCAGTCTAGGCAAGGGGCTCACGGCATCCAGCCTCGGTCGCCTCCTCAAGGCACGCGGTCTCAGGGTCACCATGCAGAAGCTCGACCCTTACCTCAACGTCGACCCAGGGACCATGAACCCGTTCCAGCACGGCGAGGTGTTCGTCACCGACGACGGCGCCGAGACCGACCTCGACGTCGGCCACTACGAGCGGTTCCTCGACACCGACCTGCACGGCTCGGCCAACGTGACCACCGGGCAGATCTACTCCAACGTCATCGCCAAAGAGCGGCGGGGCGAATACCTCGGCGACACCGTCCAGGTGATCCCGCACATCACCAACGAGATCAAGGACCGGATCAGGGGCATGGCCGGTCCTGAGGTGGACGTGGTCATCACAGAGGTCGGCGGCACGGTCGGCGACATCGAGTCGCTGCCCTTCCTGGAGGCCGTGCGGCAGATCAGGCATGAGGTCGGGCGCGACAACGTGTTCTTCCTGCACGTGTCGCTGCTGCCGTACATCGGGCCCTCCGGCGAGCTCAAGACCAAGCCGACGCAGCACAGCGTGGCGGCGCTGCGCAGCATCGGCATCCAGCCGGACGCGATCGTGCTGCGGTCCGACCGGCCCGTCCAGACGGCGATCAAGCGCAAGATCAGTCTCATGTGCGACGTGGACGAGGACGCCGTCGTCTCCGCCGTGGACGCGGTCTCGATCTACGACATCCCGAAGGTGCTCCACTCCGAAGGGCTCGACGCGTACGTGGTGCGGCGGCTCGGCCTGCCGTTCCGCGACGTCGACTGGAGGGAGTGGGAGCAGCTCCTGCGCCGGGTGCACCGGCCGGCGAAGGAGGTCACCATCGCCCTGGTCGGGAAGTACATCGACCTGCCGGACGCATACCTGTCCGTCACCGAGGCGCTGCGCGCCGGCGGGTTCGCCAACGACTCGCGGGTCAACATCCGGTGGGTCAAGAGCGACGACTGCGAGACCCCCGACGGCGCCGAGCGCGAGCTCGACGGCGTGGACGGCGTGCTGGTCCCCGGCGGGTTCGGTGTGCGCGGCATCGAGGGCAAGATCGGCGCGATCCGCCACGCCCGCGAGAACAAGATCCCGCTGCTCGGCATCTGCCTCGGCATGCAGGGCATGGTCATCGAGGCCGCCCGCAACATGGCCGGCATCGAGGACGCCAACTCCGCCGAGTTCGACCCCGAGACCAAGCACGCGGTCATCTCCACCATGGCCGACCAGGAGGACGTCGTCGCCGGCGAGCGCGACATGGGCGGCACCATGCGCCTGGGCAGCTACACCGCCAAGCTCGGCGAGGGCACGCTCGCCAGGCACCTGTACGGCGGGAAGGCCAAGGCCGACGAGCGCCACCGCCACCGCTACGAGGTCAACAACGCCTACCGTGAGCAGCTCGAGAAGGTCGGCCTCGTCTTCTCCGGCCTGTCGCCGGACGGCCGGCTGGTCGAATACACCGAGTTGCACCCTGACATGCACCCGTTCTTCATCGGCACCCAGGCGCACCCCGAGTTCCGCTCCCGCCCCACCCGGGCCAACCCGATGTTCAAGGGCCTCATCGGCGCCGCCCTGGTGTACGCCGACAGCCGGGTGGCTGCGAAGGTGGGTCCGTGAGTCCGAGGGCGGTGGCTTGCGTGACCAACGAGGACCGGAAGCGAGTGCGACCATGATCACAGATACGCCCGAGGCATGGGACGTCGTCGAGACGAAGGAGCGGTTCGCGGGCTACGTCATCCGCGTGGTCACCGACACCGTGAAGATGCCCCGCGACGAGGTCGCCGACCGCGACTACGTGGTGCATCCCGGATCCGTCGCCGTGCTCGCCCTCGACGACCGGGACCGGGTCCTGATGATCAGGCAGTATCGCCACCCCACCCGCCGGCTGATGTGGGAGCTGCCCGCCGGGCTCCGCGACGTGGAGGGCGAACCTCTGGTGGCCGGGGCCGCCCGCGAGCTCGCCGAGGAGGCCGGCTACCGGGCCGGGACCTGGCACACGCTCATCGACCTGCGCTCCTCACCCGGCATGTCGGACGAGCGCATCAGGGTCTTCCTCGCCCGTGACCTGTCCAAGATCCCCGACGAGGAGAACGGCTTCGTCCACCGGCACGAGGAAATCGACATGCCGGTCGAATGGGTGCCCCTGGCCGACGCGGTCGAGAAGGCGCTCATGGGAATGATCCACAATTCCCCGGCCGTGGCCGGTATCCTCGCCGCATATGCGGCTTCGGTCGAGGGATTCGCTTTGCTGCGCCCCGCCGACGCCCCTGAGGCGTGACGGAAGGACCCATTCGTGGAGGCAGTGCTCTCCAGCTACCTCGCCCATCTGGCGGTGGAGCGGAGCCTGGCTGCCAACACGCTCGCGTCCTACCGCCGTGACCTGCGCCGATACCTGGAGCACCTGCAGGCGCGGGGCCGCGCGCGGCTCGACGAGGTGGGGGAGGCCGACGTCCAGGCCTTCCTCTCCGCGTTGCGGGAGGGCGACGGCGAGCATCCCGCGCTGGTCGCCAGCTCGGCGGCCCGCGCCGTCTCCGCCGTGCGCGGGCTGCACCGTTTCGCCCTGCGCGAAGGTGTCACGGCCCACGATCCCGCCCACCAGGTGCGCCCGCCGCGCCAGCCCCGCAGGCTCCCCAAGGCGATCACGGTGGACGAGGTCGAGCGGCTCATCGCCGCCTCCGGCCCCGACGGTGCGCCCCTCACCTTGCGCAACCGCGCCCTGCTCGAGGTCCTGTACGGCACCGGCGCCCGCATCTCTGAGGCCGTCGGCCTGGCCGTGGACGACCTCGAGGACGATCAGGTACGCCTGCGCGGCAAGGGGGCCCGTACCCGGGTCGTGCCGTTGGGGCGCTATGCCCGCTCCGCCCTGGACGCTTATCTCGTCCGCGCCCGGCCCGGCCTCCTCGCCCACGGACGCGGCACCCCCGCCGTCTTCCTGAACGCCCGGGGCGGGGGGCTGACCAGGCAGGGAGCGTGGGAGGTGCTCCAGGCCGCCGCCGAACGAGCCGGGCTCGACGGGATAAGCCCGCACGTTCTCCGGCATTCCTTCGCAACCCATCTCTTGGACGGCGGCGCGGACGTTAGGGTGGTCCAGGAACTGCTCGGCCACGCCTCGGTGACGACCACGCAGGTCTACACCCTGGTCACGGTCGACAAGCTCCGCGAGGTCTATGCCGCGGCGCACCCCCGTGCCCGGCAGTGATCTATAGTCTTTTGCGACGTGCGGCGCCCACGGCGTGCCGCCTTGCCGCGTTAAGTGGTGACGCCATAGTGTCCGTCCGGACGGTCCGGTTCGGGATCGTCAGGGAGGTTCGAGCTGGTGACTGTGACGACCAACGGTTCGACCCCAGGGTCCCCCAAGCACCCCTGGGGAGAGAATAGGGCTGACAATGGCAAACTTGACGTGAATCTGGGTCCCACCGGGCGACCACGTCCGGTGTTCGCCGAGCCGCACCGCCGTGAGACGCATGGGCCCGCTCGCGTGGTGGCGATGGTGAATCAGAAGGGCGGGGTGGGCAAGACCACCACGACCATCAACCTCGGCGCGGCGCTCGCCGAATACGGGCTCAAGGTGCTGCTCGTCGACTTCGACCCGCAGGGCGCGCTCTGCATCGGGCTGGGCATCAACCCCAACTCGCTGGAGATGACCGCCTACAACCTGCTGATGGATCAGAACGCCTCGGCATCGGACGTGCTCCTGCAGACCGGGATCGATGGCCTGGACCTCGTCCCGTGCAACATCGACCTGTCGGCGGCGGAGGTCCAGCTCGTCACCGAGGTCGGCCGCGAATACGTGCTGGGCAGGGCGCTCAAGCCGCTGCTGCCGCACTACGACGTCTGTCTCATCGACTGCCAGCCCTCGCTCGGCCTGCTCACGGTCAACGCGCTGGCCTGCGCGCACGGCGTCATCGTGCCGCTGGAGTGCGAATTCTTCGCGCTGCGCGGGGTCGCGCTGCTGATGGACACCATCGCCAAGGTGCAGGAGCGGATCAACGCCGACCTCGTGATCGAGGGCCTGCTCGCCACCATGTACGACGCGCGCACCTTGCACGGGCGCGAGGTCGTGGAGAGCCTCATGGGCGCGTTCGGCGACAAGGTGTTCCACACCGTCATCAATCGCACGGTGCGCTTCCCCGACTCCACGGTCGCCGGTGAGCCGATCACCACGTTCGACCCGTCATCCCTCGGCGCCAACGCCTACCGTGAGCTGGCCCGCGAGGTGCTGTCGCGCTGGCCGGCGCCTGCCACAATGGCCAGGTGACCGCAGAGCAGACCGAGCCCCAGGGGTTCAGGGTTCACCTGGACGTCTTCGAGGGTCCCTTCGATCTGCTGCTCGGCCTCATCGCCAAGCACAAGCTGGACATCACCGAGGTCTCGCTCTCCCAGGTCACCGACGAGTTCATCGCGTACATCCGGTCGCGGGGGCCCGAGTGGGACCTCGACCAGACCAGCCACTTCCTGCTGGTGGCGGCCACCCTGCTCGACCTGAAGGCGGCCCGGCTGCTGCCGTCCGGCGAGGTGGAGGACGAGGAGGACCTGGCGCTGCTGGAGGCCAGGGACTTGCTGTTCGCGCGGTTGCTGCAGTACAAGGCGTACAAAGAGGTGGCCAAGATCTTCGCCGGCCGGATGGCGGAGGAGGCGCTGCGCTTCCCGCGTACCGTGCCGATGGAGCAGGAGTTCGCAGACCTGCTGCCCGAGCTGATTCTGGGCATCGGGCCCGAACAGCTCGCCAGGATCGCCGCCAAGGCCTTCACCCCCAAACTGCCGCCCACCGTGAACGTCGGGCACATCTACCAGCCGCTGGCCAGCGTCAAGGAGCAGGCGGCGATCCTGGTCATGCACCTGCGCCGCCTCCGGCGGGCCACCTTCCGGGCGCTCGTCGCCGACTGCGAGGGGACGTTCGAGGTCATCGCGCGGTTCCTGGCGGTGCTGGAGCTGTTCCGGGAGTCGGCGGTCACGTTCGAGCAGGTGGAGCCGCTCGGTGATCTGCACGTGACCTGGACGGGCGCCGACGACGGGGACGTCTCGGTGGGGGACGACTACGAGGAATCCGCGGAGAAACCACGCAATGACTGACAACCCCAACCCGTTGCCCATCCCTCGCCAGTCACCTGATTCCGGGCCTCCGCTGCCCGCCTGGATGACCCTGCCCGGCTCCCTGGCCCAACCGGCTGCACCGGCAGCGGAAGATGCCAGGTCGTCGGCGGACGCACCGGTTGAGGAGGCATCGCCGTCGCCGGACGCCCTGGTTGCGGAGGCCGAGGCGATGTCGCCGGACGCCCTGGTTGCGGAGGCCGAGGCGATGTCGCCGGACGCCCCGGGTGCGGTGGACGAGGCGATGTCGCCGGACACACCGGTTGCGGTGGATGAGGCGCGATCGGCAGGCGAGGCCTCGGAAGCCGCGCGGGAGGCGGACGCACGCACCGCGCGTGCGGTCGATGACGGCACCACCCGCGCGTCCGAGGAGGTCGACGCCGCCGAAGACACCGACGTGGGGGATGGGGCGAAGGAGGCGAGTGGGGGGCCGGCGCTTGAGGCGGCGTTGGAGGCTATCCTGCTTGTGGTTGACGAGCCTGTTGCCGAAGTGACGCTGGCGCAGGTGCTGGAGCGGCCCACTCATCAGGTGGCCGCGGCGTTGCGGGGGCTGGCGGCGGAATATACCGCTGCCGGCCGGGGTTTTGACTTGCGAGAAGTCGCGGGTGGTTGGCGGTTTTACACGCGTGCCGACTGCGCGCCGCTGGTCGAGCGGTTCGTACGTGACGGCCAGCAGACGCGGCTGACTCAGGCCGCGCTCGAAACACTCGCGGTCGTGGCTTACCGGCAACCGGTGAGCCGTGCCCGAGTCGCCGCCGTGCGCGGTGTCAACAGTGACGGCGTCATGCGGACGCTCGTCGCCAGGGGGCTGGTCGAAGAGGCCGGCACCGACCCGGAGAGCCAGGCAGTGCTCTACCGGACAAGCTCATACTTCCTTGAACGTCTGGGACTGCGGGATCTCAGCGAGCTCCCCGAGCTCGCTCCCTTCCTCCCCGACGACGTGGAAAACCTCGAGGAGACAACAAAGTGATCAACAGGCGCAGCACCCCGTCCGGTGATGGACGCGGTCGTGGACGTACCGGCGGCTCTGGCCGTAGTGCCGGCCGCGATGGACGTCCCGCCTTCCGCTCCGACAACAGCCGAGGCAACACCCGAGACAACACCCGCGACAACACCCGCGACGACACCCGGGGCGACGCCCGGGGCGACGCCCGGGGCGACGCCCGGGGCGGGGCACGCGACGGCGGCTTCCGCAGCGGTGGTTCCTACAGCCGCGATGATTCCCGTGGTGGGTTCCGCGGCGTCTCCCGGCGTGATGACTCCGCGCGTGGGGACTCCCGGCGCGACGACCGCGACCGTGGGTACGGCCGCGACTCCGTGAGCGACGCCCGCCCCTCCCGCGACTCCCTTCGCGCCGACCGGGGCGGGTCCCGCGCCCGGTATGGCGGGTCGCCCGGCGGGAATGACGGTGACAGCCGTTACCCGCGTGGTGGCGGCCGTGAGGAGCGCTCCCCCCGCAGCGATCGCGAGGACCGGCACCCGCGTGGTGACCGCGAGGATCGTTTCTCGCGTGGTGACCGTGAGCAGGCGTCCCGGGGCGATCGAGACGACCGGACCACGCGTGGTGACCGCTACGAGCGTCCCCGCGGCGACCGGGATGGTTACCGCTCCGACCGCCGCGATGAGCGTGGCGGCGGCTACACCGCCGGGCGTCGTGACGATCGTGGTGGTTATGCTGCCGGGCGTCGTGATGACCGTGGTGGTTATGCTGCCGGGCGTCGTGACGATCGTGGTGGTTACGGTACGGAGCGTCGCGACGACCGCGGCGGGTTCCGCGCCGACCGCAGTGGACGCAGAGACACCGACGGCACCGGACGTGGCGGCAGGGAAGCCGACCGCACCACGCGTGGCGGTGGCAGGGAGGACGCCGCCTCCAGGGGCGGGTCCTCGACGCGTTCCCGGTACGGCAGGCGCGACGGCGACGCCCGTCCCGCCCGTACCGATCGCGCCCCCAGGCGTGACGGCGACGCCCGTCCCGCCCGTACCGACCGCGCCCCCAGGCGTGACGACGTGCAGACCGTCGGCAAGGCCTACGGCAGCCCGCAGCGGGACCGCATCAAGGCGGCCCGCCAGCCCATCCGCGACCGCGACCTCTACCCCGAGGGCTACACCGACGTGCGTGACACCACCGAGGTGCCGGACGGCGTGCGGCTGCAGAAGGTGCTCGCGCAGGCGGGCGTGGCCAGCCGCAGGGCGTGCGAGGAGATGATCGGCGAGGGCCGGGTCACCGTGAACGGGCAGGTCGTGCGGCGCTTCGGCGCCAAGGTCGACCCTGCCACCCAGGTGATCCACGTGGACGGCAAGCGCATCCCGACCGCACCCGACCTGGTCTACTACGCGCTGAACAAGCCCATCGGCGTCGTGTCCACCATGGACGACCCGCAGGGGCGGCCGTGCCTGGCCGACTACGTCGAGGAGCTGGCGCCGAGGCTGTTCCACGTGGGCCGGCTCGACACCGAGACCGAGGGCCTGCTGCTGCTCACCAACGACGGCGAGCTGGCCAACAGGCTGACGCACCCCAGCTACGGCGTGCAGAAGAAGTACTGGGCCAAGGTGCCCGGGCCGATCCCCAGGGACCTGGGGCGCCGGCTCAGGCAGGGAATCGAGCTGGAGGACGGCATCGCCAAGGCCGACGGCTTCACCGTCGTCCAGGAGCACGGCCAGCAGGCGCTGGTCGAGGTCGTGCTGCACGAGGGGCGCAAGCACGTCGTCAGGCGCATGCTGGAGGAGGCCGGGCACCGGGTGATCGACCTGGCCAGGATCGAGTTCGGGCCGGTGAAGCTGGGCCGTACCAAGCCTGGGACCGTCCGGGCGCTGTCCTTGAAAGAGGTCGGCGAGCTTTACGCGGCCGTGAAGCTGTAATCTGGCCGGAACGCAGGAGCCCGTGCGAACCTCCGCACGGGCTCTCCCGCTTATGAGGAGGGGACGAACCACATGGTGCGGGCGATCCGTGGGGCGATCCAGGTGGATGGCAACGATCGTGACTCGATCATAGAGGGCACGACCGAGCTGGTCAGTGCGATCATGGAGCGCAATGAGCTGACCACGGACGACGTGATCAGCGTGCTCTTCACCGCCACCCCCGACCTGACGGCCGAGTTCCCCGCGCTGGCGGCGCGGAAGCTGGGCTTCCACGAGGTGCCGCTGATCTGCTCCGCCGAGATCGACGTGCCCGGTGCGCTGCCCCGCGTGGTACGCCTGATGGCCCACGTCGAGACCGACCGCCCCCGGGCCGAGATCCAGCACGTCTACCTGCGCGGCGCCGTCGCGTTGCGGCAGGACATCGCGCAGTAAGCGGCTGGCAAGCGCGACCAGAGACACTCATCACCCCAACGGCCGAAAAATCAGGACACCGAGATGGAACTTCGCACCGTGCTCGTCGTGGGCACCGGTCTCATCGGCACCTCCGCGGCGCTGGCGCTGCGCAAGCACGGCGTACGTGTCCTGCTCGCCGACCGCGACCAGGGTGCCGTACGGCTGGCACGGGAGCTCGGCGCGGGCGAGGACTGGTCACCCGCCAGCCCGCCCCCCGAGGGCGTGGACCTGGCGGTCATCGCGGTGCCCCCGGCCCACGTGGCGAGCGAGCTGCTGGAGCTGCAGCGGCACGGCACGGCCAGGTTCTACACCGACGTCGCCAGCGTGAAGGCCGAGCCCATCAACCGGGCCACGCAGCTCGGCTGCGACCTGGCGACCTATGTCGCCTCCCATCCGCTGGCCGGGCGCGAGAAGTCCGGTCCCGGTGCCGCGCGGGACGATCTGTTCCTGGGCCGCCCGTGGGCGCTGTGCCCCACGCAGGAGGCCGATCCCGCCGCGAAGGCGGCCGTGCTGCGGCTGATCGAGCTGTGCGGGGCCAACCCGGTCGAGGTGAGCGCCGAGGATCACGACCGCGCCGTGGCCGTCGTCTCCCACGCGCCCCACGTCGCCGCCTCCGCCGTGGCCGCGCGCCTGGCCGAGGCCACCGACGTGGCGCTCGGGCTGGCCGGGCAGGGCGTACGCGACGTCACGAGGATCGCCGGCAGCGACCCCAGCCTGTGGCTTGGCATCTTGTCCGGCAACGCCACTCCCGTCGCCGAGGTGCTGGAGGCCGTCGCGCACGACCTGGCCGACGCGGCGAGCGCGCTGCGCGCCCTTTCCGAGGGTGACGGCACCGCCACCGGCGAGCTCACCCAGCTGCTCAAGCGCGGCGTCGCCGGCCACGACCGCATCCCCGGCAAGCACGGCGGCCCGGCCGCCGCCTACGCTGCCGTCCAGGTCGTCATCGGCGACCGTCCCGGCCAGCTCGCCCGGCTGTTCCTGGTGTGCGACGAGGTCGGCGTCAACGTCGAGGACGTGCGCCTGGAGCACGCCCCGGGGCTACCCCTGGGCATCGCCGAGCTCTCCGTGCAGCCCGACGCCGTCGTTCCCCTCACCGACGCCCTGCGCGAACGCGGCTGGCAGGTTCCCTGACGGGACGACCCGGCCGCGGCAGGCGGGTGTGAAAGGTGTGAAAGCAGAACGCCCCATCGGTTGAGTAGAGGGTGTGACTGCAAACGTGACGGCTCTGGCCGGGCCCTCGGACCCGGCCGAGGCGCTCGGCGACGCCGCCCTGCTGGAGCTGTCGTGCCGAAGACCCGAGCGGTTCGGTGAGATCTACGACCGGTATTTCGGCGAGATCCACGGCTACCTCGGCAGGCGGCTGGACCAGCAGGCCGCCGACGACCTGGCCGCCGAGGTGTTCCTGACGGCGTTCAGGAAGCGCGAGACGTTCGATTCCGCGCGCGGCCAGGTGCGCCCCTGGCTGTACGGCATCGCCACCAACCTGATCGGCCTGCACCGCCGTGCCGAGGCCCGGCGGCTGCGGGCACTGCAGCGCAGCGCCACCGTGCACCGCGGCGCGGAGCACGGCCACGAGGAGCGCGTGGTGACCCGCGTCGACGCCGTGAGCGCGCAGGGGCGGCTCGCGGCGGAGCTGCGGGCCCTGTCCGACGGCGACAGGGACGTGCTGCTGCTGAGCGCGCTGGCCGAGCTGAGCCACGAAGAGGTGGCCAAGGCGCTCGACATCCCGTATGGCACCGTCGGATCCCGCCTGTCCCGGGTGCGGAAGAAGCTTCGTGCCGCCCTGGGCGGCGTCAATCCCCTGAACGGAGGCCTTGATGGATGACTATCAGGCGGTGCGGGAGCTGCTGCCCGCGCCGCCGCTATCGCCCGAGGTGGAGCGGGCCGGGCGCGAGCGGCTGAACGCCGCGATCGCCCAGGAGCGCGTACGGCGGAGCCGCAGGGCCGCCGGATGGAGCGCGCTGGGGCTCGGGCTGGCGGGCGCGGCGGCGGCAGCGGTCCTGGTCGTCGTCCCATCCGCGCCCCCGGCCGCGGCCCCGGAGCAGAGCAGCGTGCTGGCCGCCCCGGACGGCAAGCGGTTCCTGCTGGTCGCCGCGACGTCGGTGGCCTCCGCGCCGGATGCCGGAACGTGGTGGGGGAGCACGCTGGTCAACGGCCGGGAGTTCCGCGACCCGGGACACAGGTACCTGCTGCGGCAGAGCGAGTCGGTGGAGACCTGGATCCCCGCCGACCCCGAGGGCCGCACCTGGTACCGGTACACCTACCTGGGCGCCAAGCCGGCGACGCCCCGAGACGAGGCGGCCTGGCGCGCGGACGGGGCGCCGACGTCATGGAGCTACGCGGGGGCGGCTCCCGGGATGCCCACCGAGGACAAGCCGCAGGGCGTCGTGCGCACCGCCCAGGGAAAGCCGGAGGCGTACTCCAGCGAGGACTGGGACTTCCGCATCGTGCTCGCGGACAAGCCGCTGACCAAGATGCACGAGCTGCCCGAGACCCCCGAGGGTCTGCGGGCCCTCCTCGGCGCCCCCGACGACCGGGCGACCATCGACAACACCGCCCGCCTGCTCTTCTTCGCGCCGGTGGGCAGCCAGACCAGAGCCGCCGCCTACCGCCTGCTGGCCTCGATGCCCGACGTGAGTGCCGTCGGGCCGGTGACCGACGCGCTGGGTCGTCCGGGGCAGGCGGTCGAGTACCGGTCCGCCGAGTACCCGACGACTCCGTACGCGGGTGAGACCCGCACGCGGCTCGTGATCGATCCGAACACCGGAATGCCTCTGTCCATCGAGACCCGGTCCGTGACGGACGGGCTGCTCCTGGAGTTCACCGCGGTCCAGGACAGCCGCTGGGCCAATGACAACCCCTTGGAGGGAACGAAGTGAGATATCCCGTAGTTGTGGTGGCCGGCCTGATCGCCATCGGCGTGGTTGCCGTGCCCGCGCAGGCGGCGGCGCCTGAGGGCAAGTACTGGCGGGTCGAGGTGACGCGAACCGCGGAGCACGGGCGTCCGGTGGGCAGCGGCTACAGCGTGACGGAGCGGTCGGTCAGCGTCGACTGGCTCACGACTGAGGGCAGGGGCTGGGTCGCCCACCGCAAGCTGGGGGCCATCCCCACGACCAAGAAGGACGAGGCGGCCTGGCGGGCCGACGGCTCACCGACCTCGTGGACATACCGGACGGAAGGCATGAAGATCTCGCTGTCCACCAGACCCGACAAGGGGTTCCTGAAGCGGGTGGACGAGGACGGGTTCCGGCTGGGCGAGAAGCAGGTGACGTACAAGCAGCTCCAGGCCCTGCCCACCGAGCCCGAGGCGCTCAGGGCGCACGTCACCGCAGAGGTGCGGGCCTGGATCGACGAGGCCGCCGAGGAGGCCAAGACCACCTCTCCGAAGTCCAAGATCGACGACTGGCTGGTCAAGCTGGACCGGTACGTGGCCCAGCGCATGATCAACCTGCTGTACGAGAACCCGGTGCCGTTCAAGGTGCGATCGGCCGCCTTCCAGGCGCTGAAGACCACCAAGGGCGTCAGCGACCTCGGCCGGGCGAAGGACCCGCTGGGCCGCAGCGGCCACAAGGTCGCCCTGCCGGTCTCCGCGCAGAAGGGCGACGTGCTCAAGGAGCAGTTCATCGTGGACACCAAGACGATGACGCTGCTGGCCCACGACGTCGACCTCAAGCACGACGGCAAGCCGGTGGGCGGTAAGAGCGGAGTCGAGACGTACAAGACCGGCTGGACGGACGCCGAGCCTGCCATTCCCGCCGCACGCTGACCGGGATGTCACATCCGAGCCTCCTCGATACGTCTTCAGCAACGAATCGAGGAGGTAAGGAAAATGACCGACATTCTCGTACTGGGCGGTGGCTACACCGGCATGGCGGCGGCCATCAGGGTCGCGGCCAGGACCCGTCGCATCGGCGGCAAGGTCACCGTGGTGAACGCCTCGGCGAGGTTCACCGAGCGGCTCCGGCTGCACCAGACGGCGGCCGGTGCGGCGCTGGCGGACTACTCGCTGGAGGAGGTGCTCGCCGGCACCGGCGTCCGCTTCGTGCCCGGCCGGGTGGCCGGGCTCGACGTCGAGCGGCGTGAGGTACGGCTCGACGGCGGGCGCGTGCTCGGCTACGACAAGCTGATCTACGCCCTCGGCACCGTCACCGACGTCTCGGTGCCCGGCGTGGCCGACCACGCGTACACGTACGACGGCTACGCGGACGCCGTACGGCTCGCCGAGCGCCTCGACGCGCTCGACGGCGGCACGGTCGTCGTGGCGGGCGGCGGGCTGACCGGCGTCGAGTCGGCGGCCGAGCTGGCCGAGGCACGCCCGCACCTGCACGTCGTCCTGGTCAGCCGGAGCCGGCCCGGCTCCATGATGGGGGACCGGGCCCGCGCCCACCTGGACGCGGTGCTGGCGCGGCTCGGCATCGAGGTACGCGCCGGCGTGGACATCACCAAGGTCCTGCCCGACGCGGTGGAGCTGGACGGCGGCGAGCTGATTCACTCAGACGCGACGCTCTGGACCACCGGGACCAGAGGGCTGCCCCTCGCCGCCGGGTCCGGATTGACCGTCGACGCCCGCGACAGGATCGTCGTGGACTCGGCGCTCCGCTCGGTGTCCCACCCCGACGTGTACGCCGTCGGCGACGCCGCCGCGGTCAGCCAGCCGTTCGGGGTGCTGCACGGCACCTGCCAGAGCGGCATCCCGGCAGGGCTGCACGCGGCCGACTCGCTGGCCGCCACGCTGCGCGGCAAGAAGCCGAGGCCGTTCCGGTTCGGGTACATCCATCAGCCCGTCAGCCTGGGGCGCGAGGACGCGGTCATCCAGTTCACCCGTGCGGACGACAGCCCGCGCAGGTGGTGCCTGACCGGGCGGGCGGCCGTCGTGTACAAGGAGACGGTGACCAGCAGCCCGATGCCGACGTTCAGGCTGCTCAAGCGCGGTCTGGTGCCGGTCCGGGCGTTCGCGCTGACCGCCGGGCGCACGTGACGCGAGGCAGGCGCGGTGGACGGGCCGGCGGGCGTGAAAAGCGCGGCGGACGAGCCGGTGATCTCGCCCGCCGCGCCCCCACGTCAACGTTTGGTGACGGCCTGGCTGACGGCGTTCGGGCCGTCGTACTGGCGGTCCGGCATGGACTCCAGGGCCTTGATGATGTCGTCGCCGGCGCCGTGGTCGCGGGCGGCCTTGACGAGATCGTCCTTCCTGGCCGGATAGTCCACGCCGCTCAGGTGTTTCTGCAGGTCGATCGGATTCGGTGCAGTACTCATAGGTGCCTGCTGCCCCTCGTTCACGAGACGTAACGGCGGGCGCGCGAGCCGGCCTGCGACGCCTCCAGGCTCGCCAGCCTGGCCTCCACCCGCGGCGGCACCCGCCGCCGCTCGGCCAGCACCCACGGCAGGCCGCGCAGCGCGTCCAGCGCGGCGAGCGCCGAGACGCGGTCCCGCGGCACGGTCCTGGCCAGGTACGCGGTACGCCGCAGCGCCGCCCCCACCGGCCGGCGCAGCCAGGTGAACCAGAGCGTGTTGCGCAGCCCCACCCGGCGCCTGGCATGCGCGTCCCTGCTCCGTGATGCCTGGTGGTGCACGGTGAGCTCCTCCAGGTAGCACAGCTCCCATCCGGCCGTGGCCAGGTCCACGGCCAGCAGCTCTTCCTCGCCGCCCAGCCACAGCCGCCGGTTGAAGCCCCCGCACTCCAGGAACGCCTCCCGCCGCAGCACCGACGCCCCGGCCAGGAAGCTGCCCAGCGCTGGTCCGGGAAGCCATGAAGGGCCGGGTACGGGCGAGTCGCGCAGCTCCTCCACGATCGGGTCGTCGCGGCCGCCGGGCTCGGCCAGGATGCGGGCCGTGACGACGGCCAGCCGGGGATGCGCGTCGAGCACGTCGGCGGCCCGCGACAGCGAGCCCGGCGCCCACCAGGTGTCGTCGTCGGCGAAGGCCACGTACGGGGTGCGCAGCCGGGCCACGCCCACGTTGCGGCCCACCGCCCCGAGGTTCTCCTCGAGCGCGACCACGTCCGCCTCGGGGTACGCGTCCGCGACGGCCTGCGCGGTGCCGTCGCCGGAGCCGTTGTCCACCAGCACCACGTGCGGTTGCTCGGGCAGGGCGAGCAGCCGGCCGACGGAGGCCAGCGCCTCCTCCCGGCGGTTCCACGTGATCACCACCGCCCCGACCCGCGGATCACCCATCGGCCCGCTCCAGCCACCACTCCGCGGTCATCAAGCCGCGCCGTCTCCGGTCACCCATCGGCCCGCTCCAGTCTGCGGCGGGCCCGTTCCACTGCGCGCGGGAGCTCGCGTCGTTCGGCCAGGGCGCGTGGCAGCCGTCGTACGGCCGTGCGCAGGCCCTCCCAGCCGGCCGGTCCGCCGCGCAGGGCGTCGAACGAGCGCCGGGCCACCACCCGCCACGGCCGGCGCAGCACGGCGGTCAGGACGGCGTTGCGCGCGGCCAGCACCTGCCTGCCGCGCGGGTCCCTGGCCGGCGACGGGTGGTGGTGCGCCACGACGTCGTCCACGTACGCCAGCCCCCACCCCCTCGCCGCCAGGTCCACGGCCAGCCGCTCCTCCTCGCCGAAGAAGAAGATCACGTCGTCGAACCCGCCCGCCTCCAGGAACGCCTCCCTGCGCACCACCGCCCCGCACGCCAGGAACCCCAGCACGCTCGGCCCCGGCAGGTCGGGCTCCACACCGAGCGGAGAGTGGCGCATCTGCTCCGACACCGCGTCCAGCCGCTCCTCCGGCCCCACCAGCACCCGCGCACCCAGCACGGCCAGCCTCGGGTAGGCGTCCAGCACGTCGGCGGCCCGCTCCAGCGCCCCGGGCGCCCACCAGGAGTCGTCGTCGGCGAAGGCCACGTACGGTGTCTCGGCCAGCCGCACGCCGACGTTGCGCGCGGGAGCCCCCAGGTTCGTGCCCGCCTCGACTACCTGGACATCGGGGAAGTGACGCCGGACGAACGCCGCCGTCCCGTCGGTCGAGCCGTTGTCGACGAGGATCACCGGGCGCTGGTGCAGGGGGAGCGAACGGGCCAGCGCCCGCAGCCGGTCCTTGCTGGCCACCACGACCGTGACCCGCGCTCCACCTGTCCACGTCACATGAGGTCACTTACCGGGCAAGACCCCCTTAGTCCTCCAGTGACGCCATTGACGGGTGGTCGGAAGGCGGGTAGAAAGGCTGGTAACAGTGTTACCGAGAAGAAACGGCGTTACCGAGCATGGCGGTCACCGCGTACCAGCAAGCGCAGCAAGAAGGGCAGGAGGCCGTCAGGGCGGCCATCCTCGACGCCGCCGTGCACCTGCTCGTCACCGAAGGCCCGGCGGCGTTGACCGTGCGGCGCATCTCCGGCGAGGCCGGCTGCTCCACGAAGGTCATCTACACGCTCTTCGGCGGCAAGGACGGGCTCAGCGAGGCGCTGTGGCTGGAGGGGTTCGCCAGGTTCGAGCGGCGGCTGCTTGCCGTGCCCGCCCAGGATGATCCGCTGGCCTCCCTGCGGGCCGGCCTGGAGGCCTACCGCGACTACGCGCTGGCCGAGCCCGACTACTACCGGGTCATGTTCCAGAGCGCCATGCCCGGGTTCTGCGCGGGGCCCGAGGCCGTGATGGCGGCCAAGCGGACGTTCGAGCTGCTCGTCCGCGGGGTGCGGGCGTGTCTGGAGCAGGGCCTGCTGCGCGGGGGCACCGCCGAGGAGATCGCCGACCTGCTGTGGATGGCCATCCACGGCGCCGTGAGCCTGGAGATCACGGGCTTCTACCACCAGGCCGAGGCGGCGCAGCGCTGCCGGGCGCTGTGCTCCTCGGTGCTCACGCCCTTCCTGCTGCCTGCCGACCGCACTCCTGACGAGAGGACAGAGCCATGACCACCACGCCGTTCAAGGGCGGTTTCACGCCCGTGGTCGAGGAGATCACCGCCTTCGACCTCCAGGTGACCGGGCGCATCCCGGCCGAGCTCAACGGCCGCTACCTGCGCAACGGGCCCAACCCGCTCAGCCTCGACGACCCGAGCGCGAGCCACCTGTTCATCGGCGAGGGCATGGTGCACGGCGTGCGGCTGCGCGACGGCCGCGCCGAGTGGTACCGCAACCGCTGGGTACGCAACGCCCACGTCGCCAAGCGCCTCGGCGAGCAGTCCAGGCCCGGGCCGGTGCACGGCGGCATGGACTTCGCGGCCAACACGCACGTCATCGGGCTGGCCGGGCGCACGTTCGCCACCGTGGAGGCGGGCGCGCTGCCGTACGAGTTGGGCTACGAGCTCGACACCATCGGCCCGTGCGACTTCGACGGCGGCCTGCCCGGCGGGTACGCCGCCCACACCCACGCCGACCCGGCCACCGGCGAGCTGCACGCCATGGCGTACTTCTACGGCTGGGACCACCACCAGCACATCGTGATCGACCCCAAGGGCACGGTGACGCAGATCAGGGACATCCCGATCGCCGACGCGCCGATGCTGCACGACTTCGCGCTCACCGAGCGGTACGTCGTGATCTACGACCTGCCCGTCACGTTCAGCATGGCCCACGCCGAGAAGGGCGCCCAGCTGCCGTACGCGTGGAACGACGCCCACGGCGCCAGGGTCGGGCTCATGTCGCGCGAGACCGGCGACGTGCGGTGGGTGGAGGTGGACCCGTGCTGGGTGTTCCACACGCTCAACGCCTACGACGACGGCGACCAGGTGGTCGTGGACGTGGTCAGCTATCCCAAGCGGTTCGTGGACGCGCGGCTCGACCTGGGCGGCGCGCCCACGCTCGACCGGTGGCGGATCGACCCCGGATCGGGCAAGGTCGCCCGGACGCGGCTGGACGACCGGGCGCAGGAGTTCCCGCGCATGGACGAACGGCGCACCGGCCGCCCCTACCGCTACGGCTACACCTCCGCCACCCGCGACCTGAACGACATCCTCCCCGCGGAGGGCACCGAGCTGGAGGACCTGCCCGACGAGGCGTTCGACAACACGCTCATCAAGCACGACCTGGAGCGCGGCACGCAGGAGTCGCGGCAGTTCGGACGGGGCGCGTACGTCGGAGAGCCGGTCTTCGTCGCCTCCGGCGACGCAGAGGACGACGGCTACCTGATCACCTACGTCAACAACCCGGCCAGGGGAGCGGCCGACCTGGTGATCCTCTCCGCGCGCGACTTCACCGGCGAGCCGGTCGCCACCGTGCACCTGCCTGCCCGGGTGCCGCTCGGCTTCCACGGAAGCTGGATCGCCGACTGATCCGGAGGCGGTAGCCTCTTCACGTTGAAGAAAGCGGGAAAACGTGAAGAGGGAGCGGCCGTGACCGGTCTGGTCGTCGCCATGGACGGCCCTTCGGGGTCGGGTAAGTCGAGCGTGTCGCGCGGGGTCGCCCGCGCGCTGGGCCTGCGTTACCTCGACACCGGGGCCATGTACCGCGCGATGACCTGGTGGATGCTCCAGCAGGGCGTCGACCTGGCCGATCCCGTCGCGATCGCGGCGCGCTGCGGCGAGCCGCGGATCGTCTCCGGCACCGACCCCGACGGCCCCGCGATCCACGTCGACGATGTCGACGTGGCGGAGCCGATCAGGGAGCCCGAGGTGACCGGCGCGGTCTCCGCCGTCGCCGCCGTTCCCGAGGTGCGGGCGCGCCTGGTCGCGCTCCAGCGGGAGATCATCGGCGCGGGTGACATCGTGGTCGAGGGCCGCGACATCGGCAGCGTCGTCTGGCCCGACGCGACCGTCAAGGTCTACCTGACGGCCAGCGCGGAGGCCCGCGCCAGGAGGCGCAGCGCCGAGCTGGCGGGCACCACGGTGGAGGCCCAGCAGGCGGCCATGGCCAAGCGTGACACCCTGGACTCAACACGTAAGACGGACCCACTCTCGATGGCGGCTGGCGCCGTCGAGCTCGACACCACCGCGCTGAATCTCGAAGAGGTCATCGCGGAGGTGCTGAGACTGGTCAAGGAGCGCACCTGAACAATCGGGTGCGGTACTCACATTAAGGACGAAATATCGTGTCAACGGGGGACTGGGTCGAGGCCGAGCTCGACGAACTCGAGATCACCGAGCACGGCGACGCGACGCCGCTGCCCGTCGTCGCCATCGTAGGACGGCCGAACGTCGGCAAGTCCACGCTGGTCAACCGCATCATCGGGCGCCGCGAGGCGGTCGTCGAGGACGTGCCGGGCGTGACCCGCGACCGCGTCACCTACGACGCGAACTGGCGCGGCCGCCGCTTCACCGTGGTCGACACCGGCGGCTGGGACCCCGACGCCACCGGCATGAACCTCCGCATCGCCGAGCAGGCCCAGATCGCGGCCGAGCTGGCCGACGTGATCGTGTTCGTGGTCGACGCCACCGTCGGCGCGACCGACGCCGACGAGATCGTGGGCTCGATCCTGCGGCAGTCCGGCAAACCGGTCATCCTGACCGCCAACAAGGTCGACAACCAGCAGCTCGAGATGGAGGCCGCCGCGCTGTGGTCGCTCGGGCTCGGCGAGCCGTACCCCGTCTCCGCCCTGCACGGGCGCTCCAGCGGCGACCTGCTCGACGTGATGCTCGACGCGCTGCCCGAGACGCCCGCCGTCACGTTCGACGCCCGCCGCGGGCCCGCACGGGTGGCCCTGCTGGGCAAGCCCAACGTCGGCAAGTCCTCGCTGCTCAACAAGCTGGCGGGGGAGGAGCGCGTGCTGGTCGACCCGATGGCGGGCACGACGCGCGACCCCGTCGACGAGCTGATCGAGCTGGGCGGGCGCACCTGGCGCTTCGTCGACACCGCAGGCATCCGGCGGCGCGACCGCGAGCTGCAGGGCGCCGACTTCTACGCCTCCGTGCGCACCCGCTCCGCGCTGGAGCGCTCGGAGGTGGCGGTCGTGCTCGTCGACGCCAGCGAGCCGCTCACCGAGCAGGACCTGCGCATCATCGGCCTGGTCATCGAGTCGGGGCGGGCCATGGTGGTCGCGTTCAACAAGTGGGACCTGGTCGACGAGGACCGCCGCTACTACCTGGAGAAGGAGATCGACCGGCAGCTCGTCCGCACCCCGTGGGCGCTGCGCGTCAACATCTCCGCCAAGACCGGGCGGCACGTGGACCGGCTGGTCCCGGCGCTGGAGAAGGCGCTCGACTCGTGGTCCACGCGGGTGCCGACGGCCCGGCTCAACGCGTTCCTGACCGAGCTGGTGCAGCAGACGCCGCCGCCGGTGCGGGGCGGCAAGCAGCCGAAGATCCTCTTCGCCACGCAGGCGTCGGTGGAGCCGCCCAAGTTCGTGCTGTTCACCTCGGGCTGGCTGGAGGACACCTACCGGCGCTTCATCGAGCGGCGCATCCGCGAGGAGTTCGGCTTCGCCGGCTCGCCGATCGACGTCACGATGAAGATCAGGGAAAAGCGGGGCAAGAAGGACAAGTAACGCGGTGTGCGCTGCGGCGGCGGTGGCGGGCATGCTGGAGTCGGTACGCCGCCGCGCCGCCCCGCCGTCGAGCTCCTCGGCGCCGCGCTGCCCGGCGTGCCCGCCGAGATCCCGGCCATCCACTTCACCGAGGCCCAGCGGCTGACGTCGTCGGACGAGCCGGACCTGTCGCCGGCACCGCCGTGGTTGGCCGGCCGCCGTCGTCGGCTTGCGTCTGTCCAGGGAAACGGCCGCTGACCGGTCAGTGGCGCGCCGCCGTAACGGTGCGCACGTGCACCGAATTCCGTGGTCATGGCCCGCTCGCCCCGGGCCGAGTTCGCAGCTCGGCGGGCGGGTCACGGCGTCGCAGGCCGTGGGAGGCTCAGCCCGCCGTCTCGCCCGCGCGGGCCCGGTGGCGGGGCATGAGGAGCGCGACGGCGGTGCCGAGCAGGCAGATGAACGCGGTGGCGAGGAACATCTCCGTGTACTCGACGTGCAGCGCGGCCTGGACCTTGGCGGTGTAGTCGGCCAGCTGCCGTGTGTACGTCTCCGCGTCCACGCCGAACGGGAGCGGCGTGTCCAGGTGGGCCGTCAGCGACTGGAAGCGGTAGAACCCCCACGCCGACACGGCGGCGATGCCGATCAGCATGCCCATCATCCTGGCCACCACGACCGCCGCCGACGCCACGCCGTGCTGGGCCGCGGGGCTCACCCGCAGCACCGCCGCCGACACCGGGGCGATGACCAGGCCGAGGCCCAGCCCCGCCACGATCAGGTCGAGATCCATCACGATTCCCGCGCCGGCCAGGTCGAGCGGCCAGCGGCTCATCAGCCAGTAGCCGACCGCCGCCAGCGCCATGCCCGCCACCGCCAGGACGCGGTCGCCCAGCTTGCGGGCCAGGAGACCGCCGACCAGGGCGCCGGCGGTCAGCGCGGCCAGGAACCTGGCCAGGACGAGCGCCGCGCCCAGCTCGTCCTTGCCGAGCAGAGTCTGGGCGGTGAAGGTCACGAACACCATGGTGACCAGGAGCGCGGCGCCGGCCAGGAAGCTCACGCCCAGAGTGGCCAGCAGCGGGCCCTTGCGGGTGCTGGACAGGTCCAGCAGGCGGACGGGGGAGCGGATCTCCCACCAGACGAAGATCGCGGCCACCACCGCTCCTGCCGCGATCAGAGGGAGGCCCCACGGCGGCAGGACCGCGTTGGCCGGGTCGGGGTTGTAGAGGCCGACGACCAGGCACGCGAGCGCCAGGGCCAGCAACGCCCCGCCGACCACGTCCACCCGCCCCGTCGCGCCGGCGGAGCCGAGCGTCGGTGCCGCCGGCTCGCCGGCTGCGGCCGGCGGTGGGGCCGGCGCTGCGGTCATCGTACCGCCTGGGACCGTGAGCTGGACCGCCACCGCCGCCAGTGCCGCCAGGGGCACGTTGATCCAGAAGATGGCGTGCCAGCCGCCCAGCTCCACCCCCGCCACCACGACGCTGGGAACCAACGCCACCACCCCGCCGTAGAG